>CAWJVA010000029.1:22500-143170 GCA_963846185.1 uncultured Acidobacteriaceae bacterium | reverse complement strand
TATCGGCGTCCGTAATAAAAGTGAGTCCCTGGTGCGCCGCATCCGAAATGATTTTGTCCAGCCCCGCGCGTTCGCCGGCGCCTGCAGGAAACTCTGAATAACCCCACCGTATGGCAACTTTGTCCCATGCGCCGATGCCGCGTGCGTAAGCCTGAGACAGATCCAACGTGTTATCTGGACCAACGTCCACGCGCGGGCCGGGATAGTCCATGACCGAAGCACGGTCACGCGTGCTCGCCAGAAAGTTGTGTTCGAGTCCGAGCGTGTGACCCACTTCATGAGCCGCAAGCTGCCGCAGCCGGGCGTATACCACATCGCTCAACAAGCTGGTTTGATCATGGCCTGGCGCGTAGGGCGCCATTAAGCCCTCAAAAATGAGATAGTCCTGGTGCGCGCGCAGCGAACCGAGCGTAACAATGCCTTTGATGATCTCTCCCGTGCGCGGATCGACCAGCGAATTGCCATACGACCAGCCTCGTGTCGATCGATCGACCCACTGCACCACGTTGTAGCGGACGTCCATCGGATCCATCTCCGGCGGCATGACCTTGACCTGAAACGCATTTGAAAACCCGGCCGCTTCAAACGCCTGGTTCCACCAGCTTGCGCCTTCAAGCAAGGCCTGGCGGACTGGCGGAGGCGCGCCGGCGTCAATGTAATAGATGATCGGTTTGACAGCCTCGCTCGTGGAGGCATTCGGGTCCTTCTTTTCCAATCTGTGCCGTGCGACATACCGCTTCACCACAGGCTCGTTCACGGGTGCAGAAAAGTCCATGAAATCGATGCTGAAGAAACCGGCGCGCGGGTCCTGCATTCGCGGCTTATAGCCGGGCGGGGGCAGCGCCACAAAGCCCTGGTGCTCGCGAACTGTCACCGCGTCTGGTGAGGGGGTTACCTCGCGAATGAACTGTCCCGATGCCTCGCCTGTGAGCGTGATCGTCGTTTCCACTTCCGTGTTCTGTGGGAATGCTTTGGTCAGCGGCAGGTAAAACGCCGACCGTGATTCGTCCACGCGGTAGTTGCCCTGCTTCTGCTCCTGCAGGTCTCGCGCGACTCCGGCTGCATCGCGCAACAGAAACGCCGTGGCGTCCACCAGCAGTCGCGAGCCTTCCTCGGCGACGACCTCGAAGCCCCATAAGGTCGAGCGGGCAAATGAATCGCGCGCCGAGCGCTGTTCGGCTTCATCACCGCCCATCGCCCGAAATTGATAATTCGATTCGATCAGAAGCACCTTGGGACCCAGCGCTCGAATTGAACCACTTTAGGCTGATTCATTCGGCCTCGATCGAGCCCGAGATCGTTCGAACCGAGGCCCGCCGATAGCGCCGTAATGTACAGGAACTCTTCATTTAAGCGATCGATTTCCAAGTACATCTTGCCCGCGCGTTCGTCCCAATAGAGAGGCAGGAACCCGTCTAATTTCCGTAGCTTCGCGATGCGTGTGGCAAAGCTCTCAGCAGGCTCGCCAGGGGCAGGTTTCTGGCCGGCGATTAGAGGCATGCAGGCAATCAAGAAGCAAACGACACTGTGTAGGCGCACGGCTAAACATTGTCGCAAGCGTCCGCGACGCCAATCGCTGTGCACTAGAGGCCCGGCAAGTTTAACAATCGTTGTTCGAATGCGGTGCTTTTCAGCCTTACACTGACAGGTACAGGGCTAGCTTGGCGAATCGTGAAATTTTGATTGTCGAAGACAATCCGGCCGACGTGCGACTCATGCGCGAAGCCCTCAAAGCGATGAGTCCGCCAATCAACATTCACGTTGCGCCCGATGGAGATCAGGCGCTGCAATTTCTGCGCCGCGAAGGCTGTTACGGCGCCGCTCCAACTCCGGCTTTAATCTTCCTTGATTTCAACCTGCCACGCGCAAACTCACGGGACATTCTGCGCGAGATCAAAGGTGATCACGCTCTTCGCCCGATTATCGTAGCGGTACTGACCACCTCCAGTGCGGCATCCGATGTGCGCGAGGCCTACCACCTCCACGCAAACTGCTATCTGCGCAAGCCACCTGACCTCGATTCTTTCTTCTCGATTATTCAAGCTACCGTTAATTTTTGGCTCAATGTGGCGTGCGTCGCCGCCGAAACGGACGCGGAAGCTGTGCAACCCCGGCATTTGTTATGATTCGTGCGCATGACCGCGTACTCGATTGGCGTAGATCTGGGCGGCACTAATCTGCGTGTTGCAGCGATCGACTCAGCCGGGCAGGTTCTCGCCAGAGTTTCCGAGCCGGCGGTATTTGATACCGGACCGAAGAAGGTCGCCGGCGAGATTTCGCGAATCATAAGTAGCGTGCGTGAGCGAGTCGGGTCCGACGGTCTGCGTGGTGTTGGCATAGGTGTCCCCGGTTTCATTGATATCGATAAAGGCGTCGTCATGGGTTCAGCCAATCTCCCCGGGTTCGAAGGCTTTCCAGTTCGGGACGAAATCCAGAATCAGCTAGGCGCGCCAATCATCCTGGAGAATGATGCCAATGCCGCCGCGCTCGGAGAAATGTGGATGGGTGCGGGCAGGGAAGTCAAAGATCTCATTCTGCTCACCCTCGGTACCGGTGTTGGAGGCGGCATTGTTCTGAACGGGAAGGTCGTGCATGGCTTCTTGGGAATGGCTGGAGAATTCGGCCATATGACCGTCTCGCCGGACGGCAATCCCTGCGGGTGCGGGAACTGCGGCTGTCTCGAGAAGCACGCTTCCGCAACGGCAATCGCTGCCATGGGCCGCATGATGCATTTCGGCGGCGAGGTAACTGCTGAGAGAGTATACGAACTTGCAGTCGCCGGGAACGAACGTGCCAAGCTGGTTTTTGAATCCATGGGCCGCGCGCTCGGTATCGCTCTTGCAAACCTGATCAACGCCTTCAATTTCCCGCTTTATTTGGTCAGCGGCGGTCCGTTGCCCGCCTGGAATTTCTTTGCTCCCACTATGCTGGCGGAAGTGAGGAAACGGTCCTTTATCTACGCTCGCACCGGAACTCGCATCGAAAAGGCGCTGCTTGGCGCAGACGCGGGTCTGTATGGTGCTGCCTACCTTCCGTTTGAATTCGAACCGGCGGCGAGCACGGCCGTAACCGCTTAAGAGAAGGCGACAAATCGGAGAAGGGATGTACTGGCTCGGAATCGATGTCGGCACGGGAGGAACTCGTGCACTGCTAGTTGATGCGGAGGGATGCGTCCGTTACTCGGCTATTTCACCTCACAAAGACATGCTGATGCTGAAGCCGCTATGGGCGGAGCAGGAACCGGACGACTGGTGGGCTGCTTCGCAAAAGGCGGTGCGAGGAGTCTTGAAAGAGGCGGGAATCGAAGGGGCCGATGTCCGTGGCGTCGGGCTTACTGGCCAGATGCATGGCCTGGTCATGCTCGATGCATCCGACGATGTGATTCGCTCCGCCCTGATCTGGTGCGACCAGCGCAGCCAGCGCCAGGTGGACACCATCAACACGAAGCTGAAGGCCGGCGACGCCGTGAAATGGACGGCTAATCCGGTTGTGACCGGGTTGACTTTGCCGAAGCTGCTTTGGGTGCGCGACAACGAGCCGGAGCGATTCACGCAGCTCCGTCATCTCCTGCTTCCCAAGGATTACATTCGCTTCAAACTGACCGGTGAGTACGCAACGGACGTCTCAGACGCCAGCGGCACCGCTCTCTTCGATGTAGCGCATCGCCGCTGGTCCAGGGAGATGGCAAACGCCCTGGGCCTGGACACCAGCATTCTTCCTCGCGCCTATGAATCAAGCGAAGTGAGCGGGACGATCTCAGCGCAGGGTGCGGAGGCCACGGGTCTGAAGCCCGGTACTCCCGTTATGGCGGGTGCGGGCGATCAGGCCGCAAGCGCCATCGGAAACGGTATCACCAATCCCGGGACGGTCTCCTGCACGATCGGAACTTCTGGGGTTGTATTTGCCTATTTGACGAAGCCTGCGTACGATCCGGCCGGACGCGTCCATACCTTTTGCCATGCGATTCCCAACGCTTGGCACGTTATGGGCGTGACGCAGGGAGCAGGCCTGAGCTTGCAGTGGTACCGAAACCGCCTCGCACCGGGAACTGATTATGACGATCTGACCGCCGCTGCTACCGGTTCGCCGGCGGGTTCGCACGGGCTGTTCTGGCTGCCGTACCTTATGGGCGAACGCACCCCGCATCTCGATGCGCTGGCACGCGGCGCCTGGGTCGGGCTGACCGCGCGGCATCAAACGGCGGACCTGGTGCGCGCGATCCTCGAAGGCGTCTGTTACAGCCAGAAAGATGGTCTGGAAATCATCGCGGAGTTGGGCGCGGCGATCAACGTCGTGCGATTGTCCGGGGGCGGCGCGAAAAGCCCTTTCTGGCATCAGCTCTTTGCGGATATCTTCAATCTGCCGGTCGCCACACTTGCTACGCAGGAAGGCTCGGCTTACGGTGCGGCACTGCTTGCGCTTATCGGAACCGGCGAGTACGCCAACGCGTCCGACCTCGCGCAGCGAGCCATCCACGAGGTCTCCGTTAAGCGGCCGCGAGGCGGATGCAGCAGATTTTTATCGGAAGCGGTATCACGTCTATCGCAGACTTTATCCGGCGCTGAAACCGATTTTCCAGGCGATCGGCGAATTGGATGCCTGACGGTTTTCGGTTCTGTGATGTCGCGATTCCAGTTCCGGTAGACCGCCTCTTCACCTACGAACTCGGCCGCGAGTTCGAACTGCGCGCCCAGGTTGGTTGTCGCGTCCTTGTTCCATTTGGCACGCGCAAACTCGCCGGCATGGTGATGCATCTCCACTCCGAACCACCCGAGCAGCAGACACGCGTGATTTCATCCTTACTCGATGAGGAGCCTGTGCTTGACACGGAGCTGCTGAATCTCGGTCGCTGGATTGCCGATTACTACTGCGCACCGATTGGGGAAGTCATAAAAGGAATGCTTCCGCTCAGCGGCGAATCGCGGCGAAGTACGCGCTATTCGCTCACCGAGGGTGGCCGCAGCGTCGCTCGTCAGCTCATTATCAAGGCGGAAATGGACCCGTCATTGCAGGTGCTCGCCATGCTCGAGGAACGGGCGCGTTCCGCGGAATATCTTTCTTCGAAAGTTCCGCAAGCAAAGCCTGCGCTGCTTGCGCTTATCAAACGCGGCTGGGTGGTTGCTGAGAGAACCCGGGACGAACGCGATCCCCTACGTGCGTCTGCGGAGCGATTGCAAGCGGAATTTGTTCGGCGCCCGGCCACCGCGGAGAAGTTAAACAAAAGTGAGCGGGAGCTCCTGGCGTTCTTGGAGCTGCATCCCGGGCCGCATAATCTGGCCGAGCTCGCCGGCAGGCTAAAGAGGGCAAGCGAAGCCGGCCGCTCACTTGCGCGCCGCGAGCTCATTACGCTGGAGCCGGAAGATTGGCGCGCTCCCTCCGGCTACGAGCGTCCGGTACCGGTCTTGAACGCGCACCAGCAGCAGACGTTTACCGAGATCCGAGCGGCACTGGAATCCGGGCAGTTCAAAGCGTTTCTGCTTCAGGGGGTAACCGGCTCCGGAAAAACGGAAGTCTATCTCCATTGCATCGAGGCAGCGCTTGCGCTGGGGAAAAATGCGTTGTTGCTTGTACCTGAGATCGCTTTGACTCCAGCTGTAGCCGGCCAGTTCTTCCATCGCTTTGGTAGGCAAGTGGCGATCCTGCATTCCGCTTTCGGCGATGCGGAGCGTGCCGAGCAATGGCGGCGCGTGCGGAACGGGCAGGCACGTGTGGTCGTCGGTACGCGCTCGGCTGTCTTTGCGCCTGTCGCCAATCTGGGCATTATCATCGTTGACGAAGAGCATGATGGGGGTTATAAACAGCAAGAGACGCCGCGTTATCACGGCCGTGACGTTGCTCTGATGCGGGCTCGCAATCTGCCGGCAATTGCGGTCCTTGGCTCAGCAACGCCCAGCATCGAAAGCCGCTGGAATGCCGAGCACGGCAAATACGTCCACCTGCTCCTGCCCGAGCGCATCGCGCGGCGCCCCATGCCGGAAGTGCGCATCATTGATATGCGGGCCGAGTTTCTCGAAACCAAGCGCCAGGCGACTTTTTCGCGCGCATTGATCGAGGAAATGGAGTCGCGCCTTCAGCAGGGCGAGCAGACCATGCTGCTTTTGAACCGCCGCGGCTTTTCGAGCTTCATGGTCTGCCGGGCCTGCGGCGAGCGAATGCTCTGCGCCAACTGCTCCGTCGTGCTGACGCATCATCGGCGTGAGCGCTGCATGCTGTGTCACTACTGCGGGTACGCTGACAGGATTCCGTCCACTTGTCCGCAGTGCGGTAGCGACTACATACAATTCCTCGGGACGGGGTCGGAGCGCGTGGAAGACGAGCTCCACCAGTTCCTGCCCGTCGCTCGGATTGCACGGCTCGATCGCGATAGTGCGCGCGCAAAAGGCGCATTCGAAAGCATCCTCCAGGCGTTCCGCGATGGAGAAATCGACATACTGGTGGGCACGCAAATGATCGCAAAAGGCCACGACATTCCAAATGTGACCCTCGTAGGCGTCGTGCTGGCCGACGTCGGTCTGAGTATGCCGGATTTCCGCTCGGCCGAACGGAGCTTTCAACTTCTGACCCAGGCTGCCGGCCGAGCCGGACGGGGCGAAACCCCCGGGCGCGTGATCATTCAAACGCTGAATCCGGAGCACTACGCAATCCGCTTTGCCGCCGATCAGGATTACGAAGGCTTTTATCGGAAGGAAATCGAGTTCCGTAAGTGGCTGCGTTACCCGCCTTTCTCCGCCTGCGCCAATGTGCTCGTGCGCTCAGAAAAGCAAGAGGACGCTCTGCGGATGTCCTCGGAAATCAGTTTCCTGCTCAATCCTCAGCCGGAAGGCGTCCGGGTAATCGGTCCGGCTGAAGCGCCGGTCTTGCGAGTCAATAACCAATTCCGTTACCAGATCCTCCTGAAGGCGGCCAAGAGATCCGTTCTGCGAGCCGTTGTCCGGCAGATACGAACTTTCGCCGAAATGCAGAAATGGAAAACGACTGCCCTGGTCATCGACGTAGACCCGATTAGTTTGATGTAGACGCCTGACAGCGCAGTGGTTCTGCTTCCCGGTAACCTTCACAGCGGATGTTAAACTTCGGAAAGAGCTTTCCCCACGGCGGCTGTAGCTCAGTTGGTAGTAGCGCCAGATTGTGGTTCTGGATGTCGTGGGTTCGAATCCCACCAGCCGCCCCAGCCTGTTTTTGTCCGGACATCATTTGATTGCAACGATTGAGAGTGTGCCGGAACGTGTATAGCGGGATCGAGTTCGGTGAGTCTGAACGCCTTTGTGTGCTGTTTTTTGAGCGCCGATTTCTCAATCTGTCCACTTCGGGCGGTCCGGTCGGAAGACGTCTAGCATGAGTCATATAACCATCAATGTCGTTGTGTTCGCGTGCGTTTTTGGCGGAGCGCTGGTCGGCATGTTCATTCATTCCCATCTACCGGACGAGCACCTCGATTCCGATTCCAAGGAAGCCGTTAGGCTTGGGATGGCATTGGTCGGGACGATGGTAGCGTTGGTGCTGGGACTGCTGATCGCTTCGGGCAAGGCGTTCTACGATACTCTGAACTCCGAACTCACGCAGTTCGCCGCGGATGTCGTATTCGTGGATAAGGTCCTGCACCATTACGGACCCGAGACGAAGGAAATACGTGAGCTCCTGCGCCAGTCGGTGGTTAGCATGGATGTCGTTTGGGAGCAACACAGTGCAAATAGGACTCATTTTGCCCAGTTCGCGGAAATTGGACCCATCTTCGAAAAGACTCAAGACCTCTCTCCCCACAACGACAATCAACGATTCCTGCATTCACAGGCGTTAAACAGCCTGGCTAAACTAAGTGAGACCCGATTGCTGATGGTCGCACAGACGACTTCATCGGTTCCCATGCCCTTGCTGATAATTCTGGTTTTCTGGCTCACCTTGCTTTTCATGAGCTTTGGGCTGTTTGTTCGTCCCAATGTCGTGGTGGTGGTTAGTCTATTCGCCTCTTCGCTAGCGATTTGTGCTGCGATCTTGCTGATCCTCGATATGTATCAGCCTTACGCCGGGTTGATTCGAGTGCCTAGCGCTCCCTTGCGTGCGGCCCTGGCACAACTGGGGCAGTAGCCTCCGCCAGCTATTCGATACTAGTGTCGCTATAAGTTTGAGCCCGCTCCGAGCAGTTCCGTAGCTGCCCCATTGCTTCGATGATTATCTGAGCTAATGTGCTGATTTGAGTTCAGGCCCTTCGGCAGACCCCTTCAAGTCAGAATCCAAATCTCTCGTCTTACTCGAGCCGGATTGTTTCCGAAAAAAATGCAAAGCAAAGGGAACCTCATCCGGATATGCGGCGCACCAGGCCACGATCCGCTCGAGCTTCACAATGTCATCCTGAATGCCCATGATTTCGATGAGCTCTGTCTCGACAACCTGTTCATCCCGCCTCATACATACCCAAATAAACGTATAGCAAGCTGACCGACGGCCGGTGTCATGCCCGCCAGCGTCGATTGCCGGACTCGCTCGCTCTGATATTCGCGGCCATCACCCAGGCCGCCGCCGTGATCGCCCATGAAATGAAAAATGCCGTCCATGGCAATCGGGTTTTCGGTGCTGCAACAATCGCCGGAATCCAGACGAGAAGCGTGAATGCACTCAACATCCCGGCTTCCACCGTTGCTGCCAACCGCGGAAAAATCGACAACAGCACTCCCGCGCCGCACGCCATCTGTCCGACGCCGGTCAGGTAAGCCCAGCCTGTTCGGAAGGGGAGCCATGCCGGTACCAGGTTTGCCGTCTCTTTCGTATACACCAGATGGGAAAGGCCGATTGGTATGAGCGAAGCTCCAAAGAGAATGCGCGCGATACGAACACCGTTCTCGCCCGCAGAAAATGACACAATCGATGTCTCTCGCAGCCCGGAAAGCTGCGAAAACAGCACCCAACCGCCCGCGAGCAGTACAGCAAGCTCACCGGCGCCCAGCCAAACCGCTTCCATTCGCGGCGCTACAACCAGGGCCGGCACTTTCAGCAAAAGCCAAATGATGAGATAAGGAAACAGTACGCGAACGGAGATCGCAGCAGTGGATCGGAAAAGGATCCCCGTGCCGCCCAAAAGCATCAGCACGCCCGATGCGTACGCGAGGCCCGTTCGCCCCGGCACCCAACTCGCTACCGGCTGCCACACCAACGCGAAATCTCCATAAATCAAGGCGAGAAAGCCGAGGCCGATCATCCCGATCGCAAACAATGCCAAAGCCGGTTGCTGCTTCGTCCGTTCACGCGCAGGGTCGTCACTCAAAGACACGCTTGATGCGGCATCGCTTACCGGTTCCCGATTTGTCACTCTAGCTACTCTCTACTTACTCGCGCTAACAATGGCGTCAACGATAGCACATCTCGAGGCGTGTAACTACGTCGTGCATCAGCAGCAGTCGAAGAACTCAGTCGCCCTGTCGCTCTCACGTCTACACGTACTGTCTGATCGACCCGCAACACAAACGTACTTGGGTTCTTCATCCCCCACTGGACGTACGGAATTGTGAAGCTTCCCGTCGCCTTCACATCGGAGCCCGAAAATTCTATCTTCAGCGGAATTGTCACATCATGTTTTGTGCCGTGAAGATCCAATATTCCGCTGATATGGACTTCTGACGCTCCATTGAGCGCGATTGGTGCGTCGCTTCCGGCAGGAACGAATCGTGCTTCGGGGAATCGCTGCGTTTCGAGAATCTCCTTCTTCATCCTGCGGTCGCGTGTCCCGTTTCCGCTGTCGCCGCTCGCCGTATCCACCACGATCTCTCCCGAAATGCTCCGAGCCTCGGGATTGTAAATGATCCGCCCCTGCTTTAGCTGAAACGTCCCGCGAATCGTATGCAAGACGTCCCCGAGCGTCCATTCGATCCGCGTCTTCGCCGGATCTATATCTACCGTTATCGGCCGGCTTGCAGCATGCACTGAAACTGCAGCGCACGCCAACGCGACGCATAGTCCGGCTTGCAACGCATCTCCACGGCTCATACACATGCCTTAAGCGGCCAGGAAACTCAACCCGAAGGGCAGAAGGTTCCACGAAAGCAGATCTCGAAAGGAAGACTCACCGACGTGAATACCTAGCAGCGACTCGAAAACGCCAGGGTGTGCCGCCAAGCTCGCCAGTGCCCGGCGCTGAGCTCCCTGATGGCGCTCAAGCAACAAAATCAGAGATGCCATCGTGCGCGGGCGCATACTGATTTGTGCGTGTGCCGCCTCATACTGCTCGAGATCGCCTTGCCGGATCGCATGTGCCAGTTTCTGCGCCTGCCTGAAGCCCAAGCCCATGCCTTCCCCCGTTGCCGCATCCACTGAGCCCGAAGCGTCGCCTACCAACGCCACATTTCCGGCGAAGACTCTCCTCAGCTTCCTGGATAGCGAGACAGCGCCCATCTCGCTCGAACTTGCTGCCGCGCCCTGTAGTCTCTCGCTCAATTCGGGGAAGTCGGCTAGTGCTGCGCGTTGCCGCAGCCGCGGATTTCTCGAGAGAGTAACAAGGCAGATTTCGTTATCACTAACCGGTGTAATGTATGCCTGGCAGCGCGGGCCCCAGTGCACCTCGATGTAATCTGACCAGGGTGCGACGCGGTAGTGCCTTCGAAAGCCGTACCGGCGCTGTTGATAACGGAATCGATCCAGACCAGCTTGCCGTCGGATCTGCGAATTTTGTCCATCGGCGCCGATCACAAAACGGGCACGAAGCAGAGATCCCGAGACGGTAACGCCGCCTTGCGCAAGATGGACATCTTTCGCCCCCCACACGATTCGCACGCCTTCGCCTTCAGCGTGTTCGGTCAGCAGCCGGTGAAGAACGGTTCGCCGTACGCCGATGCCCCCGCTACCCGGTAAGCACGCTCGCACAGAACTGACCGCATCAGCGAAGCGTACGCCTGTAAATGAGAACCCGCAATCGCGCGGCACGTGCACACCGAGTGCACGCAAGGCCGCCAGGCTGTCGGGCATTAATCCTTCTCCACAGGCTTTGTCGATGACCGGCTGGCCACGATCCACAATCGTGACTTCTGCGCCTGCCTGTCGCATTGCCAGCGCTGCCGCAAGCCCAACCGGACCGCCGCCCACGACGCATACATCCGTCATCCGCACTGATCCAGACGTTCGTACGTTTCAAAATTCGCGCACACTGCCATCCGTCCTACAGTTAGAGTAGCGGTCATGTCTACCCGAGCCCGGCTGACTTTCAGTTTCACTGTTCTGTTTGGAATTATCGTGGTGTGTCTAGCTGTTGGTACCTATCTGCTTTGCCGGCAGGACGCCTACTCGAAGCTCGATTCCGGCTTGCGCGCCGCGGTTGATGGCGCTGCTATGTCCACTGAGCACGAGATGGCCGAGCACCGCACGAAGGAACATGGTGAAGCAGATCTGCGCGACGTTTTGCGGGACGCCCGAGAGGTAGCGCTACCGGGAACACAGATTTTGGTTCGCGAAGGCAGCCGTGAAGTCGCGTTTCGAAATGTCGAGAATTCAGGTTTCGATCTGCGCGCCATCCCTTCATCGAAATTGCTGTCCGGCCGCATTGTTAGTAATGCCCGCGTTCAGGCCCGCGAGCTTGAAATCCCAAAGTTTCACACGCGTTATCAGATCTACTCGGCCAAATCGATCGCGGGTGCAGAGGAGCAGCTTTCCCTCGTACGCGCCATCCTGTTCCTGCTCGTCTCGCTCGGTCTCGTGCTCGCTTCCTTTGCAGGCTATTTACTTGCACGCAAGTCGCTCGCTCCTCTTGCCGCGCTCGCCAGAGCCATTGAAACAATTACCTCCTCTGACCTCAGCGCCCGTGTTCCGGTCCCGCATGCTTCGGACGATATCAGCCGCCTTGCGGCGAGCTTCAATTCGCTTCTCGATCGCCTCCAGCAGGCGTTCAATATGCAGCGCCGCTTTATGGCTGACGCTTCTCATGAACTCAGAACACCGCTCACCGTTGCGCTTGCAGCAGTGCAAGTCACCCAGCATGATCCGGCGCGAACTCCAGAGGATTCGAATGCAGCTCTCTGCGTGGCGGAGGCTCAGATGTTGAGATTGAAGAAGCTCGTGGATAATCTTCTGCTGCTCGCGCAGGCCGACAATTCCGGCCTTGCATCAGCCAGCGCCGAAATATTTTTCGACGACGTGATCTCGGATGCGGTCAGTTCCGCACGGACTCTCGCGAAAGCGCGCCGGCAAATATTGAAAATCGATCCGCTACCTGAGGCTCGCTGCAGGGGGGATCAGGAATTGCTGAAACAGTGCCTCCTTATTCTGCTGGACAACGCGGTTAAGTTCACGCCCCCTGAAGGGCTCATTCGTATTGGCCTGTATAGAGAAGGCAGCTACTGGAAGTGCCAGGTCGCCGATTCGGGCATCGGCATTCCGGTGGCCGCCCAGCCTCATATCTTTGAGCGCTTCTTCCGCGCAGAAAACAGCCACTCGGCCGCGCCCGGGGCAGGACTCGGCTTAGCCATCGCAAAGTCCATTGCGGAAAGCCAGGGCGGCACACTTAGCCTCGTCGAATCCAAGCCTGGAGGTACTACTTTCGAAATCTCCCTGCCTGCACTCGACGAAACGCACCAGCCGGAACCGGATCACGCAAACTCTTTCGCGGTCAAAATGTAGCCTTCCCCGCGGCGTGCGTGGATCAGCGGTTTCTGCCCTTCGAAATCGATCTTTTTCCGCAGTCTTTTAATGTATTCCTCGATGAGGTTTGAGAACGGATCGTACCTTTCATCCCACACGCGTTCGGAGATTGTCTCGCGCCCTAGAATCGCGTCCGCATCGCGCGCCAGGCACTCCAATAACGCATACTCCTTCGCAGTCAGCCGTACGAACTGCCCGCCGCGCGTAACGGTCCTGGAGCGTGTATCAATTTCAAGCGTATCGATCCGGATAACCGGATTGTGGACCAGCGGCTTTCGTCGCAGCAGCGCTCGCACGCGCGCCAGAAATTCACCGAAATCGAAAGGCTTGGCCAGATAATCGTCGGCGCCCAGATCCAGCCCTTTTATGCGCTCCGCGGTGGCGCCGCTCGCAGTAAGCATTAGAATCGGGGTCTGCGAGCCGTTCTCACGCAATTCGCGGCACACCGACCAGCCATCCTTTTGAGGCAGGCGGATATCGAGAATGATCAGGTCGTAGATGTGAGAGATTGCTTTCTCGAATCCTTCCCGTCCGTCTCTTGCGATATCTACGGCATAGGATTCCTGACGAAGCCCCTTCGCAATGGCCGAGGCTGCGTCCTCTTCATCCTCGATCAAAAGCAAACGCACGTCTATCTACAGTGTCAACTGAGCACGGTAAACAGAAGATAAAATCAGGACATCGCGGGCGTGGGCGCAAGCAGCGACTTAGATGCCGGCTGCGATCCTTTGAATCCGTAATACGCGATGTAGCAGTAGCAGAGTGCCGGAATGATAAAGGCGTGATGGATCCCGATATGATCCGCCAGCACACCCTGAATCTCCGGGATAATCGCGCCCCCGACGATCGCCGCTACCAGCAGCCCGGATCCTTCGCCCGTCAGCGGCCCCAGACCGGCGATGCCCAGCGTGAAGATGCTCGGGAACATGACTGAGTTGAACAGCCCGACCAGGATAATGGTCCACATCGCCAAAGAGCCGAAGCTCAGCATCGACGATATGACCAGCCCGCACGCCACAATCGCCACTATCCCCAGCAATGTTCCGGCCTTGACCTTGCGCAGCACGGCCGCCCCAATAAAACGGCCGAACATCGCGAACATCCAATAGAACGAAACGTAGCCTGCCGCCACCTTCTCTGTCATTCCGCCGATGTACGGCTGGCTGAAATAATTCACCAGGAAGCTTCCGATCGAAACTTCCGCGCCCACGTATACAAAGATCCCTGCCACTCCCAGCAGGAGATGCCGCTGCCTCCATACGCTGAAACCGGGCCGCTGCTCCGATTCGTTTTCCAACACGTCATGTAGGGTCGCAATCTTCGGCAGCTTGAACCAGCCAATGATCACGGCGAGCAGCATCAGCGTGATCGCAATCAGCATGTAGGGAAACTTGACCGTTGCCGCTTCGTGCAGCCGGTAAGACTGAAGCGCTTCCGGTGACATTTTCCGGACCTGATCAATGGCGACCGCCGCTCCGCTCAGAATCAGCACGCTGCCGAAATAGGGCGCGATCGTTGTTCCCAATGAGTTGAACGCCTGCGTGAGGTTCAACCGGCTCGAGGCTTTATCAGGAGATCCGAGAACCGAGACATATGCGTTCGCCGAAACCTGCAGTGCCGTCATTCCGGCGGCGACGATAATCAGCGCCGTCAGGAAGAACGGGAATGAAGGTACGCTCGCCGCTGGCAGGAACAGCCACGCGCCCAGCGCCATTGTCAGCAGCCCGACTACCATCGTCCGCTTGTATCCGACCCACTCCACGATCTTGCCCGCCGGAAAAGCAAAAATGAAATAGCCCGAAAAGAAAGCAAACTGAACCAGCATGCCTTCGGCATAGTTCAGATCAAAGATGTTTTTTAGGTGAGGGATCAGGATGTCGTTCAGACAGGTGACAAAGCCCCACATGAAGAACAGCGCGGTGACAACCGCCATCGCGCCTGTATTGCTGGTTGCGGTGCTCGTAGCCGTGACTGTGGAACTGCCGACGTTGCTAATAGCCATAGACTTGGGCCCCTGAGCGCCTTCGGATTCCGCAAAGAATTCCGGCGCTCCCTATTAGAGTCCCCTGGAAATCCGCCATTACGCTGAGTTGTTCCGGGAACTCCCTACCTGTGTACTTGTATCACCCTTCGCTCGTCAATGTTGGGTGTACGGGCCGATGCCGGGCCTTGAGAGTCAGTTCTACTTACGTCCCGGCACGCGGTCCGACGCCGCTGAGAGCCTCTGCTACGCTGAGGCCGAATGTCCGTACGAAGATTTACGACAGTTGCAATTTCGTTGCTGGCGCTCGGGGCGGCACTGGGCTCGCGTGCGGCGGTGAGCGCGGCCAAGCCGAAGCTGGTTGTCGGCATTATCATTGATCAGTTTCGCTATGACTATCTGACTCGCTTCCGCACCGATTATCACGGCGGCATCGACCAGATGCTCACACGCGGCGCGGATTTTACCAACGCTTTCTATGCGCAGGTTCCGACGGTGACAGCGGTCGGGCACAGCATCTTCCTCTCCGGAGCGATGCCCGCCGTCAGCGGCATTGTCGGGAATACGTGGTACGACCGTGCCGAGGGTCAAGTTGTGACTAGCGTCTGCGACTGGAGCGTAAAGACGGTCGGAGGCAGTCAGGATGAGAAAGGGCAGCACTGCACCGATTCCGATCCCGCTTCGCCTCGCCGGCTGTTGGTCAGCACGGTGGGCGATGAGTTGCGCACTGCGGACGGCAACTCGAAAGTGATCGGTATTTCGATCAAAGCGCGCGGAGCGATTTTGCCGTCGGGTCATCGCGCGGCAGGCGCGTACTGGTTTGATGATGTGACCGGAAACTTCGTCAGCAGCTCTTTCTATATGAATGCGTTGCCCGCATGGGCGCAGGCCTTCAACGAGCAGAAGCTGGCGGCAAAGTATGTCGGGCAGAAGTGGGAGGGATTTCCGGGCTGGACTTTCCGGGCTGCCGCAGGCAGCCGCCGCCCTTACGCGAAACTGCCCGCGAGCCCATGGGGCAATGAGATCATCGAGAAGTTTGCGGAGAAGGCGATTGCAGGCGAGAAATTGGGACAGCGCGGCGCGACCGATCTGCTCACGGTTTCGTTTTCCTCGAACGACTATGTGGGTCATGCCGCAGGGCCGGACGCGCCCGAAGTACGCGACATGGCAATGCGCACAGATCAGCTAATTGGCAATCTGTTTCGCATAATCGATCAACAGGTCGGCTTGAAGAACGTGATCGTGGTGCTTTCGGCTGATCATGGTGTCGCGCCTTTGCCCGCGCGCGATGAAGCGGACAAAATGCCGGGCGGGTATATATCAGGCAGTGTGGACGAAGCGGTCGCCGCAGCGTTGAACCGCAAATTTGGAAAGGCGGATTGGATCATTCCGGGCGGCGGAGAGACAACCATCTATTTCAACCACGAGGCGATCGAAAATATGCCGAACGAAGGACGGGCAGCCATTGAGCGAAGCGGAAATCTACCGAGCGGCCAAAGATGCCTTATTCGCGAACCCGCAGCTTCATGTAGCGCGGGTTTATACGCGTTCCCAACTGGATAACGGCGTCAGCGGCGATTTCATCGCACAAGCCGAGATGAATGGCTACTTCCCGCGGCGGAGCGGCGATTTGAACCTGGTCTTCGAACCCGGTTATGTCCCTGGCACGCAGCGGGACATCACACTTTTCACCATACGCCTATGACCGCCACGTCCCGGTACTCTTTATGGGGCCAGGTATCCGGTCCGGCCGCTTTGACACGACAATCGCACCGAATGATATTGCTCCCACACTTGCAACCATGCTCGATATTCAGATACCGAGCGGCTCGTCCGGACGCGCACTGAGCGAAATGCTCATTCACTGAAGCATTCACAAACACAAAAAACCCGCCTGCCCCGAGAAGGGCGGCGGGTCTCTTGAACGAACCAATCGTGAACTAACGCGCTCTCAACGGAACGCTCAGTTCGGAGGAGATGCCCAGTGACCTGGAGAAGCTCTTCTGGATCGTTGATTCGGATACGCCGTGGCTGACATTGCTGCCCGGCATGGAGAGCGAAGCCAGCACATATTCGTTGCCGGCATGAGCGAAGGTCAGCTTCGGATCGGTCGGATTCGCACTCTTCTGATGCTGCGCTGCCCAAAAAATGGACTGTCCCGTGTTGCTGGTCAGCTTGTAAAGAGAGCCGCTGTAGCCCTGTTCGCTGACAGTATAATTTCCGGCCGGCATGATCTTGCCTTGAGCCTGGAACGAGAACGGGATGCTGGCCACCTCTGAGCGGTCCTGAGCGCTCAAAGAAACGCTTCCGACGAGAGCGGAGAGCGTGGCTGTTAGAAGGATGCTGGTTAGTTTGCGGTTCATTAGAAGTCTCCTTGTCTATATCGGAGAACCTTTGGATCTCCGTCTCTTGGCGTTTCCGTTCGAGGGATGCTAACTTACTTGCGATTTGAATGCCAAACTAAGTTAGACGAAGTTAAAAGGAGTTAGGATAGGCCGGAAGGGCAAGAATGTAACGAAAGTGCGAGTTACAGAAGATAACAAGATAATGCATCATAGTTATGACGATAGGTGCTCACGCAAATAAAAACGGCGGCCCTGGTGAGGGGCCGCCGTTGTGCTGCGCGTTCTAGAGTATGAATGAGTTATTAACGAAGAGGAACGCGGATCATCGCCGAAACGCCGATGTTGCGCGGCAGTTGCTTGTCGATAGCAGACTGGCTCAGCTTATAGGCCGTATCGCTGCCTGCCATCGAGATCTCTGCCAGCACGCAGTCATGACCGTAGCAAGCAAACGTCAGATGAGGCTTGTCGGGATCGGCGCTGTCTTTTCTGGATGCTGTCCAGAAAGTAGAATGCCCGGTGCTATCGCTTACGAGATAGATTCCGCGATCATTCACTTCCTTGACGTCGACCTTACCGGCGGCCAATGTGGGTCCCTGTGTGTGAAATTCAAATGGGACGGTAGCTGTCTCGCGAAGTTCCTGGGCGCTGGTCACAGCTGCTCCCGCGAAAGCGGAGAGCACCGCAGCCAGAACGATGTTTTTGGATAGGCGGTTCATACAATTCTCCTTTAGATCTTTCGGAGAGCTTTGGACTTCTCCGTCCCCCTGGCGTTTCCGTTCGAGGGATACCGCCTTACTTGCGATTCAGCTGCCAAATCGCAACTTTGAATCAGCGCAAGAGGTTAACGTTTGTTGAGAGACCAGTGCGTTGAAGAAAAAGGTTTATGTCCAGTTATAAAGGTTTGTCACAGGATCTTCTTGCCCATCGCGGATGTAACCAGCTCCACACCGAGTAGCGCGGTGCGGTTAGCCTCATCAAGCACGGGATTCACCTCGACAAACTCCATGGAAACCATCGCGCCGCAGTCGCAGATAGTCTCCATCGCCAGGTGCGCTTCACGATAAGTGATGCCGCCGCGCACGGGTGTGCCGACGCCGGGCGCTTCATCCGGATCGACGACGTCCATGTCGAAGCGAAACATGGAATCCGGCGGTGCCGTCGGTTGCCTGCACGATGGCTTGCTCCATGATGCTCCGGAGGCCACGCTCATCGATATCTCGCATCGTGAAGGCAGTTGCGCCGGACTCGCGCACACGTCTCGCGTTCACGCTTATCCACATCGCGCAGCCCGATCAGCACCACATTGCGGCCTTTGACCTTAGGCGAGTAGCCGAGAGATGCCGTGAGCTCATGCGGCCCTATGCCGAGGCAGCAGGCGAGCGGCATGCCGTGCACGTTGCCGCTCGGGCTGATTCCGGTGTGTTCATATCGGCGTGCGCATCGATCCATATCACGCCGATGCTCTGTTACTCTCACGAAAGTACTGTGATACTCCGGCAATAGTTCCTACCGCCACTGAATGATCGCCGCCGAGCACAAGCGGAAACTTACCCGTCCCGCATGATTCTTTCGACGCGAGTTAGCAAGTGCTGCGCAGGTCTTCGCGATTTGAGGGAGATACTTTGCGTTCTCCTGACCGGTAGGCGTGCTTTCCTGCTGCGCGACCGGCAGGTTGCCCAGATCTTCGACCGTGTAGCCGAGAGACTCGAGCTTTGGATTCAGACCGGCCAGACGCAGCGCAGACGGACCCATATCGACGCCCCGCCGGCCGGCTCCGAGATCGAGCGGCACGCCCAGTATGGCAACGTGAGACTTGCGCATGAACGTCTACGGGCGTGTGCGATACAGCATGCGCGGGTACGGAATTGTTTCGCGCACATGTTCGAGCCCGCACATCCAGGCAACGAAGCGCTCCACACCCATGCCGAATCCGCCATGCGGCACGGTGCCGAAGCGGCGCAGATCGAGATACCATTCGAAGGCTTCGCGCGGCAGGTTCTGTTCTGCCAGGCGCTTTTCGAGCAATGCCAGATCGTGGATGCGCTGCCCGCCGCCGATGATTTCACCGTACCCTTCCGGCGCGATCACATCGACGCCAAGCGCCAACCTCCGGCCGCTGTTCATCGGGCTGAAATAGAACGCTTTGATTTGCCTCGGATAGCGGTCTACCATGACGGGCCGATCCTAGATCCTGCGTCAGCAGAGTCTCGTCGGTGTTTCCGAAGTCGCCGCCCCATTGGATCTCGCTCCCTTTCGATTGCAGCAGCTTCACCGCTTCGTCATAGCTCATGCGCGGAAACGGCGCCTTGACACGCTGCGAGCTTGGACGTGTCGCGCTCGAGCGACTTTCAGCTCTTCCTGACGGTTCTCGAGAACTCGGGATCACAGATACACGACCAGTTCTTCGGCAACGCGCTTCACTTCTTCGAGATCCGCGAAGGCCATCTCGGGCTCCACCATCCAGAATTCGGTCAGATGCCTGCGCGTCTTCGACTTTTCGGCGCGAAAGGTCGGGCCGAAGCAGTAGACCTTGCCGAATGCCATGGCGTTCGCCTCGTTATAGAGCTGGCCGGATTGCGTCAGGTAGACTTTTTCTTCGCCGAAGTAATCGACTTCGAACAAGGTTGTGGTCCCTTCGCAAGCGGCGGGCGTGAAGATGGGCGTGTCCACTAAGGTGAAGCCGTGTGAATCGAAGTAATCGCGAATTCCCTTAATCACCTCGTGACGGACACGAATCGCCGCGTGCTGGCGGCGGCTGCGCAGCCAGAGGTGCCGGTGATCCATCAGGAAATCGACGCCGTGGTCTTTCGGAGTGATGGGATAGGGATGCTCTTCGCTGACGCGCTGGATAATGTTCGCATCCGTCACATCGAGCTCGTAACCGCCAATGGCCCGCGCTTCCGCACGAACCGTCCCAGTTACTGTAAACGAGCTTTCCTGGGTAAGACCTTTCAAAGCCTCGAAAACAGCTTCGGGCAGATTGCTCTTGACCGCAACGCATTGCATCATCCCAGTGCCGTCACGAATGATGGGAAACACGATTTTGCCGGATTTTCGAAGGTTGTAAAGCCAGCCTTGCAGTTCGACCAACTCCCCTACGTGTTGGCCGGCTTCGCTGATCTCGATTTTCCGGGCGGGAGCTACTGTCTGCGGCGCCGGCATTCCGGCCAGCGCCTTTGTTTCGCTACTCATCTTCACATTCCATCGAATATTCGATTAACTTGTCGGCCCTGAGTTTGGCTTCGCGCACCGGAAAGTCGATATTCGGCATCTCGCGCAGCTCGAGCAGAAGAGGGAACTGCTCTCCGTTCTTGCTCAGCAGGCGCATGGTCTTTTTCCAATCGATGCTTCCGTCGCCAGGATAATAATGCTGGTCGTGACGGCCATCATTGTCGTGTATGTGGGTCGATCGGATGCGATCCTTCATAAGCTCGAACTCGTCCGCGATGCTGCCCGCGATGTGAGCGTGACCCACATCGAAGCAGAAGTTCAGATTGAGATGCGTGATGGCGAGCAGATCCGTCAGGCGCCGGGCGGAGGAGAGCGCGTTCGGCGTGTTTTCGAGCAGAAGCTCGACGCCACGCTGGCCGGCAAACGATCGCAGCTCGTCGAGAGACGAGAAGGCCGCATCCTGGCGGCGTTCGTCTAGCTCCTGACCCTCCACTCCTACGTGTTGGATCATGTAGCGGAACGGTACGACTTCGGCGATTTCAAGCGCACGCTTTACCTCATCGACCGCCATCATGCGGCGGGCCTTGGTAGTCTCGGTGATATCGATGATGGCGTGCGGACCCGAACGGCCCCAGACATCATCGCTGTACATGGGAGCGTGCATGGAGTGCATTTTCAGCTCCGCGTCGCGAAACCAGTGGCCCAGCTCATTGATCTGGGCCTTATCGCGATAATCCATGTGCTGGCGGGCGCAAAAGATCTCGACTTCAGGAAAGCCCACATCCCAGACGCGATCGAGCCAGACCGTAGTCAACCGGTGCCCAACAAAAAGATGGGTAGAGAGAACTTGCTTCATGCTTGTTTGTGTTTGAAACCGCGCGCCGGCTCAGTATCCGGCCACCTTGCCGCTGAGCCGCGATTCGGTTCCTCCTTCGAGCGCGCCGTTGTTCATCACAATGGCTTCAACACGCGCCACGCCCGGCGTCGGCTTGATGGTATACCCCATATTCGCCAGCTCGGCGGAAACCTGTTCCGGGAAGCCGTTCTGCAGAAATAGAATGTCCGGGCGCCATTGGTGGTGGAAGCGAGGCAGATCGACGGCATCCTGTGGATTCATGTGGAAATCGAGCACGTCCAAAATGACTTCCATTACGCCTGTGGTAATGCGAGAACCGCCCGGTGCGCCCACCGCCATGAAGAATTTGCCATCGCGCGTAATGATCGTGGGCGTCATAGACGAGAGCGGACGTTTGCCGGGCATGATAGCGTTGGCATCGCTGCCAAGCAGGCCGAACATATTGGGCGAGCCGGGCTTGGCGGCGAAATCGTCCATCTCATCATTCAGCAGGAATCCAAGGCCCGGAACCGTGATGCCGTTGCCGAATGAATTGTTGAGCGTATAGGTAACGGCGACCGCATTGCCCTTGCCGTCGACGACATTGAAGTGCGTGGTCTGGTTGCTTTCTTTCATCGCAACGCGGGCGTTTAGCGTTTTGGGCAGGCCCGGCTCAACCATATCGCTTGGTGTGGCGTGATTCGGATCGATTGCTGGCGCGCCGGCGTGCAATATAGGCCGGATCGAGCAAGGGCTTGGTCGGCACTACATAAAAATCCGGATCGCCCAGATATTCGCTCCGATCGGCGTAGAAACGGCGCATGACTTCGGCTTCGTAGTGCACGGCTTTGGCGGAGTCCGGGCCGTCGCTGGCGTAATTCGTGCCAGTCAGCATCCCGAGCATCTGCAGCACGCCCACACCGCCCGCGCTTGGCGGCGGTGACGTAATGATGCCGAAGCCGTGATATTTGCCGGTCAGAGGAACGCGCTTGATCACCTTATAAGAAGCGAGATCTTGGCATCGATAAGACCGCCGTGGGCAGCCATGGCACTCGCCAGGCGCGATGCAGTTTCTCCCTGATAGAAGCCCTTGGCGCCCTGACTGGCGATGCGTTCGAGAGTAGCCGCCGAGCTCGGGCTGTCTGAACGTCTCGCCTGGTTGATAGAGATTGCCGTCGCGCAGGAAAATTCGTTTGGATTCAGGATCGGCGGCCAGCATATCGTGCGCGTTGTGCAAGCTATCGCTGAATGACTGGCTCACAACGAAGCCATCCCGCGCCAGGCTGACGGCAGGAGCAACCAGCTCGGACCAGGGCTTACTGCCGAAAGTTTTGTAAGCGGCTTCGAAGCCGGCAACGGAACCGGGTACTCCCGAAGAGCGCCAGCCGAAGATGCTGTCTTTGGTCGGATTGCCGTCCGCGTCGAGATACATGTCGCGCGTTGCTTTACGCGGCGCACACTCACGAAAATCAAGGAATACGCTCCGGCCGTCAGCCAGCCGGACCAGGATAAAGCCGCCTCCCCCAATGTTGCCTGCCACAGGATGGGTAACGGCAAGAGCAAAGCCCACCGCAATTGCTGCGTCCACCGCGTTTCCGCCGTTCTTCAGAACAGCCAGGCCGACATCGGCTGCGATCGGCTCCTGTGCCACGACCATGCCGTGACGGGCGCGTACCGGTTCTTTGGCGGGTAGGGGCGGAGCGGCTAAAAGAACTGCGAGCAGACACACCAAGCCTGCCCGGTCAGGGACGCTCTGCATATGCAGCCAGTCTAACAGGGGAGAGGAAAAGAGAAGGAAGCGGAAAAGCTGCTCTAAGCTGCCGGCGTGAGGCTCCGCAGGCGCAGCGTCAAGCGGCTCTTATAGCGGGCGGCGGTGTTTTTCTTGATGATGCCCCATTTGGCTGCCCGATCGACCATAGAGAATGTTTCCGGGATCGCCTTCGCCGCACCGGATGCGTCTTTCTGATCGAGCAGTCTGCGCATCGCACGAATTTGATGCCGAAGCCGGGACTTCCGCATCCGGTTGATCTGGGTGCGGCGTTCCGTCACGCGCACTCGCTTCAACGATGAAACTGTATTTGCCATTTACTAAACGAACCTGTGAAAAGTATCCCTTCCAGGATAACGAATGCCTTTGGGTGAAGCAAACCGGGAGAACAAAGAAAAGTCGCGACTTTTCAGCGCGATTCAGCGAAGATGGTGTTAGCTCGCTAAAACAGATGTCTCGTGAAATGATTCGAATGTGCTTTTCGCCACGCGTTTTCGGGGCGACTGTAATCGCCGGTACGCTTGCGGTCTGCGCGGCAGGCGCCGACATCGGAACCACGGCTTCCAAGGATTGGAAAATATCGGGTCCTTTTGGTGGCACTGCGACGACGATCGCCATTGACCCCTCCAAGCCGGACGTGCTGTTGGCGGGTGGACTGCACTCCTTGCTCTATCGCAGCGACGACGGCGGCGCAAGCTGGCATCTGTTGACCTTTCCAAAGCTAAATCTGAGCGAGGTTACCTGCATACTGGTGGACCCGTCCGATTCGAATCACTATCTGGCCGGGATGGTATCGGCGGAAAGCGGTGGGCTGTTTGAAAGCCACGACGCCGGCACGAACTGGCATGGCGTGAAAGGTATGGATGGCTTCGGGGTTCGCGCCCTGGCGGCAGCGCCCAGCAACCCATCGCGCTTTGTGGCGGGTACGCTGCGGGGCGCGTGGCTAAGCGACGATTCAGGCAAGACCTGGACGCTTATCTCGGATCCGAATAATTTAGAGATGCGGGGCGTATCGGCGGTCGCCTTCGACCCGAAGGACCCCAACATTATTTATGCCGGCACCTCGCATTTGCCCTGGAAAACCATGGATGGCGGGAAAACCTGGCAATCCATTAACACGGGCATGATCGACGACTCCGACGTCTTCTCGATCTACGTGAACCCGCAGCAACCCAACGAAGTGCTGGCAAGCGCCTGCAGCGGCATTTATCTGAGCAGTACCCGCGGCGACGAGTGGAAAAAACTGATGGGCATTCCGAATACGTCACGACGCACGCACTTCATCGGAGAAGATCCGACCAATCCGAATGAGATTTTCGCCGGAACTACCACCGGACTGTTCAAATCCGCGAACAAAGGAACCACCTGGAGAACGCTGAACAGCACACAGGTGAACTCAGTGGTTTTTGATCCCGCGCGGCCGACCACTATGTATCTGGCAATGGCATCGGCAGGGATCGGCAAAAGCAATGATAGCGGCGAGGCCATCGACCTTATGAATCATGGATTCGTCGACCGCACCATCAACGCGGTGACTCGTTCTGGCAACAAGCTGGTTGCGATTGAAAGCTCGAACACCGATGGTAGCGGAGTGTTCACAAGCAACGATGCCGGTGAAACCTGGACCCAGCTGCGCAATATGCGCGGCGTGGAGGGAACGCATCTGAAGGCAATCGCCGGCCTGACCAGCGAAGACCGCATTTTGCTGGCAGCCAGCAGCCACAATATGTTCAAATCCATCGACGGTGGGGCAAGTTGGAAGCTGCACCCGGTGCGCCTTGTGGAAAGGGTCGTCGTACCGGTTCAGATTACAAAAAAGAATCGGACACGTGCCCAAACGAGTCAATCTTTATCGACCAAGACGATGAAGACGGTCCAGAAACTTCACGAGGTTTCGCTTTCCGAGATCAATGCTTTGTACACCATCAAGAACGGTACAAAAGATCTGATCTTCGCTGCAACCGATATGGGATTGCTGCGCAGTTCTGACAGCGGCGACGAGTGGACGCACGTCGACACGCCGGGAGGCGGCCCGATTGATGCGCTTTATTATGCGCCGAACTTTGATGGCCGCCTCATCGCGCGCAATGCAGCCGGCTTGCTCATGTCAAAAGACTACGGGGATCACTGGGAAGAACTTCGCTTCGCTCTGCCCGTATCCGACATAAATACCATCGCACTGCCGCCGGATGCGAGCGCTCCGCTGCTCGTCGCGACGCGTTTGGGCCTTTACTCCTCTTCAGATGGTGGGGTTCAATGGACCTCTAAAGCCCAGGGTATTGGTGCTTCGACCGTTAGTTCGGTCATTTATGCGGGTCCGGGCAACACGGCTTATGCGGTGCAGTACGGGCAACTTTATCAGTCAAGCGACGGAGGCAGCACTTGGCGTGCCTTGCCGACCTCGATCCCGGCTTTGCAGATCCGGCAGCTTTGGGTGCCCGACATTTCGTCGGCCCGCCTATATGGAATTACGAGCGACCTCGGTATTCTATTTCGCGATTGAGCTTTTTCCGCTAAGATCTAGAATTGGTGTTGGTTATCCTCTTCCGTCCGAAGAGGTGATTTTACGGCTTAGATCTTAAGCCGGTCAGGAGCAAGTTGGCAGATCGTTCACACAGTCGTGGTTCGGAAGGGCAGGTTGCAAAGCCGGGGGTATCTACGCGCTCTCGAGGCTGTCTTGCGGTGGTGCCACCGATACGGCGAGTGTGGATGGCGTGTGCCCGGCGGAGCGGCATTGCCGGGTTATGAGCGCCTCGATCAATAGCCGACTTCGCCGGCCGCATGAGTAGATCGCATACTTGCCGGCTCAACGTTAGTTCCACGCTTGCTCTCGCCCCAGCCGTTGCCGTTTGGGGTATAACTGTTCGAAACTCGGGAAATAATAATCCGGATCTGTTCGAGCTTTCCGGTCATCAGGAAGTGAAAGCCGGACACGAGCCGGCAGCAGTGGTCTCGCAACCTCCCGAAGCTGAAGTAATGGCTCTGGGCTGCCCTCGTTACTAGTGAATGAGGGGTGGGAAAAGTGCCTTCCCCTTTGTGCTGTCTAATTAAGAATCCCTCAGGATTCATAGCGGTGGCGTAATAAATTGCGCCTTGATATCATCAATATCAACGTTGTGGGAACAACTCTCGTTTTGGAGGAGCAGGATGATTACTCGGCTCGGAATAAAGCCGATTAGTTCGGCATTTCTCTGCGTAGCGCTATGTCTAGGTACACGCGTATACGCACAGGATACGAACAACACACAAAATACCGCAGCAACGAAACAGGCAAATGCCGGGGGGTCATCTGCGGATGAATACTCAGACAAGTTTGAAATCGATCCTTTTGGCGGCATCAGCATTTGGGGGACGGTTTCACGCGGCCTGAACACGAAATTGGTAGATGGCGGTCTGGGTGGTCTTCGCCTCGCCTGGAACCCCGCTCTTTATTTCGGAATTGAACTCTGGGGCGAATACGACGTCGCGAACGTGGAGTTCAAGTTATCAAGCGGCGTTTACCCACCGGGATTTGGAGCAGCCGCCGGTAGCCAGCTACCGAAATACTCGTTTGGCTCGAGAAACTGGATTTTCGGTTTGAACCCGGTAATCCCGCTCAGACCGCGCGGATCAAAGGTTCAGCCCTACCTTACGGTGGGTGTCAACGGCATCCAATTTACTCCCACCAGCAAGGCCTATAATCAAGCGCGTCTGGCGACCAATGTCGCGCTATACAACTCCGGCCAGTTGAATAACAACCTGCAGGTCGGAATTAACTATGGTGGCGGCGTCAAATTTCACTTGTCGGACCATGTCGGGTTGCGCATTGACGGACGCGGATTCTGGTCGAGAAACCCGACTTACGGTCTGCCGAATTACCCGAACGGCGGAATTTACATTCCCTCGAAGGACAAGATCAACGGCTTCCAGGGCACGCTCGGCTTAGTCTTCTACGCCGGAACAGAGACGCTGCCCGCCGATGCCGCCTGCGCCACCTCCGCCGGCTCCATTACCGACACCGACCATCGGCGGCGGCGAAGGAACGATCTGCCAGGGTAAGCCAGTTACTTTGCATGCGACGCTGCCGGGTGTGGCTGCGGATCGTAAGCTGAAGTATGCCTGGACGGTGAACGGTCAGGCACAGGGCGAAGATTCACCTGACTTCAATTTCACGCCGAATAACACCGGCTCCTTCAATATTCAGGTGACGGTGACGGATATCACGCCGCCTCCGCCTCCCATGGAAAAGCCGAAGAAGTTCCCGACGCGGTGCTGGGTACAACCGCCGGCTCCGCAGCCGCCGGCCCCGGTCACGGCTTCGACCACTCTGACCACCAGCAATGCGCCTCCGACTATCAGCAGTGCAACTGCAGACCAACCGACGCTGACTTGCGCTGCGGATAAGAACGGCACGCATACCACCAACCTGACGGTTCAGGCGACGGGTGGTGCATGCGGTGGCAACTTGACCTATAAGTGGACCGTTAGCGAAGGCACCGTCACGAACGACAGCAATCAAACTGCAACGTTCGATTCATCGAGCCTGAACTTCGAAGGCGGCGGCCAGAACCAGACGAAGACGGTGACGGCTACCGTGACGGTCACAGACCAGAACGGCCAGACGGCCTCTCAGACCACAACCATTACGGTGAACTGCCCGCCGCAGATCATCCGCTTCAGCAATGATGTGGTCTTCGCGAAGAACAACGCCCGCGTGAACAACTGCGGCAAGCGTCTGCTGATCGACCAGGTCGCGCAGCAGGCCGCCAGCGGCGATTACGACATCTTGCTCGTCGGACATCGTGCGGCTGGTGAAGAAGAGAACGTTCCGGGCCGGCCGCCTCGTGCTGGACAACGTCCACGGCGCGGTGCCAATCCTGAGGCTGGCTTGCCGCTCGACGAAGCACGCGCACTGAACTCGGCAGCGGTGCTCAGCGGCGGCGGCGGTACCTGTGGAAATGTCGATCCTTCCCGCATCAAGCTGGCATGGGTCGGCACTGACCAGACCTCACCGACGCAGCCCGGACTCTGCGGAACCTCGAATATCAAGGAACGCAGGGGTCAGACAACTACCGAAGCGGATGCGCCGCAACGCGTTGAGGTTTACCTCATCCCGCGCGGCAGCCAGGCACTGCCTCAGGGAGTGCAGGTCCAGCCGACGCCCGACATGCTGAAGGCGCTCGGCTGCCCGAAATAAACGGCGACCAAAGTAAGTAAACAAAAGGGCCAAGCGGGAATCTCCGCTTGGCCCTTTTTTCGTGCGTATCGCTGCACAGGTGTGTGGCGGCGCACCGCGACATGGTCCAAAGTTTGTTTGTTTCGCGTTATTGGTACTAGTCCAAGCTGAGCTTGGTACTAGAATCACTAGTGCATTCCCATCCCGCTGCCCTAAGCTATTGCTTACCGGCCGTACGCCTATACCGGCAATTTGTTACAGACGGAGAAGATAATGGCACTTAGAACGTCCTTTTTTCGCTTCTCGATCCTCTCGGTTGCAAGTCTTGTGTTTGCCTCACTAGCTGCAGCCAGTTCCATATGTCCCAGTACCGCATCTACAAATAGCGATTGCGGTTTCATCTTTACGATCGGGCCTGGCGGAACTCTTTCCGGCGCAGCCGTTCCCGGCGCCGCTCCGTATGATGGTTCGGACGACGCACTCGTCGGAGTCATCAACAACTCCGGCGCCGTTTACAACGGATCATTCACGCTTACCGGTAGCGGCAATGGCGGTGGCATCTTCGCTTTTGAGGGAGATGGGATCTGCACCTTCGTCGTCCTGCCATACTGCGCCACTGCCGCGACAGGCTATGAGGGGCCACTCAACACTTTTTCGAATATCAACGCCACTGGAACCACCGGTACGGTTGACTTCACGGGCTTGGCGGCCGGCGCGACAACGTATTTTTCGCTCGAGGGCTCGCCCAGTTCAATTACCTTCGGTCCCGAGCCCGGCACCACCATGCTGCTGGGAGCCGGATTGCTTCTTTTAGGACTCGTCTCCTTGAAGGGGCGCCGTTTTGGACGGCGTTCTTAAAGCGCGTCACGCGAGTAACGACAGCCGGGTGCTGGCACGCCCTGAGGCGTGTTGAGGTCCGGCTTTCGCGGCCTTCACTTACGACAGGTTCTGCACTAACTGCGCGCGCTTGCAGCTTGTTGAGAGTATTCTTACGGCGACGTCGCTTAAGATGGTGAGTTCACGCAAGAAGCTCAACCATGAAACTGCTCGCGCGCTTCAACCTGATCTTTATCTTCGTGTTCGGGATAGGGACTGTGCTCGCCATCTGGCTGGCTGGCATCTTTCTGAAAAACGATGCAAAGCAGCGGGTTTTGGATCAGGCCAAGCTCATGATGGAGACCACGCTCGCGGCCCGGCAATACACAACTCTGCAGATCAAGCCGCTGCTTCAAAAAGTGCAACAGCACGATTCGGTCTTTCTGCCGCAGACCGTACCCGCTTACTCCGCCACTCAAATTTTCGATTACTTGCACAATCGCAACCCGGACTACACCTACAAGGAAGCTACGCTGAATCCGACGAACCCGGTCGACCGCGCAAACGATTGGGAAGCAGACGTGGTCAACATCTTCCGGAACGATCCCAATCGCAAGGAAATTGTGAGCGAGCGCGACACGCCGGCAGGTAAGTCCCTATTTCTGGCGCATCCGATGAAAGTCAGCGACCCGGCCTGCTTCGAGTGCCACAGCACGGCGAGCCGCGCACCGGTTTCCATGATCCGGCAATACGGATCCGATAACGGCTTTGGCTGGAAGCCGAACGAAATCATTGGCGCCCAGATTGTCTCGGTGCCTGAAACTCTGCCTGTCGAAATCGCGAATCGAGCATTGCGGACGCTTGCCATCTATCTGATCGTCGTAGCGTTCATCGGACTCTTGGTGCTCGATGCGGTTCTGATCTTTACGGTCATCCGTCCGGTCGCGAAACTATCGCGAGCGGCCGATCAGATCAGCCAGGGAAATCTTGAAGTCGAGGATCTGCCGGTGAAAGGAAAGGATGAGATCTCCATGCTGGCGGTCTCCTTCAACCGTATGCAGCGAAGTCTCGCGCGTGCCATGCACATGCTGGAATCAGGCGATGAAGGTGGCCTTCGCTAAGAGCTGAGTGGACGCTTAGCGAGAAAACGGCGGCGCTCTTCGCCGGCAGGAACTTCGTTCGCCAGCATCTCGTATAACTGCCGCCAAGTCTCGGCTCTTTTCGCTGCGCGATTGACCAGCACACGTGCCATGGGCCCCACATGCGCGGCCAGCTCGCGGGTGACACGCTCCAGGCCAGGAGCATCGAAGCGCTTCGGATCGATTGTGCCGCTGCTGCCTGGCGTCGGCACAGGAGTCGCGGGCATCGGAGTTGCAACCGATGGTGGCGCCCCACCCGCTCCCGAGACGACCGGCGCTCCGGCACTCTGCGCTCGCCCAAAACCGCCCTTGGGAGTAGACGGAACTACCTCGGTGGGGTGCAGATCCTCAACATGAGAGCGAGGTGCGGCTGCTGGCGAGGCCGGCATCAGGCCCCGAATTGAGCGCAAGGCGTCCCCAAACTCGGTCGCACTCTGGAATCGGTCATACGGCAGTTTCTGAATGGATCGCGCAATGATATCGGAGAGCGCAGAGGACAACGATGGATTCAGCTCATAAGGTGGCCGCGGTAACTGGTGGATATGCGCGTTCATCACCGCCCAGGACGTTTCTCCGGTGATCGGCTTTACGCCGGTTGTCATCTCATACAGCAGGATGCCGGTAGAGTAGAGATCGGACCGGCCATCAACCGCGCCACCCTGCACCTGTTCCGGCGACATATAGTAGAGCGAACCCACCGCCGACCCGGCGCGGGTCAACTGCGTATCGCTGAGACATCGCGCAATGCCGAAATCCATGATCTTCGCGATACCGGCGTGCGTGATCATGACGTTGGCCGGCTTGATATCCCGGTGAATGACTCCTTGCGCGTGGGCGTATGCGAGAGCGCTTAAAATTTGCAGCGTGATATCTACACCCAGAGCTGGTTCCAGGCGCCCCTGACGAAGCCGGGCGTGCAGACTCACGCCTTCGATGTACTCCATCACCATCAGAAACTGATCGTTCAGCTGTAGCGCATTGTGAAGCGAGGCGATGTTCGGGTGGCTCAGCCGGGCCTGAACCTTGATCTCGCGAATGAACCGCTCGGCCGCTTCGGTGGTTTCGAGCAGATCGGGCAGAATGGCCTTCATGGCTTCGATGCGGTCTGAGATGACGTGCTGCACCTTATAGACAGTGCCCATGCCGCCCGCGCCGATCACTCCGATAACCCGGTAGTTCTCGACCATTTCGCCGATGCTCAATGGCATTTCGCTCATTAGAATACCAGCCGAATGTGTCGCGGGTAACTTAGGAACTGACGCGGGCGATCATCGTCCTGCCCCATCGGCAACGGTCTGAGGCGTTGGCTCTCCTGCGCTCGCAGACTTCTGCTCTTCCGGCTGGTGCTCGGGCCTGGTTTCGGGCATTCTGAACTGATAGAGCGCGCCGCCGGCGACCGCGACCATGGCGAGTCCCCAGAAGCTTGCATTAAATCCCAACGCTTTGGCGATCCAGCCAAACAGGGAATTGCTCAAAACCCCGCCTAAGCCCATGGCCGACTGAACGGACCCTTGCAGCAGGTTGAAGCGGCCTGTGCCGCGTGCCAGGTCCGCCGTTACCAGTGTGAGAAGCACACCGTACAGGCCCATCGCCACTCCATCGAATGCCTGCAGCGAAATCAGATAGTACTGGTTGTGGCTGATAACGGTTAGGCCGTTGCGCAGCGCGAGAGTTGCGAAGCCGAGTAGGAAAAGCGGCTTACGGCCCCAACGGTCGGCCAGTTTGCCGGCGAATACGGCCACTCCTACCATTACTGCTTCGGCCACCAGTACGGCTGCAGCGACCTGCCAGGCCGATTGCCGGCCCTTCTTGCCTTGCGTGAGAATTTCTCCAACCAGCGGTAGCATGGCAGCGTTTGCGAAATAAAACAGAACTACCGCGAGTGCAAACGTGAGGATTCGCTTGTCCAGAAATAACTCACGCATTCCGGCGGGCTTGTCTTGGCCTTCGCTTGTGCCGCCTCGGGCGGCTTCGTAGCTGACGTCGCTTCCCCGGATGAAGAGCGCGGCTGGCGCCATGCCCGCTGCGAAGATTGCCGCCGCAAAGAATATCCCTTGGAGCGCAAGCAGTGTGCCGACCGCGCCGGCGGCGACGGCGAACACCGCGTTGCCGGTGTGAGTGAGACTTTCGTTCCGGGCCACGCGCCGCGTCAGCTCATTTTGATTTACAAGCCCGAGAGCAAAGGCAGCCGTAGCCGCCGGAAACACGGTCACGGCAAGGCCGATGATGAGCTGAATGATCACCTGGAAGGCATAGCCTGGTACCAGCGCGATGCCAAGCGCTCCCAGCGCTACCACCATTCCCGCAATTGCAGTCACCAGACGCTTGTGATGCGATTGGTCGATCCAGTTGCCCACTATGCCTTGAACGGCAATGCCCGCGAGCGATTGGCATGCGATCAGAATTCCGATCTGGCCCGGATTCCAGTGACGAACAGCCGTGTAGTAAATCGACATGAAAGGCCCGAGCCCCGTCTGAATGCCGGCATTGCAGAAGTTCAGGGCATCAAGCGCCCACAGGCTGCGGCTTTTTGTTTGGGACATGGCCCGGTTCCTCGGGAAGCGCCTAGCTTGGACACGCGAGCGGGCGTGCGACATCTTCGAGCGATTTGCGCTCCGCACTGACCCCCAGGAATACTTCAGTTACACCTCCGGCGATCATGACGGCCGCGCCTGCGATGTAGCCCCAGAACAGAAGGTCACGCGAGCCTGTACCGACAATGTAGCCATACAGCGCCGGGCCCCCCACGCCGCCCACCAGCGTTCCGCATGCATAGAAAATCGAGATGGCAATTGCTCTGATCTCGAGCGGAAAAACTTCGCTCACGGTGAGATACGCCGAGCTCGCTGCCGAAGAAGCGACAAAGAAAATAATGCTCCAGCACAACGCCTGGGTGAAGGCGGTCAGCACTCCGGCCCGGAACAGCCAGGCGGTCAGCGCCAGGAGGACACCCGAACCGGCATAGGTGAGAGCGATCATCGGTTTGCGGCCGATCGTGTCGAATAGGCGGCCGATGGTGAGTGGTCCGACGAAATTGCCAAGTGCGAGCGGAACGAGAAACAATCCGAGGTGCTCAGCGGATACCCCGTAATAGCGCAGCAGGACCAGACCGTAGGTAAATAGGATCGCGTTATAGAAGAAAGCCTGCGTGACCATCAGAACGAAGCTGAGAATCGAGCGTTTCTTGTGAGCCTGGAACATGGTGGTCCAGATCTCGCGGAAGCTGGTGCTGCGCCTTGGTTGGATTTTGATGCTCCGCTGCGCCGGCGGAAGACTCTCAGGATGGCCTTGCGTTACCGCGCTTTCGATCTCATCGACGATCGCATCGGCTTCGGCCTTTCTTGCATGAATCATGAGCCAGCGCGGGCTTTCAGGCACATGCTTCCGCATGTGGATCACGACGATTCCAATCACCGCTCCAATCAGGAAGGCGAGGCGCCAGCTAAACCACGGTGGTATCACGCTGTTGTTAAGAAGCAGCAGGGAAGCGCCGGAGCCGACGGCCGCGCCGATCCAGAATGTGGAATTGATCAGAAGGTCTACGTGCCCGCGCACCTGCGCTGGAATCAGCTCGTCAACCGCTGAGTTGACGGCAGCGTATTCACCGCCAATCCCGGCGCCCGTCAAGGCTCTAAGAAAGGTGAAGCTCCAGAAATTCCACGAAAAGGCGGTGGCAGCCGTGGCGCTCAGATAGAGAAGCAGCGTGATCGTAAACAGCTTTTTTCGCCCAAGGCGATCTGTTGCGTAACCGAAGTAAATCGCGCCTAACACGGACCCCACCAGATAAAATGTGGCGCTAAGCCCGAGCTGTGCGTCGCTCATACCGAGCGTGTCCGGCCGCTTCAGAATCCCCGCGAGCGATCCCGCAAGGTTGCTCTCGAGCCCGTCAAGCAGCCACGTGATGCCAAGCGCGATCACAACCAGTAGGTGCCACCGGCTCCACGGCAGCCGGTCGAGGCGATCAGGGATATTGGTTTCGAAGCACTGGCCGGCGGATTCGATCGCCGTCATCGTTGCGGACTGGTTTGTGGAACTCATAAAACGACACTAAGAGGACCACTGCCGGGAAATTGTAGTTTCACGAACACCGGCGGTTGCGGGCGCTGTCACATTTACCATGACCTCAGGGCGATTTGAAGGAATGGAGAGGAAGCTGATTCTTATAAGCGCGAGACGAAATGGCTAAGACGACGGCGCATGCCGTATTCGAAACTGTTAAGCAAGTCGATCGAACCAAGTTCAATAAGTGGTGGATGGCGCTCCGAAACGCAATCGGCGTAGCCCTGCCGCTCGCCGTCGGCGTGGCGATTCACCATCCGCTCGCTGCGGTTGCCGTAGCAACCGGCGCGTTGAACGTTGCCTATTCGGACGGCGACGATCCGTACCCGCAGCGCTTGCGGCGCATGCTGCTTTGGAGCGTGTTGGGCGGAGTGGCCGTGTTTGTCGGATCGGCTACTGGCCGATTCCATGTCTTGGCTATTCTCACTGCGGCGGCATGGGCGTTTGTCGCCGGCCTGCTGGTTTCAGTCAGCACGCGTGCTGGAGATTTAGGCCTCAATACGCTTGTTGCCGTTATCGTATTTGCGGCCAGAGGAGCCTTGTCGCCGAGCGGCGCGCTGGATGCCGGGCTGCTGGTGGTTGCTGGGGGGCTTTTGCAGACGGTGTTCGCACTCCTGCTCTGGCCTTTGAACCGGTACCGCCCCGAGCAGCAGCTGATTGCGAAAACTTATCTCGACCTGGCGAAGGATGTGGATCCGAAGTCGGCCAATCTCGAATCGGCGCCGCTCGCGCAACCCGCATCGAAAATCCAGGATGCGCTTTCGGGACTGGGGCGGGATCACAGCATCGAAGGCGAGCGCTTGCGGCTCCTGTTCGATCAGGCCGATCGCCTTCGTTTCTCCATTTACCTGATGAATCGTTTGCGTTTGGAGCTGGCACGCGAGAACTCCGCGGGCGAATCGAACGAGCCGGCATCGGCGGATGAGCTCACCCATGTTCTCGATCTCTCCTCGAAGCTGCTGCACTGCGTAGCACAGACGCTGATTTCGCAGGCAATGGTGGCCGCGCAACCGCGGCTGCTGGATGAACTGCAATCGATTCTTGATCGCGCGCAGGAAAAGAAGCACGATCCGCGGGCGCCGCTCGCGAGCGATATCGCCGCCGCTATTGACGTCCTGGCTGGACAGTTGCGTGTCGTGGTGCAGCTCGCTAGAAACGCCACGCCCGCTGGCTTGCTGGAGTTCGCCAAGCAAAATTCCGCCGCGCCCTGGAGCTTGCAAGATACCGGAGTTCTGGCAACCTTGAGAGCCAACCTGGATTGGAGGTCCTCCGCTTTTCGGCATGCCATCCGGCTCGCAATTGCGGTCGCGATCGGAGACGCTATTGCGCGCAGCATTACCTGGGAGCGTAACTATTGGATCCCGATGACGATTGCTGTCGTCTTGAAGCCGGATTTTACGAGCACGTTCAGCCGCGGAGTTTTGCGTTTGTGCGGAACCCTGGTCGGGCTTCTCGCAGCTACGCTTCTATATCATCTGTTTCCCGAAGATGCTCTGACGGAGCTCTTGCTGGTTGGCGTATTCACGTTCCTGCTGCGATGGGCCGGCCCGGGGAACTATGGCGTCTTCAGTATTGCGATCAGCGGCTTAATCGTGTTTCTCATCGCTCAGACAGGCGTCTCGCCGGCTGAAGTTATTTTTGAGCGGGCTATCAACACCACTGCGGGCGGCTTATTGGCGCTGACGGCTTATGCGCTTTGGCCGACCTGGGAGCGCGCAAATGTCTCAGAGGCAATCGCGAGCATGCTTGACGCCTGCCGGGAGTATTTCCGTAAAGTCATCGAACGCTTTGGGCGGAATGACGCATTCGAGTCCGCCGCTCTGGCCCGCGTTCGAAACGAATTGCGAAGAGCACGAGCGGAAGCCGAGGCGTCGGTGGACAAGGTCGCTTCAGAGCCCGGATTTGACAAGGACAGGTTGAACATCCTCAACTCGATCCTGGCTAGTTCACATGCCCTCATGCATTCGATGATGGCGCTGGAGGTGGGCGTCCTGCGCGCGTCGGTCACGCGCACTCCTGAAGCTTTGCAACGCTTTGCGCATGATGTGGACTTTACGCTCTACTACCTGGTGCAGGCCCTGAGAGGCTCCAGCGCGGCAAATGAGATCCTGCCGAAATTACGTGAAAGTTTCCGGCATCTGATCGACGCACGGCAGGAGTTTTCTCAGGCCGATCAATTCGTGATGCTCGAGTGTGACCGGCTTACCGTCAGTCTGAACACTCTGCGCGAGCAGATAGAGCGCTACATTGCAGCGCCTTCAGACTCTGCGCCGGGACTGTCACTTGCACGAGCACTGAGACTGTCCTGAAACGCCAGTTGTCCCCCGGGTGTCCTCTTGCTAGGACGCTCCGAGGAGGAAGTATGGACCGACGTGGCTTTCTGCACGGTCTAACCGCAGCGAGTCTGGCTGCTTCGAAAGTATTCGGCCAGCAGAGCCCAGCACCGGCCACCGTGGCCGGTAGTTCCGCGGATGCCAGAACGCTGCTTAAGGCCACCGATCCCGGCGAGCGGCGCGGCGAAATGCTGTACCGTAAGTTGGGCAAGACCGGTGAGATGGTATCTGCCATCGGCTTGGGCGGCTCGCATATTGGCAAGCCCGACGTTACCGAGGAAGTCGGAATCCGCATCATTCACGAAGCGATCGACCGTGGGCTGACCTTCATGGACAACTCCTGGGACTACAACGAAGGTCGCAGTGAACTGCGCATGGGGAAGGCGCTTTCGCAAGGTGGGTACAGGAACAAGGCGTTCCTGATGACCAAAATCGACGCCCGCACGAAGGATCTGGCAACGGCGCAGATCAATACTTCCCTGGAGCGTTTGAAAACCGACCGCATCGACCTGTTACAGCATCATGAGGTGCTGCGCTTCGATGATCCCGATCGCATCTTCGCGGAAGGCGGTTCCATGGAGGCGGTTCTTGAAGCGAAGAAGGCCGGCAAAATTCGCTACATCGGCTTCACCGGCCATAAGGACCCGCATGTCCACCTCTACATGCTCGAGGTTGCGGCTAAACATGGATTTCAGTTCGACACCGTTCAGTTGCCACTGAACGTAATGGATGCGCATTTCCGCAGCTTCGCGCAGCTCGTTTTACCCAAGCTGGTCGAACAAAACATCGGTGTTCTCGGGATGAAGTCGATGGGTTCCGGAATCATCCTGAAGAGCAACACCGTTAAGGCGGTGGAGTGCCTCGAATATGCTCTGACTCTGCCAACCTCGGTCGTGATCACCGGCATTGACAAACCTGAAGTTTTGGAGCAAGCCTTTCAAGTCACCAAGGCGTTCAGGCCGATGCGTGAGGATCAGCTCGCCGCGCTTCTCTCTAAGACGCAAGAGGTCGCGATGAACGGCCAATATGAGCTGTTCAAAACGACCTCGCACTTTGACGAGACGGCGCGGCATCCCGATTGGCTCGGCAGCGATACCCCCGCTGTTCAGAAGCTTGCACCTATGTTGCCCGGCTGAGATCGGGCATTCCGGATATTGCCAAAGCTGCACCGTGTAAGATATTCTCCGGTCTCGCATGAACCGGAACATCATCTTGCTATTCGCGGCTGCGGCCGCCCTGGCGTCTGCCCAGCAATACCCGCTCGGTCCTGATTCTCAACGTCACGGGGGAGTGCCGCGCGGCGCCGTCGAGAAGTTCACTTGGACCAGCCACGGGCCTTTCTTCCCGGGCACGGAGCGCGACTACTGGGTCTATGTGCCGGCGCAGTACAACGCGTCAAAACCGGCCTGCCTCATGGTCTTTCAGGATGGAGCCGCATACCTTAAGGAAGACGGTGATTGGCGCGTGCCGGTTGTCTTCGACAATCTCATTCAACAAGGCGCGATGCCCGTGACGATCGGTGTTTTTGTAAATCCCGGTGTGCTGCCGAAGGGCAATGCCCAGCTCCCACCGCTTTTCAACCGCAGCTTCGAGTACGATTCGATGGACAACCGTTATCAGCGGTTTCTGACGGAAGAGCTACTGCCGGAAATCAAAAAGCGCTGGAATATTTCCGATACCGCGAACGACCACGCGATATCCGGTCTGAGCTCGGGCGGCATTGCCGCGTTCACTGCCGCAATGCTGAGCCCTGAGTCCTTCTCGCGCGTGCTCTGCGCAATCGGCAGCTTCACCAACCTGCGCGGCGGAGATGTATGGCCGGACTTGGTGCGCAAGATGGAGCCTGCCCGGCTGCGCGTGTTTCTGCAAGACGGCGATCACGACATGAACATCTTCGCCGGCAACTGGTGGCTGAGCAATCAGGCGATGGCAAGTGCGCTCGCCTATCGCGGATACGAGGTCAAGTTCGTTACCGGGACCGAAGGACACAACGGCAAACAGGGCGGGTCCGTCCTGCCGGATGCGTTGCGCTGGCTCTGGCAGGGATGGCCGAGTCCGATTCCGAAGCCGGTCGCGAACATTCCCGGCAACTTCGCGGATGTCAGCAAGCTGGTCGACAACTCCTCCGATTGGGAACTAGTCGGCGATGGTTACGGCTTTACGGAAGGCCCAGCCGTAGATAGCAAGGGGAATGTCTTCTTCGTGGATGTCCCGGCCAGCAGAATTTATAAAGTAGATGCCTCAACCGGGAAGGTCAGCCTCTTTCGCGAAAACACCGGCAAGGCGAGCGGGCTTATGTTCGGCCGCGATGGCCGTCTCTATGCAGCCGAGAACGGCTCGAAGCGCATCGTGGCATTCGATCCCGATGGAAAAGAAACGGTGCTGGCCGAAGATGTAGGCTCAAATGACCTCGCGGTGTCGAGTAAAGGAGTTGTCTACTTCACCGACCCATCTACGCACCACGTTTGGCGCATCGATGCGCATGGCGGCAAACAGGCGGTCAATGATGCCCTGCAGTTCCCGAATGGCATTCGCTTTACGGCTGATGAACGCATGCTGATGGTCGCGGACAGCGCCACTCGCTGGGTATGGTCCTTCCAAGTTCAACCAGATGGTTCGCTTGCGGATGGCGAGCCATTCTACCGGCTCGAATTGCCTCCGGCGGGTGATGGAAAGCTGGTGAATGCCTGGGCCGATGGCATGACTTTCGACACGGAAGGATACCTGTACGTCGCCACCAAATCCGGCATCCAGGTAGGCGATCAGCCCGGACGCGTGTTCGCCATCCTGCGTAAGCCATCCGGCGCTGATCCCTCGAACGTGGTGTTCGGCGGTTCGGATTTTCACACGCTTTACGTCACGGCAAAAGACAAAGTGTATCGCCGCCGCCTGCTGCATCAAGGTTACCTGCCCGCGCAGCCGCCCGCCTGGCCGCGGCCGCAGCTCTAATGCTCAATGCGCGCCGATCTTGTCGAACGGCGCGCCGCCTTCGATGTGAATCCGGAAACCCAAAACGGAGACCGGACCCCGCGCCAGATTGTAGCCCGGATCATTAATGTGCTGGTAGTCTATTGCGGCCGAAATGCCTTGCCAGATGTGAGCCGTATAGAACGTCTCAAAGATCTTTTCGAAACCGTAGCTGAGATTCCCGTCACCGAGAATGAACCCCAATCCGCCAAGCTGCAGGTAGCGTGCATGTCCGCCGCTGATTGTGTTCATCAGGAAGGCCTCGCCAAACTTGTCATCGGGACGGCGCCACCGTTTGCCGTACAGAAGCGTGCCGAATGAAATCGCTCGATCCGCTTCGGTGTATGCAAAATCTTCGTTGATGCCGTCGCTGTAGCCTATTCGGCCGTAGGCTTCCCAATCTTTCGTCAAATACTGCTCGACGTTGATGCCGAAGCCGTATTTTGTGCGGCCTTGTTTACGATAGGCCGTGATCTCGGGTGTTGTCGTCTGGCCCGACACATATCCGTTAATGGCCTCGCGATAATTGCCCATATTCGCCCGGTTCAAATAATTCAAGATGCGAATCGCGCTCGGGCGATGCTTGAACAGCATCGGATGAAACTCGAATTCCAGGTTTGTGCCGCCTGCCCGCGCGATGTCCCAATCGAGCGTCAGCCCGTTCGCAACCGTGGGCATGAGCATCTCGCCCAGACGCACCGTCCCCCAGCGGTCGTCGTATTCCATGTAGAGGCCGTATGTGTAGCCGCGAGTGTCTGCTGCGTAGTCGAAAGGCGCGTTGTTAACCGCGGCCCAATTCATGAACTGAGTGTGGCTGTCGCTGCCCACCGTATTCACATCGAAGAAATCCGCCGTGCTCATTTTTCCGATTCGGAATTCGAGGCGGCGCACTGGAAGGGAAGAGAACAGCGAAAGCGGGCTGCGCGTAACCTCCTCCCGGTTCTCGCTCAGCGGCACAATCCAGTGCAGCATGGCGCGCGCCATATAAGGCGCCGAACCCAACTCTGGGTTGCGTACAACGTCCAGGTTGGTGTACCCCGCCAGACCCAGTGCATTGCTGAGCCCGGCGCCTCCCGCACTCTCTACGTCGGCAAGGATCTCCAGATTGCGGGTGATCTGAAATCCCGTGTAGAGCGTTAATACGCGCGAGGTAGCGTGTTCCTTGACATTTCTGAAGCTGTTCGGGCCGCTGTATTCCGCGTAGAACGCGCCGTGTTGCTGGCGAATGAAGTTTCCTTGTCCTGACACCCAGAAGCGGTTCCAAAAGGAGGTCTGCGGAGCAGGAGGTTGCGAGGTCGCAGGCTCGTCCCGGGTCTGTGGCGGCGTATTTTGCGCTGCTGAGGTCTGCTGTGCCGGTGCCGGCGGCGGCGGTCCCTGCGCGGCACCAAGTTGAATGAGAAGCAGCAGCAGCGTAACAGTCCGCAATCATCTATCGTCCGAGGTTACATCTCTCGTGTCAATTTGATCGGATCGAATGAACACCGGTGTAACTATCCTGTAATTTTGGTCCGACAAGATCGTGGGATCATGGTCACGTAGCGATCGTCTTGATCTGTGGAACTCTCTCTTCTAAGGACTTCCTGGATCGTCGTGGCACTCCTGGGCGCCTCCGTTGCGGAGGCCGCCCCATCCGGATACCGCATCTATATCGACGGCTTCGGTAAAGGCCCGAATGCCAGCGAGCTGAGGAAGGATTTGATCAAGGAGCTGAGTAAGACCAACGACTTCGAAATCGTTAGCTCCCGCGCGAGCGCGGATGGCGTTCTGGTAGGAGATGCCGAACTCTACGTCCGGACTTACATGAGCCTCTACGCGCGAGCTGGAACGTCACCGCAACACGGGCGGCCAATCTATGCCGGATATGTCTCCGTCAAGCTGAAGGATTCTTCTGGACAAACCGTGTGGTCGTATCTTTCCACCGTCCATGCGGGCTCGAAGGATGCATCGCACGAACTGTGCCGGGATATCGCGAAGCATCTGGAAGCCGCACTTCCACGTTCCACCGGAAAAAATAACGAGTGAACATTCCGATAAAGGCTTCCGCAGCATTCGTGGCCATGTGCGCGATGGCGCAGGCCCAATCACCGGCTTCGCTCACCTGGGCGAGCGGAACCTTCCCGGCTCCGATTTACCAGAAATGGGTAGAATCCTTTGAGGCGCATAGTCCGGGGCTGCCCATTACTTATCGGGCCCTTGGGTCAGAGAAGAGCATTGAGGAACTGCGCAACGGCGCGGTGGATTTCGCCGCCTCCGATTTGCCGCTAAACGCTCAAACGCAATCGCAGCTTGGCGTTCGTTTGATCCCGATCCTTGTGGGCGCTGTCGTGCCTGTCTACAATTTGCCCGATGTATTCGCTCAACTCCGCTTCACACCACATCTGCTGGCGGACATTTATCTGGGAAAGATCACGAAGTGGGACGACCCGCAGATCAAAGCCCTTAATAAGGAGGCGCATCTGCCTGCGGAGGACATTGTGGTGGTGCATCGTTCTGAAGCCAGCGGCACAACCTATCTCTGGACCGAATTTCTGTCACAGAGCAGCGGCAACTGGAAAGCAAAGTTGGCGCAGACTCCGGGCCGAGGTGGCCGGTCGGACAAAGAGAAATGGGGAACGAGGGAATCGCGGAGTTTGTCGCGCATAAACCGTTTTCTATCGGCTATGTCGAGTTCGTTTACGCCCTCAAAGGCCACTTAAGTTTCGGATCTGTCAAGAATCCTGCCGGTAACTTCGTCCAAGCGTCCATCGGCACGCTGGAAGCCGCGGCTTCGACCGCGGCCATTCGTTCGGATGGGGCAATTTCTATCGTCAATGCTCCGGGGCGCAACTCGTACCCGATCTCGTCCTTCACCTGGCTGCTGGTTCCCGAGAAGTTGAGCTCGGACGAGAAACGAGCACGCCTCGGAGCGTTCCTCGATTGGGTATTATCGAGCGGGCAACGGGACGTGCAAGCGTTGGGATATGTGCCTTTGCCGCGAGGGATTGCCGAACGCGAACGCGCCGAGTTCACTCAACTCTGGACGCGGTAATCCCGGCGATCAGCTCATCGGACGTGATCGAACCGGGATTCTGAAACAGAGCATCTGGTCAGACGACGGTAACGGACGAATACTCGGCCGCATCATCGATCGTCTTGCCTCTACCCTTGGTCCTTACTAGGCAGCGGAGCACTTCGGCCACACTCCAGGCCTGAGCACAGCAGCCTCGCGGCGTGTACGGCGGCTCAGCATCGAAAATCTCGCTGATCGTGCCAAGGCACGCGCTGCAAATGTGGCTGTTAAATCCGTTCAGGAACCTTGCCGCACCGCGCTCATCGTCGGGGTGAACCTTCAGCCACGCATCGATGAACGGTCCGATCAGCCACGCCCAGACGGTGCCCTGATGATACGCCGCATCGCGGGCGCGCAGATCGCCGTCGTATCTCGGCTTGTAATCCCGTTCGCCTGGCGCGAGCGACCTCAGACCCACAGGCGTCAGCAGGCGCTCCTTCGACGACCTCGATCACCGGCTTCCAGCGAGATTGGTCGAGCACCGGGTGATCGAGCGAAATTGCGAATACCTGGTTTGGACGGCAGGCACGAATCGTCCCGGCCATTCTCTCCATCGACCACATCGTACAGATAGCCGCCCTCGCTCGTACCAGAATCGCTGGTTGAATGACGCTCGGGCTCTGGCCGCATGCTCCGCGATTGCGTCCGCTTTGTCCTCTCGCTGCTCGTCCCGCAGCCAACCCTCGAGCAGCCGCAGGGCGTTATACCAGAGCGCGTTGATCTCGACCGCCTTACCACGCCGCGGCGTGACCACCCAGTCATCCACTTTCGCATCCATCCAAGTGAGCTGATACCCTTCTCGCCCTGGACCAGCAGACCATCTTGGGGATCCACATGAATGTTGAAGTGCGTCCCGCGGAGATGATGGCCCGACGATTTCCACGCAGCTTCGGCAGCAGCTGGCTCAGCAGGTGGTGGTCTTTCGTGTTTTCGATGTAGCGGTGCAGCGCATGAAAAAACCAAAGAGTGGCGTCGGCTGTATGATACAGCCCGTTCTTTTTCCCTTCGGGGAACATGTTAGGGATCAGCCCATCGCGAATGTAATGCGCGAAAGTCCGCAGAATGTAGCTGGCCTCTACCTGGCGTCCCGTTGTGAGCGTCAGCCCCTCCAGGCTGATCATCGTGTCGCGGCCCCAGTCCGTGAACCAGTGATACCCGGCGATCACGCTGCGGATCTCGTCGCCGGCCGCGCGCGCGCGAGCTGTATCTTCCTGGCGGCCCACGGGCGTGAAGATGAACTGATCGGCCGCCCAGCACCAATTCGCGGCAAGTCTCGTGCGCAGGCGCTCCGGATGAGCACTCCAGCAGCAGCCGCCGCTTTCGGTCATGCTCCGCGTCCCAAGCCTGCTTGGGTCAGAGCGCGACATCACGTCCCAGGTTTCGGTCGATGCGACCAGCGTCAGATCGTGCCCGCGACCAAATCCGACGGAGAAATATCCCGGACTCCATAGGTCGCCACGCCAGATGTAGCCCCGACTCCGCTCGACTCGTAAATAACGTCGCAGATCTTCACGGGGTCCATCGCAAACGCTCTTTTTTCCCAAGCAGCATCAGGCGCAGACGGCGGAAGGCTGGCCGGCGCTCGAAGGCTTCAGCTCATATTGGTGGTCCCGCACGGTGAAGCGTGTACGTCTCCAGCGGTGTGTTTACTGGAGCTTCGTGCCCGCGATATTCACGGCCGGCCGCAACTGGAGCTTCACGCTCCCGCGGCGCCGATCGACGCGGTAGTTAGATGTGACGCCGTGTTTTGGCGGTGGGGAAGTACGACCCGCTTCTCGATCTTCGACGCCCTCCGATCTCGTAAGTCCAAACCGGCATCCCGGCATCCAGCCGGAAGTCGGTCAAGTAGGGCGAGCCTCGGGATATGGCTCTTTCTCCGTCTGCACTCCGTTCAGCGGAATGGTCCGCCCATCCGGAAATACGACTGCTCGAAGATATCGTTCAGCATCATAGTCCGGCCGAGAGGCGAGGGCAGCGCGGCGATCAGATAACCGTGAAAGACACGGGTCAGAGTGTCCGCCTATGGTTCCTGACGCGTACCCGCCTAGACCATTTGTCACCAGCCACTCAGTCTGGTTCAGATAGCGTAGATCGTCTTTGCCGAGGGGACTCGCTTCGAGCTCGTGAGTGAAGATTTCATCCATTTGATTGGTACCTCGCGGCCTAGCTGCTATGGAATCAGGATGCAGCACGACGGCTGCATGCCGGGAATTCTCCAATTTTCGTCCGTATCCAGCGGCGGCTGTGCCGCAGCCGCCGTATTCGGGATCATCGGAAGACCACAGCTTTCTCCCAGGCTTTCGATTCCGGGGGAGCCAACAGAGGCTCGGGAGCGGGATTCAACTCCAAATCCACGCCCAGATTGACCACCAGCAGCCGGTCGTCCTCGATAATCCTTCGAGAAAAACCGAATGACAAAGCATCGTCCAGACAGCACTGCTCCATCGATGCCGTCGCGCGCCTTGACGCGAAATGACCGGATCTTCTCGCCGCAAGCGCAACAGATCGTGGTGCAGCGCGTATGTCTCCGCGTGCTTCTTCACCTCGGAAGATCAAGCTTCGAGATTTGCTGAAAGTTGCTGGCGCGGAGGGGTCGTCGAAACAGGCTCTCATTTCCGGCAATCGCAAAGCCCGCCACTGCTCGAGAAACTCGCTGCGCCCTTTTCGGATCAGTTGGCGAGTTCCGGCTTGTGGTCGGCGAAGAACAGGAACGGCGTCGAAGCTCCGAACTCCTGGCCCTGAAAAAGCATCGGTGTTCCTGGCGACAAAAGCGTGATGGCGGTTATCGCCTTCAGCATGCCAGGCGAGGCGAACTCGCTGCACGCGTTGCCCGCGCGCCGAATTCGCTACCTGATCGTGGTTCTGAATGAAATTGATCATCGCGGGCCGCGGTAATCCGAGTGTGGGAGTGCCGCGCCGCTGCTTCTGCCAGCGATACCATTGCCCCTGGTACAGGTAACCGTATTTCATCGCTGAAAGAAACTCTTGCGGAGTGCCGCGATAATCAGTGTAATAGGCGTCGGCCTTGCCCGTCAGCGCCACCATAGCGCTGTGATGATAATCGTCATTCCAGAGCGCGTCCAGCCCATATCCGCCCTCGCTGACCGGCCGGATCAGGCAGCGTATTCTGCGGCTCGTTTTCACCGATCAGCATAATCGGCCTGCCGCCGGCCGCCCGCGCGCGCAGCTTGACTGATCTCGGCCAGGATGTTCGGCTCGGAATCGTCGTGGATGTCCTGCGTCGCATCCAATCGCAAGCCGTCCAGATGAAATTCCCGAATCCAATAGGCGGCGTTTTCGCGAAAAAACTCGCGCACCGGCCCGCTCTCTTCGCCGTCGAAATTGATCGCCTCTCCCCAATCGGTCTTGTGTTTTTTGGTGAAATAAAAGGGCGAGAATTTCGGAAGATAGTTTCCGTCCGGACCGAGATGGTTGTAGACCACGTCCAGAATCACGCCGACTCCCAGCCGGTGCGCCTGATTGACGAATGCGCGCATGTCGTCCGGCGCGCCGTAGATGGATGCCGGCGCATAGGGCTGCACACCGTCATAGCCCCATCCGAACTTCCCGGCGAACTCCGCGACCGGCATCACCTCTATGAGCGTGATTCCCGTATCCGCAGATATTCAGCTTTTCCGCGGCCGCGCGCCAAGTTCCGTCGCGCGTGAATGTTCCGATATGCAGCTCATAAATGACTTGCCCTGCCAGACGGACGCCCTGCCATCTGCCGTCGGACCAGTTGAAAACCGACCGGATCGATCACCTCAGAGAAGCCGTGAGGACCATCCGGCTGATAGCGCGAAGCCGGATCGGGATACGCATCCTCACCGTTCAGCTGGTATTTGTACTTGACGCCGCCCGCAATGCCCGTCGCCGTCGCGGAGAAGTATCCATTCTCTTCAGGCGAAAGATCGACAGGTCTTTCGCCCTGTTCAAAAACTACTCGAACCGCCTTTGCAACCGGAGCCCAAACCCGAAAGTGCGTTCCGTCTGTTGTTGTCTCGGCTCCGGCCGGCATCTGCCGTGAGCCTATTACGTGCGAATTTGACATGCCTAGTAGAACCCAGAGTGTTCCTTAACATAGATTCGGGTTCGCTCGTGCCATTTCGCATTCGGTTAACAAGCTCATAGACCTAATCTGCTCTTGAGCGTCTTGACTCGATCGCGCGCCACAGTGAGCTCCGTGTCCTTCCCATCGTTGATGCGGACCATCATCCGTTCCGAAAACCACGAATAAACTTCCCTCACATAATCCAGATTGAGAATCGTCGAACGATGTATGCGCACGAACTTCGTAGGGTCGAGTGACTCCTCGAGCTCCGCGATCGTCAGGTCAAGGACGAAATCTTTTTTGGATGTCGAGGCATATGTCAACTTCTCGCTTGCATAAAAATGCGTGACGCGCGCCACGTCGACGAACTCGATGCGATCGCCCAACTTGGACGGGAGCCGCGCCGGAAACGCCCTTTTGTTCGCCGGCAAGACCGAGGCCAGCTCCTCCAGCAGCTTTGTCAGCTCGGGTTTCGGCTCCATGCCGCCGCGCATGCGCTCTACTTTTGTAAGCGCGCGCTCCAGTTTGCCGGCATCGATCGGCTTCAGCAGATAGTCGACTGAATGAACTTCGAAAGCCTGCAGCGCATACTGCGAATAGGCGGTCGTAAAAATCACCAGTGGCTGGTTCTCGAGATTCGCCAGCATCTGGAACCCGGACAGATCAGGCATCTCGATATCGGTGAACAGGACATCACACGGCTGCGCTTGTAGATGCGCCAGCGCCTCGGTTGGATCAGTGCTGGAGCCTGTGATCTCAACTCTGTTCGTCTCTTCGAGCAGTCTGGTCAGCCGCTTGAGCGCGAGCGGCTCGTCATCCAGCAGATACGCGCGTAGCCGGCTCATGCCTGAACCGTGGACGACGGAGCTGCCGTTTCCCATGGGCTGCCGCTGTCAGCGTGACGTTGGTATTCCCACCCTGACCGTGGCGCCGCCATCAGTGCTCATCGTTAGCAGAACACCGTCTGTTCCGAACAGCGCGTTCAAGCGTTCCTGCAGGTTACTGAGGCCGTGCCCTGTCGGCAGCTCGTGATCCCGAAAACCGGGTCCGATTGTCTCGCACCTCGAGCATCAGACGATCACCGTCTTTGAATGCATTTATTTGGATATGCCCACCCTGGCGGCGCGCACTGACCGCATATTTAACGCTGTTCTCCACCAGTGTCTGCACCGAGAGCGGTGGCACGCCGATCTCTGAAAACGCCTCGGGCACTTGAATCTCATATCGAAGCCTCTCGCCGAAGCGGGCCTTCTCGATTTCCAGATAATCCTCGACAATGCGCATCTCGCGCCCCAGCGGCACCAGGCCGCGGTGCGCTGAATCGAGCGAGAAGCGCAATAGGTCCGCCATCTGGCTCAGCATTTTTTCGGCGCGCCGCGGGTCGTCGTGGATCAACGAAGAAACTGAGTTGATCGTGTTGAACAGGAAATGCGGGTGAATGCGCGATTCAAGCGAGGAGAGGCGGGCCTCCGTCGCCAGTTTGAGCGCCCGCTCCCGCTCGAGCTCCTTCGCCTGTATCTGCATCTCGCTCACTCGCATCTGCGCTTTGTACATCTCGTACATCGTCAGGAACGCAAGGCAAAAGACCGACAGAACAATGCCGATCTTGAACGAGCTGACGAAGCTGGCCCAGTAACCATAGTGGTCGCGATAAATCACCAGCATAATCAAGCCGGCGGCCAAACAGCCGATTGCCGTTCCCACTATCAGCAGCAAGGCCCGGATCGCCCAGCGCAGAGCGACCTGCGTACGCGAGAGCGCGCACCACGTGCCTGAAAGCAGCACGGTGAGCGTTGTCCCTATGCAAAGAGCGTAGGAGATGGCCTCGACATAATTGACCACAAACTCCCGTGCCGTGATGTGACCGTTAAAGGCCCAATACAGAATGGGTACCGCGAACGAAACCAGCGCGGACGCCACCAACATCCGCCATGCCCAAATAGCTATCGCGCTTCGCACCGAAATCTCCTCCAACTTACCGTAATTTGCCGTGCGGCTTGTCCGGTTTCGAGGATACGGCCAAACAGCCCGCGGAGCGCCGTTTTGCGATGAATTGTGCAGGCGATCGGACAAAACGCTCCCGTCCGCGGATGGGTTGAGAATACAATTTCTACAAGTTTCTACATGCTGACTAAAATTGCGATCGTGCTCACGCTGGCATTCGCGGTTTCGGGCGTCAGGACAGTACAGGTAACTGCGCGGCGCCTCTCATCGAATCCGCTGCTACGCCCCGGCGGCCAACCCTGGAACACATTCGGCCTGTTCAATCCGACCGCGATCCAGACCCAGGGCAAAGTCGTTCTTCTATTTCGTGCGCAGGACAAGAATAAGACGTCCCGTATCGGGTACGCCGAAAGTTCGGACGGCCTGCACTTCACCGTGCGTCCCGAGCCCGTGCTTTCGCCGGAAGCGGATTACGAAAAGGGCGGAGGATTGGAAGATCCCCGCGTTGTGGAGATCGAGGGCACTTACTTTCTCACCTACACGGGTTATAACCTGCACGATGCGCAGCTTTGCCTTGCCACTTCCCGCGATCTGATCCATTGGCAGCGGCGCGGCATCATTCTGCCTGCTTACCGCGGCGCTTGGAATACGAAGTGGACGAAATCGGGCGCGATTCTGCCGCAGAAAGTCGACGGTAAGTGGTGGATGTATTATCTCGGCACGCGCACAGACCCGGATGGTAAGGAGCGCGATTATATGGGTCTCGCCTTATCGGACGATCTGTTCCACTGGGCTGACGCGACATCGCGGCCCGTTCTCGATCGGCGTCCCGGCGCGTTTGATTCGCGTGTCATGGAACCCGGTCCGGCCCCCCTGCTCACCCACTCCGGTATCTTGCTTTTTTATAACGGCGCGAATGATCAGCTTGTTTACGGCCCAGGCTGGGTATTATTTGATCCCAGCGATCCACGGCGCGTGCTCGCGCGCGCCGAACGCCCCTTTATCGAGCCCCAGCTCGTCTGGGAAAAGGTCGGCAACGTGCCAAACGTCATCTTTCTCGAGGGAGCGGTGCCGGGCGCTTTCACCGATGATCGTTTCCAATTCACCGGCTACTACGGCGCAGCCGATAAATACATCGGCGCGATGCAGATAACAGCCGAAGTCCCGTCCAAGTGAGCCGCTTGCTATTTGTTTTGCTGGCTCGCGCGTTGCAGTCTATCCGATATGCCGGCCCACTCCGGTGTTTGCGGCGGAGCTTCTATCGCGATCCATTCCCACCCTTCCGCATCCGCCTTATGCAGTTCTGCATAAAGAGAAGCGGCGAACTTCTCTGCATCTCCAGGCATGCGGAGTATCTTTCCGCGGCCGCTCGGCGGCTGCGCTCCGGGCTCGAGCACATACAAAGGTGTGCGCGGTGCATAGTGCCTGGGGTGCTGTCCGGGCGATTCGGCGGGCTCCGTCAATTTGGGTAGGTTCAATTCGCGTCCCCAGCGCAATCCAGTTACCGCTTCCAGCTCGGATTGCGAAATCATCCCTGGCCGCAGAATCACCTGTTCGCCGCCTCGCAGCGCGATTACTGTTGATTCGATACCCACCCGCGTCGGGCCGCCATCCAGAATCATCTCGATCTTGCTGCCCAACGCAGCTTCAACGTGCTGCGCCGTCGTTGGCGAGATCTGCGTAAAGAGGTTCGCGCTTGGCGCCGCGATCGGCACGCCGGATTGCCGGATCAGTTCAAGCGCAATCGGGTGGGCGGGAACGCGCACACCTACCGACGGAAGCCCCGCAGTCACCAGATCCGGCACGATCACCGCTTTCGCCATAACCATCGTGAGCGGTCCCGGCCAGAAATGACAGGCCAGCGTTTCGGCGAGTGGCGGCCATTCCATCGTGACGGTGCGCGCCAACTCTGCGTCGCTCGTGTGCACAATAAGCGGGCTGGCAAAAGGACGCTGCTTCAACTCGAAGACGCGCTTTACTGCATCGGCATTGAGAGCGTTCGCGCCCAGGCCGTAAACCGTTTCGGTGGGAAAGGCCACCAGACCGCCCTGCCGGATGATTTCGGCTGCTCTGCCCAGCGCATCGCGAGTCGGCGGAACGATCATCAGCCGCTAATCGGGCAGATCTTCCTTGCTATCGCCTGCGGTCTTGCCCGTTTTTCGCCAGACCAGGTACGCATGAATCAGTGCATCGATGTCCCCGTCGAGCACGCGGTCCACGTCGCCGATCGCAAGCTTTGTCCTGTGATCTTTGATCAAGCGATAAGGTGCAAGCACGTAACTCCGGATCTGGCTCCCGAAATTAATTTCCAGCTTGCTGTCTTCGAGCTTCTGCTCCGCCGCCCGCTTCCGCTCCAGCTCGTATTCATACAACTTCGCCTTAAGCTGTTTCATCGCGCTGGCCCGGTTTTTGTGCTGCGAACGTTCGTTCTGGCACTGCACCACAATGCCGGTCGGAAGGTGAGTAAATCGCACTGCGGATTCCGTGCGGTTCACGTGCTGTCCTCCTGCACCGCTTGCCCGGAATACGTCGATTTTCAGATCTTCCGGCTTGATCTCGATATTGATGTCATCGTCTACCTGCGGATAGACGAAAACCGAAGCAAATGAAGTGTGTCGTCGCGCGTTCGCATCAAACGGCGAGATCCGAACCAGCCGGTGCACCCCTACTTCCGATTGCAGTTTGCCGTAGATATTCTCGCCATTGATCTCGACCGTCGCCGATTTGATTCCCGCGCCTTCGCCCTCGAGTCGGTCCGTCACTATGGCCTCGTAGCCGTGACGTTCCGCCCAGCGCAGGTACATTCGCAGCAGCATTTCTGCCCAGTCCTGGCTTTCCGTTCCACCTGCGCCTGGGTGAATTGCGACGATTGCGTCACGCGCATCATTTTCGCCGGAAAGCAGCATCCCGGTTTCCAGCTCTTCCAGGCGCGATTCAAAGGCGCGGATTTCGCGTTCCAGATCGCCATTCACATCCTCGCCCTCGCGCGCGAGTTCGAATAGCGTGTCGATGTCGTCCGCCGTGGACGCGACCGACTGGGCGTTTTGAATCGCTTCTTCCAGCCGCTTCCGCTGCTGCATCACGCGCTGGCTTTTTTCGGGCTGGTTCCAGAAATCGGGATTGTTGATCTCGCTTTCCAGCTTGTTCAATTCTATTTTCTTTGCGGGCGCGTCAAAGATAGCTCCGCACAGCTTCACCTTGCTGCCGGAGCGTAACGTACTCTCTTTCTAGCTCTTCCAGAGTCATTCAATATGTAGTGTACAGCGGCGTATCATTGGCCCCGCTTTCGCAAAGAGTGGGAGCCGAACGTATCCGCATAAACCCTGGTCACGATCGCACCAAAAAGGAAGATCTGCGCGGAATAATAAACCCAAACCACGAAAGCGATCAGTGAGCCCGCTGCTCCGTATGTCGATGCCACGCCCGCCGTGCCAAGATACAGAGCGAGCAGGAATTTGCCGATGCTGAAGAGAATGGCCGTAATCACCGCGCCGGTGGCCACATCCCGGTACGCAATCCTCACGTCGGGAACATACCGGAAAATAAGTCCAAACAGGAATGCGGTCGCAAAAAGCGTGACGAGCATCTCGCCCACTTCGCCCCATACGGCTGCGTGAAACGGAATCATTCCCGAAAAGAATCTCTCAATGATCGTGAAAAAAGTGCTAAATACCAATGACAGTAAAAGGAGAATTCCGAGCGCAAGCACCATTCCGAACGAAGCCAGCCGCTCTCTGAAAACCCTCCAGATCGACATCGAGCCGGTGGGCGCACTCCAGATCAGGTTCAGCGAGTTCCGTAGTTCTACGAACATTCCCGATGCTCCGATAAAAAGTGTGATCAATGCTGTTGCCGATGCGACTATGCCGCTGCCGCGATGCTGCGCACCCTCAAGCAGCGCCCCCAGCGTGCGTGCCCCGGCTTCGCCTGTCAATTGCTGCACTTGCCTGAGCAGGTCGCGCTCTGCCGTAGTGCGGTCGAACACCAGGCCGCATATGCCGACCATCAGAACCATCAGGGGTGTCATCGACAGCATCGTGTAGTAAGCCAGTGCCGCTCCTAACCTTGGAGCGTCATAATCATTCCATTTCACGGCCGACTGCCGGGCAATTGTAAGCAGCGTTCTAAAGATCATCGATTTGCCGGGCTAGTTTGGGGTGGCGCAGCGCCGTGTAACACACGTGAATGAACTTACGTCCAGGAAGTGCAGTAGGCGCATGGACAAACCACGCAAGGGAAACAAATTGATCGCCTTCGATAATGGTGGGATGCGGAAACGCAGATGAGCAAGTGTGCACCGGCCCGGCGCCGACAGTTCCTCGTGCTCATACTGGCTCTTGCGCCGCACCTGGCTGCCGGCCAGAACTTTGAAGGCAAAGTCGTCACGGCCATCGAGTACCAACCGGCGATGCAGCCCATTGACTCCCGCGACCTGCAGCGCATGCAACTCGTCGAACTCAATCAGCCGCTGGATTCGGCGCAGGTCGCCGCCACCATTGACCGTCTCTGGTCGAGCGGTCTCTACGAAAATATCGCAGTCGATGCCGAATTTCGCGGTACGGGAGTGCTGCTTCGCTTCATTGCCACGCCGCGCCGCTTTATCGGACATGTAGGTGCTGCCGGGCACATCAATGACCCGCCGACCCGCGGTGTTATCATCAGCGACTCGCAGCTTTACCTCGGTCAGCCTTTCGACCCGGACGCGCTGGAAGAAGCAAGACAGAATCTCGCGCAGGAACTCCACGATAACGGCTTGTTCCAATCTACCGTGGGTGTGGCGACGACTCAAGATCCATCGACTCATGACGTCACGGTGCGCTTCATCGTTGAATCCGGCAAAAGAGCCCGTTATGAGGCTCCCGCCCTCAAAGGAGACGTGAAGCTTTCGACTTCGACTATCATCAAGGCGACAGGATGGCGCTGGCCAGTCATTCACAAATGGCGCCAGGTAACGCATGCACTCACGGATAAGGGTCAGGACGGAATCCAGAGGGCATATGCCAAAAAGGATCGTCTCACTGCGTCAGTCGAAATGACTTCCCTCGATTACGATCCGGAACGGAATCGGGCGAAGGCGACTTTGCAGATCGACGCCGGGCCCAAAATCACGATTCGGGCGCTCGAGGCAAAAGTTTCCAAAGGCAAGTTGCGCGAATTTGTTCCCGTTTATACCGAAGAATCAGTCGACAATGATCTTCTGACCATGGGCGCCCGCAACCTGCATGATTACTTCCAATCAAAGGGCTATCCTGACGTTCAGGTCACTTTCAAGCGCGAACCTGTCAAAGAAGACCAGGAGGTTATTAACTATTACATCGCCACCGGACCGCGTCGCAAGTTGGTCAATATCGATATCGAAGGCGACACTTACTTCACGCTTGAGACGATCCGCGAACGCATGTTTCTGCGCACCAACTCCCTTCTCATGCGCTATGGGCGGTACAGCGAGGCATTCCGGAAATCAGATGAGGACGCGATTACGGCGCTCTATGTGGACAACGGGTTCCGCGATGCCAAAGTCACATCCACGGTCGAAACGGATTATCAAGGCAAACCGAATGAGATAGGAGTTACTTTTCGCATCAATCAAGGCAAGCAGTGGAGCGTCTCCGTTCTCAAAATTGAAGGCGCTAACCGGCTCGACCTCTCTCCTGTGCGCCAGCAACTCGCTTCGATTGAAGGCCAGCCATACGCGCCGGTTAATGTAGCGACCGACCGTAACCGTATTCTGGAGTATTACTACTCCCACGGGTTCCTCTCGGCGAATTTCAGCTACGCAACAGCGAACGGCCCTGAGCCGAACACCGTCGAAGTGACATACCGGATACGAGAAGGTCCTCAGGAGTTCGTTCGCGCGCCCGGTGATTTCGGGCCTCAATCGCACGCGCCTCGATCTGGTCAAGAAATACATCACCGTGAAAGACGGGGAGCCGCTGTCGCTCGACAAAATTAATAACGATGCCCGCATGCTCACAAGTCTGGGGATGTTCGCGAACGTCAATACGGCCATTCAAAACCCCAGCGGCAGTACCCTCTATAAATATGTCCTTTATGATTTCGACGAGGCAGCCCGCTACACCTTCAACGTCGGCCTCGGGTTGATTGTTGGTCAATTTGGGCAGACGACGAATAATCTCTCGGAGGCGGGAGGCGCGAAGGGACTCTCTCCCATTGTGTCCTTCAACGTCAACCGTCTGAACCTTTTTGGTATCGGGCAGACGATTTCGCTACAGACTTACTACTCGACCCTCGAACAGCGTGCAGCCATCAACTACGTCGTACCGAGATTTCTGGGCAGTGCCAACCGGACCGTGAGCTTCTCTCTGCTCTATGACATAACCCAAAATGTTCAGACCTTTTCGTCTCAACGGCGCGGAAGCCTCGGTTCAAACGTCGCAGCGATTCAACCGAGCGTCTACCCTCCTGCTGCGCTTTGCTTATCGCCAGGTTAGTACCAAGAACATCAATATTCCCGCGCTGCTCATCCCGCAATATCTGCAATCCGTCCGAATCGGCATATTATCGGCGAGTTACATACAGGACCACCGGGATAATCCGGCCGATGCACACCGCGGGTTCTGGAATACCATCGATACCGGGTTTGCGGGGAACTTCTTCGGCTCACAGCGCACTTTCCTGCGCGTCCTGGGCCGCAATGCGACTTACACGCCGATCGGTCGCAATCTGGTTTTAGCGCGCGAGACCCAACTCGGCGCCATTATCCCGTTCAGGGTTCCGGAAGGCAGCAGTAACTTCGAAGACATACCTCTCGCCGAGCGCTTCTACGGAGGCGGCAGCGTATCAATGCGAGGTTTCGGTGACAATCAGGCGGGCCCGCGAGATATCGGAACAGCGAATGAGCTGCCTGGAACTCCCACCTCCGCGCCGACGGGTTTCCCGATTGGCGGAAATGCGCTCTTCTTCAACACATGTTGAGCTGCGCTTTCCGCTGCTCGGCGAAAATATTTCCGGCGTCCTGTTTGAAGACATGGGCAACATCTATACCACGTTCAACAGCATGTCGCCGGCTATCATCAGCCGAGCATTCAAAATCTGAACTTCGCCGTGCAGGCGCCGGGGTTCGGCATTCGTTATAAAACCCCGCTGGGTCCTGTCCGTGTCGATTTCGCATATGCCTTGAATCCGCCGCATTTTCTCGGCTTCAATATCAATGCACCGATTGAAGATCTGGCAAAGTGCAGCCAAGAGGAAATCAACGTACTTCCCGCCTGTACGCCCACTCTGCAGCGGCTGAATCGCTTCCAGTTCTTCTTTTCCATCGGGCAAGCCTTCTGAATGCGATGCCGCCTCGCCGTCATTCTTCTCCTGTCCACCTGGCTGCTGCCGGGCGTCATTATCGATCGCATTGCGATCGTCGTGGGCGATTCCATCATCAAGGACAGCGACATCGACCGCGACCTCCGTGTCACAGACTTCCTGAACGCGCAGCCGTTGAACCTCAGCCAGGCAGCGCGCAAGGCGGCCGCCAACCGTCTTATCGACCAGGTTCTGATCAGGCGCGAAGTTCGTGTCGGCGACTATCCTAGAGCGACCATGGAACAAGCCGAACAGGAGCTCTCAGCGCTCGAGAAAGAGCGCTTTCACAGTCAGGTCGCGCTTCAGGCTGCATTGAAGCGGTACGGTCTGACGGAGCTGCAGCTGCGCGAATCGTTTCGATGGCAACTGACCGTATTGCGTTTTATCGACGCGCGTTTTAAGCCCGCCGTCTTCATCACTGACGACGCAGTCCAGAATTACTATAAACAGCACATTTCGGAGTTGCGCCGCGCGCACGCGCAAAACAGCTCGCTCGATGCTCTGAGCGGGGAAATTCGCGAAACTCTGACGGAAGAACAGGTGAATAAACTCTTTTTCGCGTGGCTCGATCAAACTCGCAACCAAGAGAAAATCAAGTATCTCGAGGAGGGCTTAAGATGAGCAGGCCCGTGAAGATTCTGGCGATTGTCGGCGCCTGCCTCGCCGGGCTGGTTGTTGTCCTGATCGTCGCAGCGCTCATCACTATCCAGACTCCCTGGTTCACCAATTTCGCGAAGAATAAGATCATTTCGTCGCTTGAAGAATCTACTGGCGGAACCGTTCAGATCGGTTCGCTCGATGTGGACCTGGGTCACTTGACCATCCGCATGCGGAACGCCGTTCTGCATGGGACGGAGCCGAAGAACGTCGACCCGCTCTTGCAGATCGCTCTCTTAGAGCTCCGGCTCAAGCTGTTCTCGGGCATAGCCCACCTGATCGATTTGAACTATCTCGGTGTTGATCAACCGCGGGTCAATCTCCTCATGATGACGGGTGGAAGCACTAACATCCCGCAGCCCAAGACTCCTCAGCCATCCAGCAACGCAAATCCGCTTCAGACCGTTATCGATCTCAAAGTCAATCGCTTCGATATCCAAAATGGTCTAATCAAGTTTCTCGACCAGCAAACACCATTCAGCGCGCAAGGACAAAACCTCCGGGCGCTTCTGACTTACAACACGGCGAATCCCAGTTACAGCGGGAACGTGGCGGTGGACCCGCTGCTGCTCGCCTCAGGCCCGCGACCTCCGCTGAATGTCAAGGTGAACATCCCGGTCAGCATCACGAAAAGCTCCATCACACTCGCGAATGCCAGCCTCAATACTGCACAATCCCGCATCGGGCTCACGCTGGCTCTCAACAACCCCGATTCACCTGTCATAGGCGGCAGTCTGATTGCGAACATCTCGTTGCCGGAGCTGCAGCGCTCATTTGATTTACCCGTTGGTGCGAATGCGCAAGGCGCGCCCACGAACCTGACGGCCGATCTTGCCCTCCGCCTCGACACCAACGCGAAGAGCTTCGAGCTGCAGCGCGCAAATGTTGCTCTTGGCCAGACGACTTTTTCTGCAATGGGAAAAACCGGCCCGCGCGTAAACGGTAATATCCGCTTCCAGGCCAATCTCGCCTTGCTCCAGCTTTCAAAGCTCCTTCAGCTCAAATCCATGCAGCTCGCCGGTGATTTGCGCGCAAATGGAAACGCCACACTCGACGCGCAATACAACTACTTCGTGAACGGAAACATCGACTCGAGCGGGCTCGCCGTCACCACGGGCGCCACTCGCATTTCTGATGTTCATCTCAGCACCCCGTTTCACGTCGATCCCTATCTCATCAGCATCAACGGGCTCAAATTGAACGTGCTCGGCGGGAGCCTTGCCGCCAAAATGTTCATCGAGAAGATGCAGCAGATGAGTGTTGAGGCCAATCTCACCAACTTCTCTCTGCCCGTGCTTGCGTCCGCATTCGCGGGCAGGCGGCTGGGCTATGACGGTACCATCACCGGTTCGCTACAGGGCAGGGGCGATCTGAAGGCCAAGGGCATGACTGGTTATTCGGCGGAGGCGAATTTGGCCGTGCTTCCCGGGTCGCGCGGTGTACCCCTCAACGGACGTCTGCACGCAAGCTATGTCGGCAAAACCGGAGCGGTCGATCTGGGCCAATCCTATCTTGCGTTGCCGAACTCTCGTCTCGATGTCGCCGGGACTCTGAACACCCGCATCGATCTGAAGCTGGTGTCCCACAATTTGAATGATTTTCTGCCCGCCATAAACTTCGAGAGCGCTACGCCCGAAACTTCGTTGCCCGTTACGCTGCGTGGAGGCGCCGCTACCATGACCGCTCAGGTCACTGGCAATCTCGCGAACCCGCACATTGATGCCCAGCTTGCGATGAATCGTTTTGCGGTCGAGCAGCACCCGTTCGATGCACTGGCATTAAACATTGCGGCATCGCCCTCCGGTGCGTCAATCCAGAACGGCTCGCTCACCGCGCCTGCCATGCAAACAAACTTTTCCGGCTCTATCGGACTGGTCAAGTGGCAGCCCGTTGCACATTCTCCCGTTGCCGCCGATCTCACCATCCGCAGCGGCAACATCTCCGACTTGCTTAGTCTCGCCGGTGAATCTTCCATTGAAGCTTCCGGCCTTTTGACGTCGGAAGTGCATATCTATGGCACGTACGGCGACCCGCTCGGGAACGCGGTGTTGCAGGTGGTGAATGGCAGCATCGACAATCAACCCTTCAGCCGTCTTTACGGCAGCGTTAATCTCGCGCATCAGCTCATCACGCTCTCGAACCTCGAACTCGACACAGCGAGCGGTAGCATCTCAGCGACTGCTGCCTTCCAGCATCCCGCGGATAGCTTCCTTACTGGCCGTGCTCGCGCCCACCTTGCCATCGACAACATTCAGCTTGCAAAGGTGGTCCCGCTTCAGCAGAAGGAAGCCGTAAGCGGCCTCATCCAGTTGACCGCGGACACCGCCATGGATGTAACCAAACAGGGCCAACAAACCGCACTACACGTCTCGAACGTTTCGGGCGATCTCTCCGCCAGCAGCCTGAAGCTGCAAAACCAGAATGCGGGAAACCTGACCGGGTCAGCTCGCACCGCCAATGGTACAGTTACCTACCAACTCGCTTCTGATTTCGCGGGCTCGAATGTGCGCGTGAACGGTCACACCGGACTCAATGACCCGTACCCGACTGTTGCCGATGCATCTATCCAGAATCTTTCAATCGGCAAGGTTCTCGAAATTACCGGTCAAACATCCATCCCCGCCACGGGCCAGCTTTCCGCCGGTGCTCATGTATCGGGCAATCTCAATACGCCCGATGCAAAGCTGGAGTTCAATCTTTCTCATGCAAACGTCTACCAGGAACCCATCGACCGTTTGCAAGGCAGCCTGCAGTACTCGAACACGCTGCTGACCGTAAGTTCGATTGATTTGCGCGTCCCCGCGGGCAGTGTCAATTTGAGTGGCGCCTTCACTCACCCGGCCAACGATTTCAAAACAGGTGCGCTGGCACTCAAGGTGAATAGCACCCCTATCCAGGTAGCGAAGATTGTGCACGTCGCGAACGCCGAGCCCGGAATTAACGGCACTCTCCGGATTGCTGCTGACCTCTCCGCCCGCATACTGCCCGCTGGCGCCACCCCGGCGCTTCATTTCTCCAGTCTGAATGCCAATGCCGCGCTTGAGAACGTGTCGTACAATTCCACGGCCTTGGGGGGCGCCGCCTTAAGCGCCCAGACGCAGGGACAGAATCTGCACTTCCAGCTCGATTCCGACTTGGCGAAAAGCCAAATTCACGGATCCGGCCAGGCACAACTGAGCGGCGACTATCCGCTGCGCGCGAACCTAAGCTTCGCGAACCTCCGGTATTCGAATTTCACGCCGCTCTTCAACTCGCAGGGGATTTCGCCGGTCCCGGTCGACGCGGAAGTCCAGGGTGATGTCACGGTGAACGGGCCCATCCTGAAACCCGATACGTTGAGCGGCCGTCTGCAGCTCACCACACTCGAAGTCGAGACGAATCCTCAGGGTTCGCCTACCGGTGGGCCGCCCGCCAGGCGAGCCGATCTTCGCAACCAGGGTCCCATCGTCGTGGCGCTGGATCGTTCCGTTTTGAAAGTAGATCATTTCCACATCACGGGCCCCAATACGAACATCTCCGCTTCCGGCGGCTTTAGTCTGAAGAACACAAGCTCGCCGCTGGGTATCACTGTGGGCGCGGACATCAATCTCGGCGTCTTGCAGGATATTGATCCCGATTTCTACTCTTCGGGTGGGCTAACCATGAATGCCACCTTCCACGGTACGCTCTCGCAACCCCTGGCGAGCGGCCGAATAGAGTTGAAAAACGCCAACATCAACTATGTGAAGGCTCCGAACGGTCTTTCAAACGGAAATGGCGTGATTCTGCTCAACGGAACAAGCGCTACCATTCAAACGCTAACCGGTCAGAGCGGCGGAGGAACGGTCTCTGCCAGCGGGTTTGTCGGGTTCTCGGGCAGTGCCTTGACTTTCAATCTGAAGGCGAATGCAAACAAGGTCCGCGTGCTCTATTCCGGAATCGGCATCGTATCGAATGCCAATGTGGCGTTGATCGGAACCACACGCAGATCCCTGCTCAACGGTACCGTGAGCGTCACGCGCCTCTCTTATACCTCCACCAGCGACGCCGGATCGCTGCTCTCAAATGCCTCGACCCCGCCATCCACGCCAACCGCGCCCTCCCCGCTTCTGTCCGGAATGCATCTGGATGTTCACATCCTGACCGCCCCCGATATGCGCGTCATTTCGACTTACACCGATAGCCTGGATGTTATTGCAAACCTCAGCCTGCGCGGAACCGCTGAAATGCCAGGTATTCTCGGTCGAATCACGGTCACCAATGGCCGGCTAGTCTTCTTTGGCAACACTTACACCGTCGACACAGGATCCATCAACTTTTACGACCCAAACTCGATCGAGCCGGTTCTGAATATCTCACTCGAAACGGTTGCGCAGGGCGTCTCGGTGGTCATCGGCGTCTCCGGCCCGATCGAGGATTTAAAGCTGACCTATCGCTCGGACCCACCGCTGACATTCCAGCAGATCGTTCAGTTGCTCGCTACTAACACGACGCCTGCGAATCCGATCATCGCCGCTCAGCAGCCTCCCGCCCAGCAGCAGTCTTTCAGCCAGATGGGTGAGTCGGCCTTGTTGGGGCAGGCCGTTGCGAATCCGCTGGCCAGCAGAGTGCAGCGGGTGTTCGGGTTATCGGAGCTCAAGATTGACCCTTCGTTCTCGGGCACCAATGGACAGCCGAATGCACAACTGACTCTCCAGCAGAAGATTGCGAGTAACATCACGTTCACCTACATCACTGATGTAACACAAACGAATGGTCAAATCATTCGTCTCCAGTGGGATATGACGAATAAACTATCCTTGGTAGGATTACGCGACTATAACGGAAACGTCAGCATTGAGTTATTCTACAAATTCACAAAACGATGAGACGCTTTGAATGAAGATTGTCTTCTTCGGACTGTCAATCAGTTCAGCTTGGGGAAACGGGCATGCCACGTTGTTGAGGGGTCTGTTCCGTGCGCTGAGTGAAAAGGGCCACCAGATCCATTTCTTTGAGCGCGACACCCCCTACTACGCTGCTCACCGCGACGCGCCGTCTCTACCCTACGTCGACCTGCATCTCTACTCTGATTGGGATGCCATTCGGCAAAGCGCGCTGCGAATACTGCGCGGCGCGGACGTCGGCATTGTTACCTCTTACTGCGCCGACGGCCTCGCCGCTTCCGAACTGGTGCTCGATTCGGATCTGCCTCGAACCGTCTTTTACGACATGGATACGCCGGTCACGCTTTCGCGGCTGGAACGCGGAGAAACCGTCGAATATCTGCCTCCTGAAGGGCTCGCCGGCTTCGATCTGGTGCTGAGCTACACCGGGGGCGAAGCTCTCGGACACTTGAGAAACAGGCTGCACGCGCGGTGCGCCGCTCCGCTATACGGCTGGGTCGATCCCACCATCCATCACCGCGTCGCCATCAGCCAGCAGTTTTCGGCGGATCTATCATATCTGGGTACCTACGCCGCGGACCGCCAGGAGGCTCTTGAGCGCATGCTGCTCGAGCCGGCGCGCGTTCTCACCAATAAGACATTTGTGATCGGGGGCGCCATGTATCCGAATACCGAAATCTGGCCACGCAACGTCCGCCACTTCGGTCATGTCGTGCCGACTCGTCACGCAGCTTTCTACTCGTCTTCTCCTCTGACGCTAAATGTCACGCGAGGAGCAATGGCCGCCATGGGTTTCTGTCCTTCCGGACGCCTCTTTGAAGCAGCAGCCTGCGGCACCGCCGTTCTAAGCGATTGGTGGGATGGCCTGGATACCTTTTTTACTCCAGGCAGCGAAATATTGGTTGCAAACACAACCAATGATTCAATCGCCGAAATCAGCCGCGATCGCGAGTCTCTGCAGGCAGTCGGCGAACGCGCCCGCCAACGCGCAATGGACTACCATACTGCCGAGATACGTGCAGCGCGCCTTTTGAGTCTAATTGAGAGCCCTCGCGATGAGCGGGGCGAAGCGGATGCCGTTCAGACCGCTTTCAAAGGAGCGTAACCGATATGTGGGGCATCATTCCTGCGGCAGGCATGGGAAGCCGCATCCAGCCGCTGGCTTTCTCAAAAGAGCTTCTACCTGTCGGCAGTTATGTCAACGGAAACGGCGAGCGTCCGCGCGCCGTCAGCGAATACCTGATCGAACGCATGGTGAACGGAGGCGTCGACAAAATCTGCTTCGTCATCTCGCCCGGCAAATCCGACATCCTGAACTATTTCGGCGGAAATGCTCTCTCGGCCGCAATCTTCTATGCCGTCCAGCCGCAAGCCCGCCGGTCTCTGCGATGCCATCTTTCGCGCCCTGTCCCCTAATTGCTCCGGACGAGCACGCCTGCGATCGGCCTTCCCGATACGATCTGGTTTCCGGAGACCGCCCTGCGGTATCTTCCCGACGGAGTTCTCTCCCTGCTGCTTTTTCCTGTCGCGCAGCCGCAGCACTTCGATGCTGTGGCTGACGGATTCTAACGATCGCGTTCTCGAAGTGAGGTAAAGCACCCCGAGCCGGCCACAATTGGGTCTGGGGCGCGCTGAAAATGCCGGGCGTCATTCTGCATGAACTACATCGCACTCTGGCAGCAGCGCAACGACGAATATCTCGGGAACACTGATCAATGCATACATGGCTCGCGGAGGCAGCGCCTACGGATTTAAAGTCGGGGAATGCTATGTGGACGTTGGCACGCTGAACGGCTACCGCGAAGCCCTCCGTGTACTCGACACCCATTGCTCTGCCGTGGTGTCGTGATTTACGTCGCCAGCAGCCTCCGTCTCGAAATGCTTCGAGACTGCGATCAGCTCGAGCCGCTGAAACCGGCCTGGACCGCGCTGGCCCATTCGCAGTCCTACGCGACGCCGTTCCAGACTTCTGATTGGCTCCTCACCTGGTGGAAGCACTTCGGCGGCGGCGAACTGCGCGTATTCGTCTTTCGCAATGGCGATCAGCTTGCCGGACTCGTTCCTTGTTTTCTGCACGAATGGCAAGGCCGTCGCCAATTGACGCTGCTCGGCTCCGGCATTTCGGATTACCTCGAACCGCTGCTCGCGCCCCAATACCGCGCCGAGATCCTGGAACTACTGTCTTCTTCTCTGCGCGAAATGCCCGGCTGGGATGTGTGCGACTGGCAGGACCTTTCTTCGCCCACTGCACTCGCGGGGCTCGGAGAAAGTCAGGAAGACACGCCCTGCAGCGAAATCCTGATCACTGGAGATTGGGAGGATTTTTACAACGCAAGGCCTCGCGGCTTGCGGCGTAACCTGCGCCGCTATGCCGAAAAAGCGCGCCGAGATTGACCAGATCCGCCTCTTTGTCGCGACGCACTTTGATGCAGGCCTGATGGATTCCCTGATCGCATTACACTCGGCGCGCTGGAATCGCCAGGGCGAAGCCGGCATGATCGCCGCTAACCGCTCAGCTGGTTTCCTCCGCGACATCGCAGCGAAATTCGCGTCCTCGGACATGCTGCGCTTTTTCGGTCTCGAGTTCCAGCGCAGGCTGGTTGCGGTCATTCTCTCGTTCCCTTACAGGAACGTCCTTTTCTCATACTTGAGCGCCTTCGATCCCGAATATCAGCAGTATGGCTTCGGCAAACTGCTTTTGCAGAAGTCACTCGAATATGCATTCCTCAACCAATATCGGTCCTGGAATTTCTTGCGCGGCGACGAGCCGTACAAGTTCGATTGGGGCGCCCGTCCTATCGCAAAGAGCCAATTGGTGCTGCGGAGGTCTGGGCTCTAAACGATCGGGCAAGAATACGTTCATACAGGTTGACGTAGCCCGCCACCATCGTCCTGAAATCAAAACGGCTTTCAGCGTGTTCGCGGCACCGTTGCGGTGAAATCAGATACGCCTGTTCCACTGCTTGCGCCATCCCGTCTTCATCTTCCACAAGGAACCCGGTCTGCCCGTCTTCCACTACCTCGGGCAGCGCCCCCGATCGGAACGCGACCACCGGTGTTCCTGATGCCGCAGCCTCCATCGCCACCAGAGAACTGGTCTCCGGCGCGAGGCTCGGTACCAGCAAACAATGTGCTTCTGCGAGTAGCTTCCGTTTTCCGGCAAGGTCCACTGGCCCGATATAACGCCGGTCGCTATCCAACAGGGGCTCGACCTCATTCCTGAAATACGCCTGATGGCTCTCAAACGTATGCACCGGGCCCGCAATCGTCAGCTTTCGCCCCAACCGGCGCGCCACTCGCAGTGCGATCGCTGTGCCTTTTTCCGGGCACACGCGCCCCAGCCATAAAAGGGAAGCGCTCTTGGCCGCTGATGGACGAAACGCACTCAAATCGATCCCGTTCGGAACTACGGAAACCGCAATGTCGTGCGGCACTGTTTCTGCCTGCGTTTTGGATACACACACCAGGTCGAGACCCGCCACCTCGAAGATGCGCTTTGCATACCACGCGACGGGCAAGTGTAGCGTGACTAGCTTTGGAATCGGCGCATCCGGAAGATAACAATCGAAATCCAGACCATGGAAATGAATCAGATCGACATCCTGCTGCAGGAGCATTTCTTCAATCCGCCGCCGGTGCTCCCTGTGGGCCTTCTCACGCTCGCCGTCCATCTTTTGCCCGTTTAAAGCTCGGGTCGGAATATGTAGGCCGGCAATTTGTGAACCCGCTGCCGCGATGACCAGCGAACTATACCCGCATTCCACTAAGCCGCGATCCACTAAAGAAAGGATCTGCTCCGCTCCCCCTCCGGACCCGTTGTCTACCGGCAGTAGGGGATAAGCGACATTCAAAATTCTCAAAGACAACGCACCAACCCCTGCAAAGTCTGTTTGAGGCTTCGGATCTGTGTTCCGCTACAATAAAGAATTGTTCCGGCAGCTGCCGTGAACCCTGAGGAGAACGCAGCAAATCCACACTGTTCAGCAGTTTGCATGTAAGTGCGCCATGCAGGGGCGCTTGAGATGCAGGCGACCCGCTGCAAACTATGCACGAATTAATTCGGGATACTTATCTCTACCGTGAATTGATCTGGGCTCTGGCGTTGAAAGAGCTGAAGATCCGCTACAAGCGCTCCGTGCTTGGCTTCCTATGGGCGCTGCTCAACCCCATGCTCCAGATGTTGGTGCTCACGCTCGTCTTTTCGAAGATCCTCAGCGGCACTCTACCTCACTACGCGATCTTTATTCTCAGCGTCCTGATACCCTGGACCTTCTTTTCGCAGTCTCTCTCTTACGCAGCGGATTCGATTGTGGGCAACGGCGATCTGATCAAGAAGGTTCGCGTCCCGAAACTGGTCTTTCCGATGGCCGCGGTGGTCTCCAACATGATCAACTTTCTGCTGTCGCTCATCCCGACCGCGCTGATCGTGCTCGCTATGCGCCATCCGTTTCACTGGACATGGGTATTTCTGCCCATTCCGCTGCTCGCCCTCACCATCTTCACGCTTGGCGCGAGCTTCTTCTTCGCGGTCGCCAATGTTTACTACCGTGACGTCGGCCACATTCTGCAAATCCTGCTGCAGATCTGGTTCTATTTCAGCCCTATCTTGTACTCGCTCGAGATGTTCCCGCAGCATTACCGCTGGCTGTTTAAGCTGAACCCGATGATTTACGTTTTGAATGGCTTTCGCCTGAGCATCTATTGGGGACTGCTGCCCGCTCTGCAGTCGATAGTGGCTTCTTTCGTCTGCGCGTTCATCGCCCTCGGTGTCGGATACTGGATTTTCCAGAAGCACCAGGACGACTTCGTCTTCTACGTCTAGGACCGCATGGATAGCAAGCCCAACGCCATATCCGTCGAGAACGTCACCCAGCGCTTCCGGGTCATTCACGAGCGCCCCGATTCGCTGCGCGAGCTGTTTACGCGCTTCTTCCGCACAAACGCGCAATATCACGATTTCGAGGCGGTGAGTAACGTCTCATTCAATATCGGAGCCGGTGAGATGCTCGGCATCGTCGGACGCAACGGCTCAGGGAAAAGCACACTGCTCAAAATCATCGCAGGCGTTTACCGGCCAACCGCCGGCCGTGTTGAAGTGAATGGCACCATCGCTCCGCTGATCGAGCTCGGCGCCGGCATGCATAGCGAACTCACCGGACGCGAGAATATCCTGCTGAATGGTCTGCTGATGGGCTTCACCAAGGCGGAAATGCTCGAACGCGAGCAGCGTATCATCGAATTCTCTGAGATCGGCGATTTCGTCGATGTCCCGGTAAAGCAATACTCGTCGGGAATGTATATGCGTCTCGCCTTTTCGGTCGCGACGGAGGTCGACCCCGAAATCCTGATCCTCGATGAGATCCTTGCCGTCGGGGATATCGCCTTCCAGCAGAAGTGCTTTGACCGTCTTCGTAAGTTCCGCGAAGCCGGGAAAACGATTCTGCTTGTCACCCATAGCCTGGACCAGGTAGTCGAATTGTGTGACCGCGCCATCCTTATGGATAATGGTCACCTTCTCGCTGATGGCAAGCCCGACGAGGTGGTGGAACTTTTCCATTCCACCGCGCTACCGAACGCGCACGAACTGGTCGAAGCCTCTTCTTAAAGGCGTAGCCTCGCCCAAGAGCCGGCGCTACGAAGGGTAATAATATACTTCGCATGTCGATATTGCTTCTTTCCAGCGGATTCTGCTGATTCTGCTGGACAACGCTATGAAGTACACACCCGAAGGCGGCTCCATCACCCTCCGTTTGGTGGAAGACGAAGCCGCTGTGACAATCGCCGTCGCGGATACCGGTACGGGTATTCCTCCCGAACAGTTGCCGTTCATTTTCGGCCGTTTCTGGCGCGCGGACAAAGTACGTTCGCGAGAGGGCGGCGGCACAGGCTTAGGGCTGGCGATCGCTCGCGAACTCGCGCAGAGTCATGGAGCGGAGTTGACTGCGGAAAGCTCGATGGGACACGGCTCCACGTTTACGCTTCGTTTTCGGCGCTCGAGCAGTCAGGCGAGCGTACTCCACGCCTCGAGCGAGCAGTCGGTTTAAGGCTCCTGCCTGGCAGCTCTGGCTGGATGCGGTGCATAGAAACTTACGCACAGGCGTCTTCAGAAACATTTAAGGTTCCCAGGCAAAGCTCATAGAAGGATAAAACGGGCATGAAGCTGCGCAAGTATTCGCAATTGAAGTTTGGCCTTGTTCTCGGACTGGGCGCCCTCATCGCGATGCTGTTGTGTGTGCAATGTGTGCGGACTTACTTGTACATGGATAGTGTTCTCGTTCCGCAGCAGGCCGAACACGAGGCGGCGCGACAGGCAGGCGCCTTGAGCGCTGCTGCCCGTAGTGCTGGAATCACGGAGCCGCGCGGGCTTACGCCGGTTCTAGAACGCGCCATGGAATCTGCAGCCGATCACGTTCTGTGGATGCGTGTGCTGGACATGAACGGTATTGTTTTTGCGCAGAGCGGGAATCCGGAAGGAGCGGCCCAGTTTCTCGCGCATTGGTGGGATCGGGTAGAAAAACACGAGAGGCTCGGTACGGTGCTCGATACAGCGAAAGGCAAGGCGCTGGTTGTGATGCTTCCGCTTCGGATTTCACACGTGCCGCCTGCTTCGGATGCGAAAGCACGTTTGCGCCCCGGCCCGTCAGATGACCGCCGCACAGCGTACGTGCTCGAAGTGGCTATCTCGCTTAAGGCTGTGTCCGGCGCATTCGCGGGGCTCCGGCAGAATCTTATCCTCGGCCTGATCGCCTCCATTGCGCTGTTGCTATCGGTTGCGGTGATCGGGTTGCGGGCGCGGCACTATCTTCGCGGCAAATATCTGGAGAGCGAACTACAGCTGGCGAAGCGAGTTCAGAGCGATCTTCAGCCAAAGCCGCATTCCGTATCTCGCCATGTGGAATTCGCTGCATCCGCAGTTGCGGCAGACCATGTAGGTGGAGACTTTTACGACATCTTCGAGGCGGAATCCGGCAAGGTTGCTATTGTGCTGGGCGATGTCTCGGGTAAAGGAGTATCCGCTGCACTGCTGGTCAGTGTGCTGCAGGGAGCGATCCGCTCCTCGACAGCATCCGAGCACGAGGCGGCCTGCGAGCGAATCAATCGCATGTTGTGCGAACGAACGGCGTGCGAACGATTCGCCACATTGTTCTGGGGCATCTACGATCCCGTAACCCGTATGCTGCGTTATGTGAATGCGGGCCATGCCGCACCGATTCTTCTTCGCCGGAGCGAGGGATTTCTCGGGAGGCTGGACGAGGGCGGGCCCGTTCTCGGTCTGCTCCCCGGCGCCCGCTATTCGGCAGGCATGGTCAAGATCGGCGAGGCCGACAGTCTCATCCTCTACTCGGACGGCATCAGTGAAGCCATGGATCGCAACAAGCAGGAGTTCGGAGAAGAGCGCATCGAGCGCATCACATTGAAAACGGCGGATACACGGCCGGCGGAAGTCTGCACGCGGCTTATGAGCGAGGTTACCGACTTCGCAAGCGCGGAAGTGCCGCAGGATGACCGAACATTGATGGTGGTTCAGTTCCCGCCGTCAAGCGCCGCTCTTCGCGCGCGGAAAGTCGATGAGATAGGAATCTCTGCGGTCGCGTAATGCGGGCGAAGGAGTGAAAAGATGACGAAATCTTTTTCGATCGCTGCGGCGTGCGGCATCGGCGCGCTGGCGCTGATTTGCTTCTCGCGGACAACCGCCGAGCAGCAGACAGCGACTGCTCGAATCGTAAGCGCCGCAAACGCGTTTGTCTCCACGCTCAGTGAGAAACAGCGGCAGGCGGTGCTCTTTTCTTTCGACGACGAAGAACAGCGGAAACGCTGGTCGAATTTTCCGGTTGCGATGGTTCCCCGCGGTGGTATCAGCCTGAAGGAGATGAATCCGGCTCAGCGCTCGGCTGCTATGGCCCTGGTCGCGTCTGCGCTCAGTCCGAGAGGCTTGGAGAAAGTCCAGGAAATCATGGAAGGCGACGAGGTCAACAAGAATACGGACCAGGGGCCGCCCGGTAACGGCGGACCGCCGCCGTTCGTAAATAATGGAAATCGCCCGCCTTCAGGCAATGGAGGCGCTCCGCCAGCGGGTAACGGCGGGCCAGCACCTGGTCGCGGCGGCCGCCGCCCCTCATTCGGTAACGGTCCGATCTTCGGCGGAGATCTCTACTACATCTCCATTCTGGGAATGCCCTCCGAAAAGAATCCGTGGATGCTGCAGTTCGGAGGGCACCACCTGGCCCTCAATATCACCATTGCCGGAGAGCACGGTGTGCTTACACCAACTCTCACTGGTGCTCAACCCGCTGTGTATACACTGAACGGCAAAACCGTGCGGCCGCTTGGCCAGGAAAGCGACAAAGCTTTCGCTTTGCTGAACGCTCTGGATGAAAATCAACGCAAACAGGCCATTCTGAGCTACCATCTTGCCGACCTTGTGCTGGGTCCCGGGCAGGACGGCAAAACGATTCAGCCGGAGGGACTGAAAGCCTCTGCCATGAATGACCGGCAGCGTGCGATGCTGCTCGACGTCATATCGGAATGGTCAGGCATCATCCACGAAAGCGCTGCTGCGGCCCGCATGGCGGAAATCAAAGCCGGCCTGAACGACACGTGGTTCGCTTGGAGCGGCCCAACCACTGTTACTCCGGGCAGCAACATCACGGCTTATTACCGCATCCAAGGCCCGAATCTCGTCATTGAGTACGCGCCGCAGCGGTTGGGTGGTGATCCCGCTTTGCACGTTCACACTATGTATCGCGATCCCACCAATGATTACGGCCGGAAATTCACTTCAAAATGAAAACGAAACTGGCTGCGTTTGCCGCGATCTTTCTATCGCTCGGAGTGCCTGGATTCGCGCACAGGCTGGATGAGTACCTGCAGGCGACGATCATCTCAATGGGAAAAGAGCGCGTTGACGCATTCATGCGCCTGATCCCGGGTGTCGCCGTGTTTCCCGTGGTGCTTGCGATTATCGATACCAATCACGATGGCGTGATTTCAGCAGCCGAGCAAAAGGCCTATGCCGAGCGCGTGCTTCACGATGTTTCGCTCAGCATCGATGGTAATCGTTTGAAGCCCCGGCTGCTCTCGGTCGATTTCCCGAGCATCGAGCAGATGAAAGAAGGGCTGGGTGAGATTCGGATCAACTTCAGCGCGGATTTGCCCGCCGGCGGCGCGAAGCGAAAACTCGTGATCGAAAACCATCATCAGAACCGGATTTCAGCGTACCTGGTGAATTGTTTGGCCCCTGGTGATCGCGATATTCGCGTTGTCGCGCAGAATCGAAACGAGAACCAATCGCTCTACGAGCTCGATTACGTGCAGGCTGGCGGCCATCTGGACGCGCTGTCTTCCGTATGGCCCAGCATTCGTGCGTCGCTTGGCAGCTTCGGCGGCATCGGAAGCATGTTCCGCCTCGGCATGCGGCACATCGCGGAAGGCACGGACCATCTCTTGTTTTTACTCGCGCTGCTTCTGCCGGCGCCGTTGTTTGCTTTTGGTTCGCGTTGGGCCGGAGTTGCCGGGGTGCGCCAGAGTTTTTTGCACATCCTGAAAGTCGTGACGGCTTTTACTGTTGGGCACTCCATCACGCTAGCCTTAGCGGGTTTGCAAGTGGTTCACGTGCCCGGCCGGCCAATTGAAGTGCTGATCGCCGTGTCAATTCTGGTCTCCGCCATCCATGCTTTGCGCCCTCTTTTCCCAGGGCGGGAGGCGGTGATTGCGGCATTCTTCGGCCTTATTCATGGCCTGGCGTTTGCCGCGACGCTGGATCAATTAGGTATCGGCCGCTGGGAGCGAGTGGCCAGCCTTCTCGGATTCAACCTCGGCATCGAGACGATGCAGATGATCGTGGTTGCGGCGACAATGCCGTCGCTGCTTTTACTCAGCCAAACAAGCGGATATTCATTCTTGAGAATTGGAGGCGCCCTGTTTGCGGGCTCTGCCTCCGTTGGCTGGATCGCGGAACGGTTGTTCAGCCTGCATAACCCAGTAGACGTGGTGGTGGATAGCATCGCGCATCATGCGCTTTGGATTGCCGGCGCCCTGTTCCTGATCAGTGTAATTTGCTGGTCATTGCGGAATGTACTTCAGCATGCCCGGCCACCTCAGCCAGCTGGTTATCGGTTCGCTGCAGTTGTCCAGCCCCGCAAGGTTTGCTAGCGTTGTTAGCAGAGCCGCTCGCGGCATTGGAGCGCACGGAAATGACGGTCGAGATCAAACGCTGCTTTTTCTGAGCCGATTTGAAAGCTGAGGCCGTGAGTCTCAAGAACAATCTCGAGCGTGAACTCGGTGTTCCGATTCGCGTACGTGCGGGCGCCCCCGGTTCATTCGTGGTCCTCCTCAATGGAGAACAGATCTATTCGAAGAAGCAGACCGGACGTTCACCAAACACATCGGAAATCGTCCAATTGATCCGCGCGAAGACTCCGCAACCATAGGCGCGTTCAGTCAGTTCGTCTCCGGACGGCATCCCTCACAACGCTCTGCTGGCCGGCCGATCCGATATCCGTTGCGGGTGCGCGCCACCAACTTGCCATGATGCGGTGCGTTTACTGTTACGCGAATGCTTCGGTAATCGCCATGCGCAGCGGGATCGCTCGGCACATACGCCAGCATGTACTGATTACGGACATCCCTCGCGATGCTGGAACAGATGCTCGAAATCTCGTTCAGGCCGGACGGGAAGTAAGCAATTCCGCCCGTTGACCTGGCGAGATCACGGAGCACTCCCGGATTGCGGTCAGGATCGTCTTCATCGAAGATGCCGACCGTGTAAATGATCGCGCTGGATGCCTGAGCAAGCTTCAAAGTCTGCGCACGGGTACGAACGCTTGCGTTATCGCCACCATCGCTGATGACGATTAGAACCTTTTTGTCTCGTGTGCCGGCTTTTAGCTTTGCTAAGGCAGCGACGATCGCGTCATAGAGCGCTGTCTCGCCGCCTACGGGAGATTGTGCGACAGCTTTCTGTATCAACGAAGGATTGTCTGTAAAAGGAATGGACGCAGGCAAGCCGAATCGAACCCGCTCGTTGAAGTCGACCACGAACATTTCGTCGCTGGGATTGCTTGCCGTAGCGAAGGTGCGCACCGCCGCGCTGATTTCCGGAATTTTGGGCAACATGCTGCCGCTGTGATCCACTATTATGCCTGCTGTAATGGGAGCGTCCTCATGGCCGAAGCGCACGATCTGCTGCGGCACTCCGTCCTCATAGACCTGAAAATCATCCTGGCGAAGATCCGAGACGAAATGGCCCCGTTTGCCGGCAACGGTCGCATGTAAGACGACCAGGTTGACATTGACAGAGATCCGGCCGGCCTCAGCGGATGGTTGCGCCGCGGGCTGCTGGAACGCACTGGCGCAGACACCGCAAAACAGCAGAAGAGTAACTTTGCGCCATTCTGGGCAGTGCATGTGCTCCATCTTTTTAGTAGGACGGCCACGTAACCACACTACTCGTCAGGATAAAGCCACTGGGAAAGCTGGGCACACGCTTGGTCTGCATCGCTGTACTGGTTGAGATCAGGGAGACCGGGCGCAAAAAGCACATCGGCTCCCCCGTCCCACACGATTTGACGGGCACCGTCGCCAATCCGAACACTTCGCTGGCCGCGATTACGAGCGCGCCTCCGACGTTGATCCACTGCTCGCGGTTCGTGGAGAGGTTTAGATCGGAACGGCTCGCCGGAGTCTCCGAACGGCGGGCCGTTTTGACGTTTAGGCGGCGACGTTACTCCCGGTAATCGAGGGCATGGCTCCAGATCTCGGCATCGGTGAAAGGGTTTTGTTCGGGAAATACGTCGAGCGCGATGGCGGTTTGACGCGCCGCGGCGTAGCGGGCGGCACCGTAGGCGTCCTGGATCAGTCTGGGCAGTTCGGGTTTCAAGCTCGGATTTTCACGAAGCAAGAGATTCGCCCGGTAACGCTGCTCGGCGATCGTGAGATCCCAACTCCGGCCGTGTTTGCCTGGCTGATACCGGGCCTTCAAAAGATGGATCAAGAGCACGCGCATTCGGCTCTCGACTTGGTGTTCCACGCGCTTCTTCAAATCGAGCACCTCATCGGCCAACGTGGCCCGGTCGATGTCGTGCCAACGTCCCTCACAGATGGCGCGCGCCGTATCTTCCGCCCATCCCGCATAATCCATTTCGTAACTGCGCATAGAACCTCGCCGCGATGTCTAGGGAAGGAAGGACGGGGGCGGCCAACGCTCGACGGACGAAACAGAAACGGCCGGATTGGGTTTTTCCATTCGTCTAGGGCAGCGTCGACGCAAAAGGCAGCGAAGCCGACGAAAAGAATCGCCTATTCCGGCCTAGCGCAATGGCGGCGGGTCCTTTTCCTTCTTCTCCATTACTCCAATATACGACCGCTTGTAAATACCCCCCGAACGTACGACTTAGGATTTTACGGCGGGTATTATGTACGAGCGCTCATCTTTTTAGTAGGGCGGCCACGTAACTCGACTACTCGTCAGGATAAAGCCACCGGGCAAAACTGGCACAAAAGGGGGAATCAGGTTCGCATCGAGTTCAGCAGCTCCTGCGTACTCACGCAGCGATCGACAAAAAGGAACTGGCCTGAATTCTTCACCTCGGATGCAGCCTCGAGAAACCCGGTCATTGCCGCCCGATAGAGCGATGTGGCAAGGCTGATGCGCTTCACTCCAGCGGCGGCGAGTTCCGCTATGGAAAAGGATTTCCCTTTGATACCCACCATAAAATTCACTGGTTTCGATAGAGCGGTGCAGACCAAGCGTACTGCGTTGAGATCAGGAAGGCCGGGCGCAAAAAGCACATCGGCCCCCGCTCGTTCAAAGGCCTGAAGGCGCTTGATTGTCTCATCCAGGCTCGGGTTGGCATACATGAGATTGTGGGCTCGCGCAGTCAGGATAAAGGGGAAACTCAGTGTGCGAGCCGTGTTTGCGGCGGCGGCGATTCGTTCAACAGCAAGGTTGAAGTCATAAAGAGGCCGCTCGGGATTGCCGGTTGTGTCCTCGATTGTGCATCCCACCAAACCGGCCCCGGCGGCGAGCCGAATGGTTTCCGCCACGGTGTCCGGTGCATCACCAAAGCCTCTCTCCAAATCAGCGGATACGGGCAAATCGGTCGCATTCACGATTGTGCGTTGCATGCGCAAGCGCCTCATCGCGAGTCAACTCGCCATCTCTTCGACCGAGCGCACAGGCGGACGCGGCACTCGAAGTCGCCAGTGCCTCAAAGCCAAGCCCGGCTAGAATGCGGGCGGAAGCGACATCCCAGGGATTCGGGATTACGAATACGCCCGGACCATGATGAAGCGCACGAAAGCGAGCTGCTTTTTCTTGCTGAGTAAGACTCACGTAATGAACCCCCGCATCACTTGCATGCGTCGCTGCGTTGATCGGGAGCGTGCTCTGGCTACTGGGATGGTGCGTCGATACGGTAGACCCATTGGGCTATGCTCCCTCCGAGGGGCGGATAACACGCGCGATCGTTTCAACCAGGGCATCCCACTTCGACTGCTCGCGCGCAAGCTGCCGGCGCCCCGCCGGCGTCAGACGATAATACTTGGCCCGCCGGTTCGCTTCGGATTGTTTCCATTCGGACGCAAGCCAACCCTGTTGTTCGAGCCTGTGCAGCGCGGGGTAGAGAGAGCCGTGCTCGATCTGTAAGGCGTCAGCGGATTTGGCGCGGATTGCTAAGCCGATGCCGTGGCCGTGCTGAGGACCCCATTGCAACGTAGTAAGGATCAACATGTCGAGCGTTCCTTGCAGGAGCTCGATCGAATCCTTGTACGGTTCGCGTTTCGGCATCGGTTCTAGAAGACATCCTACTACAGGCTAGGTAGAGCGCCTTCCAGAACATTACCCGTCCTTGCCGTTGCTCTGACAACATAGTCAGAGATATGTCAGATCTATCGCAGCAACGGCTGCTTGAGCATCTGCTGGACTCCTGGGACCGGAACAATCTCATTCTGCTGAACCTGCTACGGGTACTCCCGGACGGCGGGCTGGACAGCCGGGCGGTGGAAGGCGGCCCATCCATAGCGGAGCTATTTACACACCTCCACTTTGTACGGCTTGTGTTCGTGTTTGAGGACGCTCCCGAGTTCGCCAGAACCTTACCCGAAAGAGAATGGGCGGCGGAACGTAATCCTGAGCGCATCGAGCAGATGCTGAACGATAGCGCCCAGGCGGTGCGGGAGGCCGTGAAGGCCAGGGTGGAAGCAGGTCGGGACATGGACCTGCATTACGACCACCCCATTCTTCTGCTCCAGCACATGATCTGGCATGAGGGCTATCATCACGGTCAGATCAAACTGGCACTCAAACTCGCGGGATGCCCGATATCCGACGAAAAAGCCGGGCCCCTCACCTGGGACGTCTGGATGCGAAAGAGCTGAGCGGACCGGCCTGCGAGTGAAAGCGGCGGTTTAACCGCTTTTTGCTCTATCCATTCGCGCTTCGTACTGCGCGGGCGTCATCACGCAACGGAACCCGAGATGATTGGTTCCTGTGCTGGGGTCCCCTTTCCCGCGCGTTCCGACTATATAGCGCGAGCAGTACTGGTCGGTACAGAGAAATGAACCGCCGCGATGGACTCTCTTGGGCTCATTCGGTTCCGCCGGGTCGTACGATGTCTCGGGGCCTTGCGGGTTCCGAGCCACGCTGCCGCCCGCAGCCAGTTGCTGATAGTAATCGGGGCGGTACCAGTCGCTGGTCCATTGCCAGACGTTGCCAGCCATGTCAAAAAGCCCGTAACCATTGGGAGGAAATTGTGCAACCGCGGCAAGGCCTACATAGCCGTCCTCGCCGGTGTCGCGCACCGGAAATTGCCCTTGATGCGTATTCGCCATCCACTTACCGTGCGGCCGAAACTCATCGCCCCAAACGAACGGCTTACCGGCGAGCCCTCCTCGCGCGGCAAACTCCCATTCGGCCTCGGTAGGCAGCCGCTTGCCGGCCCAACTTGCGTACGCGACAGCATCCTCATACGCAACATGAACGACAGGATAATTCTCTTTGCCTTTGATATCGCTTTCAGGGCCGAGCGGATGGCGCCAGTTCGCACCGCGAATATAGTTCCACCACTGAAAGTGATTGGTCAGCGGCACGGGATGATCCGGAGGCGAAAAGACAACCGAGCCTGCCACCAGATTCTCGGGAGGCGCCCCCGGGAAATCTTCGGCACGCGGTGTGCGCTCGGCCACCGTGATATAGCCGGTAGCCTTCACAAATTTTGCAAACTCCGCGTTCGTGACGTCGGTCTTGTCCATATAAAAGCCGTCCACGTAGACGCGATGGATCGGGCGTGAATCGAGGGTGGCCTTCATGCCGACCTCGTCCATATCGGGCGGATCGTGCGCGCCCATTGAGAATTCGCCACCCGGAATCCAGGCCATATTTCGCGGGGCGGCGCCAGGAGCTGGAGTAGTGTTCGGTATGGTCGGCCCAAAGCTCAGGCGAGTTTCGGAACCCATTTCCATGGGTTCCATTGCGACGGTTCGGTGCCGCATACGCAGAGCCCAGCTTGTTCCGACAACGACGAGAATCACTACGAGCAGAACAAGAAGCCTCTTGGTCGAACTCGGTTTGCCTGGCAGTGACTTTTCTGGCGGCGGTGGCGTCTGCTGCGGCCTCTGCCGGGTCTGTCTTCTTTTCGCCATGCGTTCCATTCTGATGCGTTGCAGTCCTGTTGGATTTATTAAGTATCACGTAAGTATCAAGCGACGGCAGGATAAGAAGCGGCTGGCATGTCTGCTTCTATGGTGTTGCGCGCGCCCAAGCCGGTGGACCCGGTCGAATCCGGTTAACTCCAAATTGCGATAAGTTCATAGAGGAAGGAGATGACTCATGTCAGTTAAATTCCTGATCACTTCCTTACTGGCTATCTCACTGCCGGCGATGGCAGCGGAGGCAGATACGCAACGCCTGACTGCTGCGGGTCAAGTTCTCAACGAGATCATGACCGCCGGCGACAAGGCCATCCCGAGTGATCTTTTCCACAAAGCTTACTGCGTGGTGGTGATCCCGAACATGAAAAAGGCAGGGTTTGTATTTTCAGGAAAATACGGGAAGGGATTCGCTACCTGTAGAAATCCCGACGGAACCGGCTGGACCGCGCCTGCCGCCATGCGCGTCGAAGGAGGCGGGTTCGGACTGCAGGCTGGCGGCGAATCAGCCGACATCGTGCTGCTCGTTATGAGTGACAAAGGTATGAAAGGGATTCTGTCGAGCAAGTTCACTCTGGGCGGCGAGGCATCCGTAGCGGCAGGACCCGTCGGCAGGGATGCTACGGCCCAAACTGATGCCACGATGCACGCTGATATCTTGTCCTGGTCACGGTCCAGAGGTGTCTTCGGCGGTCTCTCTCTGCAGGGCGGCACCTTGCGAGCCGACGACGACGCCAATAAGGCGATCTATGGCCAAAAAGAAACGAACAGCGATATTCTGACCGGCAAGGTGAAAGCTCCTCCGGATGCAAGCAGCTTCATGCAGGAGGTCACGAAATACGGCGGCGAGACCCGCAGCGCGTAGCCAAACGCGCGCCCGGGCTCGCTCGTGGGTTTAAGTCCCGCGCCGGCGGGAGCGGTCGGGCTTTTCAGTTCGATCCTTGCGCGCGGGTTAGTAGGGGGTAAGCCGGCGACCGTCGCCGGACCGCTGACATGCTTTCCGGATAATGCGGAGAGCACTCGGATGCTTTACTTAAATGACAGGACGCATGGCGATCTCTGTCACTCGGAATGATCCGCGCTACGACACGTTGAAGGAAAGCCGTAACCGGCGCTGGCCTGCTTCTCCACATGACGAGGTCAGCCGGATCGAGCTGTGCGACAGCGCGGAGGCGGCCGCTGATGCGTTGCAGAAGATCATTCGGGCAGGGATGCGCCCGACGATCCGGAGCGGCGGTCATTGCTACGAGGACTTCGTCGTGAATAATCCCGGCGGGGCGATCGTCGACGTCAGCTTGCTAAATCACTCGCGGCTGCCTGGCGATGATTCGTGTTATCGCATCAGCCCGGGCATGAGGCTGGGTGAAGTTTATCTTGACCTCTACAAGAGATACGACGTAACGATTCCCGCGGGATCCTGTTACAGCGTGGGCGCAGGCGGTCACATTACGGGCGGCGGCTATGGCGTGCTGTCGCGCCTTCACGGACTGACGGTCGACTGGCTGACCGCCGTTGAGATCCTCACGGTGGACCGGCAAGGAAACATCGAGCTGAAGCGGGTAGACAAGACGCACGAGCCGGATCTGTTCCGTGCGTGCCGGGGCGCGGGAGGCGGGAATTTCGGGATCGCGACCGGGTTTCTCTTCGACAAATTGCCGCCCGCACCGCAGGAAGTAGTAAATGCGGGAGTTTCGTTTGACTGGGCGACGATGACCGAAGATCGATTTATCGAAATCGTGACCACCTTCGGGCACTACTGGGAGACGCGGGGAAAGGATCCGGATACGTGGGGGCTGTTTGCGGCAATCGGGCTCACGCACATTTCGTCGGGCGGGTTCGGAGTGTCGCTACAGTTCTGCAATCCGGACGGATACTGCAGGGACTTGAGCGTCGTGACAGAGTTCCTGAAGCTGTTTGAGCCGCTACAAAACTCAGCCAGTCACACGCCGCTGCATCACAGCACGGTGCCACAACGCAGCGCCGCGTCGCGTTCACACGGGCGCGGAAACTCGCTTGAAAAGATTCCCTGGCTGGATGCGACGGTGGGCGGTGGAGACGGCGGGGAAGTTCACAGAGCGAAATACAAATCCGCTTACATGAAGAAGAATTTCACGCGTGAAGAAGCGAAGTGCATTTACAAGCATCTGACGCGGAACGTGCCGGGAACCGACTTGAGAGGAGCCTATTTGGCGGTCGATTCCTACGGCGGCGCAACGAACCGGCCGGCGCTGGCGGACGAGACTTCGATTTGGCAACGAGCCTCAGTGATGAAACTGCAATACCAGTCGTATTGGCGGCGCGCGCAGGATGATGCAGGCCGGCTGGACTGGATGAAGCGGTTCTTTGACGACGTGTATTCGGGTCCGAACGTGGATGCGCAACATAAAGGCACGCCTTACCCGAACGAATACTACGAGGGTTGCTATATCAACTATCCGGATTGCGATATGCTCGCGTATTCGTTTTGGCCGGAGCTTTATTACGGTAACCAGGGCTTGTATCCGTTTCTGCAATCCGTGAAACGGAGGTACGACCCGAACAACGTGTTCCATCACGCGATGTCGATTCGGGCATGACAAGCCGGCGAAGATTTCTGGAGCGAATTGGCGCGCTATCAGCATACGGGGCGCTGTCGATGAGCGCGCGAAGCGGCGCGTTTGCGGGCTACGGCTATGCCGGTAGCTTGGGAGCGGACGGGCACGATTCGATTGAAGCTTTCAGAGTGGATAGTGGACGATGGACGCGCATACAGCAGGCGCCGTGTCGAGCTCCGGTGTGCCTGATCCTTCATCCGAACCGTCCCGTGCTGTATGTCGCGAATGCGGTAGCGCTTCATGAGGGGCTGCCGCGAGGAACGGTTGAGGTTTTTTCGATTGACCTTAAGAGCGGCGCGCTCTCGCGGCTTCAGCGCCGAGGACTTTCGCTTTCGGGAACGGAGCCGCGCAGCCTGGCGGTGTCGCCAGATGGACGGCATCTTGCGGTTGCTATTTACGGCGGCGGAGCTTATAACGTGCTTGCGATCGAGCGGGATGGAACTCTGGGTCAAGTCCGGCACATATTCAAGGAAGTTGGATGCGGCGCGCATCCCGAGCTGCCAGGCGGCAGCGCATCCGCATACAGTGATCTTCGACAGCACAGGGCGATATCTGCTGGCATCCGATACGGGATGCGATCAACTGAGCGTATTTGCCTTCAGCGCAGACGGCGAGCTGCGGCGAACAAGCAAGATTCAGGTTCGCAGCGGCTGTGGGCCGGGCGCGATGGTTCTCGATCCGAACGGATCTTTGTTGTACGTCGTGAACGAGCTCGAGCCCACCATTTCGTGCCACCAATACCGAGCAGCGGAAGGGCGGATTGAGGATGCGTTTCGAATCCTCCGACTACCTGCGGCGCGAATGGCCGGCATCCCCGTCCGTGGTCGCATAGCGGGTATGGCGTTTCTCTCCGTAGCAGCCGCGCGGGGCTGAATCCGAAAAATTCTTCAGAGTGGGTTGTTCGCAGCTTACTTGGTACTATAAAGTACTCTGTCTGAATGACAGGCCCTGGTTGCCGCGTGACATGGCCGAAGCGCCACGGCTTCCGGCCGTTGCTCCGGGGCCGATTGAGCGAGGCTATGCGCTGCTGATCAATCCGTTCTATCCCAAGGACCCGCATGCCAGCTTTGGCAAGCACGTTCTCACGCCGACGCTCGCCTTGACCAGCTTCGCGGCGACCACCCCCGCTCACTGGCGCGTCGAATACTGGGACGAGAATCTGCTGCATGGCGCACCTCCGTGGAAGCCGATGCCGGAAGTGGTGGGCATCTCCGTTCACTTGACGTTTTCGCGGCGGGCATATGAGCTGGCGCACTGGTTCCGTGCCCGCGGCAGCAAAGTGATTTTCGGCGGGCTGCACGTGGTTTCATGCCCGGAGGAATGCGCACCGCACGCCGATTCACTTGCTATAGGCGATGGCGTTCAGCTATGGCCGTGCATATTGGAGGACATCGAAAAGGGGCAGCTGCGGCCGCGGTATTACGCCTCCTATGACAATGATTACCGCCACGATCCCGTTCCGCGGCGATCGATTATTCCGCGCGCTAGTTTTCTGACGACCACCAGCCTGATTGCCACACGCGGATGCCACAACCGGTGCAGCTTTTGTTATCTGGCGACTGACGGGTTACGCATGCCTTATCGGATGCGGACCCCGGAACAGGTGGCTGCCGAGTTCCAAGCCGACGGGCAGCCCTACGCGGTGTTCATCGATAACAATCTCGGGTCGCGCCGCGATTATCTACGGGCGTTGTGCAAGGCATTGGCGCCGCTGGAAAAGATCTGGAGCGCGGCGGTGACGATCGACGTGACGGACGACCCGGGCTTAGTGCGGGAAATGGCGCTCGCGGGATGCACCGGAGTCTTTATCGGGTTCGAATCGCTGAGTGACGAAAACCTGTACGACGCACGGAAAAAGACGCCGAAGGCTGGAGATTATGCGCGGCGCGTGAGAATGCTGCACGAGCATGGCATTCAGGTGAACGGCTCTTTCGTGCTGGGATTCGATCACGACCGCCGAGATGTGTTTGCGCGCACAGTGGAGTGGATTGAACAAAACCGGCTGGAGTGCGCAACGTTCCATATCCTAACGCCGTATCCGGCAACGCCGCTGTTCCGGCAGCTGGATGCGCATGGGCGCTTGCTGCATCGCGATTGGTCGCTTTACGACACAGCGCACGCAGTCTTCCGGCCGCAGCATATGACACCGGAAGAGCTGGAGTATGGCTATCGATGGATTTACCGCCGTTTGTTTTCTCATGCATCGATCTGGCGGCGGAGGCCGGCGGACTTGCGATCTGTGCCGACGTATCTCGGTATGGCGTACCTTTACAAGCGATCGAACTGGTTCTGGCGCTTGCTGATCAAGCACGACCTGGTGCATACCGTCTGGCGGCCGCTGGTGGAAGCGACGCGGGTTCGGCACTTAGAGTTTCGACGCGAACTGGCAGAGCGATCGGAAACCTCCGGAACGGGAGTCAATGTGATCGCGGCGGGAGTGTAGAGAGGGTGCGTGCGGATTGCTATCGGGTAGAATAGCTGGCTGGCTTTGTACGTTTCGAATAGAAAGGGCCTTCTATGCTCTCGCTTCCTTTTGTGCGCCGGCCTGTTCCCGGCAGAGTTTGCGCGATTTTAGCGGTGATTATAGGCACGTCATTGCCTGCATTCAGCCAGTGGAAGACGGCGACGGTGGACGGCACGATCGAATCCGGCGAGTACGGGAATACCGCAAACGGAACGAATCAGATTGGGACCAATACGGCGCAGACGTGGTACATGACCTGGGATGCCACGAACCTGTACGTCGGAATCACCAACGCGAATCTGGGCGAAGGCGCTGTTATCTACATCGGAACGGGCGGAAGTAGTACGACGACAGGCGAGAAGTATGATGACACCAGCTTTTCGTCACTGCCGTTTCCGGCGCAGTTCGTCACTTACTTCAAAGACGGATATAACGAATACCGCACATCGAACGGCGGAGACTGGAGCAACCCGACCGCGAACGCGATCACTTACGCCTCCAACGGCAGCAGCGGGCCGAATACGCGCGAGGTGGCCATCCCGTGGCCGGCGATTACGGGCGGCGGAGGAATTCCGACAGCTTTCAACTTCTTCGGCTATCTGACGTCGAGCGGCGGATACGTCTACGGGCAGGCGCCGAACGACAATCCCGGGGCGATGATCGGCACGAGCGCCCAGTACACACAATATTTCGCCGTAACGAATACCGGAAACGGCACGAGCACGCCGCCGTTTTCAAACGAGCAACCAAGCGGGTTCAGCGCATCGGACAAGGCCGGCTTTCTCCACAACACGTTCGATCCGTTCTACCGGAGCGCGGAAGGCTCAGTTCCAGAAGGCACGCAAGTGACTTTGCGTTTCCGGACGTTGCACTCAACCGGCGTGTATGGCGTGAACCTCAGGGCGTATTTGTTCGACACGGGAAGCGGGAACACGACGGGACCCGTTGACACGAACATGCCGTTCGAACAAAACATCACGATCAACGGTACCGAATATGACGTTTGGAAGGTGACCGCGACAATGCCGTCTACGCCGACGGTTTACTACTACAAGTTCCACATCACGAAGGCGAGCACGAGCGGGTATTACAGCGACGACTATCTTGACGATTACGACAATCTGAACAAAGACGGCACGGGGGCTGTGAGTGACGGCGAGCCGTTCAATTCATTCCAGATCACCGTGTATGACCCGAATTTCGTAACGCCCGCCTGGATGGCGAAAGCGAACATTTATCAGATCTTTCCGGACCGCTTCCGAAACGGCACGCCAACGAACGACTACTGCGTGAACGGGAGCACGGCGGGATGCCCGTCGTTCTATGGCGCGGGTCCCGGAGCTAACATCGCGGTCACAACATGGAACACCCTGCTCTGCGATCCCAACAACCAGAGCGGCGATTGCTACAACAACTTCGGCAGCATCTTCTATGGCGGCGATCTGCTCGGCATCCAGAACGAACTCGATTACGCGCAGAGGCTCGGATTCGATACGTTCTACCTGACGCCTATTTTCGAAGCTAGTTCGAATCACCGGTACGACACCGACGATTACATGAACGTGGACCCGGCGCTCGGCGGAAACGCGGCATTCACGTCACTGATCAACGAAATGAATCATCGCGGAATGCGAGTGATTCTGGATGGCGTGTTCAATCATGCCTCGTCGGACAGTACGTATTTCAACCGCTATAACCGCTTTCCGGACGTGGGGGCGTGCCAATCGTTGAGCTCGCCTTACCGGACATGGTTCCACTTCAACGACAACAACGTGCCGTGTACATCGGCGGATTATCCAGGATGGGCAGGCTTCGACAGTCTGCCGAGTTTTGATCACACGCAAACGGCGGTGCAGAACTTCTTCTATGCCGACCCGGTGAGCAGTGTGATGGCGAATTGGTACAGTGCCGGCGCGAGCGGCTGGCGATTTGACGTGGCGCCCGATCCGAATTTTCCGCATTCGTGGTGGGTGAATACGCGCCAAGCTGCGAAGACTTACAAGAGCGACGGGCCGCTGATTGGGGAGATCTGGCCGAACGCGAGCCAGTGGCTGGCGGGCGATCAGCTCGATTCAACGATGAATTATCGGTTCCGGCGCAATGTGACGGGCTTTGCGCGCGGGCGGTATGGCTGGGTGGACAACAACGACAACGGGAACGACTCGATTATCCCGCTGACTCCGAGCCAGTTCGATACGGCGAACCGGGCCGTGCGCGACGACTACCCGCCGCAAGCAACAGCGGCCATGATGAACCTGATCGATTCGCACGACACGAACCGCGCGTTGTACGTGCTGACGGAAGAGGGCGATAACGGCTTGGTGCAGGCGAAGCAGCGATTGGAAGTGGCGGCGTTGTTCCAGTTCACCTATATCGGCGCGCCGACGGTGTTTTATGGCGATGAGGCGGCAATCAATGCGCCGTCGCGATATAGCGGATCAAACGGGCCGGTGGGCGACCCGTATGGGCGAGCGCCGTATCCATGGACGGATCAGCCGGGCGACCCGAGTATTTATGGACCACCCGACCAGAACGTGATTGCCTTCTACACCAAGCTGGCTCATATGCGAAAGCAGTATCCGGCACTGGCGGGCGGAACGTTTATGACGCTGCTGACGGGGGATACACAACAGCCTTCGACGGCGCCCAATACGTACGCGTATGCCAGAGTGGGGGCCAACCAGACCGCAATTGTGGCACTGAACAACGGGTCGGGAACGAATGGCGCCGTTATACCGGTTGGAGCATATTTTGCGGACGGGACGACGCTGCAGGATGTGTTGAGCGGCGCGACTTATGGCGTTGCGGGAGGAAATGTTTCCGTCAATCTGAGCGCGCTGAGCGGGGTGGTTCTGCTGCCTTCTCCGGCTTCGGTGGATTTGACGCCGCCGGCGGGAAATATCATCCTGACGCCGGCAGCAAACGCGAATGGATGGGAGAACACATCGCCAGTGAACGTCAGTATCTCGGGGAGCGATGGATCAGGTAGCGGGGTGAACCAGATTCGGTACTGGATCGATAACGGTACGACGAGCAGCGTAGCGGCGGGTCCGGCTGGCGCCAGCGTGAGCGGAGAAGGGATGCACACAGTAGACGCACGGGTCATCGACAATGCAGGGAACATCAGCGCTCTAATCAGCCAGGCTGTGAACATCGACCTGACGGCGCCGGTGGTTGCGGTAACGGGCGTGTCGAATGGCGCTCTCTACTTCTATCAGCACGTGCCCGCCGCGGGATGCAGCACGGCGGATGCGCTTTCGGGAGTTGCGGTCCCGGCGACGCTTTCGGTGAGCGGCGGGAACAAGCTCGGATATGGCACTTATACGGCGACGTGTTCCGGCGCTATGGATAACGCAAGCAATGCTGCACCGGCGGTAAGCGTAACCTATACCGTCAACGGGCCGACTGTGCTGGCTGGCGTTGTGGCGTCGAAATCGGGGACTTTGAGCTCGCGAACCTGGAACTTCGGCCTTGGGAACACCGGTCCGGGCACAGCGTACAACGCTGCGATCACGAGCTTGTCGCTGCAGCAGGTCCGCGGGTCATCATGCAGTCCGGTGATTCAAACGGCTCTTCCGGCAAGCGCGGGCAACATCGGGCCGTTCTCTGCGGCTACAGTGCCGGTTTCGATCAGTTTTGCCGGATGCGCTTCGAACGCGGCGTTTCGTGTAACGGGGAGTATCTCGGCAAACAGCGGGACCGCGCACGGGGCGATTCTGAGCGAGGTGCAGCAGCCCTAATCAGGAGCCTGAGATGCGCGGAAAATCCGCCCCGCTCGCCTCCGTGGCTTTGGCCGAGGCGGGCACGTCGATGCTCGAAACGGGAATCTTCCGCACAGGCTGTCTGGAGAAATCCCAGAACGTCTGACCCATTACGGCGTAATTCTGAACCTGGAACTTCTCACCGGTTCGTAAGACGAGCGTCACGGGTGGTGAGGGGGGCGTTTGCGCCGATTGCGCATCGGCCGGGGTTGGATTCACCGGAGTTGGGCTTGCGGGCGGCGGGTTGTAGTAGCTCGGCGGCAGATACGGGTTGGGCGCCGCATAGTAATTCGGATAAGGCGCATACGGAGGCGCGCTTTGCGCTAACTCTTCGGGCTGATACTGTGGACCGCCGCTTGTGTCATAGGGAGGATACGCATCATAGGAATCGTAATAGGCTCCGGTGTCATAAAACAGACCCGGGTAGTAGTACGGCGTCAGCCAGTAAACGAATGGGTAGCCGCGGTATTTATTGCGGCCATACCCGTTGTTGTGCCCGTATCGGCCATATGCATTACCGGGGGCATAGCCGAGACGCGCGCGGCCGGGAGGAACCGCATTGATGGTGCCGATGGAAGGCGCCCTGAACGCACGCGAAGAACCCGGAGGCGGTGAATTGAGAGTTCCGATGGGGGGCGCCGCAAAAGCCTGGCCGCCGTATCCGCCGGCAGCAGCGGCTCTCGCACCCGCGCCCGCACCGTACGCGCCGCCTCCGTGCTGGCCCAACAGCAGAACGCCCGACGAAAGCGCGAGCGCGGCGGTGAAAAATGTACGTGTCACGAGGGTCATACGGGCCCACCTCTATCTTCAGGGTAACGCGATCTGCATACATCAGCAGACCTTTCGAGCGTGCAGGACAGGCAAGTTTCACGTGGTACTCTTTAGCTTCCATGGCTGATCGTAGGCTGCAAATACTGCCGATCGGTGGACTTGGCGAGTTCGGAATGAACTCGATGGCACTCCGCTATGGCGATGACATTATCGTCATCGACGCAGGCATGATGTTCCCGGAATCGGAACTGTTGGGCGTCGATATTGTCACTCCGGACTTCACGTATTTAGAACAGCACTCGGCCATGGTTCGGGCACTGATCCTGACACACGGGCATGAGGATCACATCGGCGGAGTGCCATTTCTGCTTTCGCAGTTGAACGTCCCGGTTTATGGAACGGAGTTCACCCTTGCGCTTGTAGAGCGGCGTCTGGAGGAGCATGAGCTTCTCCAAGACGCGAAGCTCAACGTGGTGAAGCCGGGCGAGCGATTGACACTCGGCCCGTTTGAGATCGAGTTTATTCGCGTGACGCACTCGATTGTGAGCGCGGTGGCGCTGGCTATCACGACACCGTTGGGCGTTGTCATCCACACCGGCGATTTCAAGGTGGATCCGACGCCGACCGACAACGAGTTATTCGATCTGCATACCTTAGCGGAGTACGGCAAACGCGGGGTGCTGCTGCTAATGTCCGATTCGACCAACGTGGACCGGCCCGGTTACACAGAGAGCGAACGTGCAGTGAGGCCGCGGCTCGAAGAGCTTTTCAGCCGCAGCGAGCGGCGGCTGATTATTTCGTGTTTCAGCAGCTCCATTCACCGGCTGCAGCAGATTCTGGATCTGGCGGACGAGTACGGCCGCAAAGTGGCGTTCCTCGGGCGCAGCATGCTCAACGTGACGGAAATCGCGCATAGCCTTGGGCTGCTCTCGATTCCGGATTCAACGCTGCTGCGGCCCCAGGACATTATGCAGATGGCTCCCGAGAAGGTTGCGGTAGTGGTCTCCGGGACACAGGGTGAGCCGATGTCGGCGCTTTCGCGCGTGGCGGTCGACAATCATAAGAATCTTTATCTCCAGCCAGGCGATACGGTTGTTTTGAGCTCGCGCATCATTCCTGGCAATGAAAAAGCCATCTACCGAATGATGAACCACATGGCGCGCCGCGGCGTGGACCTGGTTTACGGTTCGATGAAGCCACCGGTTCATGTCTCCGGGCACGCGAGCGAAGAAGAGCTGAAGCTGGTGCTGAATCTCGTCCGGCCCCGCTATTTTGTACCCATTCACGGCGAATACCGGCACCTTTCACGGCACGCGGCGCTGGCGCAGCATTTGCGCTTTGCCGGGCTCGAAGAGGCCTTTGTCATCGAAACGGGCGAGACTTTGGAAATCGATCAGCTGGGCGCACGGCGCGGCGAGAAGATCACGGTTGGCCGGGTGTGTATCGATTCAGGGTCGCTCGACGATGTGGTGGAAGACATTATTATTCGCGACCGCCGGCACCTTTCCGAGGATGGATTCGTACTGCCGATCATCGCGATCAACAAGCATTCTGGCAAGAGCGAGGGATTACCCGAAATCGTGAGCCGCGGATTCGTGGCGGGGGACAACGCGGCCGTGTTGCAGGAGGCACGCGGCGTGGTGGCGCGCACGCTCGAGACCTCGACGCCGGAAGAACGCGGCGACTGGGGCGTGATGCAGGAAAAAATACGAACGGATCTGAAGAGGTTCCTCAGCAAGCAGACGCAGCGGCGCCCATTGATCATGCCGGTGATCCTCGAGGTCTGAGCTCGATTGATCCGGGATAGAATAAAGCTCGTACTTGAGTGAGGGAGGCTTATCGAATGAAAAAACTACTGTTCACATCTTTTGCCGCCGTCTCGCTATGTTCGTTTGCTGCCTACGCAGATCAGATGAACGGCTACGTCTCGGATGCACATTGTGGGGCTGCGCACAACAGCGTGAGCGATGCTAATACGAAGTGCATCGAGGGCTGCCTGAAAAAGGGGTCCGATCCGGTGCTTGTCAGCGATGGAAAGGTAATGAAATTTACGCCTGATTCCGCCGCCAAAGCTCGCTCTTTTGCGGGACAGCAAGTGAAAATCGACGGCTCGATGGAGGGCGACCTGGTTAAGATCGATACGATCGGTAAAGCCGAATAGGGTTAATGTTCGAATTCGAGGTTCAGCTTGCCGGCTGGACCTCGATAGAGAATTGCCAGATTCTTCAACTTGTGTTTGCCATCCAGGGGGAAATAGAGATACCCCTCCACGGCATCTTTCGCGTCTGTCTCTGGTAGCTCTTTGGTTTTAAGCATCTGCAACAAGGTAGCGTTCCCCTGGCTCTTGGTGTCCACTTTGGAACTGAGCGCAACGGGTTTAGAATTTCCGGGGGATGAACCGCTACCCCCGCCGATCATTCCGCCGAACCCGCCGAAGCCCTCGGTTTTTTTCGTGGGGGCCGTATTGGTATTTGACACGATCATGCGGCCGGAGCCAGCGATTTCCTCCGGCTCGAACGGTTTCGAGCGCTCCCCGTCATCGTGCGCCAGCAGAATGAAATCGTCAGGGCTGACCTGGACCGGTTGGTCGGTTTTGGGAACGACTCGCACCTGGAGCAATACGATTCCTTTGCCGGGATCGGCGCCGAGTTTCTGTGTTACCTCATCTTCCGAGAGCACGATGGTAGCGATGATGTCCACCTGCTCGTTTCCCGCGCTGGTGCTCGGTGAAACCACCTTCTTCGAAGCGAAGAGGTTTGCGCTGAGCGAAAGCAGAATGCCTGAACAGAGTAAAAGCCGCACAGTGTTCTGCTCTGAACATAACACCAACGCGGGATGAGAGAATTTTCAGAGAGTACCGAACGATTGGCAAACGCCCGACAAGCGTTCGAAGAGAACGCACTCGTTCAGGTGAAATCCGCGTCGCCGAACTGGATTTCGCTGGTGATAGCGCCGGTTTTGGAGGCGAAAGAGCAGGTCTGCAATTGTTTCAGACCGCAACTGGAGGGACTGCCTCCGGGATTATGTGATGCGCTCATTCTGGCGACCGAAGAGTTGCTGACGAACGCAATTGAGCACGGATGCAGGCACCATCCGGAGTGCTCAGTGGAGGCTTCCCTGGTGCGGGCGAGCGAGGTAATTGTGCTGCAAGTGCGCGATGGCGGCCGCGGATTTCCAGTTGCCGACATGCTGCATGCCGCCATCAACAATCCGCCAGAAGATCCGCTGCGGCACGTCTGGCTGCGATCCGAGTTAGGGATGCGGCCGGGGGGATTTGGGATCATGCTGGTTCGCCAGATCGCCGATGAGCTGGTCTACAACGAGCGAGGCAATGAGGTGATGCTGATCAAGTATCTGCGAGATGCACATCTCAGCGATTGGCCGCCGAATCATTCAACACATACGGAGAGAGCGTAGCGTACACCCACCGCAACTGAACCTTCAGCCAGCTGAATCTCAATGCTGAACCACCCTATCTACGATCAGGTATCTTACGGTGCGTTCTGCAGGCGTAACTCTCAGGCCAACGTGTCCCAGTACATCATTAAGTTATCGACCGACATTTGTCCCTCACCATAGGCGGAGATGTTAAATCGTCGCTCCCCGAACTGGCTTTCGTCGATAACCGGTTTATCAAAGTGCGTTTCTAGCGCGGAAGCTAAGTCTTCTGTTGTAATACCTTCAGCTTCGATCCCAGCAGCAGACAGTTCAATTTTTCCGTATGGGGCCTGGGACTCTGGACCGATTGGCGTGCCAGAGAGGACTATCACGTCGACAGTCTTCGATTCGTAATGTGCCTGCAGTTGTAGCTTGGACTGGAGTGCATTTTGCAAGGCCTTCCGAAACTGTTCGCATTCGTTGCCCCGATATATAGTAACCACGTCGTACAACGTACCGCCCAGCGTGAGCCCGGTAAACTTGACCCGACTGATGGGCACGTCATAAGCGATTGCCAGTAGGTTTTTTAGCGAGACGCCGCACTGCGTCCATGTTCGAGCCGATCCTCACGTCGACGAGCACTTGTGTTCTCCCGTGACACTCAATCGTACAGTGGACCCAGACGGTCCCTCCGCTGCTCGCATCTCCGATGGCGCTCCGAGCGACAGAGCCGCTACGACGAAAACTGCTACGCCGCGCAAAATAAAAGAACTCATTCCCAGCGCCCTCACGGCCGCGGTTCAGTCGGATTCTTCAGATAGGTATCGAGGAAATCGGTCATCTCCTGATAGAGCGGTTTCCGGAGCGGTCCGGAGACGCCATGGGTTTTCTGGGGATAGATCTGCATGACGAACTGCTTGTCGGCTTTCTCGAGCGCATTCGCCATCTGCATGGTGTTTTGGAAGAGAACGTTGTCGTCCTCGACATTATGAACGATCAGAAGCTTACCTTCGAGTTTCGCCGCGTTCTTCACATTGGAGCTGGCATCATACCCTTTCACGTTCTGGTCCGGGAGCCCCATGTAGCGTTCGGTGTAGATAGTGTCGTAGTTGTGCCAATCGGTAACGGGAGCGCCGGCCACGCCCACTTTGAAGACATCCGGCGCGAGCAGCATGGAGTGGATGGTCATATATCCGCCATAACTCCAGCCTGTGATGCCGATGCGGTTCGGATCGACAAAGCCCTGCTTGATCAGGTGCTCGACACCAAGGCGTTGGTCTGCTACTTCGACCTTACCCATTTCGCGATAGATGGGCGCTTCGAAAGCAACTCCGCGGTTATTGGATCCGCGGTTGTCGAGCGTCCACACAACGTAACCGCGATGCGCCAAGACCTGTTCCCAACCCATGCCTGACCAGGCGTTCTGGACAAGATGTACTCCAGGACCGCCGTAGACGTAAACGATCGCGGGATATTTGCGTCCGGGCTGGAAACCCGCAGGTTTGAAGAGGCGGCCGTAAAGAACCGTTCCATCCGAGGTTGTGACGGTCTGGATTTCCGGAGTAATGAGATCGTACTCCTGCATCTCTTTCAGGTCCGCAGGCTCGAGAATGGCGAGTTGCTCGCCGTTGCCGGTTTTCAGTACTGTTTCGCGGCGGCCGCTTAATGCTCGACCAAGTATCAACCAGATAGCTTCCATCGGCATTTGCCTGCACGGTGTGCGAGCCTTCTTCTTTTGTGACGAGAGTGCGCGCACCGCCGTCGACGCCGACGCTATATAGCTGCGACTCGAGCGGGCTCGATTCGTTCGACATGTAGTAGACGCGCTGCTTGTTTTCATCGATGGCCGAGATCGCCGTGACTACCCAATTGCCCTTGGTCAACTGGCCGAGTAACTCGCCCTTATCGGAATAACGATAGATCTGGCGGAAACCGCTCTGTTCGCTGGTCCAGATGAACTCCGGACGCGATTTGAGGAAGAACAGGTTGTCGCCGTAATTGATCCAGGTCTTCGATTCTTCATGCAGGATGGGGTGAACGGCCCCGCTTTGCGGATCGCACATCAGAAGATCGAGCCGGTCCTGGACGCGATTGAAGCGCTCAACGGCGATCTGCGAAGAATCGGGTAGCCATGCCACGCGGGCAAGCAGGGTCTGGGCGGTGCCGCCCAGGTCCATCCATTTCGTCTCGCCGCCTTCGGGCGAAACGACGCCAAGCCGTACTTCGGCGTTTGGTGTTCCGGCCTGGGGATAGCGTTCGGGCTCGCTGAGGGCGCGCTCGCCCAGCAGGTCGATTTGCGGATAGACGAACTCGTCCTGAACGTTGAATCGGAAATAGGCAATCTGCTTGGAATCGGGCGACCACCAGACGGCGGTGCCGAGGTCCAGTTCTTCGGGATACACCCAATCGAGCTTGCCGTTCAGCAGGGTCGGCGTGCCGTCGCTTGTGAGCTGCTTTATCTGCTTTGTCGCGAGATCGAGGACGTAGAGATTCGATTTCCAGCGATACAAAACCTGTTTGCCGTCGGGCGAGAGCTTCGGGTCCTCCTCGTCAATGTCTGTTTTCGTGATCTGATCGAACTTGCCGTCCGGGTGAACGACAAAGAGATCTCCGCGAGCCGAGACGAGCATGTCGCGGCTATTCGGAAACCACTGGAAGGACTGGGAGGCAACGCGGCGATTGGTCCATCCGAACTCTTTGGGCAGCACGGGCTCGATAGCCTGCTTTTCGAGTTTGTCCGGGTTGAACCACTCCTTCGACGCGTTGCGTCGCGACGTCATAACGGTACATGCTCCCCTTTTTTTCGAAAGCGAACGACTTGCCGTCAGGCGCCCACTCAGGGGACATGGGCCGGGCACGATGCGAGGCGAGCATGGCGTCAATGGTGACTGGCTTCTTGCCACCTTGCCGCGCCAAGATATTGAGGCGCAGAGGCAAGTGTAACCAGCAGAAATGAAAGCTTTATGACCCGCACACTAGCAGTGTATAAAGATCGGACCCGTACACTGGTGCCTGAATGGTTTGGATTCTGCTCTTCGCGGCGCCGCTTTCTGGCCGGTGTGATCAATTCGGTAGCGGGCGGCGGGAGCTTTCTGACGTTTCCGTCGCTGGTCTTTGCAGGAGTGCCGGCGGTCGGGGCGAACGCGTCGAGCACGGTGGCTCTGGTACCCGGATCGATTACGGCGGCACTTTCGTATCGCGAGGATATTCAAAAGCTGAACGAGTCCAAGATCAAATTGTGGTTCGTAGTGAGCCTGATCGGCGGGGCCGTCGGTGCGGCCTTGCTCCTGTTTACCTCGGATAAAACTTTTCGGCAGATCGCGCCCTGGCTGCTGCTGTTTGCCACGCTTCTGTTTGCGTTCGGAGCCCGTGTGAGTGTAGCTCTCCGCGGTCGCCTGCAATCGAGCCAGCCGATGATGCTCGACTGTTCTTTTCCCGATCGCGGTGTACGGCGGGTACTTCGGTGGAGGCATTGGAATCATGCTGCTCTCCGCTTTCCGGCTTTACGGGTTCACCGATATACACGGCATGAACGGAATCAAATCGATCATCGCGAGTTCGCTGAATGCAATCGCAGCGTTGATTTTTATCGTGGCTCACCGGGTTGACTGGCTGCCCACGCTCGTCATGATGGCGGCGGCGATCGCGGGAGGCTATATAGGACCCGCCATAGCGAGGAGATTACCGCCGGTTGCGATCCGCGCGACGATCATCGCGGTGGGCGCACTCATGACCTCTTATTTTTTCCACATTGCACCGCGCTAGCCCGGATATCTCACGAAAATAGTAGCCAAGAGCCGCGGAATCTGGCATAAACATTTGTGCAACCAGATGTTTAGAAGACCAGAGGAGGCGGCTCTCGCTATGACAGAGTGTACCCAATCGAGTTTCGAGTTTGCAGCGGTGTGGTCGCGATCGGTGATAGCGCGCTTCGATGGAGGAAAGATCACCTCGCATGCGGGCGGCCTGCTGTTGCGGGAAGTAGACCGGCGCGTCGGATTGCTGGAGCGGCTAAGTCGATGCTTTTGGGACGGCCGTGATCAGAAGCGTGTGCGGCATAGTGTGCGGGAAATGATCTCACAACGCGTGTACGGGCTGGCGCTGGGTTACGAGGATCTGAACGATCACGAGCAGCTGCGCGAAGACCCGCTGTTAATGCTGCTGGCCGGGAGCGTGGACGACGAGAGCCCGTTGGCGGGAAAAAGCACGCTGAACCGTCTGGAACTGGCCGGAGAGGCGGGCGCGGAAGACCGCTATAAAAAGGTGCACTATGATGCGGAGGCGATCGACGCCGTGCTGGTAAACGTTTTCCTGCAAGCGCACCAGGAGCCCCCACAGGAGATCGTGATGGATCTGGATACTACCGATCTGGCGCTGCACGGCCATCAGGAGCAGCGCTTCTTTCACGGCTTTTATTCCCACTACTGTTACTTGCCGCTGTACATCGTGTGCGGCGAACACTTGCTCGCGGTACGATTGCGGCCTGCCGACATCGACGCCAGCGCAGGCGCGCTCGAGGAAGTCGAGCGCATTGTCAAACAGATTCGGCAGAGTTGGCCGGAGGTAAAAATCATTCTGCGCGCTGATTCCGGATTCTGCCGTGAGCCGTTGATGAGCTGGTGTGAAGCCAACCGGGTCGATTATGTCCTCGGCTTTGCGCGCAATGAGCGCTTGCGGCGCATCATCGAGACAGAAATGCAGCAAGCGGCTGCGCTGCATCGGGAAACCGGCCAAGCCGCCCGAGTGTTTACTGAATTCGCCTACGAGACGAACACGAGCTGGAGCCGGCCACGGCGTGTGGTGGCCAAAGCCGAGCACATCGAAGGCAAAGAAAATCCACGCTACGTGGTCACCTCACTCGAAGCAGCGAACTGGGCCGCCCAGAAAGTGTATGAAGAACTGTACTGTGCGCGTGGCGACATGGAGAACCGCATCAAGGAACAGTATTCCTTGTTTGCTGGGCGCGTATAAGCGCCGCCACCCTGCGAGCCAATCAACTGCGCCTGTATCTTTCGGCCGCGGCTTATGTGTTGATGAGCGCCTTTCGCCGGCTTGCGCTTTCAGGCACCGTCTGGGCGCGGGCGCAATGCGAGACCATCCGCTTGCAACTGCTGCGTATCGGCGCCCAAGTGCGCATCACGGCACGCAAGGTCTGGGTCGCCATCGCCAGCAGTTATCCGCACGTGCATGTATTTGCTCAAGCTTATGAGCAGCTGCGGCTCTGAATCCTAAGCAGTACAGATCTTTGACAACTTCGATCTTCCAAACTGCAATTGCCCGGCGGAGCTTGCCCAAAAAACGCGTTCTACTATGCTGCCGCACTGTCTCCCAAGCCAAGCACGTGCTTCCGACTCCTGCCCCCTCCCGCTCAGCCCACCTGACTGATTACTCGCGAGATATCCGGGTTAGTGCTAGCGGACCCCCGCCGTTCATGGCGGCCAGCGCCGCTTGCGCGCGTTGGAATCCTGAGGGCGTCACGTGCACCGAACCCTGAAACGGGCGGTTGATATCGGCGATGGCAACCAGCGCGAGACCCACCAATAGAGACAACATGAACACCTGTAGGAAATGAACCTTGAAATCCACCGTGCCAAACATGCAGGCCGAAACGATTGTGACAATCGCCCCAACAATGAGCACACCCCATAAAATGGGCGGCAGTGTGGACGTAACACCTAGCTGTCGCGTCCTGCGGCGTTCAGCCATCTGTGAAAGTTCGGACAGCGTATGATCAAGGCTCGTTTGTTCGCCGGCATCGGTAACCTTGGTGGTCGCGATAACCTTCCAGAGCTGCACTATGATCCGGTGGGATTCGGGACTCACCTGCAGATGGGCCATGGCGGGCCATTCCTGCGACAACATGACGTCCGCGTATTTCCGGGCCAGATCAAGAATCTGCTGCTTCTGCTTCGCGGGTAGGCCCTCCGATGTACGGACCACGTTGATCAGCGAATTTGCTTCGGCTTCCGCATTGTTCTCCGCCGCTTCGAAATTGGTCCAAACCGCGTAAAGCATGAATCCAACGATTACGGCATACGTGGTGCCCAGCACCGTCACTTGCCACCCGATCAGCTCGTTATGAAGGCGGCGTCGTTCGCTCGACCAAAGGCGTTCCAAAAGTCCGAGAAAGCCGACGGATCCGGCGATAACTGCAGCAACAACCGCAGCACTCTGAAATGTATCTAGCACAAATGAAGGGCCACCCGGCCGTGCTGAATTATACGATGCTGCTTCGGAGGGCCGTTACATCACGGGCCCGATGCGCCAGGGAGCGAATTCGTGATGGCCGAGCAGCTCCGCCTTTGTTCGCTCGCCTGAGGCAATGCGAAGCAAAGTCTCGAATATCTCGCGGCCGACCTGCTCGACCGTGGCTTCGCCGTCGGCAATTCAGCCCGGCGTTGACGTCCATGTTGCCGGTCATGCGGCGATACGTAAGGGATTGCTCGCGATCTTAAGACCGGAACGTTCGGGAACCCGATCGCGCTGCCGCGGCCAGTAGTGAAAGCGATCAGGTTCGACCCTCCCGCGGCCAAACCCGTAATCGAGACCGGATCGTATCCGGGCGTGTTCATGAACACGAAACCCGGCCCGTGCACGCGCTCCGCGTAATCGACAACTTCTTCCAGCGGCGTTGTGCCGGCTTTCGCCACCGCGCCCAGGGATTTTTCCAGAATGTTCGTCAGTCCGCCTTCCTTGTTGCCGGGCGACGGATTGTCGTTGAAGCTGCCACCGAACTGACGAAGTAGCGCTTTGTAGCTTTCGACCTGTTCGAGAAGCTCTTGCGCGACGTGCGGCGTACGGGCGCGCCGCGACCAGCAAATGCTCGGCGCCGAAGATCTCAGTGGTCTCAGCTAGCACAACGGTCCCGCCCTGCTCGACCATGAGATCGCAGCAGTAGCCTAGTGCGGGATTGGCCGTGATGCCGGAAAACGAATCGGACCCGCCGCAGTTCAGGCCCAGAATTAATGGCCGACGCTGGAACTTCGGTTCGGTTTTCGCAGGCGGCGCGCTCGATGTAGGTCTTGATCTGTGCTTGCGCGCCGCTTCAATCGCGCCGCGCGTGCCGCCCGATTCCTGCAGAGTCAATCCCTGCAGATGTGGCAGGAGTGGACACGGCCGCTCGCCGAGATAGTGACTGATCTGGTTCGATTCGCACCCAAGACCCAGAATCAGCGCGGCCGATACGTTGGGGTGGTCGAGAACGCCCGCAAGTGTCCGCTGGAGCTGATCGAGATCCGGACCCATCGCCATCGCACAGCCTTCGCCATGCGGGAAAGCAACCACGCCGTCGACGTTTTTCGGGAGTTTCTCATCTGCGAAGCTGTCCGCGATCAGCTCGGCCGTGTACGCGGCGCAATTGCTGGCCGCCACCACCGCAATGTAGTTGCGCGTGCCCACTCGCCCGTCAGCGCGCCGGTAGCCGAGAAACGTTCTGGTTCGAAGTGAGCTTGGAAGCGCGCGGCAGCAGCAGCCGGGTCACTTCATCGAGGCGTCGAGGTCTCTGTAGCCGAGGTTGTGCACATGGACGTGCTCGCCTGGTTCGATGGCGCGCGTTGCGAATCCAATGACATTTCCGTAACGATAGACCGGCTCTCCTCGGCGATATTGCGGAGCGCCATCTTGTGGCCGGCCGGGATCGGCGACTTCGTGACAACGATTTGCCCGCTATCCAACTTCATTCTTGTCCGGCAGAGCGAGACGCGCGCGATGGCGACGTTGTCGTCGCGGATGAAGCAGAATGACGCGAGGTCGCGGCAGGTAGGCCTTCTCGATTTCGTACAAGCATTGCCACTTTCACTGTCACTGTTACGAATTCCGGCGTGGAACGTGGCCACGAGCGAAACAATGTGCCTGGATCCGGCTCTTAGAAATCGAATGAGCAGAATCCCGACAGGGACGTACAGGCTACAACTGCACGCAGACTTTGGTTTCGATGCCGCTGCCGAAATTGCGGACTATCTGGAACAACTAGGCATCTCCCATGTGTACAGCTCGCCATATCTTCAGGCGGCCCCGGGCAGTCAGCACGGTTACGACGTCGTCGACCATCATAACGTGAACGAAGAACTGGGTGGAGCGGAGGCACACGAGCGTTTCTCGCTCCGCTTGGGCGCATGCATCTTGGGACAAGTTCTCGACATCGTCCCGAATCACATGGCGATCAGCGGCAGCCGCAACCGCATGTGGTGGGACGTGCTCGAAAACGGCCCGTCGAGCCGCTATGCCTCTTACTTCGACATTGACTGGGAGCCGCTCGAAGAAAAACTTCGCGGAAAACTGCTGGTTCCGATTCTTGGGCGACCACTACGGCCGAGTTCTGGCCCGCGGTGAACTCAAACTCAACGGCGCGGCAGGTGACTTCTTCATCAAGTATTTCGACCACGAGCTGCCGGCAGCCCCGAAGTCGCTTCCCGGCATCTTGCCGAAGCTGCAATCGCGTTCGGGTCCGAATATCTCGCCTTCCTGGCCGATTCCTTGACGCGCTGCCCGCGGCGACGGCTACCGATCATGCGAGCGTGACGCAGCGCCATCGCGACAAAGAAGTGATCTCGGGTCTGCTCGATCGGCTTTTCCATGAGAGTGCCGTTCATCGGCGGAAACCGTGGATGCGGTCACTGAACGAGGTGAACCGGAATCCCGACCAGTTGGATCCGATGTTCGAGCAGCAGAACTACCGTCTGGCGCACTGGCGAACCATCGAACAGGATCTCGGATACCGGCGATTCTTCGATGTGAATACGCTCGTCGGTCTGCGCATGGAGGATCCGCGCGTTTTCGCGACACGCATGCGCTGATCCTCCGGTGGCTGCGGCGAGGGAGTGTTGGACGGGATTCGAATCGATCATCCGGATGGCCTGCGAGATCCGAGGCAGTACTTTGAACGGCTGCGGCAGGAAGCTCCCGAAGTCTGGATCGTGGCGAGAAAATTCTGGAGCCGGGCGAAAAGCTTCGCCATGAGTGGCCGATCGACGGTACTACGGGCTACGACTACCTGAACGAAGCTGGCGGTTTGTTTGTCGATCGCAGCAAGGAAGAAGCGATTACAGCGTTCTACACAGAGTTCACCGGACAATCGACGCGATCTAGGCGGAGTCTGCCGCGACAAAAAGCATCGAGTGTTGCGCGATTTGCTCGGGAGCGATGTCAATCGTCTCACAACTCTGTTTCGCGATATTTGCGAACAGCACCGCGACCGGCGCGACTACACGAGGCACGATGCTACCAAATGCCATTCGCGAGTTAGTCGCGTGTTTCACGGTTTACCGGACTTATGTTGTTCCGGAGCGCGATGAGATTTCACCGGACGATATCAAATATGTGAACGACGCCGTCGAAGCTGCGAAAAATAATCGGCCCGAGATCGAGCCGGATCTGTTTGATTTCATCGCGGACGTCCTGCTGCTGCGCGTACGTGGCGTCTTAGAAACAGAATTTGTCAACCGCTTCCAGCAGTTCTGCGGGCCAGCTATGGCGAAGGGCGTTGAAGATACAGCTTCTACAACTACAACCGCCTGATCAGCCTTAACGAAGTTGGCGGCGATCCCGGCGTTTTGGAATCGGCCCCCGGATGAATTTCACGGATTTTGCGCAGCCCGGCACGGAAATCACTCCGCGCAGCATGCTCGCCTCATCGACGCACGATACCAAGCGGAGCGAAGATGTGCGGGCGCGCATCAGCGTGCTTTCCGAGATTCCGGACGAGTGGCCCGACGCGTCCGGGGCTGGTCGGAACCAATGAAAAATACCGTAAAAAAGATGCGCCCGACCGCAACACGCGAATACTTCCTTTATCAGACGATGATCGGCGCATGGCCCATTGCCGACCGATCGCTTGCTCCCATACATGGAGAAAGCCTGCGGGAAGCCAAGAGCGAACAACTGGCTTTCGCCTAACGAGCAGTTCGAGACCGCGACGCGCAGTTCATCGAATCGATTTACGACGATCGGGAATTCCTCGACGATTTTGAGGAGTTTGTGAGCCGCCTGGTGCTCCAGGACGGATCAATTCGCTTTCGCAACGCTTTGCTGAAGTTCACCGCGCCCGGAATTCCGGACACGTATCAAGGAACCGAACTCTGGGATCTCAGTCTTGTGGATCCGGACAACCGCCGTCCGGTCGATTACGAGACGAGGCGACAGCTGCTAGCAGGAGATGCAGAAGCTGAATGCGAGCAGGTCTGGGAGCGTGCAGACGAGGGTCTGCCGAAGATGTGGACTTGTTTCACAGCTTGCGAGTGAGGCGCGAGCATGCGGAGGCTTTTGGCAGCGAAGGGCACTATCGCGCAATCCGCGTCGACGGGCGATAAGGCCGAGCACTTTGTGCCTTCCAGCGCGGCGAGAATGTCGTTGCTATCGCGCCGCGGCTAATCTGGAAACTTGATCCAAATGGGTGGCGATGCGGCCGCCATCCGGACTGGACCGGCACTTCTCTTTTATTACCTTCCGGAAAATGGCAAAGACGAATTGTCCGGAGCGCTGTTGAAGGCGGTCCCGCACCGCTCGCGGAACTTCTGAAGAACCTTCCTGTCGCTTGCTGGTTAAGAAATAATCAATGCACGACTTTCCGGGTCTGGGCGCCAAGAGCTCAAACTCTGTCTGGAAGACTGGCGAGCAGTTGTATGCGATGCAAGAAGACGGAACGGCTGGTGGTCTGGCGTGTTTCTGAAGCCGGACCGGGGACACGAAGTATTCTTTGTTCTAAACGGAGACATCCGATACCCGATCCGCAGATCGCAGTTCCAACCGCAAGGGATTAATGGCCCGTCGCAGATTGTCGATCATTCAGCTCCTTTGACTGGACTGATGAGCTGTGCAAGCCCAGCCTCTGAAGTGCAGTGATCTATGAACTGCACGTTGGAACCTTCACTCCTGCCGGGACCTTTCGCGCGGCCATGGAGCGGCTTGACTATCTGGCGGATCTGGGCGTCACGCATCTCGAGCTGTTGCCAGTCAACGAGTTCTCGGGCACGTGGGGATGGGGTTATGACGGCGTGGATCTCTACGCGCCCCATCATTGTTATGGAACACCCGACGATCTGAAAGCACTGGTGAATGCCTGCCATGAGAAGGGTCTGGCTGTTCTGCTGGATGTGGTTTACAACCATTTTGGACCTTCGGAAACTATCTGGATCGATTCGGGCCGTATTTCACGGACGCTTACAGCACTCCGTGGGGGCCGGCCGTGAACCTGGATCATGAACGGGCAGCCATGAGAGTCGCCGGTTCTTGTTGGACAATGCGCTGATGTGGCTGCGCGATTACCATTTCGACGGACTGCGGCTGGATGCTGTTCACGCCTATTATGACAAGTCGGCGCTTCATTTTCTGGAGTTTTTGTCGAGCGGAAGTAGATCGCTCTTTCATCGCAGCTTGGCCGCATCTGGTTTTGATCGCGGAAAGCGATCTGAACGATCCGCGGGTTGTGACGCTCGCGGGAAGCGGCGGCTTTGGCATCGACGCTCAATGGAGCGATGATTTCCACCACGCGCTGCATACGGTGCTAACGGGCGAACAGAATGGCTACTACGAGGAATTCGGCTGCGTAGCGCAGCTTGCGAAAGCGCTTCGCAAGCGTTTGTCTTCGACGGCATTTACTCTCCGCATCGCGACAGACGACACGGGAGACCCGTGGGCAACTCTCGGGTCATCATTTTCTCGCTTACTCACAGAATCACGATCAGGTGGGAAACCGTGCGCAAGGCGAGCGCCTGTGTTCATCTGGTGAGCTTTGGGCAGCAGAAGATTGCGGCGGCATTGGCACTGATGTCGCCGTTTGTTCCCATGCTTGTTTCAAGGTGAGGAGTTCGCGGCATCGTCGCCGTTTCAGTACTTCACGCGGCATGACGATCCGGAGACTCGGCCAGAAGGTATCGGAAGGACGGCGCAGTGAGTTTTAGCATTCGGATGGAATCCGGAAGAAGTGCCGGATCCGCAAGACCCAGCAACATTTCTGCGCTCGAAGTTGCGTTGGGATGAAATCAGGGGAAATTCCCACGCGGAGTTGCTGGACTGGTACAAGCGGCTGATCGCCTTTCGCCGAAGCAGTCCCGCGCTAACGGACGGCCGCATGGACGAAGTGGACGTCCGGTTCGACGAGGAAGCGAGGTGGATCGTGATCACGCGCGGTTGCGTTCAGGTCGCGTGCAATCTTGCAAGCACCAGGCAATCGGTTCCGGTTACCTGCGGACGTCAAGCGGCACTTGCTTCCGATCCTGCTTTCGAGTTGCGGGCCGGCGAAATCGAACTCGCCCCTGACAGCGTCGTGATCTTTACCTAGCGCGGGGTCGAAATTGACGCGCCTATGCGATCTCTCGAGAGGAATTCATGAGATCCGGCCATACAGCATCGATTTCGTCACGGAACTGATTTAGTTGTTCGCGGATTGTGGAATCGGCATCTCTGGCGAGACGGGCAGCGAAACGCATGGCTGACCGATAGGAATTAACAGCAATTTCACGGGCGGCCTCGGCGAATTCAGCGCGGCTCTCAACACAAGCAGCACGCGCTTCTTCAAGGTAAGTAAGGCCAAACGAGATTTGAGTACGGATCAGATGAAGAAGGTACTCTTCGTGCGATTCTGGTCCAGCGAGGGATTGAATACTTTGCAATGCCATTGGGACGGGAATCAACCCTGGAAACTACTTGTTCTGATCTGGCGTTCAAATAGTTTGTGTTTCAATCAACCCTTTCGTAACCAAAATTCTCCATAGTAATTTCACCAGTTCTTATCCCGAGCACGGCCTGCTTAACGTATGCTTGATTGCTCATTGTGAGCCTTTGGTAGCGCATCGTGAGCCACACCACTCAAAAAGTTTTGTGGGGAGCGAGATTAGTTTGTCGCGAAATCGAGAATTGGTGTAGGCTAGTACCATTACCGTAAAACTAGCAGGGGAGTACGCTCTTGAATCGCTGCCTTCATTGCTCTGAGGTAAAGCTCTCGATGAGTCGTGCTCTGCCGGAGGGTTGAGATGCAAATGATCGCGAAAAGAATTGCCGAGCTGCGGTACGAACGGCAGCTTGTGCTGCGCGCGCTCCGCGCACTCGAGCGGCTTTCAGAGTTGAAAGCCGGAATCAATGGCGTAGAGGCGCAATCAAGAGCCTCTGGCGCACCGGTGGACTCGACGCATTTCAAGCGTGCAGAAGCTCGTAAGGAATCGATCTAGAAACATCAGGGCACGTCTCCGCCCTCTTCGGGCGCTATCATTCCTGAGAGGTGCACAATGTTGAGGGCTACAGGCCCTTGAATATTCTTCTCGTCGAGGATAATCCCGGCGACGTGTTCCTGACGCGGGAAGCGTTCCGCGAAGGCAGGTTGAATCACCGTCTCTCGGTGGCGGAAGATGGCGAGGAGGCGTTGCAATTTTTGCGGCGGCAAGGGCGGTACGACAAAGTCCTGCTCCCGGATTTGATTCTTCTCGATCTCAACCTGCCGCGGATGGATGGCCGCGAAGTTTTGGCCGAGGTAAAGAGGGATCCCGGTTTGCAAATGATCCCGGTTGTCGTGCTCACCACGTCCGATCTCGAGACCGATGTCCAGCACGCATACGCGCATCATGCGAACTGCTATCTGACGAAGCCCGTCGATGTTGGCGACTTCCTTCGCAAAGTTCGCCTGGTCGAGGATTTCTGGTTGACGGCTGTTCGCTTGCCCGAAACCGGAGCTGTTTTAGAGCCTGCGCCGTAGCGTTCTACCGCTGGTTTGCAAATCGTCTCTTGACTCAATTCCGCTATGCGAACCAGGTGCATTCGTCGCCTGAATTGCAGTTGAGATAAGCTATCCCTTACTATTTACTTCAAACATCTTCGTTCGCATCGCGCCGGAATCGGGCCGGCATGCGAGCCACAGGGAGAACGGGAGATCATTATTGAACGGTTGGCCGCACAGCTGCAATGTGTCCGGGCGGGCGTTCGTTACTGTTTGCTGATCGTATTCGGCGCATGCATCGCCGTTGCCGCGCAACCAATTCAGTTCCCGCACAATGTTCATATGAAGCTCGGTCTGGCTTGCGTCGACTGCCATACCGGAGCCGATATTCGCGCGTCGGCCGGTATTCCTTCAGTAACGAAATGCATGCTGTGCCACGCAAAGCTTGCCACCAATAAACCAGAAGTGAAGAAGGTTCTTCAATACGCGAAGGAAAAGGAAGAGATCCCGTGGGTGCGCGTTTACGGATTCTCGAGCGAAGCACATGTAAAGTTTCGCCACGCACCGCACTATGAAGCTGGCATATCTTGCGCCACCTGTCACGGTGATCTGACGAAGGAAACGGTCGCCATCCGGTACATCAATTTCACGATGGGTACCTGCCTCACTTGTCACCGCGAAAGGAACGCCTCACAGGACTGCGCTGCATGTCACTACTGAGGCGCTGATCAGATGGAACGACGCAGCTTTTTCAAAATACTATCGAGCGTGTCAGCAGGAGTGGCGGCAAGCTCCTGCACAAGGAAGACGGATGCGCTGATTCCGGTTCTGGTTCCGGATCACGAGATGGTGCCCAGCGAAGAGCAGTGGCATCCGGCGGTATGCAACGAGTGTGGCGCAGGATGCGGCACGATCGTGCGTGTTATGAAAGGCGAACGCCTCATTGAGCGGCAAGGCCGGCAGTTTCGTGAGCCGGTTGCGTGCATTAAAAAGATCGAAGGAAATCCGCTGGATCCGGTGAGTGGGGGGCGGTTGTGCGCGCGCGGCCAGGCAGCCGTGCAATCGCTGTACAATCCGGATCGCGTGAGCGGGCCTCTCCGCCGCAAAGGGCCGAGGGGGAGCGCCGAGTTCGTCGCCGTGTCATGGGACGACGCTATCGATGCGGTGGCCGTCCTGCTTGAAAAGCAACGATCGGCAGACCCGGCGAAGATCCTTTTCCTAACCGGCCCTGCCGCGGGTAACAAGGCCGAAACCGTTCAGAATTTTCTATCGGCGATGAATGCCCCGCCGCCGGTGAGCTGTGCCTTTAACGACATGTCTATTGAGAGGAAGGCCTCGCAGACGGTTTTTGGCTGGAATGGCGTCCCCGTTTACGACATTGCACGTGCTAAATACGTTCTGGGTATCGGTGCGGATTTTCTGGGCGGCTGGGCTTCGCCTGTGTATTATGCGCGGCAATACGGAGCTTTTCGGCAGGGGCGGCCGGGCGTAAGAGGGCGATTCGTTCACGCCGAATCACGTATGTCGCTGACGGCGGCGAACGCCGACGAGTGGCTTCCTTTGCAACCAGGATCCGAGCCGCAGTTTCTGACAGCGTTGCTGCGATTGCTGCTGGATACGAAGGCAGCGCAAAACTCTCAGCAGTTTCCAGTTTCGATGCTTGCGGCGATCCGATCGGCGGATCTGACAGCGTTGACTAAAACCTGCGGAATCGATGTGAGGCGTTTGCAGCGCGTCGCTCATGAACTGAGTGAATCGGACGCGCCCGTGGTGCTTGCTGGTGCATCGAGCGTGCACACGAACTCGCTCGCGGCGGTTACTGCGAGTCACTATGTGAATTTGCTGCTTGGCGCCGTCGGGCGGGCAGGAGGCGTTTCGCCGCCAAATCCTGAATACTCGACGGCCCCCCACGCAGGCTATGTTGCGGCCAGACTCGCAAGCTCGAAGCTGCTGTTTCTCGACGGGCAAAATCCGGTATACACTCTGCCATCGAGCGCTGGCGTGCGGCAGGCGCTCGAGAAGCAGGATACGATTGTCAGTTTCGGGCCGTTCATCGACGACTCAGCCCCGTACGCCGATTGGATTCTCCCGGCGCATCACTTCCTGGAAACGGCGAGCGCGGTGATTCCAGCCGTTTCGCCCGGGCCGGCTATTACGGTCTCGACACCTTTCATACGCCCGCTGTACGACACTCGTTCGCTCGAACAGACCATTGCACAAATCGCTAAGAAGATGGGAATGGACTTTGCGCCGGTCACCCCGGAGAGTTACTTGAAATCTCTTATGAACGGAGACGAAAACTGGGAACAAGTCGTTCGACAGGGCGGCTTTTGGCCGAATGCCGCGTCTGAACGAGAACCCCCGAAATCTACCGGACAGCCGCATGAGACAGGCATTACGGCTGAGAGCGCAGCATTTCAAGGCGATCCAAAACAGTTTCCGATGTACTTCCAGCCCTATCTGTCACTGCAATATCACGACGGCAGTGGCGCGAATCTGCCGTGGATGCAGGAACTGCCGGATCCCGCATCGAGTGCGATGTGGAACGTGCCCGTCGAGATCGATCCGCAAACCGCGGCTCAGATGAAAGTGAGCACAGGCGATTGGGTGCGTGTCGAATCTCCTGCTGCGGCACTCGAGGCCCCGGCTTATGTCCATCCGGCTGCGATCCCCGGCGTTATCAGCATGGCCATTGGTGAAGGTCACACGCACTACGGGCGGTATGCTTCGGGGCGCGGTGCGAACCCGATCAGTATTCTTGCTGCCGCCTGGGAGCCGGTCACGGGGACACTCGCGAGTGGGGCGACGCGTGTACGACTGGCACGACTGGAAAAGCCGCGAGGGGAGTTTATCCAGTTTTCGCCGCGCGATCGCGAGCAGGGGCCATGGGGGTACCGGTGAGCGGAGCTGAGAAGACCGAACATCGCTGGGGCATGGCGATTGACCTCGATCGCTGCACCGGCTGCCAGGCTTGTGTTGCCGCGTGCCATGCGGAGAATAATCTGCCGGTGTCCGATCCGGAGTCCGCGGAGAAGGGGCGTGCGGTTCATTGGATTCGTGTTGATCGCTATTACGAAGGAGAATTTCCGAACGTACGCGTCCGGCACATGCCGGTACTCTGCCAGCATTGCGACGAGGCGCCATGCGAGCCGGTGTGTCCTGTTTATGCGACTTACAAAAACGAGGAGGGCTTGAACGTCCAGGTTTATAACCGGTGTGTCGGAACGCGTTACTGCGCCAACAACTGCCCGTACTCGGTTCGTTTTTTCAACTGGTTCGACCCGGCTTGGCCTGAACCGCTGCAGCTGCAGCACAACCCCGATGTGTCGATTCGCGAAGCGGGTGTGATGGAGAAATGCACGTTCTGCATCCAACGCATTCAGCGAGCTGAGCGCGACGCGCACGAGCAGCAGCGTCCAGTAGCAGATGGAGAAATTCAGCCGGCTTGCGTTCAATCGTGTCCGGCGGAAGCGATGACGTTCGGCGATCTCAATGACCCTGAGAGCCAGGTATCGCGGCTAGCCGCGAGCGGACGTGCTACGCGGCTGCTCGAGGAGCTTGGCACGAAGCCAAAGGTCTTTTATCTGCAGAGGGCGGATTAGGTGGCGGCCGCGCCCGAAATCATTCCTTATCCGGAAGTGCGCCGCGATCTCTGGAGCCCGCTGGCCAAAGCAGGGCCGCGCTATCTTATTGTTCTGTCCGTACTGCTTACCCTAGTTGCCTGGGGTGGATTCTGCTGGGGCTATCAGTTGCACAAGGGCATCGGCGTGGCGGGCATTCGGCGACCCGTGTTTTGGGGCTTCTACTTAGTCAATTTCGTTTTCTGGATCGGTATTTCGCACGCCGGCACACTGATCTCAGCGATTCTTCGGTTGACTGATGCGAACTGGAGGAAGCCTGTTACGCGTGCGGCGGAGGCTATCACTGTCTTCGCTCTGATGATAGGCGGTATGTTCCCGATCATTCATCTCGGCCGTGCATGGATTTTTTACTGGCTGGTTCCTTACCCGAATTCGCGACTGCTCTGGCCGAACTTCCGATCGCCGCTGATGTGGGATCTAATGGCGATCACGACGTATCTCACCGGCAGCACGATCTATCTATTCCTGCCGCTGATCCCGGATGTCGCGCAATTAGCTGCGCATGCAACAGGGTGGCGGCGGACGCTATATCGCAAGTTGTCGCTAGGGTGGACGGGAAGCGACCGTGAATGGCACGCGTTAGAGCGTGCGATGAAGCTGATGGCCGCAATTATTCTGGCAGTCGCAATTTCCGTGCACACCGTAGTGGCGTGGGATTTCTCAATGGCGGTTGCGCCGATGTGGCACAGTACGATCTTCGGACCTTACTTCGTGGTGGGCGCGATTTTCAGCGGTATCGCGGCCCTGCTGCTGGTGATGGCCATCATTCGCAAAGCACTGCACTTTGAACGTTACCTGACGCCGCACCACTTCAACAATTTGGCAAAGCTCCTGCTGCTGATGAGCCTGCTCTGGCTCTACTTCACGGTCGCGGAGAATCTTACCGTCTGGTATGGGAATGAACCGAAGGAAATGGCCGTTTTCGGCGCGCGCACTCGCGGTCATTTCGCGCCGTATTTCTGGGTCATGGTGGTTTGCAACTTTGTAGTACCTTTTGTGCTGCTGGGCATCAAGCGTCTGCGCTCCATCGGAACTGCAACATTTGCGTCGATAACGGTGCTCATCGGTATGTGGCTCGAGCGTTATATCATTATCGTCCCGACGCTCAGCATGCCGCGTCTTGCCGCTGCCTGGGGAACATACGCGCCCAGCTGGGTCGAGATTTCGATCACAGCCGCCACGTTTGCAGTCATGGGAATGCTTTACATGCTGTTTTCAAAGCTGTTCCCGCTGGTTTCTATTTGGGAGTTCGAGCCGCACCCGGCCGACCAGGACTGAGCAAGATGTATCTGAGAGGCGATTTTCAGAGCAATGCTGCTGCAACACAGGCGCTACGCCAACTGCGCGCCAAAGGCTTTGACAGCAGTGCAATCGATGTGTTCTCAGATGAGCCTGTCGAATTTCCGCGAGGTGTTCTCGATCGGCCGAGCCGCATGTCGTTCACGGTTGTCAGCGGGGCAGTAACGGCCTGTCTGCTGGCAATTGGCTTCGTTCATTTCACGCAGTACAATTATCCGCTCTTCACCGGCGGCATGCCATTGTTTTCGTTCTGGGCAACGGGCGTGGTTTTCTATGAGCTGACAATGCTGGGCGCCATTCTGACCACGCTGCTCTGCTTTCTCTGGGAGAGCGGACTACTTCGGCGGAAACACGGTCCGGTGCCGGACATCGAACCGGGCGTGATTTGCATACGCCTGCGCTGCCGGCAGGAACAGGCCGAAGAGGCGCGCCGCTGTATGGAGCGGGGCGGCGCGGACAATGTCGCGAGGATGGCGGAGGCCTCGTGAGTTCGAGATGGATCATCGTGCTGCCGCTAGCGACCATATTGTCTGCGGCCGATACAAAGACTCCGCCCTGGGAAATATCGCAAACGGTGATCGGCCGCGATCTTTACCGCGAGAACTGCGCCGTTTGCCACGATATCGACAAAGACAAGACGCATTCGCGGAAGTTCGGACCAAGCCTGAATCATTTATTTCAGAACGAAACGCTGCCTTTGAGTCATGGCAAACCGAGCAGGCAGTACGTTGTGGTACGGATCAAGTACGGCGGCGCTTTGATGCCTGCATTTGGCAAGAAGTTGAGCGATTCTGATATATCTGCCTTAATCGATTACATCGCCTCGAAATAGCGCGATCGGGACTGGTTTGGAAGTTGTAAGATTGACGAATACGTCTCAGCAACAGCACGCGGCGATATTGACGCCGGCCGAACTTGGTGAGGCGGATTTCACCGCCTACCCTCCCCTTGCGAAACAAGTGGCTATCAAACAGCTCGATCTGTTTCGCGAGATGCCGGTTCCTTTTCTGGCTCTCCTTTTGCGCGAATTGATTAAGTGGGACTGGCAATTTCCGGCCGAGCGGAAGCAGTTGGAGCGGCAGTTTGTTTACCTCCGGTCAGTACCGAAAGAGCAGCGGCCAGCCTTGTTTGAGCCGTTCGCGAAATTAAAGCTCTCAAATGAGCTGGAAGCTTCCGACTGGGTCAATGATCCCGCGTCCTTTTCTGAAAAACTCTCCGCTTATCTTTGGGCATCGCATCAGATTGACGCTTTTCGTACAGCTGCATTCGAATTCTTTGACAAGGTTTCGAAAGCCGTTCCGGAGGAGGTGCCCGGCATGCAGCGGCTTGCGATTGTCCTCATGGGCCAGGGGGTCCGGAACAACAGCTACCCATTATTCAGGAAGTTGCGCCAGTACGGGACCTACTATCCACGAGTGACCGCCACTACGTCGCAATTGATAGTGGACGCCGTAAATGCCAGGGCGAACAGTCATCCAGAGCCGTTTGCGCATTGGTATATCGATGGCGGCTCGATGCAGAAGGCAAGCGATAAGGTTACATATGTCTCCCATGACGCGCTTACCCCTGCGCGTGCGAGGCTCCAGGAGAAAATGCGGAAGGTCTTTGAGTCGGGGATGGGCCCGGAGGCATTCAGGTCTCTGCTGGCGCGCATGCAGCCCAGTGACCTAGGGATGGATGAGCAGCAGAATCCGACGCTCAGCCGCTTCCAGCTGAGCCTCCTAACCGAAGGTTCGGGCACGCAGATTTTCACGACGACGTTCGTGCAGTGGGCGGCTCGCGAAAGCTTACGGAGAGCGCAACCCGTCACGTTGGTGGCACGTTTCACGGCGCGCCAGCAGGAGCGTCCGATGAGCGCGTTGCTGATGGAGGCTGCGAGCAAGCCGGCGCTCGACCCGGAAGGCTCGCTCATCGACGCCGACATGGGGGCCTACTACACGTGGGTGAACCAGCAACGTCTTACAGGCGCGAAGCAGGCCGGGTTTCTCGGATGGTTCGAGGCTGGTACGGAGGCCATCGCGATCGGGCCGAAGTTCAGCGCCGGAGCGGTAGATAAGAATTCCACTGATCTCGCCGATATTCTCGCCAAACTGACGTGAGTGAATCAGCAGCCGGCTTGTAACAGAGTTTTGCGCAACAGGTCAAGCGCGCTTTGTGCCGCTAACGTCCTGACTCTGTAGCGGTCTGCACCGAATCGCGTGCGTACGACGCGAGTCCCAGCAGGGCCAGCGACACCAAGATACACCGTACCTACCGGATCGAAATCGGTGCCGCCGTCCGGACCCGCGTAGCCGGTCACGGAAAGCGCATAACTGCTATTGGCGCGGCGGCGTGCCCCTTCGGCCATGGCGCTGGCTACGGGCTCGCTCACCGCCGAATGTTTGTCGATCAACTCGCGTGGAACGCCCAGAATCTCGGTCTTCTGTCTGCTGCTGTAAGTGACGTAACCAGCGACAAAGTAATCTGAGCTGCCAGCGCGATCCGTCAAACGGCCGGCCACCAGACCGCCCGTGCAGCTTTCGGCGGTGGCAACCGTCGCCCGCTGCTTGCGCAGCAGGCGTCCCACAACCATCTCGAGCGATTCTTCGGCATTCTCGCTGTAGATGCGATCACCGAGAAGCTGAGTGATCGGGTTCCCTACCTCGCGCAACAGCGCGTCGGCTTCCTGAATGGTCGCGGCTTGCGCACGTAAATAGACGAGCAGATCCCCGGGCGAGGAAAGAACGGTCGTTACGGGATTGGTGTATTTCGTGTAGATAGGTGCGATCTGGCTATCCAGATCCGATTCACCGATGCCGGTGATGCGAAACGCGCGCACACGGATCACTTGCGGCGGAAGCACCGGTCGCAGACGGGGCACTAGCTGGTTTTCGACCATGGGCTTCAGCTCTCGCGGAGGACCGGGAAGTAGGGCGAGAGCTCCGCGATCGGTCGAGATGAACTGGCCGGGCGCTGTGCCGTGCGGATTCGGCATGGCTTCTGCTTCTTCGATGAGATAAGCCTGGCGAATGTTGTTCTTGGCCATCGGGCGGTTGATCTGGCGAAAGCGGCTAATGAGGATCGATTCCTGCTCAAGCGACAACACAAGCTGGCGGCCGAGCGCCGCTGCTGCCGCTTCGCGCGTGACATCGTCTTCGGTAGGCCCGAGGCCACCGATCAGAATGACAATATCGGATCTCTCGAGGGTGTGCTTGATCGCATTCGTCAGCCGTTCGCGATCGTCACCGATTATTTGCTTCCGCACAACCTCCACTCCCAGCAGATTGAGGTGCTCCGTGACGATCAGCGAGTTAGTATCGACGCGCTGCGGCGTCAGCAGCTCGCTGCCGACCGCGATGATCTCGGCATTTTTAGGCATTTCGCGGATTTAGGGAAGCGGCCTTCCCGCAATACCGGCATCTACCCGGAACAGCGCGTTGTGAGTCGCGACAATTACGGCGCGCGATGGCGTAAACGCAAGACCTACGATGCCGGGGCCGGAGAGAAAGTGGTCGGCTTTGCCGGACGGATCGATACGCACGATCCCGCGCCGGCCGCCCATGGAAGCGGCCACGTAGAGACGATCCTGAAGATCGAAGGCAACGCCCTGCGGACGGCCGAGACCGCGATAGAAAACCTCTACTTCACCGGCGCTCGATATGCGATGAACGGAATCGAAGCTGGAGGTAGTGGGGCCGGTTACGTACAGATAATCGTCGGGTCCGAACGCAAGATGGTACGCCGCGATGGACGGCTCGAGAGTTGCGAAGACGTAGATCTGGCGCGAGCGGCTGATCTTGAAGATGGTACCGCTGCGGTCGCCGACGAACAGATTGTCTTCACGATCAAACGCCACGCCGGTAGCAACGCCCATGCCTTCCACGTAGACGTTCATGTTACCCGCCGGTGTGATCTGGTAAACGATGCCATCGTAGCGACTGGTTACGTACAGTAAGCCCTCGCGATCGAACGCCAGCCCGGTGGGGTTCATGAGATCGGTAACAAAGGGCTTCGAATTGTAATTGGTATCGATTTTATAGATCGATACGGGCGACTTCTGGCCGCGCGGTCCGCTGAATGTGCTGTAGATGTTGCCTTCGCTGTCGACGGCCGGATTGGCCACCGGATGCAGGCTGTCGGCGACCTGAATGCCGAGATGAGTTTCGTAAAGATCGCTTTCCTGATCTCCGCTGGCAACCACCAGTTCGCCAACCACGGCGTGTTCTGGAACCCGAGCGATGATATACGATTCGCCCGCCACGACGAGATGGGCCGGCTGATTGCCCAATCTGACGATGGGTCTTCCGTGATTCGCAAGATGCTGGCCCCGGATATGTAGCTCGCCGCCGGAGATTGCCGCATCGGGCTCGACTTTGGCGATCTTGGGGCGCATCTTTTGAGAGTCCGTTGCCTGTTGTTTGCTCGGCATACCTAGTAGAGTCTAAACGTTCTGCCTATATACAAGATAAGCGCTCCGCAGAATCCGGCTGCAAGATCATCGGCAACAATACCCCATCCCTCGGGCAATCGCTCAAGCATTCGTACGGGTCCTGGCTTCCAGATATCAAAAATTCGGAACAGCAGGAATGCCAGCTAAGAGACCTTTCCAGCTTAGAAGAGGAGCCCCGAGCAGCGCGAGCCACTGTCCCAACACTTCATCTATCACGACCGCTCCGGGATCCTTTTTCTGCAGGATGCGGGCCATCTGAGTTGACGCCCAGACTGCTGGAAACAGTAGTACAGCGATCAGCAACAGTATCGTGAGGCGGCCCGCACCAAGGAACTCATGAAGGCAAACGGCAATGAGAACCGCTGCAAGAGAACCAGCGGTACCGGGACCGAACGGGAAGTAACCGCAGCCGAACCAGGTGGCCAGCACGACTGCCAGCCGGTTCAAGTGTCCGGGCCTTCCCACTGTCCGGGCTCAAGCTGTTCCGGATTTTCCGGCGATTCGGTATCGACGTCAGGAAGGGGGTTGGAGATGACGTACTTCTCAGAAGCCCAGTTTGCGAGATCGAGCAAACGGCATCGCTTACTGCAGAAGGGCATCTCTGGATCGGTTAACGAGACTTCCTTTTTGCAAATGGGACAGCGCACACTTACCGGGCGGGCAGGGAACTCGGGCGAGTAACCGATGGAAGAATCGGGAACGGGTTTGCTGGCAATGTGCGAACAGCATCATTCTGCTCCGGGGCGATCAGCCAGTCCGCCGACCAGATCGTAATCGTGCGTCTCTGTTATGTGCAATATGCGCATCTCGCCCGGACGAGGCTCACCAGGGCCAAAGTCGTTGATGTAGCATACGCCGTCGATTTCAGGAGCTTGAGTGGAAAGGCGGGCTTCCCAGAGCAGGTCTGTTTCTTTTGATGGACCTTCGACCAGCACGGGCAGCGTGCGGCCGATCAGCTCCCGGTTGCGCTCTAGCGAGATCCGGCGCTGAAGCGACATCAGCTTGCGTTTGCGATTGTAGATGGTTCGTTTGTCTACCTTGTGGTCCAGATGGAAGCTGCCGCTCGTTTCCTCGTCGCTGTAGGAGAACACACCGAGGCGATCAAAACGGGCCACTTCGATGAACTGGCAAAGTTGTTCGAAATCGGCGTCGGTTTCGCCCGGGAATCCAACGATCATGCTGGTGCGAATGGCAATACCGGGAACAGTCGCGCGGATGCGTTCAATCAGCTTCAGGAATATATCCGCGTTCGCACCCCGTTTCATGCGCTTCAGGACCGGTGCGCTGGCATGTTGCAGCGGCATGTCAATGTACTTCACGAGCGCATCGTGCCGGGCGATGGTGTCGAGCAGCAGTTGCGTGACCTTATTGGGATAAGCGTAAAGGAAGCGGATCCACTTCGGCAGTTCGGTCGGGATTTGCGCGAGACGAGCGAGCAACTCCGCCAAACCATTCTTAATGCCGAGATCCTCTCCGTAGCAGGTTGTGTCCTGTCCGATCAGATTGATCTCCCGAACGCCCGTAGCCAACATGCGCGTCGCTTCATTGATAACGCTCTCAAAACGGCGGCTGCGGAAGGCGCCGCGGAACTGAGGGATGACGCAGAAGGAACAGGGATGATCGCATCCTTCCGCGATCTTGATGTAAGCCGAATGCCGCGGGGTGGTGAATACTCGCGCAGTCAGTTCATGGTAGAGGTAAGGCTTGGGAGCGATCTCTTTCGGTTCCATGCCTTCACATAGCGCCGTGATTTGAGATAACTCGTTCGTCCCCAGGACGGCATCTACCTCGGGCAAAGTCTTTCGGATATCGCTGCGGTAGCGCTCTACCAAGCAGCCTGCCACGATCAGCCGTTGTGCTTTACCCGTTTTCTTGTACTCCGCCATTTCGAGGATGGTGTCAACGGACTCCTGTTTCGCCGGATCGATGAAGGAGCAGGTGTTGACGACAATCACATCGGCATCGGCGGGGTGCGGAGTGAGTTCGTGCCCGTTCGAGACAAGCTGCCCCATCATCACTTCGGTGTCGACGAGGTTCTTCGGGCAGCCGAGACTTACAAATCCGATTTTCAACTGATTATGAATTCCGTGTGAGGCTCGTGCGGGCTTGGCCGCACTTCTCTCAGGATATCGCATCAAACGACTAGAACGATCTTCCCGATGTGCTGGCTGGACTCCAGGCGCTCATGGGCTTTGGCGGCTTGGGCAAGCGGGAAAGTAGTGTCGACCACGGGACGGATCGGATCTTTGGCAGGGAGGAGCGGCCAGACGTCGTGGCGCAGTCTCTCGGCAACTTGACCTTTTTGTTCGGGCGTGCGAGCTCGCATAGTGGAGCCCATCACGCGCGCGCGCTTGTGCATCAACTTGCCCAGATCGAACTGGGCGGTGCGGCCGCCTTGCGTCGCGACGACTGCAAGGCGGCCTTCGACAGCAAGTGAATTGAGATTGCGCTCGAGATATGGGCCGCCGACCAAGTCGAGAATGACATCCACACCGCGGTCGCTTGTGATACGTTGCACCTCTATCGCGAAGTCGATCTCTTTGTAGTTGATCGCGTGGCGAGCGCCTAAGCTGACGCACGCGGCGCATTTCTCACTGCTGCCGGCGGTAGCGATCACGGTGGCGTTCCAGGCGCGGCCCAGCATAATGGCCATGCTTCCGATCCCGCTGGCGCCGCCATGGACGAGTAGCGTTTCGGCGGCTCGGAGCGCGGCGCGCGTCATGAGATTGTCGAAAACGGTGAACAGATTCTCTGGAAGAGTGGCGGCTTCGACGGGTGTCCAACCTGCGGGGATCGGAAGCACCTGGACGGCAGGTGCGGTGCAGAATTCGGCGTAGCCGCCGCCCGCGAGGATGGCGCACACCGGGTCTCCGATTGAAAAATTCGTAACGCCCGGGCCGAGCGCGTGGATGATCCCTGCCACATCGAGGCCAGGTATTTCGGAGGCGCCCGGAGGTGGCGGATATTGGCCCTTGCGCTGCATCGTATCTGCCCGCGCCACGCCGGCGGCCTGAACGCGGATAAGGACCTCGCCTTCTCGCGGCTCAGGGATTGGGCGTTCAACGAGCTTCAGCACATCCGGCGGGCCGAACGAAGAGATTTCGACGGCTTTCACTACTTCAGGGTACCGAGCACCTGCGCTGCGGCACGAATTCCGGATGCGATCGCGCCATGAACCGTGGCGCTGTGGCCATTCAGTTCTGTCGCTTCGCCTGCGAAGAACAGAGTGTTGTCGACCGGCTTTGCCAGCATCTCCCGCGCTTCGAGCGCGTTGACCGGCACGTAGCTGTATGCGCCCCTGGCAAACGGGTCCGCATGCCAGTCGTGAAAATAGGATGCTTCGAGCAAAGTGGTTAGTTCGGCCTTTGGAGTTCCGGTGATTGCCGACAAGGCTGCAAGCGCTTTCGCGATGACCTTCTCGCGCGACTGGGCTATTACCGCATCGGGGTGTGGACCGGCGCTCCAACCGGTGATAATCGGTGCGCGCACCGCGAGCGGCGACCACCAGGCTGGAAAGACGGGGTCATCGGAGAGTAGGAAGCCGGCATCCGCGAAGTCAGGATCTCGTTCCCAAACTGCCTCCCGAAAGCGAAGCACGACGCGAAAAACCTGCCCGAAGGCGAGCCGGCGCGCGGAGGCAAGCGCTTCAGCCGGTTCCGGTGTGAACCGGATCGAGCCATCATGCAGTACTCCGAGCGGGACTGTCATAATCAGGCGCCGAGTGAAATAAGTCCGTTGCGAGTCCGTCATCGTGGAACGGGCATGTACAGTGACAGACCCGGCGTGCCACTCGATTGCCTGCACAACGGTGTTCAGAAGTAGCCGAGAGTGCGGATCCCGAACGGTCGCGAGCAGATGCTGCGGAACTGCCTCATAGCCGCTGAGAAGCCTAAACGACCTGCCGCCATCGATCTGGTCCGCTGCCTCCATGTCTATTACAAGCGACTGGATACCGACGATCTCCTGGCGCGCGGCGTTGAAGCCCTCGACGAAATTGACTGCGAGGCGCTTCACCTTCTCCGGATGGTTCGTCCTGGAAAGGAAATCCGCAAAGGACCGGTCCGGGCCGTGTTGAGCTGCTTCTCGCATCTCGTGGTTCACCCGGCTGACGGGCAGCCAAGCATCTTCGCGGCTCTGAACTGCGCCGTTCTCGATGTGAACCGAATGATCGGTTACGTCGTATGCGGCGAGATTTGCGGCGCGAATAATGCTCCAGATTTCGTCCGGCCGCCCATGGATGAACTCAGCGCCGAGTTCAATCGGGATCGGGCAGAGTGGGTCGCGAACGGTCAGAATACGGCCGCCAATACGATCGCGCGCTTCCAGGCAGAGGGTATCGACACCGGCACGGTCCAGCTCTCGGAGGGCGGCCAGACCCGCCGCTCCGGCGCCTACAATAATTACGTCGTGAGACTGCCGCATCGTTCAGTAGCCGGCTTCCAGTTCTTCGAAGATGCCCGTTTCCCGGTTCTTGCGCACGTGCCCGGCGGTAAAGTAACGGCCATTCATGGCGATATAGACACCCGGTTGAAGGGCCTGCACGAAAGCCAGAGCGCTGCCGAGATTGAAGAGTCCGTCCGAGCTGCCGAACTTATAGGGAACCATTGCGCCTGTAAGGACGATAGTCTTCGCCTCGACGCTCTCCACAAGCACCCGCGCCGTGTCGGCCATCGTGTCGGTGCCGTGTGTGATGACGATGCGTGATTCGGGAACCGCCACGCACTGTTCGGCGATCAGGCGGCGATCTGCGCTGGTCATATCCAGACTGTCCACCATCATGAGAGTCCGAATTTCAAGCGGCAGGCGGCAGCGACCCAGATTTAACATCTCCGCGAGGTGCGAATCCTTGAAAAACAGGCGCCCGTTGATTTCGTCGTATTCCTTATCGAAGGTTCCGCCGGTAATGAACACCCGAATGGGCTGGTCCGCAGAAGGGCTCACGCCTGTATTGTCGTATTGAGGATGTAACGATGCCGTTTTTGAGAATGGAAAAAGAGGGAGCCGTCGGAGTTATTACGCTGACGCGGCCCGAGCGGCGGAATGCGCTGTCGCTGGCATTGATGCGCGAGCTGACGAAGGCTTTCGAGCAGATGGGCGCCGATCGCGCCGTGCGAGCGATTGTGCTGGCGGCGGAGGGTAGCGTCTTTTCCTCCGGACACGACTTGAGTGAACTGACCGGCCGCTCGGTCAGCGAATACCGCGAGATTTTCGAAGCATGCTGCGATCTGATGCTTAAGCTGAAATCCATTCCACAGCCGGTTATCGCCGAAGTCCAGGGCATCGCTACCGCCGCGGGCTGTCAGTTGGTCGCAGCGTGCGACCTCGCGGTTGCTTCTGAGCAAGCTCAATTCGCTACCCCGGGCGTGAAAATCGGGCTGTTTTGTACGACGCCCATGGTAGAGCTGAGCCGTGCGATCGGTTGTAAGCGCGCCCTCGAGATGCTCTTGACCGGAAAGCCGATCAGCGCCGCCATGGCGAGAGATTGGGGCTTGGTCAATGATGTGGTTCCCGCTGATGAGCTGCAACAGGCCACTCGAAGACTCGCCGCACACATCGGAGCCGCCAGCCCGCTGACGGTTTCGATTGGAAAGCAAGCTTTCTACGCGCAGATTGATCTCGATCACGAAGCGGCGTATCGGTATGCGAAAGAAGTGATGACCGTGAATGCAATGGCCGCTGACGCTCAGGAAGGCATCTCGGCGTTCTTGGAGAAGCGCCCGGCCTGCTGGACGGTAAGTAGGTTTACGCGCTCTTGGCGCGTAGATCGCGATAGGCAATGAGGCAGCGATCGGCTGTTTCCATCTCTGGAAAGCGGCTTCCTTCCTGTTCGATCAAGTAGTACTCAACACCGCCCTTCTTCTCGGCTGCTGCGAAGACCTCTTTCCATGGCACGACGCCCTCGCCAAACAGCACCGTGTAGCCCTTCTGGGGCGACCATTCCTTGCAGTGCAACGATTTGATCCGTCCCGGATGCGAGTTGATCCAGGCGACCGGATCATCACCCGCTGCAACACACGTGCCTACGTCCAGCTGAAGCATGATGCTCTTATCCGTGTTGTTCGCGAGCACGACCATTGGTTTGGTACCGTCGATCGGCTTCCATTCGGCGTCGTGGTTGTGATACCCGGCATGCAGGCCCTCCGAGGACATCGTCTTATTGGCCTGATTCAGCATTTCGGCGACCTTCTTGTATTCATCGATCGTGGTCAGCTTGCGCCCGGGGCTGGCGAGAACCATGAATCGGGTACCAAGAATTCTGTTGAGCTCGATGGCTTTGCCGATGCCTTCCGGCGTGAAAGACTGTTCGCCGTTGTGGGTCGAGTAGCACTTGAGTTTCAGATCATCGAGCTGCTTGCGAATGTCTTTGGCCTGATCGGAAGTCCATTGGTAATAGGGAGCGAAAAACTCGACGCACTCGTAGCCCATCTTGGCAACGCCCTGGAGCGTGCCGGTGGGATCTTTGGCTAGTTCTTCGCGAACCGAGTAGAGCTCCAGGCCAACGGGGATCTTTTTATCGCGAGCGAGGAGGCGGTTCGCAAATGGAGCGGAAGCTAAGGAACCTAGAAATACGCGGCGAGAAGGGTTTAGGCAGGACAACATGCACTCGAAACTTATCACACCAGGAGGTCATGCGGGCGGCCGCATGGCTGGGTAGTAATTGGGACTCGCGGCGCGGTGATCACCGTCCCGCGCTATTTCTTCGGCCGGGACTCCGGGGGCACCAGGCCATTGGCGCGGTAATACGCAACAAGCAATCCATAGTGTTCAGAGGAGTGCTGTAGCACCGAGAGAAACGGATCGAGCGAGCCGTTCACACCTTCCGGGTTTTGCTTGAACGCCTGCTCCGCTTGCGCCATCCACTTCTGCATGAGCGCCACACACGCCGCCTTGTTTGCATAGTCTTTGGCCGGCAACTCGTCCCATTTCACTTTCTCGCCGCGTCCGGCCTTGGCCGCATAGGCGACACCGGATGCGACATGCACGATGACTTCCCTGAACGAGCGCATCTCCGGTTTGAGCCGGTACTCGTACTTCGATTCTGGGAAGTCCTGCGCCATAACGAGAACTTTTTGGTGGATGTAATCGAAGTTCTGTTTGAGATTCTCGGCGGCGCTCGGTGTCTTGCTCTGCGCACAAAGCAGAAGAGGCAAGGCCAAAATTGGGATGTAACCTGCTAACCTTTTCATGGTGGTTACGATGCTATCTCAGTGATGTTCAGCTTTGGTACGTAATCATTCGACTCGTCGTGCGCCGCGCGTGCTAAGCTAACAAACGTAGCCGGACGGACGATATCGACCGCGGGCAGAGCAGCGGCAGCGATTGAGGTTCGGTCTTGTAGGCTTACCGGACATAAAAATTTCTTTTAAAATCGGACTGGATGTGAATCTTTTTGGTCCGGCAAGCGTCTGATGGACTGGCGCTAAAAAAGAGCGCAACCGGGTATAAGCTAGAATACGGAAATCGCGCACCGGGCCGGGCAATTTGGCCGGTTTCGGTGGCCGATTCCTGTGGTTTGGCGAAAAACCGGAGACAGGAGCTTCTGGGGCGATTCGCCGCCAGAGGACTTGTTCATTGACAATTGAATAGGAATAGACGGGCAACACAAGTTGCAGAAGAGACATTGCTGAGAGAGGAAAATATTCAGCGATGGAGCGCCGCCCGGAGGTTCTGGAACCGGATTCTGACCGAGAGGGAGGGGTTTAGGTTTGGGAGCTGGCGGGTGGTGAAGAGAATGCTCGAGACGTAGAGTTAATTTTATGGTCAAGCTACTAAGGGCATGCGTGTGGATGCCTTGGCGCAAGTAGGCGAAGAAGGACGTGGCTAGCTGCGAAAAGCCTCGGGGAGATGCAAGCAATCTATGATCCGGGGATATCCGAATGGGGAAACCCAAGCCAGGGAATGGGCTTATCCAGTGATGAATACATAGTTGCTGGAGGCGAACGGGGGGAAGTGAACCATCTCAGTACCCCTAG
>CAWJVA010000029.1:0-20000 GCA_963846185.1 uncultured Acidobacteriaceae bacterium | reverse complement strand
TGAACAGACCTCTTGTGATTCAGTTGTCACACCAGTGGCACAGCTGAGTAGCGAAGTCTGGTCAGGATAAGTGCTGAATGCATATAAGTACGAAACCTTCCCCAAGATGAGATCTCCCTGAAGAGCCGTGAAAGACGATCACGTTGATAGGACGGATGTGTAAGCGCAGTAATGCGTTGAGCTGACCGTTACTAATAGCTCGTTCGGCTTGACCATAAAATGAACTCTGCGCTCTGAGTTCTTGTGCTATCTTTCCTAACTTGACCGTCTTTCAATGGCTCTTCATTCTCTGTCGTTTGCTCCGAACGCTTTCGTAGCCTATCCAGAGATCAAGGCCGCGTCTGTTCGCGTGCCGAAACCCCAGACCCCACTTTCGGGTGATTCTAGCGAGAGGGTCCCACCCGTTCCCATCCCGAACACGGCAGTTAAGCCTCTCTGCCCCGATGGTACTGCACGCGCAAGTGTGTGGGAGAGTAGGTCGTCGCCCGATTAAATTTTCATGCAGCCTCAGAGGCTTAACCGCGGATGAGCCCGCCAGGCGAAGACTCCAAGCGGTGAGCCCGCGCCATGTGTGGCGAAGGTTCCGAATTTCAGGATGAAACTCGGCGACTTAAGTCGCTGGAGTTCGAGAGTTCGAAGTAAGCCGGTCATATCGGGTAACTTCAATGCCTTTCTGAGGCCCATAGTCCGTTAGACTGGATTATGTAGTTCATTGACAATCTGAATTGGACGCAAAAGAAGTAAGTAATCGTCAGACTATTTGAGTAATAAGCCGGAGGATAGGCGGCCTTGGGTCGTCTGGCGAGGCAGCTGGAATGAGCTGCGGAGGCCGAGGCATTTGAGGGTGATATGGGCGAGTCTCTAACAAGATCAAACGAGAGTTTGATCCCGGCTCAGAATCAACGCTGGCGGCGCGCTTAACACATGCAAGTCGAGCGAGAAAGTGGAGCAATCCCATGAGTACAGCGGCGTACGGGTGAGTAACACGTGGGTAATCTACCTCTTTAGTGGGGAATAACCCTGGGAAACCGGGGCTAATACCGCATAAGCCTGAGAAGGGAAAGCAAGCAATCGCGCCGAGAGAGGAGCCCGCGGCCGATTAGCTAGTTGGTGAGGTAAAGGCTCACCAAGGCGATGATCGGTAGCCGGCCTGAGAGGGCACACGGCCACACTGGCACTGGAACACGGGCCAGACTCCTACGGGAGGCAGCAGTGGGGAATCTTGCACAATGGAGGCAACTCTGATGCAGCGACGCCGCGTGAGCGATGAAGCCCTTCGGGGTGTAAAGCTCTTTCGGCAGGGACGATAATGACGGTACCTGAAGAAGAAGCTGCGGCTAACTACGTGCCAGCAGCCGCGGTAATACGTAGGCAGCGAGCGTTGTTCGGAATTACTGGGCGTAAAGAGTGTGTAGGCGGTGTCTAAGTTCGGTGTGAAATCTCCCGGCTTAACTGGGAGGGTGCGCCGGAAACTGGATGGCTCGAGCGTGGGAGAGGAAAGCGGAATTCCTGGTGTAGCGGTGAAATGCGTAGATATCAGGAGGAACACCTGTGGTGTAGACGGCTTTCTGGACCATAGCTGACGCTGAGACACGAAAGCGTGGGTAGCAAACAGGATTAGATACCCTGGTAGTCCACGCCCTAAACGATGCATACTTGGTGTCGGCCATTCAGTTGGTCGGTGCCGGAGCTAACGCGTTAAGTATGCCGCCTGGGGAGTACGGTCGCAAGGCTGAAACTCAAAGGAATTGACGGGGGCCCGCACAAGCGGTGGAGCATGTGGTTTAATTCGACGCAACGCGAAGAACCTTACCTGGGCTCGAACGGCTTCTGACGGCTGGTGGAAACATTGGCTTCCCCGCAAGGGGCAGGAGTCGAGGTGCTGCATGGCTGTCGTCAGCTCGTGTCGTGAGATGTTGGGTTAAGTCCCGCAACGAGCGCAACCCTTGTCCTGTGTTGCTACTCCGCAAGGAAGCACTCTCAGGAGACCGCCAGCGATAAGCTGGAGGAAGGTGGGGATGACGTCAAGTCATCATGGCCTTTATGTCCAGGGCTACACACGTGCTACAATGGACGGTACAAAGCGCAGCGAACCCGCGAGGGGAAGCTAATCGCAAAAAACCGTTCTCAGTTCGGATTGCAGGCTGCAACTCGCCTGCATGAAGCTGGAATCGCTAGTAATGGCATATCAGAACGACGCCGTGAATACGTTCCCGGGCCTTGTACACACCGCCCGTCACATCACGAAAGTGGATTGTACTAGAAGCCTGCACGCCAACCCGCAAGAGGGGCAGCGGTCCAAGGTATGATTCATGATTGGGGTGAAGTCGTAACAAGGTAGCCGTAGGAGAACCTGCGGCTGGATCACCTCCTTTCTAAGAGAGACAGTGGCTGGAGCTATCGAAGGCGCCACCGCAAGGCAGCGCTGCAGTAAATAGCAGCCTTTCCAGTCCACACGCTCCGGCTTTCTCCACTTGAAAAGTTCCTGACACTTACTTCCGCTGGCTCGATGCCGGTCATCGCCAGCTCGCGTCCAATCGGCCTCGAAATAGAACAAAAGCCCGACAGCTTAATGCTGCCGGGCTTTTGTTCTTCACGGTAAGTAGTGTCAGTCTGGCAGTCGCGCTATTTCACCTTTTCCGTGTCATCGAACGTGAGATGGACGGTGATCTTGTGCCCGGGTTTAACCTCGATCGGTGCCGGCTTGCCGGGCTGCTTCGAATAGAGTCCGAGCGAGGAGCCGGCGGGCGGCGCTGATTGAGCATCCCACGCTCCTTTCGGGTCATACGCCGCGCTCACGTAGACAGGCGATGCTTTGATATCCGTAAATGTCACGCTGCCATTTTTCGACGCGAGCGGTTTAACATCGATCGGTATCGTATGGTTATCCGGTTGGACAAAGTCTGGCGTGTCCCAAAGAGCAACATAGATTTTATGTGAATCGTCAACGGTACCAGCACCTGTATAATGCGTCATTACTTCGAGCTGCGAAGTTCCGGTATTCTGCCGTGCCGAAACCAGCAGTGCCGCAGTTAATATCCCAAGTGCCAGACCAAGATGTCTTTTCATGTCGACGTGGATCCTCCCCGGTTTTTCAAAAACCGGCTTTGAAAATATCACTCGGGAGCGAAAACTTCAACCCGCCTCTTCGTCTCGATGTTTCCCGCCGAAACCAACTCTACCTTTTCGGCAACACAGAATCCAGAACGGCTCTCTTCCGAGATGATTGCTCGCGTCGTGGTCCGGATCGCAAGACAGCTTTTCTGTCTGGAAACTTACCAGTTACGGCCAGGCTTCCCCGGACAGATATAATATCGGATGCCTCCAGCCAATAAAGGCGAAGCGTGGATAACGATAAGGTTGTGCTGCACGTCGAAGATGATGACGCAGCGGCTTACCTTTTTCGAGTGGCACTCGAAGAAGCAAATATTCCCGCGGTGGTCTATCGCGTTTCGGACGGTGAGCAGGCGCTCGCGTTCCTTCATCAGCATCATCCGTATGAGCATGCTCCGCAGCCTCGCGTTGCAATCGTGGATTTGAATTTGCCGCGCGTGGATGGTTGGACGGTGTTGGCGGAAGTTCACAGGGCGGGTATCCCGGCGATCGTTGTGACCACGTCCCAGAGCCGGGCGGATCGTATCCGAGCGCTTGCTTCAGGAGCATTAGCGTACGTGATCAAGTCCAATTCGTTTGACGATTTTGTAACCGAGATCAAGGGGGTATTCGCGGAGAATCTGCCCGATTGGCCGACCATAAATCACGAGCCGATTACCGCCCGCTAGGCGTGGCCGCAGCGGCGAGGCGCTACGCTTACAGCGCAGTGTAAAATTAAGAACGGCCACGACGTGAATATTATTACGGCGCGGTTTCTCGCTTCGCCAAGCCGGCATAGCTCAGTTGGTAGAGCGGCAGTTTTGTAAACTGCGGGTCGGGGGTTCAAGTCCCTCTGCCGGCTCCATTCGCGGCGTGTCCAATTGAGAACCAGATTCCGGAAACATAGCCGACACATTGTCTCCTATGCCACCAATCACGTGTCCTAAACGGCAAGTTTCTCCATTGTCTCGGCGGGTTTCACTTTCGCTCTCGAGGCGAGCCATCTGTCGCGCAGGTTTAAGAACGGACGCTCGATGAGCATAAACGTGCAAAATGCGACCAGCATGCATGCGCCAAGCGCGAGCAGGTACGCGAAGAGGAGGCCGGCGACGCCAAAGCGGTGAAGCGGCCGAAGCCAATCCGTAATCCGGAGCAGTCCAAACTGGTTCAGGTACATCCCGTATGACAATCTGCTGATGATGTAAAAACCATGCCAGCTCAGGATCCTTCCCGGTTGCCGGATCGCCAAACCCCATAAAGCCATCGCGCCATAGACAAGCGCAAGCGAGGTGTAATTAAACACAATTCGATCCCACGCGTAGAGAGCGGCGCCAAGTAGTGCCGCCATGGGAATGACAAATTTTCGCGCAGAGCCGGTCTTCACAAATTCCGGATGCATCACGGCCGTCCACGCGAGCAGAATGCCTATCGCCAAGCCGTCAGAGTGCGTGTGGATTGGAAAGTACATCCGTTGATGCGCAATAGCCGCCCCATAAGCCCGTACTGTGAGAGCGCGCACCACGGGCATACAGACCAGCACGACCGCCGGGAATACCCACATGCGGCGGAGTGGGATGATTCGTGAGACTAACAACAGAGAAATAGGGATGAGTATGTAAAACTGTTCCTCTGTCGACAGCGACCATCCGCCGCCGATCTGATTATGGAAGTAATTTGACAGAAAGAGCAGGTCTGACCAGATGCCGCTCAAATTGCGGTGGAAAAAGATTCCCTCCAAAAGAATAAAGGCGGCAAAGGTGTAATAAAGCGGCCAGATCCTGAGGCCGCGCCTCAACAGAAAAACGGGTATTTTGATGTAATTCGTCTTTTTCAGCTCTTTCCAGAGCTGAATTCCGATCAGCAAACCGCTCAGGACGTAGAACAAGTCAACGCCGGTCCAGCCAAAATAGGCTGCCGGAGACCGGCTAAACCAGGCAGCGGCTTGATAACCAGGAGCGAAATGCCCGGTGAAGACAAGGAGGATCGCCAGGCTGCGCAGCACGTCAAGGGTCGCAACATTGTTCGGCGGGCGATGAGCCAAATCGCTGATCGGGCCACGCAGCAAATCCGCAGCGGCCGACATCGGGTTGCGATGTGCGAGCGAGGACGACGTCCTAAGCTCCGGTTCGTGATTCATATTACATGCTCATCCTGTGCTTCGCCTCCCAGCGGCATTTGAAACACCTGGACAAAGCAGCGCTTATTATTGTTGCAGCCGGATCCGCCGAACTCAACCTTTCTGCGGCGGCTAACATGGTTGCGTGCAATGAACAGAAAAGTTCTCCGGGTAGCCGCCGTGATGGAGGCCAGTAGCATAACCGGGCCCGCGAAGAACCTGATTGAGTTTTCCAGGCTCGCGGCTCGGGACGACGGGTCCGGGCTGCCTCGTCTGGAGATGCAGGTCGTGACGTTTGTGCGCGGCGCACCGGCGGATTCTTCGAGTGTAGCCAGCAATGCTTTCCTGGATGCTCTCCATGCGGCGGGTATTCCATCGCGGGTTGTTCCTGAGAAATTCCGATTTGATCCGCGCGCTTTAGCCGGTCTGCGTAGCGCAATTGCTGAATATTCGCCTGATTTGGTTCAAACACATAACGTAAAGTCTCATTTTATCCTCCGCTTGACCGGCTTACATGCCGTCTATCCATGGATCGGTTTTCATCACGGCTACACCTCCACGGATCTCAAGATGGAGCTCTATAACCGGCTCGACCGGTGGTCGCTTCCGCAGGCCCGTCGCGTTGTCACGGTCTGCAAGCCGTTTGCGGAGCAGATGGTTACGCGTGGCGTGCCGCGCGAGAAAATCACTGTCCTGCACAATTCGGTCCGCGCACCGCAACGCAGCGGCCCCACTCAGATCCGTGAGCTTTGTGAATCTCTCCAGATTCCGGAAGATCAGCCGGTTCTGCTAACGGTCGGGCGTTTCTCAAAAGAAAAGGGCCATGCGGACCTGGTGAACGCAGTTGCTGAGCTACGGCGTATCTATCAGCGGCCCTTCACGGTGGTTCTGGTGGGGGATGGTCCGGAGCGGGTGCCCGTGCTTCAGCATATTCGAGCGCTGGGAATCGAGAACGCCTTTCGCTTCGCGGGGCAGGTCTCGAATGTGGAGCCGTTCTATTGCATCGCTTCCGTTGTGGTGTTGCCGTCCCATAGCGAAGGATCACCCAATGTCTTGCTGGAGGCAATGGCTCGCGGATTGCCGGCGGTCGCGACCTCCGTCGGCGGCGTACCAGAGATTCTAGAGGACGGTGTGAATGGCCTATTGGTACCGGCTCGGGATGCTAAAGCCATGGCCGACACGATCAGGGCGTTGCTGGAGGATCCTTTCCGAGCGGCGCGCCTGGCCGCCGCGGGACGTGCGCGTGTGGAAGAGTTTACGCCCGAAGCTTACCGCCGCTCGATGATGAAGATCTATCTAGAGGTTCTCGATGGCGCTGCCGCGGAATACACCCGTTAGTACGGATTATCCATTCGGATAGACTTCTTAATCGAGGAGCAGTCCTTGTTCCTGCATGGATGCCAGAAGGTGGGCGCCATAAGCCATTAAGGCACAAAGGATTGCGTAAAACAGGCAAACTAGCAGAAGGGAATTCTTGCTCTTCATCGAAGTCGCTTGCATACCGGAATCATGGCATGCAAATAGCCAAACGGCGTTCGCCGGACATGGGCAAGCAGATAAGGCTGAGGGCTGCTCGATGTGGTATTTTTTGAGTAACGTGCGCCGAAGTAGCTCAGTTGGTAGAGCAACGGTTTCGTAAACCGTAGGTCACGAGTTCAAGTCTCGTCTTCGGCTCCATTCCCGCCGGCGCGGTAGCCAAGTGGTAAGGCAGAGGTCTGCAAAACCTTTATTCGGCGGTTCGATCCCGCCCCGCGCCTCCAACAACTCCACAAACAAAGCGTTCCGGTCGCGGACGATAGCTACCCTGGCACGTCGTCTTCGTCTTGGCCGTCATCCTTGGCGCGAACGGCTCCAAAATCGCGCGGGCATTCTCTTCCGGGCCCCGTGCGCAATCAGACGGCACTGCGAACGTTGCGTTCGCACAGTTCGGACTGATTGCGTCGTTTTGCGCGGCCTGCTGGTCGGCCTTGTTCTCGATCTTATTGGATTATTCAGGTCAGGGACATCGTTCCGCTGCGTGGCATTGCGCGACGCGGTGACGGTTCCAATACCGGAAAGGCGATTCGATCGGCTTCTGCTGGCTAAGACTGTTTTACAGGTCCACGAATGACCCCACCTTCCGCGGTTTCTTCCCATTGCCGAGCACGAGCGCGGCGCGATCAAACAGCCGGTCCGCGATGTACGTGTTATCGCTAGCCTTGATCGGAAATGCGGCAGCACAAGAAGAACTGAGGCGCAACGATGGTGTTTATCGCGCGTCACTTTCGATGAGGTGACTAGAAGGAAGCTACTACTGGGTGCGGCGGATGCGGCTATGGGGGAAGAAAGCTGATGCATGCCAGAAGGCTGATTGGGTTTTATCGGCTGATGTTCCGCATGGCGGTGTTCGATGGCATGCGCCCCGGCGAAATCGTCGCTATAAGGTTAGGCAGCATCTTAGAGCACTCAATCTTCGTCGATCGACGTGTGTACAAGGACGATATCGATACCCCGAAGGGCCGAAAGGGTAAACGCACGGCTCGAACCGTTGCAGGCAGTGAAGCGCCTCGAATCCGAGGTGATTCAATAATGAAACCCGCGATTCAGGGGAGGGTGGAAGGCCGCCAAAACGGCGATTCACTCGGTCTCAGGAAGAAACGGAGTAAGCGCTTGATTTTGGTTTCTTCCCAAGTTATTGAAAACATGGAGCGGGAGACGGGGATCGAACCCGCGACGTCCAGCTTGGGAACTTGGGCAGAAATTGCAAATAAACAACTTACTTGTCCAAGGGCTTGCTTTCCGACAACCTGCATCCACTGAGTTTCGCGCCCATCTCTGAAATTCGGCCTTATTGGAGTAAACGGAGTAACACCGTTTTCCGCTTTCGAGGCTGTCAAAACGCCTGAACGGTTCTTTTCCGAAACGCCCAACATTGCCGCTTCCGAGCGGCTTAGGAAAGGCGTTTTGTTTGTCCATCAACAGCAGTTTAGTAAATAAGGGTTCAACCTCTCACCGTGGCCTTGAGAAGGCGAGTAACATTGCCGGTCGGTCACATCGCGAGCTCATTGTCTCCAAACAGCAGCTTGGCAAAGCGAGCCGAATCCATCTTGTGAAGATGAACCGGGAGCAGCGGAGGCAGGAACTCTGCTTTGCTTCCCGGCCATTTGTCTTGTGCGGCCTGCCCGTGCGAGCTCTTCCGGCAGGCCAACTGATGTATGAGAAGCGCAATGGCCAGTTCGTGCTCCAAATCACCGGACATCCAAAGTTCGGAGTGCCATTTGGGCAGGATCGTATTGTGCCGATCTTCCTGGCAACGCTGGCAGTTCAACAGAAGAGTCCAGTCATTCGATTCCGGAGCGCCGGGGAAATGCTGGAGATCTTCGGATTGCATAAGGGTGGGACAGAATACCGTCGCCTAGTCGCAGCCTTTGAACGCATTTTCGGCGCAACCATCTTCTTTGGCACCGATCAACTCCGGGGTACAGCCAGGATAGTGCAGCAATCCCGGTTCAACTTCTTGCGGGAGGCTCAGCTCTGGTACAACAAACGCCCGGACCAGCCGGTACTCTCCGATCAGTTCGAGAATGTAATAGTCCTCAGCAACGAGTTCTATCAGGAGATCACAGCGCACCCAATCCCGACAGACCTCGATGCAGTCCGGACACTTGCTGCCTCTCCTGCTGTTTTGGATCTGTTTATGTGGCTCTCGTATCGCTGTTTCGCTGCGAAATCACAAGAATCCGTTCCAATTTTCGGTGCACTCGGACTTGCGGCCCAGTTGGGCAATGTCGAATATGCTCGTCCGCGGAGATTTCGCGAAAAGCTGGAGGGCTGGCTCGATGTGATTAGGGCTATGTGGCCGGAATGTCCAGCGCGCATTGACTGTGCCGGGGAGTACCTTCTGATTCGCCCAGCTGCAGCACTCACAGGGAAAGGAGCATAAGATGGCTACGCTCTCGTTTGCGCCGGAACCACTCTCGCAGAAACGCCTCAGCTTAGCTGAGATTGATGCGGTTGTATCCGCTAAGCTCGGTGCCACGCGCACGCTCGGCAACGCGCAGCCAGCCTGTTTCAACCGGCAGGTGGCGATGTATTTGGCAGCACGGGTCGGCCGCTGGAGCACGACTGTGATCGGTCGTTTCTATAACGGTCGCGATCATTCAACGGTCTGTCACAGCATCCAGCGGATTGAGGAGTTTCGCGATTCCGATCCCGACGTCGATGCTCTGCTTAGCGAGCTGAAAGCTCAACTCGTGAAGCACAGCGAAACGCGGCAGAGCATCGAGCGAAGCGACTTTCCGGGCCGGAAATATCAACTGAACGATGAAGATTTGATGCGGCTCGCTAATAAAGTCGCCGACCTTCTTGCTGACCGAATGAAAGGACTGTTGAGGGAATACCGCGAGCGTGACTGAACGGAATGCGCGGAGGCTTACGACGAGTCCGGGACTTTGGGGGCGCTTGACGGTAGCGGGAACATACTCCCGTCGATCTTAACGGCGAGGACTTGCAGCGCTACTGAGCGCGAGAGGAAAGCCCCAACGAAAGGAATGTGCTCGAACCTTTTGTTGGCTCAAAACTAACGAAAGGATAATTGGCTTATTTGGCAACTGGGATTTGGAGTCCCCGGTCCCGGAGATTTGTCATCTGATCGTACGTTCGTGAAACGTAGGCCAAAGATAATGAACGGGAGTTCGGATCTACTATGGACCATCGGACCATCTAACAATGAGGTTGTTATTCCCGAGGGAGGCTGTGCTCAAGTTGCTGGGGGAACCCGTCTTCGAAGGGTGTCTCACCCTGATCGCCCAACGTGACGTAAAACCTTCTTCGGATGCTTATTTAGCCGTCTTCATCCTAGAGACTCAATCAGTCCCCGAATGTGCGTTAAAGCTTCGACCTATTTCAACAACTGTCGTGGGAACTACGCGAACTGCAAGCAAGCGGCTGATCGGAGAAGGTTTTCTTTGGGCCGATACGAGACAGGACAGCGCCCCCATGGATCTCTTACGAGCCCACTTCCACGCCGAAGAGGCTTTTGTAAACAGGGTGGTCAATGACATCGGGTATCAGCTTCCGTCGTGGAGAAATCACGATCGAAATTCAGCCGGGGATCTGGACACCGTGCCTGAGATCATCATTAAGGATCCGGGTGCCGAGGATATGGAACGTCTCTTCGGCTCAGATCTTGACGATTAAGATCCGAATTGCTGATCTGGACGACTCCGGTGCCCAGAGCTCCGAAGCGCGCAGATCTTGGTAGCCCCGACAGAATGTGCGGCCGTTTAATCGGTAAACCCCTAACGACAAGAACGAAGCCGCTGGCGCGGCGGCCGGAAGAGCATTTCGGACGATTGAACAAGTAGCGTTGGTTGCAGGGAAAGGAGTTCTCTGTGACCATACTTTTACAGCGGATGCGCGAGGAACTCGTGCGACGCACTTACTCGGAAACAACGATCCGTTCTTATCTGCATGCAGTGGAGGCGTTCCGGCAACATGTGCAGAAGCGGCTCGATCACCTGGGACCTGACGATCTTCGCCGTTATCAGGTGTATCTGCTCGAAGACAGAAAACTGGCGAACGGCACCGTCGTCATCCAGATTTCCGCGCTTCGATTCTTCTACATCAAGGTGCTGAAGCGCCGGGATATGAAGGAGGATCTGCCCTACCCCAAGCGCCTGAAGCAGCTGCCGGTCGTCCTCAGCCAGAGGAAGTTTCCCGGCTGATCGACTGTGCCCGGAACCTTTTTCACCGAGCGATGCTCCTGACGATGTACGCAGCCGGCCTCAGGCGCAGCGAACTGTGCCGTCTGAAAGTCAGCAACATCGATAGCCAGCGCATGATGCTGCGAGTCGAGAGGAGCAAGAACGGAGTGGATCGCGATGTTCCATTGAGTTCGAAGTTACTCGAAACACTGCGCGAGTATTGGCGCTGGATGCGGCCCAAGACATACTTGTTTCCGGGCACGCAAAACGGCTGGCGTGCCGATAAGCCCATCACTCCAAAGGTCATCTGGGAAGCCGTTCAGCAAGCCGCCCGACGCGCCGGCATTCAGAAACACGTCACGCCACACACGCTACGGCACGCTTCGGCATACTACACCACCTTTCAGAGTCTGTTCATTCTAAAGGCAATTGCGCTTGGCCACGCACAATCACCGGCAGTCTACGGCCGTTATGCACGGCTTGCACTGTCATCTGCATCGATCAGGCTCGCCGCAACAGACAGCCGCCGAGAACCCACCTGCTCCGACTGCAGAAACTCAGGGCCCGTTATCGCCTCGGATATCCTCCGGACAGCCGCGCTCGCTGGCGAGTTGATCGAGGACCTGCCGGACACGTAAGCGCGGAATGGAGGTGTCCACCTCCAGCGCGAGTGCCTCTCGCGTGTAGCGACCAATGATCGCCAGCACACGGAGTGTTCGCCCGTCCGCTAAAGCATCTTGCATGAAATCCATGAAATCCATGGCCCAGCTCTCATTGGCCCGCTCCAGCGCCGGCGTGTCCGCATGCTCGCGGGGACGAATCCGTTTCCGCCGCCTCCGCGGAACCAGCAACTGCTCTTCGCGGCAGATGCGGTAAACCTTGTTGTGATTCACCATCCGATCCTCGCGGCGTAATAGCGCCGTGAGACGCAGGTGCCCGAAGCGTTGCCGTTTACGCGCTAGTTCCCGTATGCGTTCACGCAGGCCTTCATCGCGATCTCTCGCGGTTTCATAGCGCCGACTGGTTCGACTGATTCCCGCAAGCCTGCAGGCCCGACGTTCGCTGATCCGGTATTGCTCGATCGTGTAGCTCACCGCCGTTCTCCTCGCCGCAGGCTTTACCAGTTTTTTGATAGCAGATCCTTCAACACCACGTTGTCCAGTGTCAGATCGGCGACCACACGCTTGAGCTTTGAGTTCTCTTCTTTCACCCGCTTCAGCTCCTGCGCCTCGTTCACTTCCAGACCACCATACTTCGCCTTCCAGGCATAGAACGTCGCGGCACTGATATTGTGCTGCCGACACAAATCGGCCGTCTTCATCCCGGCTTCGTGCTGTTTCAAAATCCCTACAATCTGTTCCTCACTGAACCTTGCCCTCTTCACTTCAGTCTCCCTTCTGACGGCCCTTCCGCCCCACGGTTAACCGTCACATGCGACGGATCCTTAATCAAGCGGCTAACGCCGCGGTCAAGCACAAAGGAAGCATCTTCGAGGTCGTGTACCGTCGGCTGGTCCCACGCCTGGGACACGGGCAAACCATCGGAGCAATCACCCATCGGCTTTGTCGATTGATTTGGATCATTCTGCACCAGGGGGTCAGTTACGAGGAACGAGGCCCGGCCGTAAGCCAGAAATCCAAGCGACGCCGCACGACAAGAATGATTAGAGAGCTTCGTAGCCTGGGCTATGAAGTACAGTCGCTCACTCTTCAAACGGGCAACGCTTGAGTGCGACGCGTGCATTTTCGACCTTGAGTTCTAGCGTTAGAACGAATCTATGACCGCAGTACGTGTAGTTCTCCGGTTTACACGTTACCCCCACAGTGATCGATCAGTAATACAAGTAGTTCTACCCAAGCAAGGCTTCCGCCGATCTTGCTGATCTATTAATCCGATCTTGCTGATCTATCAGTGAGGAGAAAAGATTCAGCTTACAGTGCGGTCCACTAATCTCGCCAGACATTGCCGGGTGATCATTGCTGAAGACAACATCCTAATCCGTCAAACGATTAGAACCATTGCGGAGGCATGCTGCGAAGTGGTCGCGGAAGCTGAAAACGGCCAAGTTGCGTTGGATCTGGTCGAAGAGTTTCATCCGGATATTGTGCTGCTCGATATTTCAATGCCCGTGCTCAACGGGTTTGAAGCCGCGCAAGTCATAAAGAATCACCTGCCTAAGGTCAGAATCATAATTGTGAGTAGTCACTCGGATCCCGCTTACGTAGAGCAAGCCTTTCAGTCTGGCGCTCAAGCATACGTATACAAATCATCCGCAGTTTGGCAGCTCCCTCGAGCAATCGCGGATGTCATTAGCGGTCGAACATTCCGCCCCGAGTAACTTTGGATGTTCGAAAGATTCAATTCAGCAGTGTGCTTCGACACGAGAGGTTGGAATGTACAGTCGAAGCAAACCGTGCCGGCGCTGTCCCAATCGGCGAGCGCAAACTGGCATCGGTTGCTCCCGCCGCAGGACAATTCACTTCATCTCTGGCGGTCAGGTGATCAGCCGTACCTGGACTGTTGTGCCTGCACCGGGGCGTGAGATTAACTTGCAAACCGCGCCGACGAGGTTGGCCCGTTCCCGCATGCTCATGAAACCGAGATGTTCGGCGGCGCTGACAGCGTGCGGATCAAAGCCGGGTCCCTCGTCTTGAATGCGCAATTGAAGATATCTGCACTTTGCGTGAATCTGCACTGTGACGTGAACGTCTCCCGCGTGCTTTTGAACGTTTCGGAGAGCCTCCTCGCAGATCCGGTAAAAAGCGGCGGCTGTTTCGGTCGGAATATTCATTCCATCCTCAACGGCTTCGAAGACGACGGGAGCTGTTCTGTTCCGCTGGTACTCATCACACAAGGCTTTGAGAGCTTTGACGAGTCCGAGGTGCTCGAGGATGGACGGGTGCAAACGATGTGAGATGTCCCGTACATCCTGAGACAAAGAATTTGTTTGCTCTTGCAAGCTGCTGATCTCAGCTCGCAATTGCGCCAGATCTCGAGGCAATCCCCGCCGAAGGCGATCAAGTCCGATACCGAGCAGCGCGAGCCGCTGAGCAAGATGATCGTGCAGATCTCTGGCGATTCGCCGCCGTTCCGCCTCTTGCACATTCAAAAGGCGGCGCCCTATGTCGACGAGTTCGGAGTTTGTTCGGCTCAATGCTGAACTGGTTGCGCGCGCCTGCTGCTCCATAAGATCCCAAGCGTATTCCGTCCGGCGGCGCTCGTCGTCCTCAGACTTCTGGCGCAGCGTTTCATCTCGGAGAACTTTGATGAAGCCTGTCGCCTGTCCACCGTCCGTACGAATCGTGTTTGTGATCCAACGGGCGTAGAAGCGCGCTCCATCTTTACGAGTTAGCCAAGATTCGCCCTCGCCTCGGCCACTCTTCAGCGCGAGTTCCAGTTCCTGCCGGAACGCTTCAGGAGGATAGCCCGCGGCTGTAAAGAACTCCGAGCCATCAACTCCCAACGCTTCCGCTTCCGTGTACCCAAATATGCGCTCCGCACCCGGGTTCCAGACACAAATTTCTCCCCTCAGGTTCAAATCGAAAACGGCGCAATCACGGATGTTTTCGAGCAGAAGACGAAGACGCTGTTCGCGAATGCGCAAATCCTCCTGAGATCTGCGTTCTTCGGTGCGGTCCCGCATCACTTTTGCGTAGCCTCGAATCTGGCCTGCGGCATCGGCGAGCGGTGTGAGAACACCGCTGCCCCAAAACTTTGTTCCGTCCTTCCGCATATGCCAGCGTTCGTCTTCCGCACGGCCATCCCGCAGGGCTGTTGCCATCTCCTGTTCGGGTCCACCCAGCGCTACGTCTTCCGGAGTGAAGAATACTGCTCCGGGTCTGCCTAGGATCTCCTCGCGAGAGTATCCGAGCAGTAGTTCTGCGCCCTTGTTCCACCCAACGACCGTTTCATCAAGAGCGAGTGTAATGAATGCGTAATCGCGAGCGCTGTCGGCGAAGGCTCGGAACTCAGCCTCTAGCGCTTGTGCTCTTTCGAGCTGGCGGGCGAGCTGATGGAGTTCCGCTGTTTTGTTAGCCCTTGATGTCCGTGAGGATGCCAAACCCGCCCTCGCTGCTTCCTGCTCGCGTGTTATCCGCGCGAACGCTCGTTCGGAGCCGCCTTACATTATCGCAGTTGCAAGCGGCACGCCAGTCCTTCCTCGCTCAGGGGCCTTGCTCGCTCAGGTGCACGAGGACCTGCGAACCGCCACCATGAACTCCCGCGAATGGGCGGCGGCTTCAAAGAAATCGGGTCGGCTCTTCTCGCGCGGCTCTCGTGGAAGCGGCTATTACGTCAAACGAATCGATCCGATCAGCAAAGGAAACACATGGCAGCGAAACAGTACGATGTTCTGATCGTAGGATCGGGGCGTCTGGTGATCGACCCACCCAATCCTCTTCTTGGCATCGAAGAAGGCGCTCCAGCCCGGGGTTCCTTTCGCACGGGCGCCCTCGATACTTTTTCAAAGGCTCCGGCCGTATCAACTCCCTCAGGCGATAACTGAGGTTGTAGCGGTTGCGTTTCCAGCCGCATGAAAGCAGGGAAAGCCGGTGGTGTACCACTTCGCTGCGCAGCGCCATGGACGACAGTGAACCTTGATCACGCCGCAGTGTTGTCAGCGCAAGCATGGACAATCATTCTGTTAGCGGAACGGCTCGTCACAACGACGATACCGGCCTCCGTGACGTGATGGCGAGCACGATCCTGCTCGAGATCGTAGCCAACACTCACACCATCTGGTATGGTGACGTTCTCGTCGACGATGGTGCGCCGAATCCTGCATCGCCGCCCGATGATGCAATTGTCGAGAACGATCGAGCCTTCGACGACGCTCGCACTTTGGACATGGACACCTCGCCCGAGTACAGAACTCCGAACTACGCCCCCCGCGAGAATGCATCCGCCACAGATGACTGAACCTATGGCCTGACCCGCGCAGCCCGCCTCATCGAAGGTAAATTTCGCGCCTGGATCAGGATAGCTCGCCGTTCGTATCGGCCACCGGCGATTATAGAGATTGAGGGAAGGTAGGAGGCCGCACAGATCCATGTGCGCCTCGTAGTATGCCTCGAGAGTTCCTACGTCTCTCCAGTAGACAGGAACATCTGCCGGCTCGCCGGGAATCCCATTCGCTTGATAGTCGTACGCGTACATCGCTGCTCTTCCAAGCAATGAGGGCAAAATGTCACGGCCGAAATCGTGCTTACTGTCTTGCCGCAGAGCATCCGCCTCCAACTCCCGCAACAACGTGCGAGCAGAGAAAATGTAGTTGCCCATTGATGCATAAACCCGATGTGGCTCACCGGGAATCGTAGGTGCTTCGGAGTTTTTTTCGTGGAATGCCACGATCGCGCCATCCGGTCCGGCCTCGATCACCCCAAACTCTGAGGCAAGGTGAGCTGAAACAGGAATGGCTGCAACGCTCACATCCGCATGCATTCGATCGTGAAAATCAATCATGTCGCGAACGTTCATGCGATAGACATGGTCGGCGCCAAAGATGGCCACGAGATGCCCATCGAGATCCTCAATGAGGTTTAGGTTTTGGTAAATTGCGTCCGCAGTCCCGCTGTACCAGGTTTCATCAGCTGAGCGCATCTGAGCAGGTACAGGGATGATGAACTGATCTTTTAGCAAACCACCGAATTGCCAGCCGTCTCTCAAGTGGCGCAAGAGCGACTGGCTCTTGAATTGGACCAGCACGTAAATGGAGTACAGTCCTGAATTAATTAGATTGCTGAGCACGAAATCTACGATTCGGTATTTGCCCCCAAACGGAACGGCAGGCTTGGCACGCTCCTCGGTTAATGGAAATAAGCGGTTGCCTCTGCCTCCGGCCAAGACGAACGAGACCACTTGTGGCTGCATGCTGTCCTTCCTTGCTGTGGCGAGCGAGACACCTGATTGGGGCGGAGACCTTCAAAAACGCCCGTCGACAAGACCCTAAGTTAACAGGCTGAAAAGCATCTGAAATGGTTTGAAGCCAAATGGACATTGACAAAGTAATAAGCACTTAAGAGCAATGCACCATGCCCTGGAGTTTTATGCGAAGGGCTCCAACTACCAAGCCGCAACCGGACATATCGTGGTACTGGATGATGCGGACGAACAGGCGCGAACTGCGAGCAAACTCGACGAGCTGAGTGAACGGGCGCAACAATACCGGCAAACGTCGGCAAAACATTCCGAATCTTCAGCGGGAGCGGCCGGAGGGCTTAGGTAGTCGGATGCCTCTCAATTGACTCGCCTCGAGCGCCGTTCGCAAAAGGAGAAAAAGGGCCCCGAAGGGCCCTAAGCACACTTACATCGCGCTTGCGTGCCTTGTCGATGGGACTTCCTCGTTGACAGTAACCTTGATCGAGCGGGCTTTGGCGACTGCTTTCTTGGAGAGAGTGACCGTCAGAACGCCATGAGCATATTCGGCCCGCACATCCTCAGCGTCGACTGTCTCTGGCAAGGTGAAAGAACGTGCGAAGGCGCCATAACTACGCTCCAGGCGGTGGTAGCCTTTCACGCTGTCGTCTTTTTCGATTCTTCGCTCGCCCTTGAGCGTCAGAGTTCCATTTTCTACCTGAACCTCTGTGTGCGCGAGGTCTAGCTCGGGCGCGTCGGCCCTGAAAATCAGCTCATTATCCGTTTCAAAGATGTCAACAGCCGGTGTCCACGGCCTCATCTGGTTCTCGTCGGCTTCAAAACGATTCACAGAATCGTTAAAGGACCACATTATTGCCGGGAAGCCGTTCATACCGCTAAATCTTGTCATTTCCATGCTCTACACTCTTTCTGATACCTTTATCATAAAACATGAGTGTCGTTTTGTCAATCTTTAACGCGGCGGGGCATCTTCTACGCTAACGAGCAGAATTACCCAATTACCCTGAAGACCGAACCGTGGGCAAAACGGGATTGCAAAAACGGGATTAGAGATCAAAACTATCGCGATAAGAGAGCGGTGAAGGCGTATTGTCGTACCGAACGCTTTGGAAGACAATGACGACCGCGTCGAGTCCAATGGCAAATCTCACCGCAGCCTGGTATGCGCGGAAAGGTAGGGTGGCAAGAAATTATGAGGACCATCGGCAGTGATCATGAGCACGCCGATGTAGACCCACTTGTGGAACCAAGACAAGAGATACTTTAGAGTTGGTCCCCTTCAGTGGAGTGTCTTGATGAAAGCTCAACCGAATCCAGTCTTCGATCCGAAAGTCTTCTTAGCAAAAACAGGAGCAGGCAGGAGCATCTTACGATTTTCGAAGAATGACATCATCTTTGCTCAAGGAGATCCGGCAGACAGTGTCTTTTACCTTCAGAAAGGGGCAGTGCAGCTCGCTGTCGTCTCACATTTTGGCAAAGAGGCCGTGGTGGCAGTCCTGCGCGCAAACAGTTTTTTTGGTGAAGGTTCGCTAGCGGGTCAACCTGTTCGCACGGCAACTGCAGCTGCCCTCAGTGCGTGTGCGGTCCTGCGGCTAGAAAAGGCTCAGGTCGTCCGCGTAATTCAAGAAGAGCCCAGCTTTTCTGAAATGTTTATCGCTCACCTGCTCTCCCGGAACATACGCTTTGAGGAGGACCTGGTAGACCAGCTTTTCAACTCGAGTGAGAAGCGGCTGGCAAGAATTCTTTTGTTGCTCGCAAATTTCGGAAAAGAGGGAAAGTCCGAATTGGTTCTTCCCAAGGTCAGCCAGGAGACGCTAGCAAAAATGGTGGGCACAACAAGGTCAAGGGTGAGTTCATTTATGAACAAGTTTCGAAGACTCGGTTTCATTCACTACAACGGGGGACTCGAAGTCCACACGTCGCTAATGAACGTCGTGGTAAACGGGTCAGGGGAGGCCGACGGTAAGCGCTTAAATTCAAGACAAAGTTCGGACTCGTAAACACGCGACTGTAAACTTAGTTTTATCGAGAGTTTAGCCGCCAACCCACACGCAGATGACGGGGCTCGTTAGATAAGCAGTTGGCGAGATGAGCAATTGTCGAATTCACTGGATTCGTCCCCGGTCCGTAACCCCGTCGCTATAAGCGACGAAGATCTCGCCCGGCTGCATTGCGGTAAGGGACTCTTCGTAGGATGCCCGTCAAAGAGAACGACAACTGTACCTGACGTCTCACAACGGTAGACACTGCCGTGGAGCTGCGAGCCTGTATTGCCCAGTCGCAACTCAGCCGGCTCATGTCCCGATTACTTCTTCAGCGCGAAACATTCCTCGTGTCGGGCGTTCGCCTGCGTAAGCTGCCGCCGCTATGCCTACGTGCTGCGTGGCGGGACGTAAGTCTGAGTACGATCTTGTTCGTACCGTGCAGCCTCTTGTGCGACTTAGAGGCTGCTGAGGCTAAACGCCGCCAGGCAAGCCGGATTCTCGGGCCTGGCAATGTCGCAGTTGACCTTAAACCAGTTAGGCCGCCGCGCTCTGCCCAAAGCTTGTTACTGCCGCCTTCTCGTCCTCAAATACCGGAAAAATCGTATACAGTTTCGTAACCTGCATCAGGCCTCTCATCTTATCTTGCAGGTTCAACAGCTTGAGCGAGCCCCCAGCGTTCATGGCTGTTGTATAGGCGCCTACTAACTCGCCGAGACCGGAGCTATCCACGTAGCCGACGTCCGCAAAATTGAGAACGATGTTCTTGACCCCATGTGAAAGCAGAGAGTGCATCTCAGCGCGCAAGCTCCCTGTGTTCTCACCAAGCGTAATTTTGCCGTTGAGGTCGACAATCGTTACGCCCCCAACTTCTCTAACCTTCGTAGTAAGTGCCATTTATAGTTCCTTTACTTAGCTTGCAGCGATTCACGTCACCGAACGAATCATTAACCCGCAAGCGTAGGCGGACGGGCAGGATCCATCGGTGACTCCGAGAAGAGGACGAGCATTAACCTTGAGGGTGTGCCTTGTACGCGGGTCATACACGCCGGACCGGCGGTACTACATCGACAGATCGAAATGGGTTCGTCAGGACTTCCTTGCTCTGCTTCACAGCTTAATGCGCCAGATTGCAAAAAGCTGAGCTCTTTTGAACAGATAAGAAGACTATCCTGCGCCGGGTTGTTTGGTTTCGCTTCAGGGATTTGGTGCGACTCGGGTACTCGCGCCGTTCGCGGTGATAATGGTCAG
>CAWJVA010000028.1:0-82748 GCA_963846185.1 uncultured Acidobacteriaceae bacterium | reverse complement strand
CGGTTTGGATGTGGTGGTTTCTCCACCCGATAACTTCTAACCAGCGTGACTGACGAGCAGATCATCGGAACGACACTCCCGCATTCAGACTTCGGTGATTCGGACTGCTGCGGCTGCTTGAACAGCATTATTCACGGTGATGTCGCCCATATCACTTGTAACGAGTGCAATCTTGTCCTCAGAACTGTGCCGGCGAGTGATCTTCAACGCACGCTCGATCAGATGGAACTGATGCAGGCTGTTGCGAGCGCGAAGTGTCCGCATTGTGGGGCTTATTCATCTGGCACCCGGATTCTCGCAGCTGTATGTGTTCATCTGCGATGAGTGCGGGGCGTCTGTGTGAACGCAAGTCAGATCTATGACTGGCGCAAACAGCACCGGCAGAGAGTGGGAAGGGGCAAGCGTTCGGTTTTGCTTCCGGTGCAGGTGGCGGAAGGTGCTCCGGTCGTTGTGCCAGAGACGAAGCAGGGATGCAGTGCGGTCATCGAAGCGCGAGGTGTGTCGTCAAAACGCTGTTGAGGCTCCTCTATCACCCTTCTGCGAAGCGCACGAAGCTGTTTAGAACGCGGGCCTCACAGCCTGATAGCGAGTCGATGAGTCACACGAGCGAGGAGAGAATTTCCGCGCGTTCCGGCGAAGAGGGATTCACTGCCCGGTTCAAGAGAAGCCGTAGCTGTCTCATTTCCTTCGTGAAGTTCGCTTGAGAAAGGGGGAAGCGGGTAAAGTAATCAATGTTAAAGCCCAGTGTTGCCTGTATCTTCTCTGGGCTGGGTAAGCCAGGCTCCCGACGTTGCAGCGCTTTCAGAAGAATGAGCTGCGCAAACTGATCCATCACCCAAACGTCGGAAAGGGTGAATTCACCAGGACGGATATCGTCGCGTTCTTCCGTCGTGAATACAACGAGTTTTTGTCCAAGGTTGAACACCGATGCGCCGATGCCCATGAGCGAGCGCTGTATGTCTTGCACGACCACTTCCCCGCCGGTATGCGCTCCTCCAGCCGTTACCCAAGACGAGGCGTGAGTTCCGATAATACTTTTTGCGGCAGAACCTCGAACAACTGCCGGACGTATCTATTCGATCCTTGTCCCCATGTTGACGAGCCCATAATAATCACCCGAGGCGAACTCCTGAATAGCTCCGCCAAGCTTGTGATGTCATCCAGACGCTTCACCCCGTCGTAAAAGCCTACCGTGAATGGGATACCAAGCTGCTGAAGACGAGCTTCAAGCACCGTTTTCAGTCCATATCCGGCACGAATAGAATCCATCCGGTGCGTGTACGGACTTGGGGCTAGCACAATCAGGCGTATGTCGGCCAACGGTGTGCTTTGTGCGAGCAGCAGCTTCGCGCCAAATCCGGCGCCTGCCGCAAAGAGCGTCCGGCGGCTCAGCTCCATATTCAAGTTGCTTCCTTTCTCAGCGCTCTTGACCAGCCCGAGAATTTGGGCCAAAAGGGGCAGACGAAGCATAACGCAAAAAGCCGGGTGCGTGTTGCACCGTCTGGAACAGCAACGCAGCATCCGCAAGCGTTTATAAATATCAGCGATCGTTATTGGGGCTGTTTCGAAGGTAGGGTTCGCAGAGACTCCGTATCGCCCTTGATTAGATGGTTTAATGCTGATGCAGCCCTTCGAGTTCTTCGAGCGTGCGGGGCCGGTGTGAGACGGCTCAAACCGCCCCTACGCTAGCCGCTATGAGGTCCCGGAGGCGCGGCACGCGCCGGAAGGCCGAAGACGCTGCTGGCGTTCTTGACTTGTACGTCTCCTGATCCGGCCAACAGAATCTCTAATCTTCGCTGCTCCTCGCGCTTGGCGCATTGGGATGTTCCGGTAACCGATAGAACGCCGCCACCCCAGTGATCGGCCTGCGAATCGCGCAGAACGACCCTCTCGCCGGAAGGGCGTCACCATGCCTTGCCCGCGTAGCCATCGCCGATGAGCCTTGTTGCCACGCGATGCGCGGCCTACAAAAAGGCAAACATCTGAGCCTAATTCGCAGGGCCTCAGTTTCCGATACTCTGGTTTCTAACCAAAGCGGGCGCAGTATGCGCCGGGGACGAGAGGGCACAAAAATGCGAGAGCGTGCACTGAAGGTTCTGATGGTGTTGGCGGGATTGCTGTTTTTGGCCGGGCTTTATCCTATCGTGATGTACCTATGGCGACCGGGGAACGAATCGCCCGGTGACGCCATGATGCTCAGCCTTTACGTCACGCTCGGAGTTTTTCTGCTATTGACGGCGCGTAACCCATCGGCGCATCGGAGCCTCATCGCGTATGCGGGATGGGCGAACGTTGCTCACGCTAGCGTGATGTTGCTTATGGCGATCCATCCTGGCAGCGACCGCACAGGTCTCGTGACCGCCTCGGCGATATTCGGTTCAATAGGTATAGCCTTCCTCGCTTTGGCACCGGCAAAGTCATCAACAGAGCATCGACAACTGCCGCACAATCTGGATCACGCCACGCAGAGCACCAGCTAGCAGTGGGCAGAAGGCCATGCGCCGACGCACATTACGATCATTGACATGTGCCGTTATCGGAAAGCGAATGAGATGTCCATTGCTGTTTGTGATAGCTCCCGCCTCCTGCCTCTTCAGCCGTGCCACGGCGGCTGGTACATGTATTGGTGCATCGGCAGCGCCTACCGCAAGCAGCCCGGCGAGAGAAGCACCTCTTACCGAACAGCCGTGACACGCAGATTCCTGGATGCGGACGGCGCTCGGCCTGGGCTTTCCGCTAGCCCGGATATCTCACGAAAATAGTAGCCAAGAGCCGCGGAATCTGGCATAAACATTTGTGCAACCAGATGTTTAGAAGACCAGAGGAGGCGGCTCTTGCTATGACAGAGTGTACCCAATCGAGTTTCGAGTTTGCAGCGGTGTGGTCGCGATCGGTGATGGCGCGCTTCGATGGAGGAAAGATCACCTCGCATGCGGGCGGTCTGCTGTTGCGAGAGGTAGACCGGCGGGTCGGATTGTTGGAGCGGTTAAGTCGATGCTTTTGGGACGGCCGCGATCAGAGGCGTGTGCGGCATAGTGTACGGGAAATGATCTCACAACGCGTGTACGGTCTGGCGCTGGGTTACGAGGATCTGAACGATCACGAGCAGCTGGGCGAAGACCCGCTGTTGATGCTGCTGGCCGGGAGCGTGGACGACGAGAGCCCGTTGGCGGGAAAAAGCACCCTGAACCGTCTGGAGTTGGCTGGAGAGGCGGGCGCGGAAGACCGCTACAAAAAGGTGCACTATGATGCGGAGGCGATCGACGCCGTGCTGGTGGACGTTTTCCTGCAAGCGCACCCGGAGCCCCCACAGGAGATCGTGATGGATCTGGATACTACCGATCTGGCGCTGCACGGCCATCAGGAGCAGCGCTTCTTTCATGGTTTTTACTACCATTACTGCTATCTGCCGCTGTACATCGTGTGCGGCGAACACTTGCTCGGGGTGCGATTGCGGCCTGCCGACATCGACGCCAGCGCAGGCGCGCTCGAGGAAGTCGGGCGCATTGTCAAACAGATTCGGCAGAGTTGGCCGGAGGTAAAAATCATTCTGCGCGCGGATTCCGGATTCTGCCGTGAGCCGTTAATGAACTGGTGTGAAGCCAACCGGATCGATTATGTCCTCGGCTTTGCGCGCAATGAGCGCTTGCGGCGCATCATCGAGACAGAAATGCAGCAAGCGGCTGCGCTGCATCGGGAAACCGGCCAAGCCGCCCGAGTGTTTACTGAATTCGCTTACGAGACGAACACGAGCTGGAGCCGGCCACGGCGTGTGGTGGCCAAAGGGAAGGGTAGCCACTGTCCCAACCACTTCTCCGTCGAGTTCCGCTACGCGACAACCGTTTGGATTCTGTTCTAGAAAGAGGCGCCAATCACTCCTAAGCTGATTCCATCCGCTCGCGCGGCACAGATGTTTACCGGCCGCAATGTCTTGCTGGGTCATCCGACGAATCTGCATGCGTTTGTTCGTTCCATCGTAGGATGACAAAGATGCTGCTCTTCGCTGCCGCCAGCGCTCTGACTCTCTTCGGCTATCACTGGACCGTGCCCGACGCCTCGGATTGGAAAATAGACCGGGAACAAAGAGTTCCGGTGCTCCATCTCGCGGCGCCAAGGGGCCCACTTCCTGGACCGCGGCGCCCCATCCAATTCGCGATTGCCCAAACGCCCGAATTTCGCGTCGTCTCGGTTACCGCAGATGTGCGGCCGCTGGGTCGCTCACTGCTTATTGTGTTTGCCTATCGCGACCCGGCGCACTTCGATTACGCACACCTTTCCATCGACACTGCTACCGCACAGCCCGTTCACAACGGCATCTTTCATGTGTTCGGCGGCGAGCGCGTTCGTATAAGTCCGCAAACCGGTCCTCCGGCTTTTCCGGCTGGCAATCGTTGGTATCACGTGCGACTCCGGTTCGATGGTCCAACAGGTAAAGTGTCAGTGGAGGTCGACGGCCGCCCGGTACCAGCGCTCGAAGCAGTGGATCTCAGCCTGAACAGTGGGCGCGTCGGCATCGGATCTTTCGACGAAACAGCAGATTTCAGGGATTTCAAGATCGAGGGCACTCCGGGTACTGGCAGCTAACTTAGCGCGCGCGGCCAGCCGGTAACGCACGCGTACAAAACGCCATCTACTCCGGTCACCACACTGCCGCCCGTCTAATTAGCACTGTCGCATAGCGCCCGGAGACTCCCGGAATCTGCCATTTCGGGTGGGATGACGCTCTTCTTGCCGGATTTACTGCCCTGACTTCTGCCCAGAGCCGCCGCTCTTCTCGCTTGTCGGAGGAACGATTCCTTTCAACCGCATATACGTAGACATATTCCCGTAGTGTTCGTAGTCGTGCGCGGTGTTGGCCGAGAGTACCGTAAGCTTCGCGAAATCCTGATTCATCATCTTCATCATTTCGCTGCCCTTCGCGTCGGTCATACCGGCATATACCTTGCTGCAATACGCGACGGACTCCTTCAGCGCAGCTACGAGATCTGTCTTACTGGTCCGGCTTTTCTCAATCCCGCTAGATGGGCTAGTTTCGCTTGCTACTGATGAGCAGAAGAAGTACTGAGAATCGGCCAGGTGGCCGACCAGTTGACCGAAACTGCGAATATCCGGGGTCGGTTTGAATGAATAGTTTTCTTCCGGCATTTTCTCAGCCGCGGCGACAACGACACTGCTCAGCATCGTGTACATCTTATTTTGGCTGGCAGAAATGGGGTTAGAGGATGCTGCTGCCGGTACCTGTGCCGGTGAAGCCGATGCTTGCGCAAATAGTGATGCCGGAACTGTAGCCAAGGTAGCAAGCAGAAGAGATAGTCGAATCACGGCGATGCTCCTTTTGCAATGAGGTTACATCGTTCTGAGAAAGCCGAAACACAGTCCTTCGTAAACGAGTCCGACTAGGACTACGTGGTTGCGGTCCCAAAAGTTCCAGCCATCACGTAACAGGGCTGGATCTCGGAAGCGATAGCGTCAAGGCGTCTGCATTCTCTCCCATTTGAACGAGTCGTGCAAGCCGACTAAGAACCGGACATCACACTTGTAATCGAACGCTGAACAAACACGCGTTTCAGTTGCGTTCAGTAGGCGAGCTGAGCTCACGTACCGATCTATATCTGGCTCGCGCGGCGGTTGCGACTTAGCGCGACTCAATCATGCCGTAACGCAGCCATGGGATCGACCCGCATGGCGCGTCGGGCGGGTATGTAACACGCACAGAGCGCAACGGCCGTCAACAGTCCCGTTACAGCAATGTAGATCGCTGGATCTGTCGGGCTGATGATAACGAGTTGGCCAATCAAGCCGGCTGCTGACAACGTTATTGCTAAGCCGATGACTACGCCCAATCCAATGGTCAGCAATCCATGTTTGAACACGAGTTCCAAAATGTTTGCGGGCCGGGCTCCGAGCGCCATACGGAGTCCAATTTCATGCGTACGCTGAGCGGTGACATACGAAATGACGCCATACACACCGACTACCGCGAGCACCAGACCAACCAGGCCGAGCGCGCCCGCGAGTCCGGCTCCTACCTGGAACATCAAAAGACCGTTGATGGTGTAGAGCGCCTGGGTCATCGATTTCACGTCGAAGATGGGAAGGTCCGGGGCTAACCCGTGCATAATCCGCTCAATTTCGGGAATCGCGGCGTTCTCTTTTTGCAATGTACGGACCTGCAGAGTAGCGAGTGAGTTCGAGGCGTAGTGTTGCCACAGCGGCAGATAGAAGAACGGCCGGATGGGTCCGGTCAAGTTCGCGAATCTCACATCGCTGACTACGCCGACGACTTTTATATTATGAGCCGGATCGGAAGCCAGCCGGAATTCTTTTCCGATGACCTGTTGCTTGGGCCAGAAGTGCTTCGCCATTGCGTCGCTAATGACAGCTGTATACGCCGCGTTTTGATCATCGGCGTTGGTAAAGGACCTGCCGCTCAAAAGCGATATGCCCATCGTTCGAAAATACCCGGGAGTTACGACGTTATAAGTCAATGTGTCGCTTGCGCGGCTCTGTGTATCCTTCCTTGCCGGGAGAAGCACGGGATCCGAGTTATTGTAATAGCCGAGAGGAACCGTATTGGCGAGGCTAGCCGATTGCACGGCAGGGCTGGCTTCCACGCGCCGGAGCAGCTCGTGAAAGAACAGCCGCCCCTGTGCTTCGTTGTAACCAATCTCGGTTGGATCCATGCTGAAATTCACAACATGGTTTGGATCGAAGCCAAGTTGTATGTGTTGAACCTTGGCGAGGCTTCCGGCAAAGAGCCCAGCCGTAATAAGCAAGGTGAGGGAGCCTGCAACCTGAGCAGTGACAAGGAAGCTGCGCAGACGGTTGCGGCTGCCACCGATAGATCCGCGCGCTCCCGTGTGGATCATCTGGTTCAGGTCCGCTTTCGCAGCGCCTAAAGCGGGCACTAAGCCCACCGTAGTTCCGGCACAAATCGCTCCGAGAAAAGCGTAGCCAAAGACCCTCCAATCAAAGCCGAAGTCGAGCAGCACCGGGAGATCGGTACCAATATGTAGAGAACTGAGCGAAACGCTTCCCCAATAGCCGAGCAACACGCCCGCCAGTCCGCCTCCGATGCTCAGCAACAGGCTCTCGATCAGCACCTGTCGCATGAGCGCCTGGCGAGATGCACCTAACGCAACTCGAATCGCCGCCTCGCGCCGCCGGACCGTGGCGCGAACCAGAAGAATGTTCGTTACGTTGACGCACGCAATGAGCAGAACCAGTGCGGACAGTGCAAGAAACAAGGTTGCAATCACCAGGATCGTATTTTCGGGGTCGGGACTTGGCCTTGCGAGCCTCTCCGGAAACAGTTCGGGCATGAAATCTTTTTCGGTTTCCGGGTTTTGCTGCGAGATCCGGCGGGCGGAAACAGCAAGTGCCGCCTGGCCCTGCGCTAGCGTTACTCCCGGCCGCAGCCTGGCGCAAATATAGATGTTGCGCACGCTGCGGTTCTCGATGAACGTCTCAGGGTAGCCTTCAATCACTGCCATAGCTAAGGGCAGATAGACTTGGGTGTCGATCAAAGAATGTACGCCATGGAAACCCTCGGGCGCGACTCCCAGAATGGTAAATGGTCGGCCATCTACCAACGCCTTACGGCCGACAATATCGGGATCCCCGGCGAAACGAGTGCGCCAGTACTTATAACTGAGAACGAGAAACGCATCGGCACCGGCTATTTCGCCCTGATCAGGCTGAATGAGTTGTCCCGCAGCGGGCCGGAGCCGGAGTCCCGAGAAGAAGTTTCCGGTGACGTATGAGCTGACGACGCGATCGGCCTTACCCTCGAATTTGAATCCGTCCAACCCGAGTTGTTCTCCGATGAGTTCTGAAAACGCGCTTGCGGTTTCCTTGCGCAGATCACGAAGCTCTGGCACAGAAAAGGTTTCTGCAAGCGGCCCTGCTTTCTGACGCAGGGCTAGAACCACAATTTGCTGGGGATCCGGCACCGGAAGGGGCTTGAGAAATATGGAATTGACGACGCTGAAGATGGTAGTATTGGCGCCTATGCCCAGCGCGAGTGTGGTGATGCAAACCGCGCTCACAGCCGGATTTCGCGCGAGCATTCGAGCGCTATAACGAAGTTCTTTCCAGATGCCGGGCATGCGTCACGAGATCCGAACGAAATAGGCATGTTTGCTGCCGTGAAGGCAGGAGCGCTTCTAACCCACATCTGACCTATCGCTTACGCCAGTTTGACAACCGATGCGGGCGGAGCCTGTGTGTCCGCGTTTGGGAATATTCGGGCCACAAACGGACAAGCATCAATTTCGAAGGAACCTTTTTCTGGCGCGCTCGTATAAAGGTACACGGCGACGCACGCCTAAATAGCCTTCTACATAGCAAACCATAAAGGGTCAGGTCAAATATGTCGCTCTGGCAAGATGTCCGTTTTGGCGTCCGCACGATGTGGAAGGACCGCGCCTCACTAGCGATGGCGGTGATTGCGCTCGCGCTGGGAATTGGCGCCACCACAGCCATTTTCAGCGTGATCGACAACGTCCTGCTCGAACCATTTCCCTACACAGATGCGCAGCGCCTGGTGGCGGTGCAGGTTCACGATTCAACGCAAAACGAGCCATACGGGCGCGAAGGGTACCCGCAGCCGGAATTTGCGGATCTGGCGGAACAGAATCACGTTTTTGACGGAGAGATCGGCGTCCGTCAGGATCGAGTGCTCTGGACCAGCAGCGGGCCGCCGGAGTCCTGGAATGCGGCCATGGTGACGGGGAACACGTTCCGGTTTCTGGGTGTTCCCGCACTGATTGGGCGCACGGCGACTCCTCAAGACGCGCATCCCGGAGCGCCGCCCGTGTTTGTCATGAGCTATAAGCTCTGGCAGAAGCGCTTCTCGGGCGATCCGTCGATTGTCGGTAAGTCATTCACGCTCGAGGATCAGCCGAGAACGCTGATCGGCATCATGCCCAAGCGCTTCGCTTTGTGGGGCGCGGACCTGTGGATTCCGACCACGATCAATCGCGCAGATACGGATCCGAACGGGAACTATTTCTTCTTCCTTGGCCATCTAAAGCCCGGACTGACGCCCAAGAGCGCTGAACCTGATCTGCAGATTGTGATGCAGCATCTGGCGAAGGTCTATCCGAAGAACTATCCGAAAAAGTTCGACGTGCGCGTGATCACGCTCGCCGATAATGTCGTGGGGAAATTCCGCGAGACGCTTTTCACGGCGCTCGGAGCGGTGGGCCTGCTCCTGCTGATCGCTTGTGCGAATGTGGCGAATCTGTTGCTAGCAAAGGCTACGGCACGCGAGAAAGAATTTGCAGTGCGGGCAACGCTAGGAGCGGGTCGATGGCGCATCGTGCGGCAGTTGCTGATTGAGAGTCTGCTGCTGGCCTTACTTGGCGCGGCGTTCGGCTGCGTTTTTGCGGCCCTTGGACTGAAAGCCCTGATGAGCGCTCTGCCGGCGTTCACGTTTCCCGATGAAGCGGCTATTACGTTGAACGTTCGGGTGCTGATAGGGACGGTGGTGATTGCGATGCTGACCGCGCTCATTTTCGGCCTGGCGCCGGCGCTGGGCTCGTTCAGCCGCAACCTAAGCGAGCCACTCAAAGCCGGCGGCCGTGGCAACAGCGGCTTTCGCAAAGGCCGGCTGCGCAACGTGCTTGTCATCTGCGAAGTGGCGCTCTCGCTAGTGCTGTTAACGGGCGCCGGGCTCATGTTGCGCGGATTTTTCCGCGAAGTCGAAGCGGACCTAGGGCTGCAACCCCAGCACCTTGTGGTAACAGACCTGGCGCTCAGCAAACGGTACAAAACGACAGAGCAACAGGCGCGCTTGATTCAGGAATTGACACGCCGGCTCGCGGCACTGCCGGGCGTGGCTAGCGCATCCGGCGCGCTCGACTTTCCACCATTCGGCGGAATCAACACGGAAATCGAAGTGGCGGGGAAGGCGCACTCGGAAAAATGGAAGGGACAGATGGGATTCGTGGACGCGAATTTCTTCCCGACTCTGGGGCTACGCCTTTCGCGCGGCCGGTTCCTCACCGAAGACGATATTGTCAACAAACGAAAAGTGGTGGTGATCAACAGCGCCATGGCAAAGAAGTACTTCGCCGGCGAGGATCCGGTGGGAAAGCAAGTCGAATTACTGCGGCTCAAAGATGCTCCACAACCCGTAGCGAATCCGTGGTTTGAGATCGTCGGCGTCAGTTCCGATGTGAAAAATAACGGCGTCAAGCAGGACGTTGAGGCGGAGGCATACGCGCCGATCACGATTACCGCCTTCGGAGAGTACATCGTGTATATTCGCGCGCTAGGGAACCCGGCGCCGTTCGTAAAGGAACTTGATGCAACTGTGCTGTCCCTCGACAAGACGCTGCATCCCCAGAACACTTCGACGATGGAGATTGCGCTCGACAAGTTTGAATACGCGCAGCCGCGATTTGTCCTGCAGATCTTCTCCGTGTTCGCAGGCGTCGGGCTGGTGCTGGTGACGATCGGCGTTTATAGCGTGGTTTCGTACACGGTCTCCCAGCAGAACCGCGAAATAGGAATACGAATGGCGCTGGGTGCGAGTACGGGAAGCGTGCGGGGCCTGGTGATCGGCGGCGGCATGCGATTCATTGTGGCGGGTGTCGGCGTAGGGCTGATTGCCGCTTTTGTACTGTTGCGGCTGGCGAAGAGCCAGATCTGGGGTGTAACCACATACGATCCGTTGACTCTGCTGGGAGTTGTAACGGTGCTGGCGGTTGTGGGACTCGTGGCGTGCTATCTTCCTTCGCGCCGTGCGACAAAAGTGGATCCGCTAGTGTCGTTGAGGTATGAGTGAAGCATTACCGGCGCTTTTCCCCTCATCCCTGGTGTCGTTCCAGCTTTTCTACGCGCTCGCGGTTCGGCTTCTCAGCCTGGAATAGCGCCATGATGCCTATGCGATGCTCGCGCTGGAGCAACAGGAGTTCGTGTATCTCCTCGCGTGAGGCCTTGATCACGTCGAGCAGCTCGTCAATTGATTTCTGCTGCTCGTGAGAGAGCGTGATCATAGACTGCATTACAGCCTCCATACGGTTCAGGCGTTGTAAATTCGCGTTCTCTTGATCGGCGTTGGAATCACTCATTCATTTGTCCCGATATAGGTGAAATCACGCATTTCGCCGGCGGGCACCATATCAAACGGCTTTCCCTCAAGCGTTTAATTTGGACGCGATCTGCTCGACGGCGCGGCGGGCTTCGAGGATGGACATGCGATGGTCCATGATGCCGGAGAGATCAGAGTTGGCAAAGGCGACGCGGCCGTAAGGGTGATTGCGGATGACTTCTCCAGGACCGGGCTGGCCGCCGGTCCCGAAGAAAAAGCCGGGCTGCGGGCTGAGGTAGGCGTGTCCCCAGCGGTTCAGGATGATGCCAGCGATATCGCGTTTTGCATCGAATCCGGAGCGCGCGAACAGCATGTGAAACTGCTCGCGGATACGGCGCTCGTAGTCACGAAAGGAGGTTGACAGCAGCTCGCCGCGGCCGCGCACCGTTTGCTGCTCGAGCGTTTGCCCCGGATAGGAGAAGAGAATTTTCAGATTGATGACAGTGGGAGTGTCGGGACTGATGGTCGGCGGGTCCGTGCTGAAAGTTGCGACCTTGCGCATTGTCATGTAGTTTCCGATTCCTTCGAACCACTGGCATTCCGTCAGCCCGAGATTGTAAAGAAAGCGCCAGTTTCGGACGGCGACATTTGCCATCAGGCAGGGCGCGCGATGAAACTGAGCGTATGCGTCGCGGCATTGCTGTGGCATGTCGCGCACGATGTGTTTGGTCGTCCAGCCGCCGCCGGCCAGGATGACGGACTTGCGAGCGAACGCGGTAGAGGCGATCGTCCTTGGTGTAATCGACCAAGACCTGTTGGGCTTTTTCCGGATCGCCGTCGTGCTTGACGGAGATGACGGTTCCGCCTGTGCGAATGCGCACTGGCTGGTCTGGGCGGTCGAGGGCAGGAAAGCGCACGCGTTCCGCGGCAAATCCCTTCCATCGTGGCGGGTCCGCTGATGGCATCAGGAATCAGAGTTTTCAGCATGAGGCGAGCGACGCCTGTGTTTCCGCCGGGAAACATCTGGGCGCCTTCGTCGTATTTCCAAGGCAGCAGAACATCCGGAGCGTAATCGCAGTAAGCGGAGAGCACGTCTGCGCCGAGTCCTGATCCGCCTCCAGTGATGGGCGACAGATAGGTTCGAATGGTCTCAGGACTGAGGCCGTACTTCTCTTGAAGGTGCTGCTCGATGGTGATGGTGTCGAGATGGCGCGAAGCCGCATCGCCGTGCTGTTTGGGCTGGTATTGGTGGGTCGAGAACGGCTTTCGGTCCGCTGCGCGCATACCCAGCAGTTCGCGTTTTGCCTTTTCCGGAATGGGAGCCCCGGCGAGTTGCTTGCCCCACGGATCGATGACCCAAAGGCCTTCCGGGTGACCGAACTTCGCTCCGAAGAAGAAGCCCGATGTCTTGCCGCCGACCGGATAGGGCGCCGTTTCGAGATTCATAGCCGGCTGCGGTCCCGACCAGGTCTGGTATTTGAAGTTGCTCCACTTCAAATCGATGGAATCGTAGAAGCCGGCAAGAAACGTTCCATCGAGAGGAGGAAAACAGGCTGCGGAGCCCTGGTGGACCATCAAACGCCGGCCATCTACCTCAAACTCGTTGCGCTTGGCTTCGCCGCCGAAGATGGGGTGATTGTCGATTACGAGAGTGCGAATGTTTTTGCCATTCTGCCGTTGCAGGAACAGCGCGGCGGCCATGCCGCTGATTCCGCCGCCGACTATCACGCAATCGAACTGCTCGCGGGTGTCGACGGGCGTGACTGAGCTTCGTTCGAACACGCGGTCGCGAATCTTGTGCCCGGCGGTCATCACTTCATAGGTGTTGCCGTTCGAATTCGCATAGTCGCCGATTCCGCCGAAGCCAGTCCAGTCTTCCTCGGCGAGAAGCTGAACGGGCGCAAGAGATCCCAGAAGAATGCTGCCGGCCGCAAGCAGAGTGGAGTTAAGAAGGTCGCGCCGATCGATGGGGGTATTCAGGCCTAGCGTTTCATCGCCCGGCTGATTCTGTTTCTCGCCTGACATCGTGTTTTCTCGAACTCCCATCCTATCTGCTGCGTTCTCTTCCGTATGGAATCTCTGCTCGCCGACGTTCGACAGGCATTTCGCATGATGCGGAAGAACCCAGGATTTACGGCCGTTGCGGTTGCTGCGCTGGCGCTGGGAATCGGTGCAAACACCGGCATCTTTAGCGTAGTAAACAAGGTGCTGCTGGAACCGCTGCCCTATCCGGAACCGGACCGCTTGGTAAAGCTGGGGCGCAAATACCCGCAAGGCGAAGGGTACTCGAATTCGATACCGAAGTACATGGTGTGGCGCCAAAACAATGTGTTCTCCGCAATGGCCATTTACGATCAGGGCGGTCCGGGCCTGAACCTGGAGAACGGCGATCGGCCGCAGCAGGTGAAAGGGGTGCACATATCGGCGGATTACTTCAAGGTGTTTGGAGCGAGTCCGATGCGCGGGCGCACCTTCACGCCGTCCGAAGACTCACCGAACGGGCCGAAGGCGGCGATCATCAGCGAATCGCTCTGGCGTTCGAAGTTGGGCGGCGATCCGGACATCATCGGGAAGGTAATCAACCTAAATGGCGAGCCGTATCCGGTGGTGGGGATCATGCCGCACACCTTTGTGCCTGATCCGCCCGCGGATGTGTGGATTCCGCTGCAGGCTGATCCGGCCAGCGCGAACCAGGGGCATTATCTGTTCGTGGCGGCACGGCTGAAGCCCGGCGTGACGCTCGAACAGGCACGGGCGGAGATGAAGCTGGCAGGCGAGCGATTCCGGCGCGAAAACCCGAAATGGATGGACAAGAGCGAGAGCGTGGCTGTCACTCCAATGCGCGAGGCAATGGTCGGAGATGTTAAAACAGCTCTGCTGGTGCTGCTCGGGGCAGTTGCATTTGTACTGCTGATCGCCTGCGCGAATGTCGCGAATCTGCTTCTTGCTCGCGGCGCGGCGCGGCAACGCGAACTGGCGATTCGCGTTGCAGTGGGGGCGAGCCGATGGCGCATAGTTGCGCAACTGCTGACAGAAAGCGTGGTGCTGGCTGGCCTGGGCGGGATGGCCGGTTTCATTCTGGGCGCGTGGGGCGTGCGGAGTTTGTTGCTGCTGGTGCCGGGCAACATTCCGCGATTGACCGATCAAGACCACGTGCAGAATCTGCTGAGCATTTTCGATTGGCGCGTTGCAGGATTTACGCTTGCGGTTGCGTTCCTGACCGGGATTATTTTCGGGCTGTTCCCTGCCTTGCAGATCTCGAAGCCTGATCTCGCGGGCACGCTGAAGGAAGCGACCGGACGCTCTGCAACGGGCCGGCGGCACAACCGCATCAGGAAGACTCTCGTCGGTGCGGAGATGGCGCTGGCATTGGTGCTGCTGGCAGCGGCAGCGCTGCTGATCCGCACGTTTGTCGGATTGAGCACGGCGAATCCCGGAATCGATCCACACAATGTACTCACGCTGCAGACCTCGCTCGCGGGCGGGAACTATTCGACGACTGCAAAGGTCGACAACCTCATCACGCAGGTCACGCGCCGGCTGGAGGCGGTGCCGGGAATACAATCGGCGGCGATGACAGTTGTACTGCCGACCGACAGCGAGGTCGATCTGCCGTTCACGATTGTCGGCAAAGCGCCGAAAGCAGGGCAAAACTACGCCGGAGACGAGCAGTATCGATTCATTTCACCGCACTACTTCGCTGTGTTTCGGATTCCGCTGCTGCGCGGCCGCGTTCTCAACGAACGCGACACGGCGAATTCGGCGCGCGTAGTGATCATCAACAACGCCATGGCCAAGAAGTATTGGCCCAAGGAAGACCCGCTCGGCCAGGTTATCGTGATTGGAAAAGGTCTGGGACCGGTGTTTGAGGACGGTCCGCGGCAGATCGTTGGAATTGTCGGAGATGTTCGGGAAACGGGCCTCGGCAACGAAAATGTAGGCGTTATGTACGTTCCACAGAGCCAGCTCCCCGAGGGACTCACGCAACTTGCAAATAATGTGATTCCACTCTCGTGGGCGGTGCGAAGCTCGGGTGACCCGAACGGATTGCGTCAGGGGGTGCAGCAGCAGTTTCAGGCGGTCGACCCGCTGCTGACGATTTCGAAAGTGAGAACCATGCAGGATGTTCTGGCAGCGGGGACTGCTCGTCAAAGCTTTAACATGTTGCTGCTGACGATCTTCGCGGCCATCGCGCTGATTCTTGCCGCAATCGGGATCTACGGCCTGATGGCGTATGCGGTGGAGCAGCAGATGCAGGAGCTCGGTATTCGCATGGCGCTGGGCGCGGACCGGCCGCAGTTGCTGGCAATGATTTTGAAGCAAGGGATGACGCCGGCACTGATCGGCGTAGCAGCCGGGCTGGCGATTGCTTTCGGAGTCACACGAGTCCTCTCCAGTCTGCTATACGGCGTGAAATCGGCAGACCCGTTGAGCTTCACGCTGGTGGCGGTAGTGCTGTCTGCGGTCGCGCTGTTTGCAACGTACATACCCGCGCGCAGGGCCACGGCTCTCGATCCCACGGTTGCGCTTCGACAAGAGTAGGAAATCCGCGATCCATCTGCGAACATTGGATCAGGATGAGTTTTGTTCATCGCGAACGAACGCCTGACCGAAAGTTTCTGCGGGACGGCGTTTGCTAGGCGTGGCGAATAAGCCGAAGTTTCAGCGGCCGCCGCACATTGGTCAGGGCGGTACGCTGTCGGCGCGGATGATGCGGGCGCCTGCGACAGCTCGCTTTCTGAAGAACGCCGCACCGGCATTTTTCCGCGAATTATCCAAAGAGTACAAGCGCGAAACGGTAGCGCCGTGTCTGCACCCGGAACCTAAGCGATGGCCGAATCGAGGACTTTACGCGGCCTGGATCGGCCACAGCACGGTTCTGCTCAAGGCCGATGGTTTCACGATTGTTACAGACCCAGTGTTCAGCCTGCGGGTGGGAATCAATCTTGGCCCGCTAACAGTTGGTATCAAGCGGCTGATTGAGCCGGCGACAGCAATTTCGAGTCTGCCTGCAGTGGATCTGATTCTTGTTTCGCACGCGCACATGGATCATTTCGACATCCCCAGCCTGCGCCAGCTGGAAGGGCCGCGCACGCACGTGATCACCGCTTACCGCACAGCGGACCTGTTGCGGGCACGACGGTATGCGGGTGTGCATGAGCTGCGCTGGGAGGCGACAGTGGACGTAGGGCCGGCGCACGTGAGAGCATTTCAGGTGGCGCATTGGGGCGCGCGTATGCGTAGCGATGTGTATCGCGGATTCAACGGTTATCTGGTCGATGCCGGCAGATACCGCTTCGTGTTCGGAGGAGACACGGCCTACACCGAATCATTCAAGAAGCTGCGATCATCGCGCCCGATCGACCTGGCCATCATGCCGATCGGCGCTTACGATCCATGGATTCGCGTACATTGCAATCCGGAGCAGGCACTGCGCATGGCCGAAGATGCTGGAGCGGAGCGGATTCTGCCGGTTCACCATCAAACATTCCAGCTCAGCCGCGAGCCGGCGCTGGAACCGATCGAGCGGTTACTGAGAGCTGCCGGAAATTCGCCTGAGCGCGTCGCGCTGAAACAGATCGGCGAAGAGTTTCACTTGTAAACTCTTGACCGGCGAACGGCGAATTACTGCTTCACGGTGGCGGGCGCGCCAGAGGCGACCGAGGCACCCTGATTCGCGGCGTGAGGCGGAGCCGAAGTAGACTCGCCTTGACGGGTCAGGTAGATGATGAAGGGCGTGACCTGGAACGGCATCTTCTCTTTAGCTGAGATGAGCGCAATGTTCTGTGTCTTCAGCAGGCTGAGCTGATCCGACCAGGGATCCACTTTGATGCGCGAGCCGAGCGGGAGCGCCGAGATCTGATTCTTGTCGCGCAATTCGAGCTCAGGCGCCATTTCCATCAAGCCGGAGAGCCGAAGATCTTTCTTTGTGTCAGCCATACGATTGCCGAGCAGCGGCTTGATGAGATGCGGAACGTCATCGCTCCGCGCGGAGAGCATGCGGAGAAACAGGCCGACCTTCGGCAGCTTATCGGCGTACGGTGAGTTCTTCAGTAGCTGAATTGCCTTGGCGTCCGCTTCCTGCTCTTCCTGCTGCGTGCGCGCGATCTGAACTTTTTTGAGGACGGCAGGGTCATCAAAGAGCAGCCGGTCGGCGAATGCATAGCGCGTATCGACCGAGTGATTCAGCAGGATGTGCGCAAGCCCCTGGGCGAGAACGGCGGCCAGACAAGCCTCATCCGGCAGAACGTCGATCAGGCCACGGCTGAGGAGAATGGTACGGTTCACGGCGACTGATTCGAGCGGTGTTGTCAGCAGAATGCGCACGCGGACCGGCGGGTCGAGATTGATATTGTTGGTGACCTCAATGTTGTTGAGAACCGTTTCGAGGACCTTGTCGACTTCGCCTGGAGGCGCCACCAAGCCGGCCCGTTGCAGGCGATCGATGATGTTGTCCTCGGCCTCGCTCTCCCAAATGCGTTGTTCCTGCACCGGCGAGTACGCCTGAGGAGACTGGCTGTTATCGGTCACGTCAGGAGAATTCACGGTTAGCTCGGTGAAGGCCTGCTGGGCGCGATCCTTTGTCGTCTGGTAGTCCCAGAGCCGAGTTTGCGCGCGCATGGGCGGTGAATGCACCGGTCCGAAGCGATAGCCTTCGTCCTGGGCGTAGATATAGGTTGGAAGCCACATGGGTCCGGAGTTGACGCGCCAGGAATCAAAATGAGTAAACTCGTTGGCGGGTGACGGCACATACCGGCCATTGAAGCGGACGATGTTGTAGCCCTGATCTTCGATCCAGATGCGGCCTTCGAAGCGCCGCTTGCCCGCGCCCTCTTTGGGCGTGACATCCGCAACGAAGCAGCGGACGTCGCCGAGGAACTCTCGGCGCAGAAACTGGAAATTGTAGTGCGCCCTATCAAAATTCGTGATATCCAGGAACATCTCGTCGGCAAATCCACCCGGATAGTACCGAGTGGTGAAGAGCGACGTGAAGACGTGAGGAACGCTCATCAACTTGGAGCCCTGCGGAAGGAAGGAATCGTCTACGACGCCTTCCTGCATGTTGAGCTTACCGAGGAAATAGAAATCGTGCTTCGGAACGTAGCCGAGATCGCTGTCCTTTCTGACCTGCTGAATGTAAGTCTCGATCATCGGTTCTTTATCGCGTAGCCGGGAATCGAGCAGGTGCTCGTTACTGATGGCGCGATCGATTACCTGGTCAAAATTCTTGGCAGGCATGCTCTGTTGGGTGGACAGAACGCGATTCATATCGGCATTTGGATCCTCCGCCGCAGGCGCAGGATTGGCGCCGGTTTGTGGACTTTGTTCGCCAGATGCAGAAGGAGTTACGGTTTGCGCCAACACGGGAACCAGTGTGGTTGCCGCCGACAGAACAGCGACGAAGCTGAGCCGGTTGGCTTGGTTGAGAAATTTCAAATGCATACTTAGCAGGCTTGAAGAAAGCTTAATCGTTTTGACCTCGCTACGTAAGTTCAAAGGTTATGTTAATGGTCGCATTGGTATCCACCGGCACACCGCCGCGGCTTGCGGGGCGGAATTTTACTTGCATGGCGGCCTGCTGCGCAGCTTCATCGAGACCGTGGCCCAGACCGTGAAGCACGCGAACAACCCGCACAGAGCCACTGGCGGTAAACACCACTTCCAGCGAAACTTCGCCCTCGATTTTGAGATTGCGCGCTTCCTGGGTATAAGCCGGCTTGGGCTTGTAGAGAATTTCGACAGGAACGAGCGTGGGCTGGGCTGGGGCGGTTCGGGCGTGCGCCGGCTGGGTGGGGGCTTCCGATGAATCTGCGAAGCCGCCGGTCTGCACACCGCGTTTCGATGCGCCCGCTGTTGATGCGTTCGCACCGCCATCCCCGAAGGCTCCCACCGATGTTGGGCGGACTCCACCTGACGGAGCATGGCCCCCTCCGCCCGCGTGACCGGAACCGTCGGGCTGATCGAATGACCCGACGCGGGCCATGGCGAGCTGTGATGGTTGCGAATCGCTCGGCCGCACGCCATTGGGGTCACCGAATCCCCCCACGGTAACAACCTTTGGGGTCTGCTGGGCTTTGGCCTGCTCAGCGGTTTGAAAAACGCCGGTTTTCACCTCGGGCTTCGGCGCTGGAGGCGCTAGTTTGGGTTGCGCCAGGAGGGGAGCTTCAGGCTCGATTGTCTTGATGTCCGGCGCGGCTGCCAGGACCTGTTTCTTCGGCTCGGGTACGGTGACAACTGGCGGCTTGATGGCTGCAGGTTCTTTGACGGGCGGTGGTTCGCGTTTCAAAACAAGTTTAGGTTGGACGATGTCGCGGGGTGGGGCGATTTTCGTGTGATAGTCCGGGACGATGGGCGCGATAAGAGTGGTGTGCATTGAAGGCTGCTTCATTTCCCGAACTGCTGGAACCGTAATCAGGGCAAACAGCAAAAATATGAGGGCGTGAACGGTGCCGCTGGTGGCATGACTGCGCCAGGCGGACCGCCGTTTCTCGGGTGGTTTAAAGAGACTCTGAATACTGATTTGACTCATTATGCACTCATCACAGCGTCTGGATAAATCACTCTTGGGGCGTTACTGCCCCGATTCGCAAGCATCACTTCGACTTTCGCAAACCTGCTCGAAGATCAGAAGCGAGTTTACACTGGGAAGTTTCACAGCTTTGCATAACGGCCGTATGTGCGTGTACCCGGTCGGGAGTTGGACGCGTCCCGGCCGCGGGTGGTTTGCGCGAAGTGTTGCAGAGTAAGACTTGAAGTATAGCGCAGCAAGTGGTTCGAACGGCTCAGATTGGCGGTTCTGAAGACAGAGGATGAACGGTCAATAATATTTAGTACCGGATCTCGCGCAACATTGGAGAGTCAGACGAGTAGTGAGATCGGGCGTTGTTATACTCAGGGTGATTCCGGGTCGGGCTGGAGTGGCGGAACTGGCAGACGCACGGGACTCAAAATCCCGCGTTCTTCACTGAACATGTGGGTTCGACCCCCACCTCCAGCACCATAAGAAATTCAATCATTTACAGCGAAATCATTGTTGCGCGTGTAATGGCGTGTAACGTGTTTTGTCAGGGCGTATGGAAGTTCATTTCACCCCGGCACCGAAGCGCAGGTTCAGCAGTTCACCGTCAGCAAAGGTAAGGACGCCGCGCACGTTATCGGGAAACCGTTGCTCGCATGCTGGGCGCCAGGCGCGGTTTGTCGAAGGAGTGAAGCGCGGCACCGAGGCCGCCGACCGTGGCGACCTCATTGAGCATGACGAGGTGGTGGCCCGCATCGACCGGCTTTTTCAGTCGTGACGCCGATTCGGTGGACAACCGAAGCCGCCGACCAACTCGAAGCGATAGTCAAGCGCATCCGCACTCCTGCATGATCTCTGCGCCAGCCTAAAGAAAAGCAGCCGAGGCTGGCGCTTAGCCTTTTACAGCTTCGAGAGAAGCCAGATACAGATCACAAACGGTACTCCTGGAAAGAACAGGAGCTTGGCACTGCTCTGGTGCGGAAAAGGGCGCCGTCTTTCACGCCACAGCAAGGGAACCAGAACGCCTGCCAAAATCATCAGCACTGCCCCCAGGTAGAGGAGCGTTTGGAAGACCAGTTCTCCGGTAAACCTGCGCGCTATTAAGACGAACGTAACGCTCGCCAACATGGGCTGTGCGATGAGCGCTAACGAGTAGATCCTGTCTTTGAGTTGTTCAGGCATAGGTCTTCATCCAAAACTTACCATCCACCTCGGCACACGATTGGCTGGGAGCCACGACAGAAAGATCACAACTGATTATTCAATCTTTGCAAGTAAGGTGGATCGCCGTGTCTCCCAACTCCCATCAGTTACACCAGAAGCTCCCGGTATAACATTCCCGTCGATTAAGGGCAGCTCAGCAAAATCATTAACACTCGGCACCAGGCATTCGTTTCTACCAGCACTCATTATCTTACGTATGCTTGAGCCCTTCGATTTGCCCAGGTTATAAGCCGTCAATACGCCCTGTAATGGTCTTGCGCGCGTAATATTGCGCTACTTAGATTGCCGGGAAAGCGAACACTACCGTGCTTATCCGATACAGCTTGTACCTGAAGTACTGTTTTCAGTACCAGAGTGTCTTGTGACCCGGGTACGTCTACGCTGCAATGTTAAGTGTACGAAGCCAACCTATCTTGTGGCTCACTTATCAACCCAAATAGCTCTTCCTGCTACCCCAGACGCAGCGCGAACCGGAACAAAGAAATATATCTTGATGGCGCCGTGGCCGGTTATGGCTGGAACCGGAGTAAATAACGTGATCCTCGGGATGCGAGAAGCAATCATCCCGCACTACGAACCGGAAATCGTGTCCACCGATTGGTCTAGTGCATCCGGCGGGCAAATCCGGTGCAAATTGTATACACCAACGCTTCCTCTGAAAAATTTCGTCGCATTCCTTTTATTCTTTATCCCGACGCTTGTCAGGCTGTACCGCCTGACCAAGCGAACAGTGGCGGTCAATCCCCACTTTGTGGGTCTGCAGTATCTGCCGCTTTGTGTTCTGAGGAGATAGGCTTGTGTTCGAGGTTGATTCTGTCCGTGCATGGCGCCGACGTCGTCCAAATGCTCAAAGCCTCCCGCCTCCACCGCGCGGTATTCAGGTGGATGTTTGAGGGAGCGGATCTAGTTGTAGCGTGTTCTCATCAGCTGGCTTCCCAAGTGAAGCAAATCAGCTCAACGGCCAACGTGGTAGCCGTTTGGAATGCTGCTCCTCTTCCCGAGAAGGTTTGCCTTCGGCGGCCCTTGATGGCCCGATACATCGTTTCTGTGGCGGCGTTTCACCCCCATAAGGGCCACGATGTGCTGCTCGAAGCATTTGAGTGCATCTCTGATGCATTCCCCAATTTCCAATTGGTGCTCATTGGCAGCGACGGGCCGGCGCGATCAAGCGTCGAGGCTGATATCGAAAGGCGGCATCTTGAGGCTAGGGTTCACATAAAGATCAATGTTGCGCATGACGAAGTCTGGGCCTGGATCAAGAATGCCGATTGCTTGGTTCTGGCTTCGCGAAGGGAGCCGTTCGGCATCTGCCTTTTGGAGGCTGCCTTGATGCACACTCCCGTGGTAGCTACCAATGTGGGTGGTATTCCCGAGATCGTTCCTGATCGAGCTCATGGCCTGCTCTGTCCTCCAGAGAATCCTAGGCGGTTGGCGGAATTGATTACTGAAACGCTGTTGCAAGCCGATGCCGCTTCGGAACGCGCGCATCGCTTCTGCGCTTTTGCTCGTAGTCTGACCTGGGGTCGGACCCTAAGCGCGTATCGCAGTCACGCCAAACTTCCCTGAGCGTGCGCCGAAAGAGAACCGGTCCCCAAAGACTCGCGCACGCGTCGGGTGATTTGAATAGAATCGGGAACGGGAACCGTCATGGAACATTTCAAGGGCTTCGGATCTTTGAGACAGAGCCGGAGGCAATTCGTGCAGGCTGCTGCCGCTTCGGCGCTCATTTCAGGTGTTGCTGCGGGGGCCGATGAACCCGGCGTCAATGTTCTGGGGCCGCGGCCGGGGTACTCGCCGCAAATCGGCACGCTCGTCTCAGAGATGACCTGGATGCGAGGAGCTGTGCTGGCGACCGTCAAGGGCATGAACCAGGAGCAGCTCGATTTCCTGCTCGACAGCAAAGCAAACCGGCCGGGGGCTCTTCTGCTGCATCTGGCCTCGACGGAGAGACTCTATCAGCTCAACACCTTTGACAATGTACCGGTGCAGGAGCTCGAAACAAATCCAGCCTTTAAAGACTGGGGCGTCGCAATGGAGCTGGGCGCGCCGGCACGCGATTCGATCAAAGGTCACGACCTCGAGTACTATGTGAACCTTCTCCAGCAGGGTCGCGAAAAAACGCTTGCCGAGTTCCGGAAGAGGGATGATGCCTGGCTCATGACAGTGGACAAGAGCTGGGGCTGGGGACCGACTAACAACCTGTGCAAGTGGTTCCACGTCTGCGAACACGAATCGCACCACGCCGGGCAGATTGCGATGCTTAAGAGTCGAGCGCCTGGCGCCAAGAAGGAAAGCAGCGGCTAGCCGCTCCGCTCTGTTCCTCGCAAAAGTACCCGGCCAGCGAATCGGCTGCGCGGGAATCGATAACTGTAGGTTCGAACGCGCAGCTTCGAACACCTAAATTCGAATCAGAGCGAGTCAGCGTGCATACAACTTTCGTCGTGCTGGCCGTGATTGCGATCGCGTGTCAGGGGCTTGTGCTTTTCCTTGCGTTCTTCGGCCCCGACCTGTCGTACCGCATCGAGAACATTCCGGACGAGGACATCGCTTCTGAGCCGTTTCTCTCACTCATTGCGGTTCTGACCGACGCACAGGTGCACAAGAAGACCGCAATCGAGGTTCTGACGAATGGAGGCTGCTTCTATGAGGCGGAACTTCTGGCGATCCGCACGCCACCGGCACGATCAACCTCGAAGCATACATTTTTCAGCGCTGGCGAAATTGCCGACCGGTTCGTCGAAGCGCTGGCCGAGCGCGCCCGCGCCGGAGTCAAGGTTCAAGCTCATTATCGATTACATCGGCAGCTTCAGCACTTTCAAAAGCTATTTCCGCGACGTTGACCGATGCCGGTGGGCGCGTTGAGTGGTATCACTCGCTTCGTCCCGACCTGCTGCCGCAGATCAACAACCGCACGCACCGCGAGTTGCTGATCGTGGACGGAAGTATCGGGTTTATTGGTGGCGCCGGTGTTGCCGATCACTGGTACAAGCCTTAGGCAAGGAACCGCAGTGGCGCGATACTGTCTGCCGCGTTACCGGTCCGGTGACCGTCTCGCCTGCAATCGGTATTTGCCGAGAACTGGCTCGCGTGTGACTGGCGAGATTCTTACGGGCGACGAATACTTTCCTTCGAATCGAAGCAAGAGCTGGGTTCGGTTGGGATGGTGGTCGCCAGCAGCCCTGCAGCCGGTTCGACGCGTGCGCGGATTTTGTATCAGCTTCTGATGGCCTGCGCGCAGAAGAGAATCTGCATCACTACGCCTTACTTTCTGCCGGACCGCAGCGCGTGGAAAGCAATGCAGAAGGCCGTGCGGGATCGGGCACGTGGAGGTTTGCATCCTGACACCGGGGAGGCGGTCGGATCATCCGATTGACGCGGAGTTCGAGCCGGAGGCTCTATGGGCCCGATGCTGAAAAGCGGGCGCCAGAATCTTTGAATACACTCCGGCGATGATTCACGCCAAGGCGATGATCGTGGACGATGTCTGGAGCGTGGTGGGTTCTACGAATTTCGATCATCGTTCCTTCGAACTGAACGATGAGGTGAACCTGGCTGTGTTCGAGCCGGCGCTGGCGGCGCGATTGACCGGAGGATTTTCATCGCGACCTTGTCGCAGAGCCAGGAGATTACTTACGACGAGTGGCGCAGGAGGGCGAGATATCCGTCTGTTCGACTGGCTCGGAAGTCCTGATTGAAAAAGAGGAATAGGTGCGATTCCTGGTAGCGACCTATAACGTTCACAAGTGCCGCGGCATGGATTGGCGGGTACGTCCGGACAGGGTAGCCGCCGTGCTGTGTGAAATGGACGCCGAAGTCATCGCGCTTACAGGAGGTGCTTGCCGATCAGGCGGCTTGCTTTGCGCGAAGCTGAAGCTGCCCTATGTGTTTGGCGCGGCGCGGGGGTTGGCGGACGAGGAGTATGGGAACGCGCTGTTCAGCAAGTTCGCAGTCACGCGAACGACGAATCACGATATAACGATTGTGGGCCGCGAAGAGCGGAATGCCTGGAAGCGGAAGTGGAGATTCCTGGCCGCGGCGTCGCTTCATGTGCTGGCGTTGCATCTGGGCACTTTTTGGAGCGACGTCGTCAGCAGGCGCGGAAGTTGCTGGAGCCTGCGTTGCTTGGCCGCGCGGAATCCCGCTGGTCCTTTTGTGCTATTGGGGGATTTCAACGAATGGACGGCAGGCGCGACGACCAGATTATTGTCGGCATCATTTGCAGAGGTGGATGTTGGGCACACGTTCTGGGCGGGCGCGGACCTATCCAGGCTTGTTGCCATTCCTCCATCTCGATCACATTTATTACGGCCGTCCGCTCCATCTGCACCGGCTGCGGCTGCATCGCAGCTTCGAAGCGCTGCTTGCATCCGATCACCTGCCGTTAGAGGCAGAGTTCCGAATGGAGAAGAGCTAAACCCCTACTAGCGAAAGGAACGGCTCCACAATGTTGCGATGGAGGTCGAATCGCCCGCGCAGGAGGTCGTGGCCGGCGTTCTGAATAGTGCTCATCCGATGCGGCGCGGAAATCAGTTGCTGTGCCGCGGTCAACTCTTCAATGGATCCGAATGGATCTTTCGTTCCATGGACAAAGAGGGCGGGTGCCTGTAGAGCCGGGAAGTGCTCCGTCCTTGTTTGAGAAGGTTTGTCGGGCGGATGCAGTGGATACGAGAGCAGAAGAAGGCCCGAGCAGACGGTGGGATCGCTGGCGGCGAGCATTGAGGCCTGACGGCCGCCATAAGAATGGCCGCCGAGGAAGAGTGGTCCAGGCGCGATGTTGCGCAATTCTTTCGACGCGTACAGCAGGCCTTCCCTGTCTCGAGCGGCGTTTGCGGGAGACGGAGGGCCGAAGGGGTGCTGCTGCCGGAAGGGCAGATTGCAGCGCAGAACTGTTACACCTGCCGATGCAAATGCTTCGGCGACTGCGACGAGCAGCGGTGCGGTGCAGTTGCTTCCCGCTCCGTGGGTGAGCACGAGCGCGCCGATTGAGTTGTCGGCCGGTGTGTGAAGGAATCCTTGCACCGGATGAGCGGAAAACGGCGTGGCATTCATGCTGGGGGTTTTCATCTCTTCATTACACTGACATGTAGGTATGTTGAGGTGAGTATCCCTGGACAAATGGACGCGCCGACTATGCCCGCGGGGGGCGGCGTGCTTGCCGAAAACCGGACGGTATTTCGCATCCTGGCTGCGATCAGTTTAGGCCACTTGTTGAATGACATGGTGCAGTCGCTGATTCCGGCCATGTACCCCATTCTCAAGAGCTCTTTTCATCTGGACTTCGGGCAAATCGGGCTGATCACCCTTACTTACCAGATCACCGCGTCGCTTCTACAGCCGTTCGTCGGTCTCTACACAGACCGGCGACCGCATCCGCATTCGCTCGCGCTCGGGATGGGATTCACGCTTATCGGACTTGTTCTGCTGGCATTCTCGCCGAATTTCGCATCTTTGTTGGTTGCCGGTGCGATGGTCGGCATGGGATCGGCGGTCTTTCATCCGGAGTCGTCGCGAGTGGCGAGGCTTGCATCGGGTGGCCGGCACGGGCTGGCGCAATCTTTATTTCAGGTCGGAGGCAATGCGGGCACGGCGCTTGGTCCGCTGATGGCCGCGTTCATTGTGGTCCCAAAGGGGCAGCATAGCGTGGCGTGGTTTTCGGTCGCGGCGCTACTTGGCATGGCTATTCTTTCGAAGGTGGGCGAGTGGTACAAAGTACATCCGTATCGAACGAACCGTTCCGGCCAAAGCAGAGCGGAAAGACATCCGGCGCTGCCGCGCGGCAAGATCATCCTCGCAATTTCGGTACTTATTATTCTGATCTTTTCGAAGTATTTCTATCTGGCCAGTATTTCGAGTTATTACACCTTCTATCTGATCAGCAAATTCCACGTATCGGTGCCAGCTTCGCAGGTCTATCTATTCTTGTTTCTCGGGTCCACGGCTCTCGGTATTTTGATCGGTGGGCCGGTGGGCGACCGGTTCGGAAGAAAGTTGGTGATCTGGTGGTCGATCCTGGGCGTGTTGCCATTCACGCTACTGCTGCCGTATGCGAATCTGTTTTGGACAGCGGTGTTGAGCGTAGTTATCGGACTGATTCTCTCATCGGCGTTTACCGCGATCCTGGTTTATGCTCAGGAACTGCTGCCGGGCAATATCGGGATGATCTCGGGCGTGTTTTTCGGCTTTGCGTTCGGAATGGGAGGTATCGGCGCAGCCGTGCTCGGTGAGTTAGCGGATGTGACGAATATCGCGTTTGTTTACCGTGTGTGCTCGTTTTTGCCTGCCCTGGGGCTGCTGACCGTGTTTCTGCCGAATCTGAAGCGAGCCGGGCTTGACAGGCAGGCGCAGCGAGTTTGACCTCGCAAATTACTGCCCCGAGATTTCATTCGGGACGCAGGTGGGGCCCGTGCCGGGGTTTGATGCTTCGTAGTAGTAGCCGCGCCAGAGCGGTGTTCCCGTCAGTGCCGCTCCCCGCCACACGGTGAGATGCAGGCCGTCAGCGCTGTCACAGGCGCGGAAAGTCTGCAGCTTGCCGTTCTGATCGAGGTCCGCCTGCACCGCGTTGTTATTTAGTGAAAACGCGTTCGGATTCCCGACGACTGCAATTAACGGAGTGAGCTTCGGCAGCTCGGTTCCATTCACGGTCACGGTGTAGCTGGAACTTGCAGGGTCTATTTCTTTCGTGATCGGACAGGTGGTGGACGAAGGGCCGGCGATGGTAGCTGATGTGAAGGTTTGGGGCGCCAGCGGGGAAACGAGGACGATTGGAGATCCTGTCGCGAGATTCGGGTTGTGGATCGCAACACAGGTCCGCGAGTCGGTCCGCACCGCTATGCCGATTCGCGGACTGTAGTCCGGCGTGGGCGTGTTGGCGTTCAGAGGGGCGGAGCCGTTCGGTGTGGGCTGCTGCTTATGGGAGTTGCAGGAAATGAGCAGCAGGGATGTGGCGATCAGCAGAAAGATTTTTTTCTTGAATAGCTTCACAGGCACTAATGAGTTTGACCTGAAAACAGGCATACGGTAAGCCACTGTTTCGATCTTTTCCCGAGACTTTCAGTGGATCACGCGTGTTCAGGAGCGTGTTTGCCGGCAAGAATGCCGCTAAGGTATTCGAGATCGGCTTGTATCTGCGTGCGCTGTGTCTCTACTAACCGGCGCGCGTCGTCCGGTAGGGCCTGTTGCAGAGCATGGTCGTAATGCTTCAAGGTGCCCTCGTCGCCGCGCATGCAATCCAGCAGAAGATCGTGCTGGTCTTTGGGCCGGATGCGGGTTTCGAGATCGACCCAGCCGCGGTGAAGAATGCCGCCATAGTGCGCATCGGAGGCAGGCTGCTGGGCGAGTTTGGTGACCATTTGCGCGAGTTCTGCCGCAAATCGCTCTCGCTCGGCGGAGATGCCGGTGAGCCAGGTGCTAACCGCATCGTCGTGGACGCCTTTCGCGGCCTTTGCGTATCCTTCTTCAGCATCGTGACACGAGGCAATCAGATCATTCAATACCCGGGCGGCCTGCTCATTGTTGTTGTTCATTGGTTCCTGCTGAATGGATGTGAAGGTGCGGAGCAGTGTGACAGGGCGCCAGCGCGATGCTAGTTCTTTTGACAGCCGAATTCCCGGAAACTGATCCGAGCTGAGGGAGATCTTTGCTACAGCAATTATGGCGAGCCAAGAAGGAATCAATCAAAACCAGATGGTAGATGATGGCATAGACCATCGGCTGGGTACGCGCAGCTTAGACGAGACACTCGCGGGTCTTGGTCAATGTTCCCGGTTTAATGAGCTCATTCGGGAAGCTTCTCTTGACTACATTCTTCGCCGGAGCGGGCTGCATACCCTGGTTGCTCCGACGAACGAGGCAATAGCACAGGTCAGTGTCTCCGGAGACGATGTCGAGCGCTTTCTGAATCAGCACATGTTCCAGGGTGGATTCGAATCATTCGACCTGCGACGGTGCCAGCGGTTAAAGAACCAGAATGGAGACGTTCTACCGGTGAGGGTCGAAGACGGCTCCGTTCGGATTGCAAATGCGGAGTTGGTCCGTACCGATATTGCCTGTACCAACGGCGTGATTCACATTGCGGGAGCGGTCATTTCGGCCTAGTACAATCGCGCGAATCTAGCGGCGAAAGTAAGTGGTAAGCTAAGCCGCGTGCAGCGTCTGCTCGACGCTCTCCGCGACGATCGCTCGGATGTTACGCTCGACGTTGCCGCACTCGAGATTGCCAGCATCGAGTTTCCGGGTCTCGACGCGGATGCCGTCAGTTTTCGGCTGGATAACCTGGCCGAACAGTTGGGATCGCAAGTTACCCCGAACGCGAATGGCCTCGAGTTCATCACAGGCTGCAACGAGCTGCTGTTCGATGTTTTGCAGTTTCGCGGGAACGAGGAGAGATTATTACGATCCGCGCAATAGCTGTCTGAACTCGGTGCTGATGCGCCGGCTCGGGATTCCGATTTCGCTTGTCGCGTCGTCTATATGGAGGTTGCGCGCCGGCTGGGGCGCCCGGTGTACGGCGTTGGGCTGCCGGGACACTTCATCGTGGCGTACGAAGATGCGCGACGCCCGCTACTGGATCGATCCGTTTCACGGCGGCCGCATTCTTTCTTTGGCGGATTGCTGCGCGCTGGCGAAGGAGACGGCCGGGGTGGATGTGCGAGCGAATCCCGCGGTGCTGCGCGCCGGTCAACAAGCGGCAGATTCTGGTGCGGATGCTGAGCAACCTGAAGGCGATTTATCTGCGCGGCGAGGCCTTCGACAAAGCGCGTCAGGTGCTCGATCTACTGATCGAAGCCATGCCCGATTACGCGGAAGAATACCGGCACCGCGGCCTGGTGCATCTGCGGCAGCTGAATCACCGCGCGGCGAAGGCCGATCTCGAGACTTATCTTCGGCTGGAACCGAACTCGCCCGAGCGCGAGCAGGTGAAAAAGCAGTTGGTGCTGATTGAGCGCTGGAAGGCTGGGATGAACTAGCGATGCGCGCCTCGCGCTGCGGCCAGACTCAGTTTCGATCTGTTTCGCGCGCTTGGCGATGGCGCTCAGATCGCGGACGAATAACTCGTACTCCTCATCGAAGCGGTCCGGCATGCGCAGGATGGCCGAAGGATGGATGGTGGCCACCAGTTCTTTTGCCCAGCGATGAGGAAAGAACTTGCCGCGCTCGGCGGTGATGCGAAAATCGCGGCCCATCAGAGACTGCGCGGCAGTTGCTCCCAGACAGACCACGAGTTCCGGTTCGATTGCGCTCAAGTTCGGCCTCGAGCCAGGGCCGGCAGGCGGAGATCTCGATGCCGCTTGGCTTGGCGTGGATGCGGCGCTTGCCGCGCTCGATGAACTTGAAATGCTTCACGGCATTCGTGACGTAGATCTTCTCGCGATCGAGCCCCGCTTCGTGCATGGCTTTGCTGAGCAGGCGGCCGGCGGGACCGACGAACGGATGCCCTTTGCTGTCCTCCTCGTCGCCGGGCTGCTCGCCGACCATCACCACCTTGGCATCGCGGCGGTCCTTCGCCAAATACGACTTGGGTCGCGTGCTGCGTACAGATCGCAGCCGCGGCAGCCGGAGCGGCGGCGCGCAGGTCGGCGAGATTGTGCGTGGCGCGGGACCCAAGGGGCAGCGGAAGTCTTTTGACTTTTTGCCATCTCGAGCGACTCGTCCTTCCGCTTTTGCCAGCAGATTCGGAATGATCTGCGCTTCGGGCAGTGTAGCCCAGTGCCGGACCGGCATCTCGGCCTTCATCGCCTTCACCTTGACGCGAGCCGGATTGAAGATCGAGGCGTAGTAATCGCGCCATAGATCTTCGAGCGCGTCTTCCTGCGGCGCTTCTGAACGCGGGACGCCCGGGACAGTACGTCAGCTGTCTCCAGATCCCAATGCGCGCTGCGGTCGGGGTCAGGATCGACCAGCGCATGCTGCCGAAGCGTTCCCGAAACCAGGGCGCCATGCGTTTCCACGATGTCGTGATCCGGGCGATGCCAGGCAACGAATTGTTCGGGATCGGAGTCCGGCACGCGCCGGAAACGCACGAATGCCTTCATCTTGTGCATGTCGCGGCGGACGGCTTTCTCCATAGCTTCGAATTCGCGGACATCATCATCGACGTCGATGTGCAGCAGATGTCTTTCGCCGTGCGTGATGCGATAGAGGACACGGTACAGCAGTGCCCAGCGGCGATCATCGCGATGCAGGGCAACGATGCGGGCTCGATGAAGAACTCTTTGGGAACCGTGAATTGTCCGCGACCGGCAGCCGCTGGGATCGGCTCCGTCGAACAGGACACCGGAGCAGCCGGTCCAATGGATCGTGCCCGGGAGGCACACCGGCAGCCAGCAGTTCGCGCGCGATCACGCGCCACTCTTCAAAATCTTCGAGCGCGACCGCGATCATAGCTCGCCCGAGCGCGCGGTTTGAGCGGCCTCGAAAAGACCGAGTTGCTCGCGGGGCAGGTAGAACATGCCGCGGCAAGGTGCGGACTGTCGATCGACGTGGGCGGCGGGATTGTGGTCCGCGGTGACGATGAATACTGCGCTTTCTTGACGGAAATTTTCAGCTTGGCCAGGTCGGAAAGCGTCAGGGCTCGATAACGCCGAATCTTCAGGATGCGTTTGACGTTGCGGACGCCGAAACCGGGAACGCGGAGCAGGGCGGCTCTGCCGGCCTTGTTCACATCGACCGGGAAAAATTCGCGGTGGCGAAACGCCCAGGCGAGTTTGGGATCTCTGTCGAGCGGCAAATTGCGATCGGTGCTGGTAGTGAGCTCATCGGCCGAGAAACCGTAGAAGCGCATCAGCCAGTCCGCCTGATAGAGGCGATGCTCACGGACCAGCGGAATCTTTTTGCAGCGGCAGAGCGGGATCGGCGTGCGGAATGGGGCTGAAAGCCGAATAGTAAGCCCGGCGCAAGCCGTACGTCTTGTAAAGCTGCGGCGATTTGGCGAGCATTTCGGCATCGGGCGCGTCGGTCGCTCCAACGATGAATTGCGTGCTTTGGCCGGCAGGTGCAAACCGCGCTGTTCGCTTGCTCTGCAGTGTTTTGATCTTTCGCTTCCAGAATGCCGTTCGCGATCTGCTGCATGGAAGCTCAATCTCGCGGTGGGTTTTGGCCGGAGCAAGCTGGACCAGATCGCTGTCGCGCGGCGAGCTCGATGTTCGCGCTCAACCGATCTGCCCAGCGCCCCGCTTCGAGCATCAGCTCTTCCGATGCGCCCGGAACCGCTTTCAGATGGATGTACCCGCCGAACAGGCGTTCGGTCCGAAGCAGCTTCGCCACTCGGACCAGCTGTTCCATTGTGTAATCGGGGCTTTGAATAATGCCGGAGCTTAAGAAACAGCCCTTCAATGTAATTGCGCTTGTAGAACTCGGTGGTGAGGAATACGACTTCTTCGGGTGTGAAGCGCGCCGCGGCGGTATCGCTGGAAATGCGATTCACACAATAGCTGCAGTCGTAAATGCAGTAGTTGGTGAGCAGAAGCTTGAGGAGGGAAACGCAACGGCCGTCGGGAGTGTAGCTATGACAAATACCCACGCCGGTGGTGTTGCCCAGGCCGCCTTCGGCCCGGCTGCGCGTTTGAGCCGCTGCTGGCGCAGGACGCATCGTACTTGGCTGCGTCGGCAAGAACGCGCAATTTCTGCTGAATGTCCACCTGCTAGTTTAGATGACACGGGTAAGTGCGGCGGTGTAAGTTATCAGCTGCGACTTCACGACAATTCAGACCGCGGCTTGAGGCGGCGCGACCAGCGATTCACTATGCCAGGGTAAAGTCTTCGAAATCACCGGCGGCCGTCGAACGGAATTTCGAACGGCTCCGAGACGACCTCGACGTTCGATGCCAGTTGCGGAATGAGGTTTTCGCTGACCGCGAGATGCACCAGTTCCAGCGTGTTGCGTATCCGGCAATAAGTCACTTCCGAAAGATCATGCTTTGCCGACCGTCGGAGCGATCGCGGCAAGAACCTCGCGATCAGTTGGAAAGTGGATCGGAGTTCGGATGCAGGCGGGCGTTGAGGCGGTGAGGGAATTGATGTAGGTCGGATTCCAGTCGACCTCTTTCAGCAGGCGTTCGTGTAACACGTCGGCCATGCCCAATGCCGACGGCGCTGTGGTAGCTCAGTTCGCTTAAGATCCGCGCATAGATGCGATGAACGGTGGGCACATCGGGGAAAGGGTTCGTAGTGGCCGGTTACGCTGCGGTTGATCACTTTCGTGTCCATGCCGGCGCCGCTGATGTTCTTGCCGATCTCATCGACGATCAGGATATCGATCTCGGGAGCGGGCAGATTGGCCTTCCATGATTTCACTTCACGGAGCAACTGCTCTTCTTCCTGGAGCCATCAGCGCTTCGAGGCCGTGCTGCAGCCGATAACGGCCATCAGCCCGGCCGTTTCGTGATGGGCGCCTTCCTGAATCGCGAGGCCGCCAAGCATCTTGCCCGACTGCGAAGACCTGCGCATCCGACACTGCGAATCATCTTCTCAAGACCCATGCGGTAGGCGTACGTGTGATAGCTGGCGGGCGCCCGCGAACTTGCCGAGGCCGATGGCCATCATCTTGAATAAGCCGCTCTCGATAGCGCCCGAAAAGTCGGTGTGCCACTTGACGCGGGCAACGAGGAATATGCCGTCCGCTTCATAGGCGTTCTTGTCCAGGAATGTCTCGATGCCTTCCGGCGTTTGTCCGAGCGGGACGACCTCGAGTGAACTGAGGACGGGAACGCCCATTGTGGCTTCGTGTATGCCGAAATGCGCCAGAACGTCCGCCTGTCCCTCGGCCGTTGCAGCGCCGTGGCTGCCCATGGCCGGAAAAATGAAGGGCTGAGCGCCCTGTTCTTTCCAGAATTCGACGACGCTCTTAACGATCGTGCTGATGTTGGAGATGCCGCGGCTTCCGACGCCGATGGCGATGCGGCCGCCAGCGGGAAGCCGCGAACCGATCCGGGAAGCAGAAAGCCCAGACACGATTGCGCGAATATTCGGGATGGCTCGGTTCGGAAAGTTCTGCCGAGCGAGCACGAAGCGGAGGATTCATGCTCTTAGCATACTCTCCGAATCTCGCCGGCGAGACTCGCGAAAGTGTGCTGCGATCAGTCGCCTTCCGGTCCTCCCCAGCTTTCGGCCAGAATCAATGCGTATTCACCTGACGCGTAAACGTCGAACGCGAACTGGCCTGGATTGGGGTTATCAAAGATGCACTCCTTGAGCCGCCCTTCGTACCACTGATCAAGATAGCGGTGATAGTTTCTGAGGAACTTCGGGATCAGCAGTTCGGAGCCGGGAAGTTCCTGGAAGACCCAGTGCAAAGCAAACGCACGGCGGAAGAGCGAGGCGAAATCGAGAACTCCCCATCGCTCCAGCTTCGATCTGACATTTGACGGCGTTTGTTGGATGAGCAGAATGGCGAAAGTTTCGGGCCGCAGGCGATACGCTTCGAAGGCGGGACGACGGCTGGCGGCTTCCGTGCACTGGTCCGTCCATCGGGTTACGTCTTTTCCGATGTAAAACAGCATGCGAAGTTCGGCATACCGCCCGCTAAGAAGTTGTTTATCCAGGTCTTCGATAACCGAGTTGTCCTTAGGTAAAAAGCCTTGCAGAGCCATACTGGCACGCGAGCTTTCCATCAAAACCGATGTGTCTTCCGAACTGGAAAATGGGTGCAGAATCAGGGGAGGCAGCCGGAAGGCGTCGGTGCCGGTGCTGTTCATGGGTTTTTCGGCGATCGCTAGCAACTGAGTGTGTCCTGACGTTTGGAGTGAAGCGGCGCATCATTCACGCAGCGTCAAACAGCGTATCGGCCGCGTCAATTCAAATATGACCGTTTTCGACGGCTCGCGACAACCTTACGCTGAGGCTTACAGTCAGGGTTACAAGTACTACTTTTTGACGACAGTGGGTATGGTCGTCTCGCAGCATTTTTCCGTAGGCGGACCAGGAACGGTATTGGGGCGGTTGAGCTCTATCTGAATAACTTCGTCGAGTGTTTTCCATTCGACCGCGCCTGAAAGCTGGCGGCCATTCGCAAAGCTGGTGGGGGTCTGCTGAATTTGTAACAGCTCGCCTGCCTTGATCCCCTCATTCACCTCCGCAGCCATCGCGTGGGTATCCAGACAGCTTTGCACCTTGGCGGGATCAATCCCCTGGTCCTTGGCGAACGCCAGCGCCTTGTCGCGAGCATTCCCCGGGTTCACTTCCTGCTGATGCTGGAAGATCCAGTCGTGAAACGTCCAAAACGCATTAGGCTTCTGGGCCGCAATGCAGTGAGCGGCCTCGGCAGCGGTGAAGGCCCAGGGATGAATGCTCTGGATGGGGAAATCTTTAAAGATAACCCGCACATCATTTGGATGCTTCTGCGGCAGGTTATCGCGAATGGTCTTGGCAAATGAGCGGCAGTAAGGGCACTCGAAATCGCTGAAGATGACCAGGGTGACCTTGGCGTTTGCCGGCCCGAACGATGGGCCGTTGGTGGGCAAGTGTTCCAACGTGTCGAGAAACGGATTATCGGTCAGGTTCCAGAGCGAGCCGCTGATAATGTCGGGGCCATCCGGAGTTACGTAGTAAACGCGATCGAGTTTGCTCTGGGCTGTGCTGAGGTGTACGACCAGGCGGTAATAGCCCTTGAACGGACTGGGCATTGGATCGTCAATGACAAACTTCACACCCGGCGAAAAGCCTTCGGCGTAGCGCAAGTATGCTTCGAGGCGGGGCTTATCCAGCTTTGGCGGCTCGGCTTCGGCCGCGGACGCAGCTCTTACCAGCGCCGACGCGAAGATCGCCAGTGACGAGATAACTGCGGCTCTGCCAGGCGAGCATTTGCGCATGGGTTTGACCTCAGTGTTGCACAGCAGCGCTGCCGTACGCCGCGGTCACTCCCTATACTGGGGATTGTCCGCCCATCGCCGCTATCTTCCGCTGCTTACAGTCGCATTCGCGGTTGTTTGTCTTTACTTTTACAAGTTGGATGGCGTGGGTGTGGTCGGTCCCGATGAGCCTCGCTATGCGGCGGTGGGGCAGGCCATGGCGCGAACGGGCGACATCGTAACCCCGAAGCTTTGGGGTGCTCCGTGGTTTGAGAAGCCGCCGCTGCTTTACTGGCTGACGGCGATCGGCACGAGGGCAGGTCTGGATGCCGATCTCGCAGGCCGTGTGCCGGTGGTCCTGCTGAGTTTGAGCTTCCTGGTTGTTTACTTCGTTCTGCTGAAGCGTGAATTCGGCTTCGAGGCGGCGGCTATTGCTGCCATGCTGCTGGCCAGTTCGGCGAGCTGGATCACGTACAGCAGTTTCTGTTTAACCGATCTTCCGCTGGCCGTATGTTTCTCTGCCGCGGTACTTGCTTCGCTTCCGTTATTGCGCACGCATGCCGTTGTTCGAGGCGCGGAGGGCAGGATGGCTGCTATCGGTGCGCTGCTCGGACTAGCGATGCTGGCCAAAGGACTCGTTCCGATCGCGCTTGCGGTTCCATTTGCGTGGTTTTTGCGGCGTTATTGGCAAACGTGGTGGGCGGCGGCCGGGGCCGCGCTGCTGGTGGCCGGGCCATGGTATGTCGTCATCTACTTACAGAACGGTTATTCATTCATCGAGGAATTTCTTCTGAAGCATCACTTAGAGCGGCTCTATTCACCTGCTCTGCAACACGTCCAGCCCTGGTATTATTATGTTCCGGTTCTGCTCGCGGGGCTTTTCCCATGGACACCGCTGCTCGGCCTGTTGCTGGCCGGCGGCGAACGCTGGGACGAGCGGCGCCGGTTTCTCGCGGCCATTTTCGCGTGGGGGTTCGTGTTTTTCAGTGTGTCGCTGAATAAGCTGCCCGGCTACCTGCTGCCGCTCGTTCCCTGCCTGTTCGCGCTGGTGGGGGCAAAGTTCGAAGGCCGGAATCCGGCCACGTTATCACGGATTTGGCTGTTGCCCTGCGCCGTTCTAATCACACTGCTGCCGGTTGTCGCACAGCTTTTGCCTCCCATGCTTGAGGCCGGACGGCTGACACGCGTAGCGTTGAAGAGCGTGTCTGCCACAGAAGCTTTCTACATTATTCTGCCCATCGCTACATTGCTTGCTGCGCGCCGGCCGTGGGCGGGAGCGCTGCTGGTGTTGTGCGTGGTCGCGGGAGGAATGTATTTGAAAACTGTGGCGTACCCCGTAATCGACCGTACCGTTTCAGCGCGCCTGCTGTGGAAGGAATTGAAGCCGAACGAAGCGCGCATCTGTGAGGATTGGATTCCCCGGGACTGGGCATACGGACTGGCCTTCTATCGAGGCGCGCCGTTTCCGGCGTGCTCGTCCGGGCACTACGAATTGCAGCTTCGTCCGGCGCGGCACGGCCCCCCAGTTCTCGCCAAGAGCCACTGATTTTGGACCAGCGGCAAGATCTGCGTCAGGCGCCGCTCCGCAGTTTCGGGAGGATAGATCAAGCTTGATTGCTGCGCCTGAACTTTCGCAGAAGGCCTGCTAACACAATCAGACCCGCGCCGAAGAGTCCAGTGGAACCGGGCTCGGGAGCGCTTGCGATGATGAATTCCTGTTGCCGGTCACGGTGGTTGACGTCAGAGACGACTTCATAGTACGGGAGTTGCGCCTGGAAAGCAGCACTCTGATAATTGTTCTGCGCGATCTGCAACTCTGATAGCGCACCTGCGTCCATGTGAAACTTCGAATCGGTAAGACCCCAGGCTGCGTGCTGGATGTTGATGCGCTGCTGCGCATTGTTGGTCGCGACGATCATGCTGTAGAGATAAGCTGCCTCTTCGTACGTCTGGGCCGTTTTGGAGCCATTCCCCAAATACGTGTTGGCGAAATTGGTCGTGTTCGGGCTCAGGTCTGTAAAGTTCGCCGTCCACTTCGTACCGACATGCGACTCGTCCAAGAAGTCAACGCACATGGCGGCGTAATTCTTGCCGTTGATGCCGAGCGTGTAGGGGCCGACGTGATAGGAGCCGTCGTTCACACCATCGCCTGCATTGACGAGCGTCACCTGTGTGGGTCCGTTAATCGGCGCGGCGAATGCAAAGCCGGCCGCAAGAAAGAAACAAAAAATGTATTTCACGAGCTTTTCCTCCGAAGAGCCGCTGGTGTTGCTTGCGGCGTGTGTCCTTGTCCGATAGCGTAGAAGACTGTGCTACGCGAGAAAACTGGACCGCGCGGGCTAATGGGTCCCACTACGAATTTCAGAAAACACGCCGTTTTTGGCTCAACTCAGAACAAGTTTGGCCACCTAGGCTGAACCGTCTGGGAGGTTTTAAGGAGGTATGTCTCTGAGCCGTCAAGGAAAATAAAAAAAGGGCTAACTATGACTGAACTGAAACGTTTAGGGAACAGCGACCTGCACATCACCCGGCTTGGAGTGGGCGCTTGGGCGATGGGCGGAGGCGGTTGGCAGTTTGGCTGGGGCAGCCAGGACGACAAGGACTCGATCGCAGCGATTCGAGCCGCTCTCGATGCGGGAATGAACTGGATTGATACCGCGGCGGTCTACGGACTAGGGCACTCGGAAGAGGTCGTGGCGAAGGCGCTCAGCGAGGTCACGCCGAAGCCGTACGTTTTTACGAAGTGTGAACGGCGCTGGGATGAGAAGGGCAAAATCTTCCCATCGCTGAGCTGGGAATCAATTCGCAAAGAATGTGAAGACAGCTTGCGGCGGCTCAAAGTCGACGTAATAGACCTGTACCAGATTCACTGGCCTGAGCCCGATGCCGACCTCGAAGAAGGCTGGACCGAAATGGCGAAGCTCAAACAGGAGGGAAAGGTTCGCTGGATCGGCGTCTCCAACTTCAATGTTGAGCAGATGCGGCGCGCGCTAAACATTGCGCCGATCACCTCCCTGCAGCCGCCTTATTCACTGCTGGCGAGAAAAACCGAGGCGGAGATTCTTCCTTTCGCTCGCGCCAACAACATCGGAGTCATCGTCTATTCACCGATGCGATCCGGTTTGCTTACGGGCAAGATGACGAAGGAGCGGGCGATCAATTTGCCCGAAGACGACTGGCGCAGGCGCGACAAAGACTTCCAGGAACCACAGCTCAGCCGCAATCTGGAGTTGGTCGAATTTCTGAGGCAGATCGGGAATCGGCACGGGCGCACTCCGGGCGAAGTAGCGATTGCCTGGACGCTGCACAATCCCGCGGTGACTGGAGCGATTGTTGGCCTGCGGCGGCCGGACCAGGTGCAGGATGTGGCGTGGGCGCTATCGTTCCGGCTTTCGCAAGAAGAAGTGGACGAGATCGAAGCGTTTCTGCATCATTCCGGGAAAAATGTAAAGGCGTCGGCTTAGGTTGTCTTGTTAGCGCGCGTGCGGCTGATCCAATAGACGGGCAGGCCGCATAGCACGATCAACAGGCCGGGCCAGGTGCTCGCGGGCCGGTATGCAAACAGGCAATACAGCACGGCGATGCCGCCGACAATATAGACGAGCGGGATCAGCGGATAACCAAAGGCGCGATACGGGCGGGGCGCGTCGGGTCTGGTGATGCGCAGCCGGATGACCCCGGCGATCGTCAGCACGTAAAACAACAGCGCAGCGGAGATGACGTAATCGAGCAGGTTGCTATAGAGGCTGCCATATGTCTTCGTTGCCGGATCAAAGGTTCGCGGAAGCACCAGCAGCGCCGCCCAAACGCCCTGGATGGCAAGCGACCAGCCTGGCACATGCGCGCGATTGAGTGTTCCGGCCTGCTTCGGAAACAAGCCGTCGAATGCCATCGAATAGTACACGCGTGGGCCGGCAAGCACCAGGGCGTTGATGCACCCGAAAGTAGAGATCATGATCCCGATGGCCATCAGCACCGCGCCCCAGCCCGGAAAGATGGTCTGCAGCATCGCCGTCGCGACGCGGTCCGCTGGCGCGTGCTGGATGGCGGCAAGCGGCAGAACCAACAAATAAGCGACGTTCGCCAGAAGATATAGACCGGTGACCGTTATGGTTCCGATGGCGAGCGCGCGCGGTATCACGCGTCCCGGATCTTTGACCTCGCCGGCCGCGAAGGTGATGTCATGCCAGGCATCGGCGGAGAACATTGACCCGGATTGCGAAACGCACAGCGCTGCGAACAGCCCGAAGCCGGTGAGTGCGGAGAGAGTCGCGGTGAGCGGCAATACTTCGCGCGGTGTCCAGAAGTGTTGGAAATTTGCAGCGATGGCGTCCGCTTTCCAAAAGATCAACCCGAGCAGGATCAGTGCGGCGAGCGCCACAACCTTGGCGGAAGTGAACAGGTTCTGCACGATCTTTCCATAGCGGATGCCTTGACAATTCGTCCAAGTCAGAAGAGCGATGACCAGAATGGCGGCCAATTGGCCGGTCGAGAGAGACACGGCGTAGCGGGTCGAGAGATGAATCGGAGGGACGATGTAGTGACTCTCGGAAATAGCAGGCCACAGCACTCCTGCGAAGCGGCCGAAACCGACAGCAACGGCTGCAATGGTCCCGGTCTGAATGACCGTAAACAGGGTCCAGCCGTACAGGAAGCCCAGCAGCGGCGAGAACGCTTCGCTCAGGTAGACGTACATGCCGCCGGCTTTGGGCATCATGGCTGCCAGTTCGCCGTATGAGAGTGCAGCGGCGACGGTTACTACGGCCGTGAACAGCCAGGCGACCAGCAGCCATCCGGGGCTGCCGATATTGCGCGCCATATCGGCAGGAACAATGAAAATGCCGGATCCGATCATCGCGCCGATGACGATCATTGACGAATCGAACAGGCCGAGTTCGCGTATGAAGCCGGCGTTCCGGTCGACCGGCTCGATCTCAGAACGCAGGCTACCGGTTTGCATGAGCCTCGAGCGTTTGAGAGCGGTGTGCCAAAGAAGGACACGATCGAACAGCACGCTCGACGAAGCCGCGTACCGCCTGTTTCTCCTCATCGCTCAGCTCGAGGCGGGGTGCGCGCACACGGCCCGAACCCATACCGACCAGTTCCTGAACGTACTTAATGAGCTGAATGAACTTTGGCACGACGTCAAAGCGAAGCAAGGGCAGAAACCACCGATACAGCTCGAATGCTTGCTCTCTTTCGCCACGCAGCGCAAGATTGAATAAATCGACTGATTCGCGCGGGAAAGCATTCACGAGACCTGCGATCCAGCCGGTCGCGCCCGCATAGACTGCCTCCAGAATCAGATCATCTACGCCGCATAGAATCTGCAGCCGGTTTTCCGCTACACAGCGCAGCGAGGCAATGCGGCGCACATCCGCGCTCGATTCTTTGATGGCTTCGAGATTCGAATGCTCGCTAACCAGCTCGACCACTTGCTCCGGAAGAAAGTCCGTCTTGTAAGCGATGGGATTGTTGTAGAGCATGGCCGAGAGCGGCGTGGCCCTTAGCACCGCGCTCACGTGTGCTTTCATCTCGCGCCAGTCGCCGGTATAGACATAGGGCGGGAGTACCATCAGACCGGAGCAACCGGCATCCGCTGCGGCGCGCGCCAGATCCACTGCTTCGGAGGTGCTGATCGCTGCAATTCCGGCCGCGACCGGCGCTGTTCCTTTTACCGCTCGGACGATGGTTTCAAGCACGGCAAGCTTTTCTTCCCAGCGAAGTGTTCCGCCCTCACCGAGTGAACCGAGCGCGACCACGGCCGTGCAGCCCTCCTGAATCAGCCAGCGCGCATGCTTGCTGAGGAACTCGTGATCGATGGAACCATCCGGGCGGAAGGGCGTCGTGATCGCAGGAATGACTCCGTGCCAATTCATGGATTGCATGTTAACTCCTCTGAGCGGCAAATCGAGCGGGTGAGAAAAGCTGGGCCGGGATTTCGGATGGACGGTCGAGAATCGAATCTGCAAGCAGGCGCGCTGTCACCACAGAGGTGGTCACGCCCAGCCCCTCGTGCCCGGTGGCCGCGTAAACGCGCCGGTAGCGGGGGCACAAACCGATGAGGGGAAGCCCGTCTGGTGTGCCCGCGCGAAAACCAGTCCAGCTGGTTACATCGGGAGCTGAGCTCAGAGCGGGCATGAAGGCCAAAGCGCGGTTTCGCATTCGTTCCAGTATCTCCGGCTCAACCTGAGCATCTTCGACCCCATATTGCCGCGACGAGCCGATGAGGAGTTCGCCGTTTGTCTTCTGACGCACGGCAAAAGCGACGGAATCGTGTTCCTCCGTCGCGTGGGCGCTTTTCAGATAACCGAGTTCCATCACCTGGTGACGCGCGAAACCTGGGGGTGCTTGCACCACGAGAATGTGTCCTTTGCGCGAACGAACCGGCAGATTGCGTAGAAGCGTGGCGGCGGCTGTACCTGTTGCGTTGATGTAGATGCCGGCAGACACTTGGGAACCGTCGTTCAGAACTATGCGGTTGTCCGTTAGTTCGACGGCACGTTTCGCGATAAGCTCGGCACCTTCCCTGATACCGCTGTCCATGAAGAACCGGGCAGTCGCAGACGGAACCAGTGACGCGTCGCCTGCTATCATCACGCCTCCTGGCAATCCACTGCGCAAATTGGGCTCGAGTCTGGCAAGATCGGAGGAATTCAGCAATTGCGCCGCAACACCCCCGCGGCAGAAATATTCGACGCGGCGCTCCGCGAAGCGCAATTCTTCTTCGTCTTCCGCGACCCACACGGTGCCACAACGCCAGAATTCGCAAGGCGCCGGAAGCTGATCAGCGAGATTGTTCCAGAGCGCCAGTGAGTAACGCGTCAGCTCAAATTGGGCGTCCGAATCGTCCAGGACTACAAGGTGACCCATGCCGGCCGCGGTTGCACCAGTTCCAACGCCACGTTCGTCGACGATGCAGACGCTCAGCTTTTCGCGGCTCAATTCAAATGCGCAGGCAGTTCCTACGATGCCGGCCCCAATAATCGCGACATCATAGTGAGCCGCTGTCATGCAGGAATGCCGTAGCGAAACGGGTCGTGCTCATCGATAATCAGGCGACTGTCCGCCGTAACAAAGGCCGAACCGCGGACGGACGGTATGATGTCGTCATTCGAGAGCTCAATGTGGCCCTCAAACAAGCTGCCGGTAATGCTCTCCTGGACCCAGCTTTCACCAGGACCAAGTTTGCCATCGGCGTACAGGCAAGCCATTTTGGCGCTCGTGCCCGTGCCACAGGGGGAACGGTCATAACTGAGACCCGGACACAGCACGAAGTTCCGGCTATGCGCACGCATGTTGCGCGGTGCCGAGAACAGTTCGATGTGATCGATTGGACTACCGTCTTTACCGGTGATCGCGAGCCGTTCGAGCGCCCGCCGAATCTGTGAAGTGAAGCCGGTCAGCTCGCGCAGGTTCGCGAGCGTAAGTTCGGTCGGGCTCGGGTCTTTGACCTGGAAAAACCAGTTTCCACCCCAGGCGATATCGCCGCGCACAACGCCGTAATCCGGCACGTCGACCGGAACCTCTTTGGCATACCGGTAACTGGCGATATTTTTGACGGTAACTTCGCCGCGAGCGTGAAGCGTAGCGGTGACAACACCGACGGGCGTTTCAATCCGCATCGTGCCCGGTTGAACGCGATTAAGATACGCGAGCGTTGCAACTAAGCCGATCGTGCCGTGCCCGCACATCCCGAGATAACCGACGTTGTTGAAAAAGATCACACCCACGTCGCATTGCGAATCGGCCGGCTGGCAGAGCAGCGCTCCCACAATTGCTTCCGAACCCCGGGGCTCATTCACGATAGCGGATCGAATGTGATCAAAACGATCGCGGAAGCGGGCAAGGCGCTCACGCATGCTGCCCGCGCCCAGCTCCGGACCTCCGCTGACCACCACGCGCGTCGGTTCTCCTCCCGTGTGAGAGTCCACTACATGGATTTGCATGCCGTAACTGCTCATCTTACCCGCCGGTCACAGGAGCTGGGACGCATCCAGCTCTTGGAGACTGCGGACAACGATGTCCGGGCTGAGAGCTGCCAGCTCTTCGAACGGCATGAGGCCGCTCGAAACCGCTATCGCCCTGAAGCCGTTTGCTTTGGCAGCGAGCACGTCATTCGCATGATCGCCAACGAGCGAGATACGTGCCGGTCTGCCGCCGTTCAACTTCGCCGCGCGGCGGGCAGCAATGAGGGCCAGCCGCGCGCGGGTGGTACCGTCTTCAGCGAAAGCGCCAACCGAGAAGTACTCGCGGAGGCCGGCGAGCTCGATCTTACGCCAGCCGATTGCGCTGAGATTCCCGGTGACGAGCCCGAGAACTGCGCCTTGCGCGTGTAAGTTTGCGAGCAGCTCTCTAACTCCGGAGCAGATAAACGGAGACAGATCGATGCCGCACAGCTCTCGATACGCACCTTGGCATTCGGCCATGATCTCGCGCAGCGCACTACGGATACAGCGCTCGTTAGCACCCGCATTGCGGAGCATGTGGGCAATCAAGTCGCGGTCAAGCATACCGGAAGTAGAGACGCCATCAAGCGTGGTGCGGTGCCCGGTTACGCGTCGAATGCCTTCGGCAAGCGCGTCCCGGTGATGCCTTCCCGCTCCTCGCAGCAGTGTGCCATCGATGTCAAAAAGGACCAGCGAGTGAGACTGCTGTCGCATTATTCCACCAGTTTTGGAACCAGCCCTTTGAGCAGTTGAAGAAACGTTCCAGCGGCGCGCCGGCTCACTTCCAGGACCTCCTCATGGGTCAGTTTGTATCCGCTCAGACCGGCGGCAAGGTTCGAGACACACGAAATCCCGAGGACTCGCATACCCATGTGATTTGCCGCGATCGCTTCGGATACGGTGGACATGCCCACCAGATCGGCTCCAATGGTCCGAAGGAAACGAATCTCCGCCGGAGTTTCGAAGTTGGGGCCGAGCATGCCGGCGTACACGCCTTCGTGCAGCTCAATACCGAGCTGAGATGCGGTCTCATGAGCGATGCGCCGCAGTTCGGGCGAGTACGCCTCGGTCATGTCGGGAAAGCGAGGACCTAAGCGTTCATCGTTGGCGCCTATGAGCGGATTCCGGCCCTGCAGGTTGATGTGATCGGATAGCAGAACGAGAGCCCCCTGGCGGTAAGCCGGATTGATGCCTCCCGCTGCGTTCGTGAGCACGATGCTGCTAATTCCAAGCTCGCGAAAAAGCCGGATCCCGCTTGTCACCTCGTGTGCTGAATAGCCCTCATAAAGGTGAAATCGTCCGGACATAACGGCAATTTCCGTGCCGCTACGCGAATCATTGATGTGGCCCATGACAAGTTCGCCGGCGTGTCCGATAGCGGTCGCCAAGGGCATTCCGGGGATTTGGCAATAGGGTATGTGAACGCTATCAGCGAGCGAAGACGCGAACTCTCCCAAGCCGCTGCCTAACACCACACCGACACGCGGCTGCGCGCTCGTAAGAGAGCGGATGTACCTGGCCGCCTGCTCCATCTTCTCAGGCGACCACGGGTTGGATCTTGGGCATACCGTTGCTTGTGAGCTTCAGCTTCGGCTCATTGTTGATCACTTTGATTAATGCGCGCATCACTTCTTCATCGGTTTCAGATGCTTTGCTGATCTCGACCGGGAAGCGTATCGTGATCTGGCAAGCGCCCTCCAGGAACTGCACGCGAGCGACCGGAATCGGATCTTCCACCTGGAAATTGGCCGTTCGCTCAAAAATTTCATGCTGGTGCTGGATTTCTTTTCCGTAGGTTTTGAAGACCGCCTGCACAGCCCCGAGCAGGCGTTTTCTTGCTTCTTCGTAATCGTTATCAACGGTCAGAGTAACGGAGGCCATGTGCCAGGCGAACTCCGTTCCGGGAGCCTGCTTGATCAGCGCCGCGGGCTGAAAGATGATCGAATTCGAGAAGACCGCCACGCGGCCGGTAGAGTGGACGTCCGCTCCCGTGCCTGCCAGCTCCATTAGATACAGCCGGACTAGGCCAACTTCGATGACTTGGCCCGTGATGCCGGATACTGTCACGCGGTCCCCCGTTCTCAAGCCATAACGTCCGATCAAGAAGAAATAGGCGACCACGGAAAGAATGACATTCTGGAGCGCAACAGCGAGGCCGGCGGTTACAAAGCCAGCGATCGTTGCAAACGAGCCAAAGCCGTTGAAGAAGCCGATTACCACTACAATTGCGATGGCGAAGCCAACGACGAACCGGCGCAACAGCACGAACTGGCTTCTGCGCCTGGCATCATGCACGTAACGAAAGGTGACCCGGCGCACCGCTTCGGAGATGATCAGGATGACAACGACGCCGAAGCCCAGTGCTCCCAGGCGAAGGGCCAGATATCCGAGCGTGGAGCGGTTGTCATCGTTCAGCGCGTTTCGCCACTCGTTTAATTCGTTCTGGACGGTTTCGAGAGCGATCGCCTGTTCGCCAAGAGGTAGTACGGGCGCCGAGAGGACCTTGAATTGCGGAACGAGCTGGCTGACCTGCTGTCGTTCGGCTTCGAGTTTCGCCGGGTCAGTCTCGTTACCGACCGCGGCAACGATAGCATCGCTCTGATTAACCAGCTCGCGCACCTGCGCGCGTAGCGGACCGCGCAACTCGTTTAGCTCGGTCTGAAGCTTGGTTGTATGGTCGCGCAGCGAATCGATCTGATCGCGGGCGTGAACGATGGAAACGGTTCGTGCAATCAGCTCCATGATGCCGGCGTTCTCGACACGAAACACCGGAGCGGCAGCGGCTTTCTGGTTCGCGGCGGAGGTCGGAGTGCCATTCAGCGCCTCCGGAATGGAATCGGAGCTGCCTAAAAGATTGATCTGCCCCGTCAGGCCGGCGGCAGATTCGGATCCGGTTGCAAAGGAAGCCATGCCCTGCACCGCGCTCTGGATTTGTTTTGCGAAATCCAGATCAGAGCTCAGCACATCGCGCTGAGAAATGAGAGTTGCGCGATTATGGCCGTGGGCTTTTGCGATCTGCTGGTTCAATGCTTCGATGCTGCTTTGAATCTTTTGTATGCGTTGGTTGGCCACCTCTTCTGCCCGGGCGAGACTCCCGGAAGTGTTTATCACAGGCGCGCCACTTGAACTCTTGCGCGAATTCAAAATGACAGCCTGTGCTTTTGCAAATGCAAATGCAGCCTGGACCACTTTCCTTGCTGTCTGCCGCACGTTATCCTGCAGCAGCGCATTCTGAGGGAATGAAGCGGATTCATCCACCGCGTTCACATGGCCGTACCACGCAATAGTTGAGTTGAGATGCTGGATCACGTCCTGCGCTGTAACGCGATTAGGCGGTACTTGGGGGGCGCTCCGTACAGCAAAAGAAACGAAATCGCCAAGGTTAAGATAGCCCACAATTTGCGGTGTAAGTGCGTAGCTGATTTCAACTTCAAAAAGTAAGACTTCCGTTCTGTCTGCGGGTTACCTACCGAATTTTCAGTTACGACGGAAGCATGATGCCGGCGATGCAGGCCGACATGAAATTTGCCAGCGTACCCACGAACATCGCTTTCAATCCAAGCCGCGCCAGATCGGATTTCCGTCGACGGAGCGAGTGCGCCGATGCCGCCGATCTGTATCGCAATGGAACTGAGATTGGCGAAACCGCAGAGCGCAAAGGTCGCGATCACAAACGAACGCGGCTCAAGCGTGGCCTTCACTTTGCCAAGATCCAGCAAACGCGACGAATTCATTCAGCACCATGCGCGTGCCCGAGCAGATTGCCGATGGTGGCGCAATCGTTCCAGGCCACACCGAGCAGCCAGGCGACGGGCGCGAAGAGACAGTGCCAGAACCGCCTGCAGCTGAGCTGGGAACCAATGAATGCGAGCGTGCATGCACGCCGAATCCGCCATTGACCATCGCGATCAGCGCCAGAAAGGCGATCAGCATAGCCGGCGATGTTCAAAGCCAGTTGCAAACCGTCGCCGGCGCCGCGCGCGGCAGCATCGATGATGTTCACGCCCGGCCTTTCGATCTCCATGCGAACCGTTCCCGCGCGTCACGGGTCGCCCGTTTCCGGGACGAACATCTTGGCGAGCATCAAGGTGGCGGGCGCGGTCATCAGCACGGCAGTCAGCAGGTGCGCGATCGAGACGCCCGCGATGGCGACATAAGCCGCCATCACCGCCCCCGAGACGTGGGCCATGCCGCTGATCATAACGGTGAATAACTCCGACTCGGTCAGCCCGTCCAGGAACGGGCGGATGGTCACCGGGGCTTCGGTCTGCCCCATCACGATGCTGGCCGCCACGCATGTGGATTCGGCTCCGCTGGTGCCCATGAACCGCTGCATGAACACTGCCATGGCTCGCACAAAAGCTGCATTATGCCGAGGTAATACAGAATCGCGAAGAGCGAGCAGATGAAGATGACGATGGGCAGAACGGTGAAACGCGAAGATCACGCCAAACTGATCGCTTCTGCGCGCCGAGCTTGTCGCCGAAGACGAACGTTGATCCCGCGGAACTGTAATTCAGCAGCGCGTTGACAAATACACTGAGCCATAGAAGATTTTGCCGAAGCCAGTCTTCAGAACCAGAAAGGCGAACACGAACTGCAGAACGAGCCCCCAGACGACAACCCGGCTCTGAATCGCTGTCCGCTCTGTCGAGAACAGGTAAGCGGAAACGATGATGGCAACCAGCCCGAGCAGGCCGTGAAGTCTCGCCATTATTCGACGGAAGCGCGAAGGCGTGCCCGCTGGCGCGCCCACTCTGAACACGTTCCTTCAATTAGCTGACGACTTCGAGAATCAGGTCGCGCTCTTCCACCGGCTGCTGGGAGATCCTGAACGCATCTTCCACCAGTTCGGCCGCTTCTTCCAGTGCTCCTCGCTGGTGTAGTAGATCCGGCACAGAATGCTGCCCGCATCGATCTTCTGGCCGACCTTCACTTCGAGAATGACGCCGACCGCGGGATCGATGGTGTCTTCCTTCGTGTTGCGGCCCGCGCCGATCATGGACGATGCCTGCCCGATCAACTCCGCATCGATGGCGCTGACGTAGCCGCCGCGGGACGTGGTGATCTCCTGCGCGCCGGTGGCGTTCGGCAGCAGTTCGAAGCGGTCGAGCACCTGCGGATTGCCGCCCTGGGCGGCAATCACGTCCTTGAACTTGCGGTATCCGGAACCATCCAGCAGTCTCGCCTGCGCCATCTCGCGCGCTTCATCGAGGGTCTTGGTGACTTTGCCGAGGAAGATCATGCGGGCCGCCAGTTCCAGCGAGATCCGCGTCAGATCCGACGGGCCGGCATTCTGCAGGGTCTGCGAAACTTCCATGACTTCGAGCGCGTTGCCAATTGCATAGCCCAGCGGCTGGCTCATGTCGGTAATCAGCGCCTGGACCCGCTTGTCCAGCCGGCGGCCGATGCCGACCATCATCTGCGCCAGGCGGCGCGCCTCCACCTGCTTTTTCATGAACGCGCCGGAGCCGACTTTGACGTCGAGCACGAAGGCATCCAGGCCGACGGCCAGCTTCTTCGACATGATCGAAGAAGCCAAGCAGCGGAATCGATTCAACGGTCGCAGTCGCGTCGCGCAGCGCATACAGCTTGCCGTCCGCCGGCGCGATTTCCTGCGTTTGCCCGATGAAAGCGAGCTGATGCTCGGCAAGCAAGCCGTGAACTCGTCGATGGTAAGATCGGTGCGAAAGCCGGGAATCGATTCCAGCTTGTCGAGTGTTCCGCCGGTATGGCCGAGCGCACGGCCCGAAATCATCGGCACTACCACGCCGGCAGCGGCCGCGATCGGGCGATGCAATCAGGCTGGTTTTGTCTCCCACGCCGCCGGTCGAGTGCTTATCAACCTTGATGCCCGGAATCGAGGAAAGATCGAACGTCGTTCCCGAGTTCATCATGGACTCGGTCAGCGCACTTACTTCGCGATCCGTCATCCCGGAGAAGTAAACGGCCATCAGGAACGCCGACATCTGGTAATCGGGGATTTCGCCGCGGGTATAACCATTCACTAAGTTGCTGGATTTCTTCGGGTGACAGCTCTTCGCCATCCCGCTTGCGATGAATGAGGTCGACAGTTCGCATTTACGAATACTAAGCGTACCATTCTCAATGGTTTGAAGCCGGCTTGCGAGAACCGTTCGCGGCTGGGTGAAAGCGGCTTGAAACGGGATTTCTTTAGGGCAGTTCACCGGCCAGCAGATCCGGGAGCTCGGTCCGCGCGGACGCGCAGGCCGATATAAAAAGCGCCGAAAAGCGCATAAACCGCACTTACTTCGTCGAACCGCATCTCATAAATCAGCTTTTTGAAGACCAGCGGGTCGTCGGCGAACAAATCCACGCCCCATTCCCAATCGTCGAAGCCGATCGAGCCTGTGATGATCTGCCTAACGCAATCGGCGTAGCGGCGGCCGATCAGCCCATGCTCGTGCATCATGCGCTGGCGTTCGATCATCGGAACGCTGTACCAGTTTTTCGTTTCGCCGCGCCTCCGGTCCATCGGGTAAAAGCACAGATATTTGGTTTTCGGGATCTCGGGATACAGGCGCGGCGCCATAGCGGCGGCTTGCCGTTCCAGCACGTCCGCGATCCCGGCGTTCCATTCCGGCGAGTGAGGCTCCAGCCCGCGTCCGGCAGCTGGGCGTACGTCTTCGCGGACGATTCATACAGACCCGAGCTCGACCACCGAAAGGTAGGAATGCGCGGGCTCCAGATAATCGGAAAATTCGAGCCGTGCAACCGCCAGCTCAGCCTGGTGCACATCCTCCAGCGAATCGCGGAAATGCAGCAACAGCAGATCGCCTTTGTGTCCGATCTGCGAAAACAGAGCGGATTGGTTGCGGATGCCCGCTCGGCCGCGCCGCGTTCGAGTGTCTGACAACGTTTCCAGCTGCATCGCGGGCGATTCGCTCCCGTTCGCTCTCATTCAGCGCGCGCCACGCCGCTCGCCGGAAGCGGAACATCTGGTGCAGCGCGAACGCACCTTCTAAAGTAAGCGGAACGGCCGGCATCTCAGCCATGCTGCAGCTCCCATTCGGCGGCGGGCAAACCCGGCATTTCGTGTCGGTAATGCCCGCGGAAGATTTCGTCGAATAATCCGAGCGTCTCCTGGTGAATCTGGCCATTTTCGGCCAGCACATAGCGGCCGTGCAGATCAAGCGGCTCGCCGCGCATGCCTGACACACGGCCGCCGGCCTCTTCCACCAGCAGCGTGCCGGCCGCCATATCCCACGGGATTCAACCCGAATTCCCAGAACGCCTCCAGCCGCCCGCGGCCGTATAGGCCAGATCGATCGCTGCCGAACCGCCGCGCCGCACGCCATGGCTGAGCATCGCGAGTTGATAATAGAAATGAATATTTACGTTCTGATGACGCTTGCGGCTAGGAAAGCCGGTTGCCAGCAGCGAATCGTTCAGGACGGGTGCCTTGCTGACGCGAATAGGCGCGCCGTTCAGACGCGCGCCGGCGCCGCGCTCGGCCGCAAACAGTTCCCGGTTCAGCGGATCGTAAACCACCCCGGCAATCACTTCACCGCGCCTCGCCAGCGCGAGTGTGACGTTCCACATCGGAAAGCCGTGGGCGAAATTGGTTGTGCCGTCCAGCGGATCGACATACCAGCGCAGCTCTGCTTCCATTTCGGCGCGGCCGCCTTCTTCGGCAACGATGCCGTGCTGCGGAAAGCGTGCTTGCAAGCGCTCAATGATAAGTTTTTCGCTGGCTCGATCAGCGGCTGTAACCAGATCGATAAGCGCCCTTCAGCTCGAACCCGGCGCCGCGATGCGCAAGCAACAATTGCCCGGCTTCGCGCGCGATCTCAATCGCAGCGTCCAGAAAATTGTCCATATAACTTCACTTCACCACACGCGGCATCATAGCTATCCCGCGTTTCTCTATTGCTCGTCTCCGATTCGGATACACTCTTCGAGAGGCCCTAACAGAATATGGCACCCAAGGCAGCAGCAAAATCGGCGCCTCCGAGCAGGAGCAGAAGGAGCAAGCCGGAGGTACAGCAGGAATTTGAGACTATCCGGCGTGAAGCGGAGATCGCTCGAGAGTCGGACAGCCGTAAGGCAATGGAATTACAGGACCGGCACGCAGCGGAAATTCGGGAGTCGGTACATGACACTTCCGTCGCTTCCGTGGCAGAACAGATCAATGCTTTGGACGTACAGATTTCGCGTACCTTGATTGACGTTCGAGATCAGTTGCAAGAAGAGGTCGACCGGTTGGCGACCGTTCGCGAAGCGGTGGAGCTCGAACGGCAGGAATTAGCCCGGCTCCATAAGCTGGATATCGCCGCTACATCCCTTGATCAGCTTCTGCAAGATTACGAACGTGAACGCCAGCGTCTGGAAACGGAAATACAAACGCGGCGTGACGAATGGGAGATCGAGGCAAAGACTGCGGAGCGGGAGAGAAAAGAGGCGGACGAAGCGATTCGCAAGCAACGACAGCGGGAAAACGAGGACTTCGAATACAAGAAACAGTTAGAGCGCAAGAAGGCGCAAGACAAGTATGAAGAGGAACTGCGCCTGCTCGAAAAGAAGAACTCGGACAGGCAGCAGGAGCTCGAGCGCAGTTGGGCGGCGCGCGAAGCGGAGTTGAAAGAAAGGGAGGATGAGCTCGCGCGGCTTCGCCGGGAAGTAGAGGAACTGCCCAAACGCATCGCGGCGGAGAAAGAGGCGGCGCTGGCGGAAGCCAGTCGGCAGGCGGCTGCAAATTACGATCAGCGCATTCTGATTCTGCAAAAAGATGCCGAGGCTGAGCGGAAAGTCGCTGAGCTTCAGGTGAAGACGCTGCAGGATGCCTTGAGCAGGCAGACCGAGCAAGTAAGCGCGCTCGAGAAGGCATTGGAAGAGGCGAAACGGCAGGTTCAGGAGATCGCGTTGAAAGCGATTGAGGGTGCGTCGGGGTCAAGGGCGCTGGCTCACGTCAATCAAATCGCCATGGAGCAGGCCAAAGGCCGGCCCCAGAACTAGCCCGGCTGCGCCCTATCGCTACGGCTCGTAGTAGCCGGTGCGAGCGCTCACTTTCAGAGAGGGATCCGCGAGCTGGACGGAGATGGGATGAAAGCGCCGCGGTTCTTCGACCACATCCCTGGGATAGAAGCCGATCAGATATTGGGTGCGCAGTTCTTCAATGATCGTGCTGAACGCGGCATTCAAGTGTTCGTACGTGCCAGGATAGAAAATTCTTCCACCGGTAGAGGCGGCCATGGTAGCCAGCGCATGCTCACCCCCGACATTGCGCCCCGCATCGTTGGTGATGGGCACCACCACGATCGGATAGAGCACGACATCGGCGCGTTGCGCAGCAGCAAGAGCGTCCGAATACTTTTTGTAGCTGGTGGTGTCGCCGCCATCGGTCACCAGCACCATCACATGGCGGCCATCGCGGCCGTCGAGCGTGTCGCAGGCAAGATACACGGCATCATAGAGCGAAGTTCCGCCTTCGCCATGCAGGGCGTGCAGCGCGCGCTCAGCGCGTTTCTGGCTGCGCGAGTAGTCAACTTCGAGATTCGTCCGCCAGTTGAAGCTGAAGAGCGCGAAGGTATCGGCCGAATTGCCCGCACCGAGGAAAGCAGGCAGGAAGTGCAGCACAGAATCCTCTTCATAGCGAAGATCTTTTTCGGTGCTTCCACTCGTGTCGATGAGGATCGCGACAGACAAGGGCAGGGAAGTCCTGCGTTCAAAAACGGCGATCTCCTGCTGCTGGCCGCTGTCGAAGACGCGAAACGCGCTTTTGTCTAGGTTAGTGACAATGCTGCCGGCCGGGTCGCGCACCGAGACCAGCACCCGGACCAGGTTTACTTTGATGGAGAATGTAGGCTGCTCGCCGGATTTTTGCGGCAATGGCTCGAGAGGGTGCGCTGGTCGGGATTCGCCGGCTTGAACTGGCTCCACGCGACGGCTGCGAAGAGAACGGCGAGCGCAGCCAGCAGCGGTTTAAGACGGCTCATTCTTTGCCGCGCCCGCAAGCGGGCGCTCTTCTGTGGATGCGCCTGCCAACAGCCGGTCGTCCCACTCGCCGTCCACCCAGACGGCTCCATCCGCGAAAAATTCTTTCTTCCAGATCGGCACTTCGCGCTTGAGCCGGTTGATTGCTTCTAGTGCTGCTTCGAATGCGGGCTTGCGATGTGGAGCCGTCGCGACGACTGCAACACTTGCTTCGCCAATCTCCAGCCGGCCGAGGCGATGGATGATGCCGATGTGTCCGACACCGAACTGGGCGGCGATTTCCCGGCCGATTTTCGCCATTTGTTGCAGCGCCATGCCCTCATAGCATTCGTATTCGAGGTATTTCGTCTCGCGTCCTTTGGTGTTGTTGCGTACGATGCCCTCGAACACCACGACGGCCCCATCCTCGCCGCGCTGCAAAGCGGCTGCAAGCTGCCGCGAGTCGATCGTCTGACGTGTGATCGAAAAGAAATGTCCTTCGGGATCGCGAATTTCGTTTCCCGAGCCGCCGCTCACAGGCGGCAGAAATGCGATTTCGTCACCCTCGGCTAATTCAGTTTCTGGCGTGGAAAACTCCTGATTGCGAGCTAACAGAATGGACGAACGCTTAATACCCAGGGTTGCAAAGTGTTGCGCGTATTGATCAAACAGGCCGGCCAGCGTAATTCCTGGTGAAACTTGAAGAGTCTTTTCAGATGCTCCGACGGCATCTTTCAAAACGCCGAAGAACAGCACCCGTACCCGCATTTCCAAATGCTAACAAGGCGTTTCGATGGCGCCGTACATTGAGGCTGGCAATTATATTCACAGTGAGAACGAGCTTGCGAAAGCACTTTGATGCTTTCGGCGAACACCAGACGCGCCTGCGCGTGCGATATGCCGAAACGGATCAGATGGGCGTGGTCTATCACGCTAATTACCTGGTATGGATGGAGATCGGACGGGTGGAGCTGGTTCGCTCGCTGGGCTTCAATTATAAGGATCTCGAGAACACGGAAGGGGTGTTTCTTTCGGTAATCGAAGCGAACTGCCGTTATCTCTACCCGGCGCGCTATGACCAGGAGATTATGGTCGAAACAGCGCTGGTCAGATCGAATGTGCGCTTGGTCGAATTCGCATACCGAATCCGCTCGGCAGAGCCCGATCGCGTATTGGCTGAAGGATTCACGAAACACGTCTGGCTAAACCGGGAGTTCCGGCCAACGCGGCTGCCGGATGCGTATCGCGGCCTGCTGCGGGCAGAGTGATCCGCTGCTGCGCGTATCATGGATCGTGCGATGAGGTCGTTCACACCAGAGGTCGAGCGGTTGCTGGCCCTCAGTCCTGCCCAGCTTCCGCTGGTCCGGACGGGATTGCATTCGCAGCCGGAGGCATGCAGCATCCAAGCGAACGACGGGCGAGTGCTTTTCCCAGGCGCGCGGCACGCGCAAGCAGCCTGCGCCGGCCTGCTACTCAGAGCCGGGTGTTGGGATGAGAGTCATAGTGTTGTACAGGACGTATCGTCGGTTGAGGGAAGTTATTGGCACGCCATTCTTCACCGAATAGAGCCGGATTCCGGCAACGCCGCTTACTGGTTTGCGCGTGTGGGGCGGCACGCAATTTTCCCGGATCTTCACCGCCGCGCCAGTCAAATATTGGCGGAAAACGGCCCGCCACACTGGCAATTGAAGCCGGCGTGGGACCCGAATCTTTTCATTCAATGGTGCGAGGAGGCGCGCAAAACGGGAGGGCAAGCCGAGGCAGCGGCCATTGCGATCCAAATGGCTGAATGGAACTTGCTGTTCGAATGGTGTGCCGGTTCGGATTGCCGCGTCGACCTGCAGCGCCGGCCTAGTCCTGTATTGAATGACGCACGGCGTGGAGTTCGCCGGACTTGAACACCAGAACTTTGCAAACGGCGACGTGAATCTACACGCGGTGTGTGCCGGGCCCGTTACCGGTCCGGCTGTCGTGCTGCTCCATGGCTTTCCCGAGTTCTGGTTTGGTTGGAGGCGCCAGATCGCACCGCTCGCCGCGGCTGGCTTTCGCGTCATTGTGCCTGACCAGCGCGGCTACAATGTCAGCGCTAAGCCCGCCAGTGTCGGTGCTTATTCGCTGCCCAAGCTCACATCGGATGTCATTTCTATCGTGGATCAGCTTCATCTCGAAAAAATCCTTCTGGCAGGCCACGATTGGGGAGCTGCTGTGGCGTGGAACACCGCGCTTCACTTCGCTGACCGAGTCGAAAAGCTCGCGATCCTCAACGTGCCCCATCCTTCCGTAATGAAGAGAGGCCTAACACGGCCGGAGCAGCTCTTGCGGAGCTGGTACATGTTCTTCTTTCAGCTTCCACTCCTTCCGGAGGCGGCGTTCCGTGCGAATAACTTCCGGCTCGGCACGGCTTCGCTCATCAACAGCAGCCGTCCCCGAACATTCACGGAGGAAGATTTGCAGCAATACCGGAATGCCTGGTCGCAGCCCGGCGCCGTGCGGGGCATGATGCATTGGTATCGCGCTCTGTTCCGGCATCCTCCGCGAGTTCCGAAGGCACGGCTAAATGTTCCAACGCTCATTCTCTGGGGCGCGCATGACCGCTTTCTGCTGCGGAGTCTGGCGGCCGAGAGCGCAGCTGAATGTGAAAATGCTCGCCTCGTCTATTTCGACGATGCCACGCACTGGATTCAGCATGAGGAACCGGAACGGGTCAGCAAGCTGCTTTGTGAATTCTTCAGTTGAGGGCCGATTCCCCAGCTCGGGCAAACGCCAAAGTGCCTGAAGACGGGCTGCGTTTTGTTTTCGCTGGAATGCTACATTCGAAATACCGCCTTCACGGCCGTGCGTCTGGCTGCCTTCCGCCAGCTTGCGGAAGCGGATCACCATCTTCATTTGAAGCGGGAAGAAAAGCAGTCACGTAAGGAAGCACGCGAACTGGAGGCGGGTATGCTGTACCCGGGTGCGGGCCAGGTAGTGGACGTCACCACTCTCCGCAATAGTTACACGGAGACCAAACGTTGACCTATGTAGCCGGTCGCGGTTGCCGGCCAAAAATTAAGGATTCGGAGATCCCGGATTATCGGGAACCGGATGGTCGGGCAGCCGCGAATCGGAGTAGCCGCGGATCAGCTTGAAGGTGCGATCCCAACGCGTGCGCGTGAAGAAATGCTCAACCAGATCCGTCGCGTGGCTGAAAAGAGAATTGACCGAACTTCCCGCCAGATCCTCAGTCGAAGCCCGATACGACCAATAAATAAGCACCGGCTTTCCGATGATGTAGTCGCGCGGAACGAAGCCCCAGTAACGGCTGTCGAGAGAGTTCTCGCGATTGTCGCCCATCGCAAAATAACTGTTGGCAGGAACGACGACTTCACCATTCACTACGTGGTGCTGCAGCATGTCTTCCTGAAGAATTCCCTGCAGTGGGTGCTGCGGGTCTGCGTACGGCTGCGGTTCGCCGGGAAACGTCCCCATGCCGGCGCCATACGCTTGTTTATGGAACACGTACGGCTCATTCAGCCGGACACCATTGCGGTAAACCACGCGGTCTATGACCTTGATGCGGTCACCCGGAACACCGATGACCCGCTTCACGAATGTCTGTGAGATGTCGCCCGGATAGCGGAACACGATAACATCGCCGTGTTTCGGCTCTTCGTAGGGCAGAATGTACTTGCTGACCGCCCCGGATGGCGCATAGGCCAGCTTGTCCACCAGCAGGTGATCGCCGATCAACAGCGTATCTTCCATGGAACCGGTGGGAATCACGAATGCCTGTACCAGTGTCGTGGTACCGAACAGCAGAAGCAGGATAGTAACTACCCACTCCGCTATCGTGTTACGCGGCTGTTCTCGCTTGTTTTGTGCGTGCTGCTCCGTCTTTGCGGATTGGACGGTGGCCGTATCCTCTGCCATGGAGTCCTTATATAGTGAATTGCCGAACTTCTATTGTATCTTTGAGACCTCGGCAGGACTCTGCCAAAATGAGTGGCGGCAGGGTTCTTTCGGGTTTGGATACGAAACTGCACGAGCTGCCGGGCTGCCCGGCCCGACTGCAGTCAGGAGGCGAATATGAAGAGAAAACATTTGGTCACGCTGGCCGCCTTTGCATGCACTCTGGTCGTCAGCTGCGGGCCCAAGGCGGCGAACGACGACGCCATCAAGACTGACATCCAATCGAAGCTCTATGCAGATACCGCAACGAAAGCGGCCAACATCGCCGTTGACGTAAAGCAGGGCGCAGTGACACTCAGCGGCGACGTACCGAGTCCGGACGTGGAACAGGAGGCGATGAAAGTTGCAAACAGCACGCCCGGGGTAAAGAACGTAAACGATCAGATGAAGGTTGAGGCGGCCGCCGCCGCGCCGGCTCCAGGGCCAGCGCCCACATCCACCGCTCCCGAGCCGCCGCCCGCCGCGACCGCTTCTGCGCCGCCACCGGCAGTCGCTCCTGCGGAGCCGCCGGCCCCGCCCAAGCCGGTCCGCATCACCATCCCGGCCGGCACCGCCTTCTCTATCCGGATGATCGATTCGATCGACTCGAAAGTCAATTCTACCGGGCAAACCTTCCGCGCATCTCTGGATGGGCCTATCACCCGAAACGGCAGAACTGTCATTCCATCCGGGGCGCCGGTTACGGTCACACTGACGAACGCCAAAGGCGCCGGACGCATTAAGGGTTCGAGCGAACTCTCCGTGGCTGTCACCAGCATCGAATACCACGGCCACTCGTTCCCCGTCGACAGTAATGTCAACACAGAGCAGGGCAAGGGCCGCGGCAAACAGACCGCTATCCGGACCGGCATCGGCGCTGCAGCTGGCGCGCTGATCGGCGGTCTGGCCGGAGGCGGCAAGGGTGCCGCCATCGGAAGCCTCGCAGGAGGTGGCGCGGGAGTCGGATTCCAGGCGTTTACGCACGGACAACAGGTGAAGATCCCTTCGGAGACCGTTCTGACCTTTACGCTTGCGTCCCCTCTGACGGTCGAACGCATGCCGCAGTAGTCTGCCGCACCGGCTACTCTGCCTGGCTGACAATACTTGACACCCGGCTGCTGCTGAATCAATCTTCTTAGGCAGTGACTGACGAGAAATCGGCAAGCGCTCTGGACATCGCCCGTCTGATCGATCACACGCTGCTGAAACCAGAGGCGTCGAAGCGCGACATCGAAGCGTTGTGTGCTGAGGCGCGGCGCTTTCGTTTTGCATCCGTTTGCGTCAATCCATTTTGGGTTCCGCTGGCCACCGAGCTTCTTGCGGGCGCTCCCGTCAAGATTTGCACGGTCGTTGGATTCCCTTTAGGAGCAAACCAGACCTCAATCAAAATGGCGGAGGCGGAAACGGCTCTGAGGCAAGGTGCGCGCGAATTGGACATGGTGCAGAACATAGGTGCGCTGCGCTCGGGAGACTACGATACAGTTCGCGAAGAGATAAGATCTTTGGCGTCGCTTTGTCATGCGCAAAATGCGAGCCTGAAGGTGATTCTCGAAAATTGCCTGCTGACGGATGAGGAGAAGATCACCGCCTGCCGTGTGGCCGTCGAAGCGAACGCCGACTTCGTCAAAACCTCTACCGGCTTCGCTGCTGGCGGCGCGAATGCGGCGGATGTCCGCCTGATGCGCCGGGCGGTTCCGCCAGGCACCGGAGTCAAAGCCGCGGGCGGCATACGGACTTTCGCGGCGCTGCGCGAGATGCTGGAGGCCGGAGCGACTCGTATTGGAACCAGCTCAGGAGCGAAAATAATCAATGAGATGAATGACGATGAAAGCACGGCAGAGCCGATTAGGCTGAATGTCGTGAGAGTGCCGGGCGGCGGTCCCGATACGTACTGATGGCGACCACCACACGAAAAACTCAGGTGCGCTTTCGCGAACGCGCCGAATTGCTCGATTTCCTGCTGGAAGTCAGCGCCGTCACCGCGGAAACGCTGGATCTCGACCGGCTGCTCGCGAACGTCGCGGAGATCATCAAAGATGTCATCCCTTATGAACTGTTCGCCATCCTGCTCTACAACGAGCGGACCCGCAGCTGCGGATGCGCTACTCGATCGGGCATCGGGACGAGGTCGCCAAGAATCTGGCTATCGGGCTGGGCGAAGGCATCACCGGCGCCAGCGGCCGCCACGCGGCAGCCGATTCTGGTCCGCGACGTCCGGACCGACCCCCGCTACCTGAACGCGCTCGATGCGGTGCGCGCGGAACTCGCCGTTCCCATGCTGGTTCGCGGCAAACTGGTCGGCGTCATCGATCTTCAATCCACCCGCCTGAACGCGTTTTCGGAGCAGGATCGCGCGCTGCTGGCGCTGATCGCCAGCCGCGTTGGCAGTCGCGATCGACAATGCGCAGGCTCTATCGGCGCGTGCGAGCGGCAGAACCGAACGCTCCGCGTCCTGGCGCATCTTGTCGCAGGAGTTCAGCTCCATTCTCGAGATCTGATGAGCTGCTGACCAAAGATCGCCGTCACCATTCGCGCGCTGATCAACTTCGATGCGTTCAGCATCTTTCTGGTCGATGAGGAACGCAAGCTTCTTCGCTGCCGCTTCAGCCAGCGCTATGACGAGACGGGAACCGTCGACAATATTCCGTTCGGCAAGGGGATGACCGGCGCGGCCGCCAAATTCGCGGCAGATCATCCGCGTCGCCGATGTCACGCCAGGACCCGCGCTACATCGCCTCCGCATACCGATATCCGATCCGAAGATCGCGGTGCCGCTGGTCCTGCACGATCGGGTCATCGGCGTGATGGATCTCGAAAGCGCGCGATATCAGTTTCTTCACCGAAGATCATGCACGCGCTCTGAGCCTGCTGGCTCCGCAGATCGCCACCTCCGTTGAGAACGCGCGGCTTTACGAAGAACTGGCGCAGCGCGAACAGCGCATGGAGCAGGATCTGAAGGCCGCCTACAAGCTGCAGTCGGTTCTGCTGCCGCGCACGGTTTCCGATATCGCCGGTCTCGAGATCGCGGTCCGAAGCCGGCCCGCTCGCGAGATCACCGGCGACCTTACGACTTCTTCGAACACGCCGAAGATTACACGCTGATCGCGTTCGGCGACGTCAGCGGCAAAGGCGCGGCAGCGGCGCTTTACGGCGCTCTGATTTCGGGTCTGCTGCGCATCCTTGCTCCGCGGCGGCGCACGCCCGCGCGAACTGATGAAGACTGCTGAATGAAGCTCTGCTCGAACGTAAAGTGGATGCGCAGTATGCGACGCTTTCGCCTCCTGCTTTGGAATGCGAACAAGCGCACCTTCACGATGTCGGCGCCGGAACTCTTCCGCCGCTGCTGTTCTGCGCGAACGGCGAAATTCTGGACATTGCAGATCACGGGCGTGCCGATCGGACTGCTCGAAGATCAGGACTATGAAGAGGTGCAGATGTGGTGGCACAACCGGGCGATCTGATGCTGCTGTATTCGGACGGAGTGGAAGATCAGTTGGGCGATGAGCGGGACTAGTGGACGAGGCGAGTCCGGACTGGAATCCTACTGGTCGTGATGCGTCGAAGAAGTCGTCCGAGAACGTGGACGCGACTCCGCAGGAGATCGTTGACGTATCTTTGAAGACATCGACGCGTTCCGCGGCGCCACGCCTCTGACCGATGACCAGACCGTTATCGCGATGCGAGTCCTCTAGCTGGAACGGATGCCGAACGAGCGGCGTGTTCACTACGCAAGGCGGATCGTTTGCGGTGTGAGCAGGCGGATGCCTGGCGGCTATCGCGCGAAGAGTTCGGCACTCCTGCGTACGTCTATTCCGGCCGGCCATTCTGACTCGGCTTTGCGCGCATACGAGATGCGCTTCGCGGCCTGCCGCATCGCGTCTGCTTTGCGGTGAAAGCGAATTCGAATCTGGCGGTGCTTGTCTCTGTTGGCGCGGGAAGGCGCCGGGTTCGATATCGTCTCGGGCGGGGAGCTGTACCGGGTTCTCGCTGCGGGAGGCGGACCCGGAGTCGGTCGTTTTCTCCGGAGTCGGAAAACCGAAGCCGAGATTCGCGTATGCCCTCGAGCAAGGCATTCACAGCTTCAACTGCGAATCGGAGGCGAAATCGAATGCATCTCGCAAGTCGCCCGTCGAATCGGGCAAAACGGCGTCGATTGCCATTCGCGTGAATCCCGACGTGGACGCCGTCACTCATCCATATATCTCTACCGGCCTGCGCGAGCACAAATTCGGCATGGATATCACGCCTGCCGAAGAGCTCTATCGCACGCGCCGCGAACCTTCCCGGATTCGCGCCGGAAGGCGTCAGCTGCCACATCGGTTCTCAGTTGCTCGATGCTGGATCCGCTGCTGGAAGCAGCCGACAAGGTGCTGGAGTTGGTGCGGCGTCTTCGAGCTGCCGGCATTGCCGATCCGCACCTCGATCTGGGCGGCGGCCTCGGAGTTCCGTACCGGCCAGGCGATCGGGCCGCCTCCATCGCCAGCTTTCTCGACACGCTTCGAGCCGCAAGATCGAACGCGCTGCGATGCTTGAACTGATGCTCGAGCCGGGACGGTCCATCGTTGCGGAAGCCGGCGTTCTGTTGAGCCGGGTCGTCCTGGTGAAACGGAACGGGGCGAAGAACTTTCGTGGTCTGGATGCGGGTATGAACGATCTGATTCGGCCGGCTCTGTACCAGGCTCACCATGAGATCATTCCGGTGCGAGCAGCAGGCCGGCGGACGGCAGATCAAGGCGGACATCGTGGGCCCGGTTTGCGAGACCGGAGATTTCTTCGCGCGCGACCGCGAGCTTCCGATACTCGAAGCAGGCGATCTGGTCGCGATCCGCACTGCCGGCGCATATGGATTCGTGCTTCGCTCTAACTACAATTCGCGTCCGCGCGGCCTGTGAACTTCTGATCGACGGTTCGCGTATCCATCTCGCCACGGAAACGCGAGACAGTATGAAGATCTGATTCGCGGCGAATCAGTCTGATCCGTGACCGTTCGTGAGTCTAGCCTTCATCCAGAGCGGAAGCAATCGCCCATTTCGTGCATACTGATCAGAACATGACTGCGCTCCGGTCATTTCTGTACAGAGATCTTCGTAAGTCCTACGGCGATGTCGAGGCGGTTCGCGGCATCGATCTCGAAGTAGCAGACCGGCGAAGTATTCGGATTACTTGGTCCGAATGGCGCAGGCAAGACCACCACCATCGAAATCCTGGAAGGTCTCCGTCCGCGCACCAGCGGAAAAGTGTCCGTGCTCGGGCTCGATCCGGCGTTCAGCGCAGGGAAATCAAGAACCGCATCGGCGTTTGTCTGCAGGCGACCAACCTGCCGGACAAGATGAAGGTGCATGAAGCGCTCGATCTATTCGACGCCTTCTACACCGGCACACCGACCGTGACCAAATTCTCAAGCGGCTGCAGTTGTGGGATAAACGGGATGCGCATCTACAAATCGCTTTCCGGCGGCCAGAAGCAGCGCGTCGCGCTGGCGCTGGCTCTGCTGAACGACCCGGCGCTGCTGTTTCTGGATGAGCCGACCACCGGGCTCGACCCGCAGGTTCGGCACGAGATCCACGGCGTCATCCAGGAACTGAAGGAAAATCGCCGCTCCATCCTGATCACCACTCACTACATCGAGGAAGCGGAACGGCTCTGCGACCGCGTCGCCATCATCGATGCCGGGAAGATCATCGAACTTGGCACGCCGCGCGAGATCCAGCAGCGGGTCTTGGGGCAAACTCTGGTCGAGATCACCACCAACGAGCCGATGCCCGCTCGATGCAGCTCCCGGAAGCGCTCGAGAACGAAAAACACACTACCCGCGACGAAGGCCGCACGCTCTCGATGCAAACGATTCGCCGGCGGCCGCGATCGTCGAACTGGTGAAGTGGATCGACCAGCAGGCTCAAGCTGGTGGACATTCACATCAAGCGCCCTACCCTCGAAGACGTCTTCATCGAGCTGACCGGAAAGAAGCTTCGCGAATAAATGCGGCCTTACCTCGCACAAATCAAAAGCAATCTTCGGCTGATGGGGCGCGACCGGGCTGTGCTGTTCTTCAGCTATCTCTTCCCGCTGTCTTCTTTTTCCTCTTCGCTCAGGCTGTTCGAGGCGGCGAAGAGCCCGGCCGCCATGGCGCAGGTGATCGCGATGGTACTGATCATCGGCGTTCTGGGCAATGGCTTCTTTGGGGCGGGAATGCGAGCCGTGCAGGATCGCGAGACCAATGTGCTTCGACGCTTCAAAGTTGCTCCCATCAGCGCCGCTCCCTATCATCGTGGCGTCGCTGGTCTCCGGTCTGGTCAGCTTCATACCCCTCGGTGATTCCTGTTCTTTCTGTTCGCACGTGTGATTTACCACATGCCGCTGCCGCAGAATCTGCTCTCCCTGTCTCGTCTTCGTCTGCATCGGTGTCCTTGCATTTCGCGCCGATGGGCATGATTATTGCGGCGGTTGTGAACTCGGCGCAGGAAGCGCAGCATTCTCATTCAGCTCCTCTATCTGCCGATGCTGTTTCTGAGCGGCGCCACTTTCCCGGTGAGCATCATGCCGGTCTGGGTGCAGACCATCGCCCAATTCCTTCCCGCGACTTATCTGTTTCAAGGAATGCAATTCCATCATGATCGGCGGCGAAGGATCTGCGGCGAATTGGTTCGCCGTTCTCGCTCTGCTGATCACGCTTGCCGTTGCGTCTGTCGTTGGGACGAAAGCTTTCCGCTGGGAGAAGGAAGAAAAGATCGCGGAACAGCGCAAACTCTGGATTCTGGCGTGCTCGCGCCGTTCTTTCTCCTGGGCGTCTATCAGGCGCAGACGAAGCAGAATATCGAAAATCCAAAATCCTGGCGCGCGAAGTGCTTCCCGCAGCCGCTCTATTCTGTTTCAGAATGCGAGGATCTTCGTTGGCAACGGGACCGTGATCCCGAACGGCGCTGTCTTGATCAAGAACGGCAAGATTGCGCAGGTTTTCGGCACGCCTCCTGCCGACACCAAAGCGTTCGACGCCGAAGTCGATCGATGCCCGGGCGAGACGCTCATGCCCGGCTTGATCGACATGCATGTGCACATCGGGCGCGCCCGGCGGCGTGTATCAAGGATGCCTCGAAGTATGCCGACCCGAATGCTGCTGAAGCGCACGGCTCGCCGCTTATCTGTACAGCGGCATCACCGCCGTTCGCAGCACCGGCGACTTGCTGGATACCTCGCTGAAGCTGCGCGTGGCGAAGTGAATTCGGGCAAGTATCTCGGCGCGCGAACTCTTCGCCTGCGGGCCGCTGTTCACCGCGGAGGGCGGCCATCCGGAGGAGCTGATCAAGAGCTTTCCCGAGACCATGCGAAGACAGCGCAAGCCGAGTTTCTGCGGCAGCCAAAATCGCCGCCGAAGCGCGGACGCAGGTGGATGATCTGAAGCAAGCCGGAGTGGACGGCATCAAAGCTGTGCTGGATGCCGGTTATGCCGACTGTGGCAGTCTATTTAACCGTCTGGACACGGGGATTTACGACGCCGTGATCGACGAAGCGCAGAAGAGACAATCTTCCTTCCGCCACGCATACCGGCAATGCCGCCGATGTGAAGGATGCCGTCGAGGCCGGCACCAACAGCATCGAGCACGGGTCCATGATCGACGCCATACCGCGAATCTTTTCGCTCGAAATGAAAGACAAAGACATCGCCTATGATCCGACCCTCAGCGTCTTCGAAGGCATTGTCGACCTGCGGACCGGGAATCGCGAGCTGCTTGAACCGGCCGCTGCTGCAGCGGTCGGTCCAGCGGATCTGATCGACGACACGCGCGACATGCTGCAGAAAGCAAAGCGGCATGCGCCTCCGGATGCCATGAAACCGTTCTTCGACCGCGCCAGCAACGAAATCTGCTCAACGCCTACAAAGCGCGGAGTGATGCTCATTACCGGCAGCGATGCCGGCAACATGCTCGTCATTCATGGGCCCACGGTTCAGCATGAGATGGAGCTGTGGGTGAAAGCCGGCATTCCGCCCGCCGTTGCTTTACAAGCCGCGACCTACAACGCCGCGAAAGTGCTTGCGCGCCGAAGATCGGATCGGGCTGATCCAGAAGGGCCGCGACGCGACATTCATCCTGCTGGATGGCGATCCCACTGCAGGATATCGCCGAACACCGAGCGCATATCGCACTCCGTCGTTTTCAGAGGCGAACAGGTCGATCGCGTTCGGATCTCTTCACGCAAGATAAAGATTGAAGCAGTCCGCAGCGCATTCTGAAGACGCTCGATCGCGTGCTTTCAAAAGCCGGCGCGGGTTCGCGAACGGAAGCTCGCAGTTGGATCGGCAGCGGCCGCGTCCGGGTCAACGGCAAGGTCATTCAAACTCCGGACCACTGGGTCGATCTTGAGCGCGACAAGGTCACGCTCGACGGCAAGCCGCTCAAGCAAGCCGAACGTCGCTACATTCTGCTGTATAAGCCGAAAGGCTATCTCACCACTTATCGGGATCCGCAAGGCAGCGCCCGACTGTTTACGATCTGATCCCCGGTGTGGGTCAGTTCGTCGGAACCGTCGGCCGGCTCGATCTCGATACCTCCGGGTCTGCTGCTGCTCACCAACGACAATGACCTCGCCGAGGCGATGACCAATCCCGAGCACCAGATCCGAAACCTATCTGGTGAAAGCTTCCATCCTGCTCTCCGACGACCAACTGAACGCAGCTCGCGCGCGGAGTCGAGCTCGACTGACGGCCCCACGCGGCCGGCCATCGTCCGCCGACTTCGGGACAGCGCGAAGTACACGTTTCTCGAAATCACCATCACCGAAGGACGCAACCGGCAAGTTCGCCGCATGCTCGAAGCAATCGGCAGCAAGGTGCTGAAGCTCGTTCGCACGCAGGCTTGGCCCGCTCACGCTAGAAGGTCTGCAGATCGGCCAATGGCGCGAACTGAGCAAAGCTGAGGTGAGCGCACTGCGGAACGCGTCGCGAGCTAAACGTAAGTCTTGAACTCCACCACATCGCCGTCCTGCATCACGTACTCTTTGCCTTCCGTGCGCAATCTTTCCCTGTTCGCGAGCTTTGGCAAACGAACCAGCCGCGACCAGTTCGTCATAAGACACGCACTCGGCCGAAATGAAAGCCTTTTCGAAATCGGAGTGAATCACGCCGGCAGCTTGCGGCGCTTTGTCGCCGGCGTGAATCGTCCAAGCCCGCGTTTCCTTTTCGCCCGTGGTCAGGAAGGTACGCAACCCCAGCAGGTGGTAAGCCTCTTGTATCAGCTTGCTCGCGCCCGTGTCCGTCACACCCAATCCTGCCAGATATTCGGCCCGTTCTTCGGGCGAAAGCGTGACCAGTTCCGATTCGATTTCAGCCGAAACCACCACCGCGCTGGTGTCGTGATGCTCCGCGACATAGGCCCGCACCTGCTGCACGAACTCATTCGTGTCCGCCGTCGCCAGGTCGCCCTCCGCCACATTGCAGGCGAACAGTGTCGGCTTCGCGGTCAGCAGAAAAAATCCTTTCACGGCTGCCTTCTCTTCAGGCGTGAGATCGAGCGTTACCACCGTCTTCCCGGTATTGAGATGCGCTTCCAGTCTTTCGAGCAGCTCCACTTCCGCAATCGCCTTCTTGTCCCCGCTTTTCGCCGCTTTCTGCTGCTTGGCCTTCCTCTTCTCCACTGATTCCAGATCCGCCAGCACCAGTTCCGTGTTGATGATCTCGATATCGCGCACCGGATCGACCGTGTCCATCACATGTTCGATGTTGGAGTCTTCAAAACAGCGCACGACCTGAATGATCGCGTCCACCTCGCGGATATGAGCCAGAAACTGATTGCCAAGACCCTCGCCTTTGCTCGCGCCTCTGCACCAGACCCGGCGATATCCACGAATTCAAATACGGCCGGCACAATCTTTTGCGAGTTGCTCATCTTCGCGAGCACTTCCAGGCGCTCATCCGGCACCGTCACCACGCCGGTATTGGGTTCAATCGTGCAAAATCGGTAATTTGCCGCCATCGCTTTACGTGTTTGCGTGACTGCGTTGAACAGAGTGCTTTTCCCAACGTTTGGAAGCCCCACGATTCCTGCTGTTAACATTCATCCCCATCTTCGCGTACGCGGTTGAGACTGCCATCAATATGGCGAATGCCATGATGAAGACGTGCAGTTCGAGGAGGAACTCGCTCGGGTATTGCCGCCCGACATCCCCCATCGGCGAGCGGCTGATAGACAAAGCGGCTCAGCATCTGCGGTTGATTGCCGGTGCGAATGAACACATGAACCTCACGCGGATCATGACGCCGCATGAAGCCGCTATCAAACATGTCTACGATTCCGTCGCACCCTGGCGGCACTTTTCAGAAGCAAAGACAGTCATGGATGCCGGTACGGGCGCCGGATTTCCGGGCGTCCCGCTCGCGGTGATTCTGCCTGACACCCGCTTTACCCTGACGGAATCGATTCAGAAAAAAGCGCGCTTCGTGGATACGGTGGTAGAAGCGTTGGATCTGAGAAACGTTCGTATCGTCGCGGATCGCGCGGAAGCGAGGCTTGCCGGGGAATCGCCGGACATCATCACGGCGCGCGCGGTTGCTCCCATTCACCGCCTTCTCGATCTGTTCGGAAAGGCGCTGAAGCGCGGTTCGCAACTGCTGCTGTACAAAGGGCCGGAAGTAGAGCCCGAGCTGCAACAGGCGCAACAATATAACGTCTCGGCGAACATTCTTTGCCGCTACGATCTTCCGGACGGCATGGGCAGTCGTACAATCATTCGAGTCTGCGGTCAGCCGCGTGCACGCGCGTACCGCTTCATAGGCCAGCAGCGCCCAACCGGCGATGAATGCCAATCCTCCGATGGGCGTGATCGCGCCGAGAATTCGCATCCCGGAGATGGCAAGCGCGTATAGACTTCCCGAAAAGACCACGATCCCGGCGAGTAGCAGCCACGCTACCCGATCCTGACCCGCGGCCCCAATCAGTCCTGTTCGCGCCAGAACAACGACAAGCAGAATGCCCAGCGCATGCACGAAATGATAGAAGACCGCCTTCTCATATACAGACATGGAATAGGCATCCAGCCGGTCCTTCAGCCCATGTGCGCCGAACGCCCCCAGGCACACCGCAAGCGCCATCAGCACTGCTCCCGTTGCTGTCCAGTTCATTTCTTCTTTGTAACAACCGGGCGAAAGGAGCCTGCCGATTGCACGAGTCGCGCGGCCGCTCGAAAAGCTCTAACCTAACGCTATGAGCGGAACTATGGATCGAAGACAGGTGCTGAATGTAATAGCGGGCGCGAGTCTCGCGGCCGTCGTGCGGGCCCAATCTCCCGATAGCCGGGATGCAAATGGCATGCTTTACCGGAAATTCGGCAGCACGGGCCAACGGGTCTCGGCCATCGGCCTCGGCGGTTATCACATCTCCGTTCCAAGCGAGCAGGAAGCGATTCAAATTGTCCGCTCTGCTCTGGATCGCGGCATTACCTTCCTTGATAACTGCTGGGACTACGCGGATGGTGCGTCCGAAGTAAGGATGGGCAAGGCGCTGCGCGACGGTTACCGTCAGAAAGCGTTTCTGATGACGAAATTCGATGGCCGAACCAAGCAAGCTGCCGCGCAGCAGATTGACCAGTCTCTGCAGCGGCTTCAGACGGATCACATCGATCTCATCCAGTTCCACGAAAATATTCGGTTAGACGACCCGGACCGCTTCTTTGCGCAAGGCGGCGCATTGGAGGCTGTCATGGCCGCCAAGCAAGCCGGAAAAATTCGCTACGTCGGCTTCACCGGGCATAAAGACCCGCTCGTGCATGAGCGCATGCTGGAAGTCGCAAAACAGCACAACTTCCATTTCGATTCCTGCCAGATGCCCCTCAACCCGATGGATGCCCACTTCCGCAGCTTCGCAAACAATGTCGTGCCGAAGCTGGTAGAGGAGGGGATTGCGGTGATCGGCATGAAGCCGATGGCGAATGGGCTTATTCTGAAAAGCAACACGGTTACGCCCATCGAATGTCTGCACTACGCGTTGAACCTGCCGACGTCCGTCGTCATTACGGGCTGCGACAGTATGAAAATACTGGACCAGGCATTTGAAGCTGCGCGGACCTTCCAGCCCATGACGGAAGCCGAAACGATTGCTATTCTTGACAAGACTCGGGCTGCGGCCGCACATGGCGAATTCGAACCGTTCAAAGTGAGCACCATGTTCGACGGCACGATACAGAATCCGCAATGGATGGGCTAAGCCGGACTCGAAGCTGAGCAGGGCTCATGGACAAAAGAGAATTTCTAAAGACTTCCGGCGCGCTGCTCGCGGGCAGTATGCTGTCTCGCTTGGTGGGCGCCGCAGACACAGAGGAACACAGGACAAACTGGGCAGGCAATTACCAATACAAAGCCGAGAAGCTGCTGGTTCCCAAGTCCGTCGAAGAGGTTCGGGCGGCCGTCCGGACGTGTACGGAAGGAAAGGCGCTTGGCGCCCGGCACTCCTTCAACGACATCGCCGATAGCCCGAAGGACCAGATTTCCCTAAAGAACCTCGATCAAATAGTGCTGGACCGCAAAGCGCGTACCGTCACGGTGGGCGCTGGTGTCACCTACGGCCGCCTGTCTCCGTACCTGTACGAAAACGGCTTCGCGCTTCCGAATCTGGCTTCGCTTCCGCATATCTCGGTAGCGGGTGCTTGCGCCACTGCCACTCACGGCTCGGGCAACAAGAACGGCAATCTGTCGACCTCGGTTTCAGGCATGCAGCTGGTCAAGGCCAATGGCGAGTTAGTCAGCGTCTCACGCGAGAAAGACGGCGAGAAGTTCGCAGGCATGGTGGTCGGCCTCGGCGGCCTCGGCGTCGCGACGGCCACTACGCTCGATCTGCAGCCGGCCTTCGACGTAAGGCAGGTCGTCTACGAGAATCTTTCCATCGACCGGCTCAAAGGACATCTGGACGAAATCTTCGGCAGCGGCTACAGCGTGAGCCTGTTTACCGACTGGCAGAACCACCGCATCACACAAGTCTGGATCAAGAGCCGGGTCGAGCCGGGCAGCCCGGCCGCGATTCCGCCGGAATTCTTCGGCGCTAAGGCGGCCACCAGGAAACTGCATCCGCTTGCCGGGCATTCAGCCGAGAACTGCACCGAGCAGATGGGCATTCCGGGCCCGTGGTACGAGCGCTTGCCGCACTTCCGCATGAACTTCACTCCGAGCAGCGGAGCCGAATTACAGTCCGAGTACTTCGTGCCGCGTGACAAGGGCTATGAGGCCATCCTCGCCGTTGAGCAGCTGCGCGACCAGATAACACCTAACCTGCAGATTACGGAACTGCGCACGATTGCTTCCGACGATCTCTGGATGAGCCCCTGCTACAAACGCGCCTGCATGACCGTCCATTTCACGTGGAAGCCGGATTGGCCCTCCGTCCGAAAGGTGCTGCCCATGATCGAAGAACGCTTAGCACCGTTCGACCCGCGGCCGCACTGGGCCAAGCTGTTCACCATGGATCCCGCCAGGTTCAAAGCCACCTATCAGAAGCTGCCGGATTTTCAGGCTCTTCTTGCGCAATACGATCCCAAGGGCAAGTTCCACAATGCCTATCTGAACCGGAATATCTTGCACAATGCTGCCTGATCTAAAGGCTCACGTCCGCATCGTTTCTGCTGATTGAAGACCCTTAAGAATTGAGGAGTACGCATATCGCTCGGCATACCGCGAAAGCGTGCTGCCCAAGGCGGCGTTCTGCTCGGAGATGTGATCGATGGTCTTGTCGATCCGCTCGATGTTAAGGGAAATCAGGGCATCCGTCAACTCCTTTCGAAGTTCGCCGCACAAACTGGCCAGCACTTCGGGTTCAAGAGGGTTGATGGTTTTTTCAGTTACGGCTCCCTGATACCGGTAGCGCACGCCGAGATGGCGCGCGAGCGAATCGAAAATCTCGCCGGCTTGAAATGGCTTACTTACAAAATCGTCCACACCAGCTTGCAAGGCTTCGTCGCGGTATGCCGTGAAAGCGAAGGCAGAGAGAATGGCAATCTTCACATCCCGTCCCGCTTCCAGTGTCCGGATGCGCCGCGTCACTTCCAGACCATCCATGTCGGGCAGCCTCCAGTCCATCCAGATGAACTGCGGCCGCCAGCTCGAAAACTGATCGATGCCGTCGGCGCCATTCTCAGCGACGCTTACCTGGAAGCCCGCATTTTCCAGCAGTCTCCGGAGCAACAAGAAGTTTTCCAGGTGATCCTCGATAATCAAGATCCGATATTCGGGCTGACCAAGCTCGAGCCCCATGATTTGTCCGCAGCGGAGCCCGGGGGCTGGCATCTCGGATCTTTCCCCCTTCAGAACGGGAATATCCACTCGAAAAACGGATCCTCTGCCGAGTGCGCTCTCGACCTGTATGGTCCCGCCCATCAGCCCGACATACTTCTTCGAGATGGCCAGGCCCAGGCCCGTGCCCTTATAGGTGGACAGTTTGCCCGCTTGCACGAACGGGTCAAAAATTCGTGCCTGATCCTCGGCGGCGATTCCGATTCCTGTGTCCTGCACTTCTATGACAAGCTTGTATCGTTGAGAATCGGCGGCCGGTTCACCATCGAGGCGCAATAGGATGCTTCCGCGTTCCGTATACTTCACCGCGTTGCCGACCAGATTGAGGAGCACTTGGCGCAGCTTTTCCCCATCTGCGCGAACGAACTGACAAAACCCAGGTGCCTCTACCATGGACAGATTGAGGCGCTTGTCTTCTGCACGCAAGCGCATCAGATCTAAGACTCCAGATGCAAGATCGCTCAAATCCAGGGGAGCGTTTTCGATCACGATGCGGCCGGCATCAATCTTGGCCATATCCAGCACATCGTTGATAAGCGCGAGCAGATGCTGGCCGCTGCGACTGATGATGTCCAAATCTCTGCGCTCGCTCTCAGGAACGCGGCGGTTCTCACGCAGCAGGTCGGAGAAGCCAACAATCGCATTCAAGGGCGTACGCAACTCGTGGCTCATATTAGCGAGGAAGGTGGTCTTTGCCTGATTTGCAGCTTGCGCTTGATCTCGGGCTTCCACGAGTTGAATTGTGCGCTGGTCGACAAGTTCTTCCAGATGCTCCTGGTGATCTCGAAGCTCTTTCTCGGCACGGGCTCGCTCTGCAACATCGCGCTGCGAGGCAGACAGGGCTTCTTTGAGAGTTCTGAGAACTTGAGCCGTCGGTACCGTCGCGATTATTGTTGCGTACAGAACGTTACTCCACACCCCAAGGGGATTGCCAGGGAAGTAGATGGGCGGCTTGACGCCCATTATGGCCATAACAGCCAGTGCTAGCGTACAAACCAGGCACACGGCGGCCATCCACAATGCCGCCCGGAAGCCAAGAAGCCAAGCCGCCGAAATAGGCAGCGCGATGTACAAGACGAAAGAAAAGCTATGTATTGCGCCGCCTAGAACAATGACGACGGTTGTGACGATCCAGACTCCCCCCACGTATACCAGGCTTGCCTGCCGCATGAAGCCCGATTGAAGCAATACGCGTCCGGCAAAGAAGCTGGAAAGCAGCAGTAAATCGAGGTAAATGCTTAAAGTCTTCGCCGGAACAACAAACGGCAGGATAACGGCCAGATTGAATAGCATCCATCCCGAACTTCCGACCAGAAGAGCATGCAGAACTCTCGCCGTAGGATCTCCGGCCAGAGGTCCGCGAAGCCGAAGAGTGCGCTGGATTTTTCCCAATAGATCAGCGGTTTGGATTGATCCGCTCACTCGCTACCTGTGTCACAACTAATGTTAGCCCTTGTTCCGGCACATGGTTGCGGCACATGCTAGATGCCCGCTTGGACCTGACGGCCGATTTTAATGCTCCGGGCGCCCAGCAACAATCGTTCCATTTTGTAGAAATATCCCCTATGCTATTCCGAGGTGGCTTCAAGGGCAAACTACTCGGTTTTGTGCGGCAGCATGTTTCTTGCGCTGCTATCCGAGTCAGGAGTTTCACGCCTCATGGCCCAAGCCACGTTAGGCGCTGCAGCGGTAACCGGTACGGTGCGAGACCAGCAAGGTTCGCCCGTGACGGACGCGAAAATCACTCTAACGGACGACGCGAAGGCCATGAACCGCGAGTCGTCCTCAGACTCCACCGGCGTGTTTCTGTTTCCTTCGATTGGCGCAGGAACTTACACTGTTCGCGTCGAGAAAACGGGCTTCAGTACTTACGTTGTAAATAACCTCGCAGTCGAAATCGGCGAACGGGCCGTTCTGAACATTTCTCTGCGAGTGGGACAAGTCCACACATCGATAGCGGTTTCAGTTGCCGATTCGGCAACGCTCGATACAGAGTCGAACAGTATCGGCACAGTGATCGACTCAGCGCGAGTGGCGGACCTGCCATTAAACGGCCGGAACTTCCTCCAACTCGGTCTGCTCGCCGGCGGGGCGGTTGAAGTTGGTGCTGCCAGCAATGTCTTTTCACCAAATGTGGGGGCGCCCTGGAGAACGATTGTTCTCCCCGGCACGATGCCGTACTCGGTAAGCTATTCCGTCGACGGCGTACCTATCCGCGGGTCAAGAGATGGCGAACTCGCTCTAAACATTTCCATTGCGGCAATTGATGAATTTAAGATCCAGGAGAATTTTCTGATGCCGGATCAGGGTCCAAACGCCGGGGTAGTAAATGTCGCTACCAAGAGCGGAGGCAATCAATTTCATGGCGAAGCGTTTGAATTTTTCCGCAACAGTGACATGGATGCCCGCAGCTTTTTCGCCTTAAGCGCAGAGGACCTCAAGCAGAACCAGTTCGGATTCGCGCTCGGGGGCCCGCTGTCGAAAGACCGGATCTGGTTTCACGGCTTTTATGAGGGGCTTCGCCAGATCACCAGGTTTGCGGCAAACGGGTACAGCCCGACTGCCGCTATGTTCGCCGGCAACCTTGCCGAGGCCGGTGTTCCGATCTATGATCCCGCCGCATACTCCGCGGTGACGGGCCAGCGGCAACCGTTCCCAGGCGACGTGATTCCCTCCAGCCGGATCAACCCCACGTCGATCAATCTATCGAAGTATTATCTTCCAGGATCCAGTCTGGAGAGCCGGCCCAGCAACGTTTACGGCACTCCACGCGATACCTTAACCGACAATCAGGGTGGACTTCGCGTGGACGCAGCAATAAGCAACCGTCAACAGGTAATTGGCGAGATCTTTCGGCAGAGTTCCCCAACTGACCAGCCGGGACTCTATCCACTCAGTGGCTTGCTGTACTCGGAGGGCGCGGATCTGGCCATGTTACAGCATTCTTTTGAATTCAGTAACTACGCTGTAAACACGCTCCGAATTGCGTTCGTGCGCGCGATTGCGGTTGGCGGCAACGAAGCGCAGGGGCCGGTTCCTACCGGCGTGATGAACACGTTCGAAAACCAGGGAATCACCGGCATCAACCTTCAAGGGTATTCGTCGTTCGGAAGATCCAACGGCGAGGTTGGAAACCGGGACAATACGTGGCGTGTAGACGAAGGGCTGAACTACGTTTGGCAAAATCACACATTCAAATTTGGTTTTGGGCTCGGTTACCGTCGAGGCTGGCACTCAAACGGAAACGCGAATGCGATAGGCACCTTGAACTTTCAGCCGACGTTCACGGCGCAGTTGACCCGCAATGCACAGGGAGAATTAGTACCGCAGGCGAACACCGGCCAATCATGGGCCGATTTTTTGCTTGGATTGCCAACCAGCGGCACTCTGTCTGGGTTGCCGCAAGTACAGTACCGTGCCACGCAGTTCCTGCCGTTCGTACAGGACACTTGGAAAATTGCTCCGAATCTGACACTGAACTATGGACTGTTGTGGTACTTAGCGACACCTCCCAATCCACAGGGCTCGATACGGAACGCCGTGCACGGATTTGATTTCGGAACGGGGCTACTCACGTATGCGGCCCTGGGGCAGATCGATCCACAAGGTTTCGCGATGGATTGGAATGATTTCGCGCCCCGCGCCGGTATTTCCTGGAAACCCCGGCTGTTCAAGAACACGGTTCTGAGGGCTGCCGTTGGAACGTACTACTCCGAGTTTCCGTGGTTTGGATCGCAGGAGGATATCGGGCTCGGCTCACCTGTTGGCACAGGCCACGGCTTTACCAATACACCGACTGCTGCAATACCGCAATACGAGTTGGGCAAGAACGTATTCCCACCGCTCGTTACAGCACCATTGACTGCGAATTACGCCGCTAACCTGCCTTCGGGAACGCTCGTAACGGCAATCAATCCGGCACTTCGGACGGCGTTTGTCAATCAATGGAATGCTTCCATTCAACAATCGATCGCACGCAGCGATTCTCTCGAGGTGTCATATCTGGGTTCAAGTGGTCACCGGCTCCTCACCCTGGGGGATCTGGACCAGTGCCGCCCGGCTGCAAATCTCTTTTGCAATGCTGCGACCAAGCCGTGGCCGCGATACGGATTGCTTGGATGGCTCGACAGCAATGGCAATTCATCGTACGAGGCCCTCATCGCTAAATACCAACACCGGACCAACCGAGTCCTCAATTTGTTGTTTGAGTATACTTTCGGCAAGGCTCTGACAGACGCATGGCAGTTCAGCATCCTTCCTTCCGCCCAAATCACAGACTGCCGCCGTTGCGATAAGGGCCCGGCTACGTTTAATGTCCGCCAGCGAGCGGTAGCTAGCGCAGTCTGGGAAATGCCGTTTGGACGCGGCCGCCGCTATGGATCGCGAACCTCCCCGGGCATGAACATGATTTTGGGCGGATGGATGCTCAGCGCCCTCGTCACTTTCTCAACCGGCGAACCCGTCTATCTGACCGCGCCGAATACTACAGGCGGCCTCTACGTCGTTCCTGTGCCGGACCGTGTCTGCAACGGCAACAACAGCGCGTTCTCAAATAACGTCCGCAGGAATGGATTCTTGTGGTTCGATCCAGCCTGCTTCTCCATACCTCCGGTGGGCTACTTCGGTAATAGCGGCCGCACTGTGCTGAATGGTCCTGGTATCAACAATTGGGATCTCGGGGCGCAGAAGTTTTTTCCTCTCGGCCTGGAATCCAGCCGGCTGTTGTTTCGCGTCGAAATGTTCAACGCTTGGAATCACACGCAATTCGAAGAGCCGGATGGGAATGCCGGTGATGGGCCGAACTTCGGCCGCATTTCCGCGACGCGACCGCCCCGGTTGGTCCAGATCGGAATCAAACTCACATTGTGACCGAACCCGGTATTCTCGACGAGTTCTTTAGGCTTTGCAAAGCCGGACCGACGTGATCTCCGCGGGCGCACCCAGCCGCAGCGGTGCGCCAATTGTGCCCAACCCGGAATTGACGTAAATCATGGACGTGGGAAGCGTGTACAAGCCCTTGGTATAGGGTGTGTGCACTTCCGCAATGTTGAGATTGGTTCCCAGCAGTTCCAGATTTACCTGCCCGCCATGAGTGTGCCCAGAGAGCGTCAGATCGAATCCTCTCTCTGCCGCTTCAGGGAAAACCTCCGGTGTATGTGCCAGTAGCAGATTGAACGAATCGAGGTCTACCAGCCCTGCCACGCTGTCCAGATAAGGTCCACGCCTCCGGTAATCCACCCCAGCCAGGTTCAACTTGCTTCCGCCGAATCGGAGGGTAGTGGCTTCGTTTCGCAGGAACCGGATGCCGAGCTGGCTGCCCCGCTTCGTCGTGTGGTCTTCGACTTTCGAATAGCGCTCGTGGTTGCCCATGCAGCCCCACAAACCTGATCCTGCCCGCAGGCGGGAGAGGACCATCAAGCACCGATCGAGCGGATCCCGATCCGTGGTGATGAGATCACCCGTGATGAATGTTATGTCGGGATGCAGGCTGTTGCCTGCGGCCACCACACGCTCCAGATCCTTTGCCGTGTAGAACACGCCCATGTGTATATCGCTGATCTGCAGGATCCTGAGGCCGTTCATACCCTCTGGCAGCTCGGGAAATTTCAAGTCGATCTGGTTGATTTGAAAGTCTTTCCTGTTAATGAAACCGTACCCAAAAGCCCCCGCGGGAACCGCACAAGCGGCAGCCGTCGAGACTGCCAGAAAGCGCCTCCTCTGAGCGTCTAGCACCTCCTTTTCGGCCAAAGCAGGCGAATGCTCTCCTCGCCTGGTCGCCAGTGTCCTTACGGCCTCAATGGCTGCCAGGATCATCCCAGCCGACAGCATGCAGAGGAACCACAGAAAGAGAACAGCGCTCAGCCAGATCCGGAACTGCTGCAATCCCAATGTGCGCCAGAAGACCGGCATGCTATCTTCGCCGGCGGCAAAGGAAATGGCGAGCAGCAAAGCTGGTGCAGCCCAGCTCACTTTCTTGCTGAGGCCCACGCGCTGACCCATAATCGTCTGCGCGATGCCGCCCAGAACAGTCAAAGCCGTGCCAAACCCGCTCGGCAGTGTGGTTGGATCTGAGCTCACAACACATTGTATCGGCGTATCGGCCGCAACCATTGCCCTCGCGAAGCAGGGAAAATCTGTTGCCGTTCCAAAGCACAAATCTAGAGAACAAACGGACGAACCGTTTTGAGACTTACAATCGGTCAGTCATTTCCCTGGAACTGTGACCCATATTCAGCGATATTTTACGGAGAAGTACTTGGTACTCCAGGTCAAAACGTGGTACTAAATAGAAACACGCTTCTTCGCTTAGGAAAAATGGCATAGAGATTTTCGGAAAAATCAAAAATCTCTCGCAAAAAAGAGACGGAGCCAGCCGTTCCCGCCAACTCCAACTCGAAGAGGTACGCTGCGGGGCTGTTTGAGCATTTAACCATGAGTTCAACCGCCTGGGCCGTACCCGTCGCCGAACGTTGGTCAGCGCCCCATCCCTGGTACGCCATACGAACCAGATCAAATCACGAAAGAGTTGCCGCTACCGTGTTGAGGGGCAAAGGATATGAGCACTATTTGCCCACCTACCGTGTGCGCCGGCGTTGGTCTGACCGCGTTGTCGTTACCGAACTTCCGATTTTCCCCGGCTATGTGTTCTGCCGGTTCGACGCTAAGAAGCGGCTTCCGATTCTCACTACTCCGGGAGTCGTATCCGTTATCGGTTTCGGGGCTGAACCCAGCCCCATTACCGACAGCGAAATAGAGGCTATTCAGACGGTTCTCGAATCCGGATTGAACGCTGAGCCTTGTCCTTTTCTGAAAGAAGGCCAGCGAATTCGAGTAAAGCAGGGTGCTCTCGAAGGTGTCGAAGGAATTCTGCTGAAAAAGAAATCAGAGTGGCGTATGGTGATTTCGGTCACCATGCTGCAGCGCTCGCTCGCGGTTGAGATCGACCGTGAATGGATCACTACGGCTTGAGAACGCTGGCTTTGGGTTTCGCACCCGTTCAGCATCAGAGAAGTCCTACCCTGGACCCGGTCGAAACCCTCTTACTTCTTCGGATTAATCCGATGTGGACGATCCGGGGCTGATCGTCACTAACCTCATAGGCGCCGATGCCAGCTGTAACGGAGCAACTGCCAGTTCGCGATATGCAATCCCGTTCCCTCGAGATTCTTATCGCCCACCAACCGCCTCGGACGTTTCCGATCGAAAAGCCAATTGTTCGAATTGGCAGGGCGCAAGATAACGACATCATTCTCGCGGGTGCCGGACGCGACATCTCCCGCTGGCACGCCGTCATCAGCAGTGAAGAAGACGGACCCGTGGTGCTCGCCGACCTTGAATCTGCCAACGGCACCTTCTTAAATGGACATCTGATCGGACGCGCCGTTCTTGTCCGGCCGGATGACACCATCAAGATAGGAGACATTCGGCTGGTGCTACGCGAGAAGACCACCGGCCATAAGACCACTGGCGGGAATACTCCTCACAGCTAGAATGATCCGAGAGTGAGGATCTTATTTGTATGCCCGCACCAGGTCTGGCCGCCCGAGAGCGGCGCGCGCCTGCGTAACGTTTACCTCGCAAGTGCGCTGGCACGGAGAGCCTCCGTCACCCTGCTTCAGTTAAGACCTCCCGGAGAGAATGTAAGCGGTTTGGCAGAATTGCACGGTTTTGACCGCGTCCTCACATTGGAACGCGAGCGCGGTTACACGCCGGCCAAAATCGCTCGAGGACTACTCGGACCGATGCCTCTCCCGATTCTCAATTACTTTTCGCCGAAAGCCGCTGAGTCGCTTCGCCGCCTTCTGACAGACGAGCCCTTTGATGCTGTGGAATTCGAAGGCGTTCATCTCCTTCCCTACGCCAAGCTCCTTATCGACCTACCCCGGCCGCCAGCGGTTGTGGTCGACTGGCACAACATCGAATCTGAGCTCATGCGGCGCTATGCAGCAACCGAGACAAGCTGGCCGAAGCGTCTGGCCGCCCGCCGTACTGCTCTTCTGCTCGAAGCTGCCGAGACAGATCTGTTGCGCAGCTTTGGCATCCACACCGTGGCAAGTGAGCGGGAGCGGCAGGTTCTACTCGCGCGAGGCTGCCACAACGAAATACACGTAATCGGAAACGGTGTCGACGTGTCGCGCTTTGCCGGCTTCGGACCGGACTACTCCGCTGGCTTGAAAAGCCTCTTGTTTGTCGGATCCATGGACTATCACGCCAACATCGATGGCGTGCTTTGGTTTGCGCGGGAAATTTGGCCGCACATCCGGTCGACTTGGCAGGATTTGGTCTTTACGGTTGCCGGGCGAAACCCGTCGCCTGAAATCATCAGCTTGAGATCGGAAACCATCCACATCACGGGAACCGTAAGCGACGTCCGTCCTTATTATTCGACTGCTCTCGCCGCGATTGTTCCCTTGCGCGTCGGCGGCGGTACCCGGTTGAAGATCCTCGAAGCGATGGCTTCCGGGGTACCAGTAATTTCTACTCACCTTGGCGCCGAGGGTTTAGATGTCACGGACGGGATAAACATTTTGCTGGCCGACACTGCAGGGCAAATTGTCACCGCGCTCGAACATCTGCGAAATGACAGAGCTGTACGAGACCGTATCGTTCAGAACGCTCGCAGACTGGTATCTGAAAAATACGATTGGGACAGCCTTGGGCAGCGGCTCTACGCCGTTCATGAGCAGCAAGTCGCTGTACTGAAGACCTGATTCCGGCGAGTTAGATCTAAAACTTTTTAGTCCCTACCTTAGTACCGTCCTCTACGTCTTTCCTGGTATATTTGGCTTCCAGATTCTACCAGGAGTGTTCTAAAAAACAGTATTATGCGCCGAACGTTCTTGCGCCTGCTTTTTGCCGCTGGGTTCGTTTCCTGCTGCTTTTCACAACAGCCGGTGGTTGGCACCAACGTCAACATGGTCTCCGGCACAACCTGGCCAACCGGCGACCCGTTTCTGCAGCGCCAGAACGAGCCCTCGATGGCTATCTCATCGCGTAACCCGCTTCACATTCTTGCGGGGGCGAACGATTACAGGACAGTCGATCTCGCGACCGCTTGGAAACCACAAGCTCCCGATCCGACTGGAGACGCGTGGTTGGGCCTGTTTAAATCATTCGACGGCGGCCGGACGTGGATCAGCAATTTGATACCGGGATATCCGCAGGATTGTTCTAGCGCCGGCAAAAACTCGCCGCTTCACGCCTTATTCATTGGAAACGACTCATGCCCGGTGCAACCGCCGGCGTACGCAGGCGCAGACCCGGCGGTCCGCGCGGGTACTAACGGGATGTTCTTTTATGCCGGTCTCGCCTTTACCCGGCAGGCGCCGGACAAGAGCGCGGTCTTTGTCGCGACATATATAGATGACAACAACATTGAAGGCGGCCAAAACCTCACGGATGCGGACACCATCAACTATCTCTGGACGAGGATAGTACGCTCGCCGCAAGCGGGGAATCCGAAACCCGTACGCGGTGAGAATAATTCTAATCAAGTTACAGAAAAAAATGGGGATCAGACGTTCTTCGAGGACAAGCCGAGCCTGGCAGTGGATATCCCCCGGAGTGGTGCTCAAACCTGCTCGTTTACAGAACAAGCCGTCGGGGGCCACCGGGCCATCACTCAGAACTTCCCTGCGGGCAACGTGTATGTAGCCTGGACCGAATTTGCGGGAAGCGAAGAAAATGATATGACTGCCATCCAGTTCGCTTATTCGAGAGACTGCGCACAACACTTTTCAATGCCAATCACGCTGAGTGGAACCACTGCAACCAATCAGGGTTCGACGATCGCGATTGACCCGAATAACGGGACTGTGTATGTGTCCTGGCGAGTCTTCTCGACTATGGGCAAAGATCCGGACGAGATTATGTATGTTTACTCCGTCAACGGCGGAGAATCGTTTAGTAAGCCGCAACTTGTATCTCTGATCAATCCGTTTGATCAGGGCGCCTTGGCGCTTATGAATAACACGGGCCCGTCAGCTTTCCGGACGAACGCTTATCCGGCCATGGCGGTGGATAACAATAGCAGAGTTTACGTTGCGTGGTCACAGCGCTGCATGTCGAGGCGTGACGGGTCGCTGGACTGCAATTACCACCCCGGTTTGTCGATCGATGCCAATGCAACTGCGCGCATTGTGTACGTCAGCGGCTCCCAAAACCCGCAATCCTGTTTAGGAGCAGTATCGCTTTCCGGGCCGAGCGCCGGGACTGCCGGAAGCATTCAATGGAGTGCTTCGCCGGTTGAAATTGATAACAATCAAAACCTTCCGGGACATCAGTTCATGCCGGCGCTCGCCTTCTCGAGCGGAAAACTGACGGCCGCGTGGTATGACCAGCGGAACGACGATCAGTATTGGTATTACACGGTCATGATGGGAGCCAACAATACGGCCACTTATCAGAAGTCCTTAAAGTACTTCGATCCGTCGCGGATGTTTCCTGAATTCAACGCGTTCATCATCGACCCGACGGTCGGGGATGGCCCTGTTTTTCGTCATACGTTAGATATATGGGCTGCCCAGATGCAGTCTGAATGTAGCGGCGCGCCGGGGTTCGACAAATCCGTGGAGATTTCGTCGTATGACTTTGGAGCAAACACGACAGCGAGTGGCACACCGGCCCCTATTACTCAGTTACAGATAAACCCCCCGAACTTGCCCATCTTTGCCAACGGCACCGAGCCATTTCTCGGTGATTACATCGATGTTGCCGGACCGACCTTCCTTCCCAATCATGACGGTTCCTGGCGCTATAACAATCAACCAGGCGATCCGGATGAAACACATGTCGTGTGGACGGATAATCGCGATGTTGTTCCGCCGGCTAATGGCGACTGGCCTAACTATACTCCGCCGACCTATAATGCCGCCGACAAAACGAGCAAGTTCGATCCAATGGCACAACGCGACACATGCACGCTCCTTAATACCGGTAATACCGGAGATCGCAATCAGAATATCTATACCGCGGCGCTGAATCCACAGTTGACAGCGGCAGCGCCGACAAGTTTTAAGCCGCTCGGAATAGCTTCAGTAAACAACATGCCGATCTTGCGGCAGTTTCCAATCAACATTCAAAACAATACGAGCTCGGACAATACGTA
>CAWJVA010000027.1:0-22311 GCA_963846185.1 uncultured Acidobacteriaceae bacterium | reverse complement strand
TCGCGCGAGCCATCAGGCCGGGGTCACCCGTTGTGCGGATCGCCAGTTGAGCGAAATACATCGGAGCCTGTAAGTTGTCGATGAAAATGGTTGGCTTGGGAGCGGTCTTCAGCTCCGTCTGACGCGCGTCCGCAACAACGCCGACAATCTCGGCTGGCGTTTGCACCGTCCAGCACAAATTCAGCTTTTGACCGATAGGATGAACACCTTTCAGAAAACGCTTGACGAATTGTGCATTCACCATGATCACGCTCGGCTTCCCGGCCACATCACGCATGTTGAATGGCCGTCCCGCGATTACGGGCGTTCTCATGGCTTCGAAATAGCCGGGGCTGATCACCAGGAATTGCGCGTCCGGCGAACTGGTAGGGCTGAGTTGCTGCCCGGCAAATGAAAAACAGGATCCCGACGTCCTTTCCTGTAGCGGAAGAAAGTGAATGCTTCCGGCCGCTTCGACGCCGGGAACGTTCCGAATCTCCTCCAGTACGCGTGTAAAATACTGCGCACGCTTGCGGTCGTCTTTGTACTTCGCAGGGGATGTAAGCATGCTCATTGTGAGTACATGCTCGGTCTCGAAACCTGGATTGACCGAGATCAGCTTTCCGAAGCTCCGGAGCATGAGTCCAGCCCCCACCAGCAGAACGAACGAGAGCGCAACTTCGGAGACCACCAGCGATTTGCGTAGCGCGCCCTTGGAGGTGAAGCGCGTCGAGCTCAAACCTATGTTCTGCTGCGGAACAATTTGCGAAACCTGTAGCGCAGGAACTAGCCCGAACAGCAAGGCGCTCACAATTGAAAGCGCGGCCGTAAAGAGAAATACCCGGCCATCCATCTGAATCGCATCCAGCCTGGGAAGCTGGCTCTGATCCGGGATGAGCGCGAGCAGTGCTTTCAGACCGCCCCACGCCACCGCGAAGCTGATCAGGCAGGCGACGCCCACCAGAACAATACTTTCGGAAAGCAACTGCTGTAGCAACCGGCGTCGGCTCGCTCCCAGCGTCGCGCGGATAGCCATTTCATGCCTCCGGCCAGTTCCACGCATAAGCTGCAAATTTGCCACATTTGAGCACGTAATCAGCAGCACTACGCCGACCGCCGCCAACAACACCAGCAGCGGCAAACGCACCTCGTGCGTAACGTCGTCCAGCATGGGGAAGAGCTGTGCACTCCAGCCTTTGTCGAAATCGGGCTTCTCCGTGGCGAGCCGCCGGGTAACGGCTTCAAGGTCGGCTCGCGCCTCCGCCAAACTCACGCCCGGCTTCAGCCGCGCGATCACTTGCAGAAACCTCCCGCCCTCCCACTCCTTCGAACGAACAATGGGTAAAGGCGTCCAAATGTCTGGCCGGCTCCTGGGAAGCGTAAAACCGCGTGGCATTACGCCCACCACTGTGCACGGCTCTCCATTAATAAGGATTGTTCGCCCGAGAATCTCAGGGCTGCCGCCGAAACGCGACTTCCATAACCCGAAGCTCAGCGCCGCCACATGCTCACGGCCTGGCTGCCCCTCTTCCGGCAAAAAAGAGCGGCCCAAAGCCGGTTGCACGCCCAGAACGGAGAAAAAGTTGGCAGAGACATCCATGCTGGGAACGGCGATCGGATCTCCAATGCCAGTCAGATTCGCCGTTCCACCCGACACCGCGCTCATGCCTTCGAAGCTGTGTGTTCGATCGCGCCAGTCGAGAAAGTTCACCCCGCTAACGACGTTTCTGAAGTATCCTTTTTCGGGCTCCGATTCCCAAAGCTGAACAAGGCGACCCGGCTCTGGGAAGGGCAGCGGACGCAACAGTACGGCGTTCACGATGGTGAAAATCGCGGTGTTCGCGCCGATGCCCAGCGCAAGCGAAAGCACCGCGGTCAGCGTAAATCCGGGGTTGCTTCGCAGTGTTCGCACCGAGTAGAGAACGTCTTGCGCGACCTGCTCGAGTTTGGTCCATCCCCAGGTTTGCCGCACATCCTCCTGCACTCTGGTCACGTTGCCAAAAGCGCGGCGGGCGGATTGCAGTGCTTCTTCCCTGCTCAGGCCCTCGCCTTCCTTCTCTTCGGCTTCGGATTCCAGATGACTACCCAACTCACGCTGCAAATCCTTCTCAGCATCACGACGGGAATATCGCCGCCACCACATGATCTGCCTTCCTGCGCCTCGGCGCCATCGGCCCGGGCTCAGAAGATATTCTACCCAAATCGAAACTGAGGCGGGTAGACTATCAACCCAGGTGGTGTCAACCCAGGTGGTCCGGTAGTGAGCAATTGCATAGATCCTGCTGGCAGAGGATCTCATTGACACTTTGAACCTTTATCCGAAGTAGTGATAGCGCCCGCTATTCCGTACGCAGCGCCTCTATCGGGTTCACGCGCGCTGCCCGCCGCGCGGGAAGATAACTGGCCAGCAGCGCCGAAACTCCCAGCACCAGGGCGACAACAATCAGCGTCGGCGCGTCCCATGAACGAACGCCGAAGAGCAGGCTGCGCATCAAGCTCGCAGTCATAAGCGAGCACGCCAGACCCGACACGACGCCAAAAGCGGTCAATCGCCCGGCTTCGCTGAGAATTAGCTGATACACGCTCGCATGCGCTGCTCCCAGGGCCATGCGAATTCCGATCTCACGAGTCCTTTGACTTACCGAATAAGCAACCACTCCGTACAGACCGACGACGCTCAAAAAGAATGCCGTGACGGCAAATGCCCCCACCAACAGAGCTGCCGATCGATGAAGATAGGCCGACGGGGAATGATCGATTCGCTCAACCATCGTCTCCTGCGCGGAAACAGATAAGAACGGATCAATCGCGTGAATGGTCTGCATGATCTCGGCAAATACCGAGGTCGCGAAACCGCTTGTTCGCACCAGCACAGCCGGCCAGGCACAGGGGGTCTGGTCGTAAGGAACATATACGGCTGGCCACGACGTGCCATCAAGTGGCCCTTCCTTTATGTCATCCACAAGGCCGACCACCTGAATCAGCGAAGCGGGCTGCCAGTCGTAATAGACCAGCTTGCCGATCGGATCCTCACCAGCGAAGTACTTCTTTGCTGCCGTTCGATTTATGATCATGACGCGCGGCTTTGAGGCGGTATCATCTTTGCTGAAATAGCGTCCGCGGATCAGCCGTGCTTGCAGGGTCGCGAAATATCCGGAACTGATCTGCCTGTTCAGTACTTCATTGTTCTCGCCGTGATTCGGCCGGCCTGCGATGTGGAAAGAGGCTGTGCCCCAGACAGAATCGATCGGAGGCGCCAGTGTCAGCCCGGCCGACTTCACCCCGGGTAAGCTGGAGACTCGATCGATAATCTCATGAGCGAAGATGATCTCCTGCTGATCCTTGTCATAACGGCCGGGCGGCCAGTTTATCTGCATCTTCGCCAGGTGATCGGGCTCGAATCCGAGATCGAGATGCAACAGTAGATAAAGACTCTTCCCAAGCAGGCCCGCGCCCACCATCAACACCATCGCAATCGCCACTTCGAAGACGATCAGGTTCGAACGGAAGCTCCGCCATCTCATCCCAGCGGAGCCGCGAATTCCTTCCTTCAGCCCATTCGTCATTCCGGATAGCGACGTACGAGCGATAGGGATGAACGCAAACAAGATTGCAACAATCAGCGAAAGCGAGCAGGCAAGTGCGACCGAACGAGGATGCAATCCGAGGTCCCGCAAATAAGGCATTCCCGCCAGCTTATCGGCCGGAATAATTGCTATGAGAAACCGCGTGGCGAGGTCAGAAAACAAAAGCGCCAACAGGCAGCCCAGTCCTGCCAGAACGAATCCTTCAAGCGCGAACTGATGAAAGAGCCGCGAAGAGGACGCACCGAGTGCGCCGCGCACCGCAATCTCACGCTGCCGCTTGTCGGCGCGCGCAAGCAGCAGAGTTGTGACGTTCGCGCAGGCAATCAGGAGCAGCAGCACCGCTCCCGCCAGCAACACAAGCAAAACTGGACGGACATCTCCGATAATGACTTCCCGCAAAGGAACGACGGTTGCGCCGCGCAGATCGCGGTTCGCATCGGGATACTGTTCTCGCAGCCGCTGCACGATCGCCCGCATCTCCGCCGATGCGGCTTGGCTCGATACGCCCTTTTTCAGGCGGGCGATCGTGAAAAGGTTCCAGCAGCTTCGGTCCGCTCGCAGTAGTCCTCCGCTCGCAAATTGCCCCAAAACTGCGCTCCGCCGTATGGAGCGAAGTGAAATTGACGCGGCAGGACTCCGATGACCGTGCTGACCTTCCCATTCAGCGTTACCGATTTCCCGAGCACGTCCGGTTTGCCGCCAAATCGTTTCTGCCATCCGTCGTAACTCAGCACTACCGTGTGCGGCGCGCCAGGAGTGTCGTCTGCTGGTCGGAAATCGTGACCTAAGATAGGCTTCACCCCCAGAGTCCGGAAGAATCCGGAGCTCACTCGCGTGCCGGGCACCTGTTCTGCGCCGGATCGGGTCGTCAGAGTGAAGCTTCCATTGAGCGCATACGCATCGATCGATTCAAACATGTGACTGGAACGCTTCCAGTCCACGAAGTTGGGATAAGAAACCATCGCCCGCGCATCGCCCATATAGTCGTCGAACACTGCAAAAAGGCGGCTCTGGTCCCGATACGGCAGCGGCTCGATAAGCCCGGCGTCCACAAAGCCGAAGATCGTCACCGCCGCTGATATACCCAGCGCCAGCACGAATATGGCTGTGCAGGCGAACCCTGGATTGTTTCGCAGTTGCCGCATCGCATACCGGAGATCCTGCGCGGCATTGTCCATCAGATTCAGCCTGCGCATATCGCGGCATTCCTCTTTGCGCTGCTGGATATCCCTCACTGCCCGCAGCGCCGCATACCGTGCCTCGTCCATTGGCATGCCGCGATCGAGTCCTTCGGCAATCTCCCGCTCCAGGTGATATTGCAGCTCCTCGTCCAACTCCTCTTCGACTCTGTTACGAACGAAAAGCGACCGCAGCCGCAGCCGAAGTATGCTCGTGAGCCGCATACGTTGTCACTCCTGCCGTAGCGCCAGAAGCGGATCCAGCCGAGCCGCCCGCCGCGCCGGGATGTAGCTCGCCGCCAGCACAACGACGCCGAGAAGGACCGCTACGGCCGCATACGTCATGGGATCGGCCGGTTGAACTTCGAACAACATAGCCGACATGAATCGCGTTCCAACCAGCGAGCCGACGAACCCGAGCGCCACGCCCAGGATCGTGAGGCCCACGGCGCCCCGCAGAACCATCCTCAGCACTTGCCCCGGCGTCGCGCCCAGCGCCATTCGTACGCCAATCTCATGCGATCGCTGCCCTACAACGTACGCATTCAATCCGTAAACGCCGGCCATTGCGAGACAGAGCGAGAGGCCCGCGAAGATGGCAAGCAAAGTCGTTCGGAAGCGTGGCGCGGCCGTCTCCGAATAGAGTGAGGCTTCCATGGTGGTAAACCGGACCGGCGCATCCGGAGAAAGTGCGTGAACTCTCCGGCGTAGCGTGTCCACAAGTGCCTCGGGTGCGCCTGTGGTGCGCACCACCACATTCAGCGTTGAACCGGCTGCCGACGTGTGCTGCTCGTACGGCATGTAGATCTCCGGACCGGGCTTCCGCGCTGGACCCCATTGCCTCACGTCACCCACCACCCCGATGATTTTCATCGGCTCGTGGGAATCAAAGCCTGTGAAGATCATGTGCCCGATCGGGTCCTGGCCAGGCAAAACTTCTCGCGCCAGACTTTCATTAATAACAGCGGTAAGCGGCGCATCCGCCATATCTCGGTCATCGAAGTCCCGGCCGTACTTCAGTGGAATGCCAAGCGCCGCAAACGTACCCGGAGTCACGACAGAGTAGACAGCGTCCTCTTGCGGAGTGAAGCCGCGCTGTGAAACATGATCGACTGAATAAGAGCCTGCCGACGCGACATCGCCGGGTGGCGCCATCGTTCCTCCGGCAGCGACAACTTCGGGAAGAGAAGAAATCTCAGGCAGCAATTGCCTGAAGAACGCCCGCGCGCGTGCCTCTCCCTCGGGACCCGAGACGGGCAGGCTGGTCTTCATCAGCAGCACCCGTTCCGGTTTAAAGCCAAGCGGCACGCTGCTGAGCGCGACGAAGCTCTTGATGAGCAAACCTGCGCCCGCCAACAGCATAACGGAGAGCGCCACCTCTACCACGACCAGCGCGCCGGGCGCAACCGGCTCGACTCCGCCGCCCGCCAGCGCGCGCTCTCCGCCCTGTTTCAGCGCATTGTTTAAATCGATCCGCGAGGCGTGCAATGCCGGCGCTAGGCCGAAAAGCAGGCTGCAGGTAAGGGAAACGCCGAGCGTAAAGGCAAGCACGCGTGCGTCGATCCTGATTTCAGCAACGCGAGGCATTTCAGCCGGTGCGAGCGCTGTCAGCATCTTCAGTCCCAGCACAGCCATCACAAGTCCAGAAACTCCGGCGGCAATCGCTAGCAGCAGGCTCTCGCTAATGAGCTGGCAGACGATCCGGGCGCGACCTGCTCCGAGCGCAGCGCGAATCGCAATCTCTCGCGTCCGTGCCGTTGCCTTTGTAAGCAGCAAAGTAGCAACATTCGAGCATGCGATGAACAGCACCAGGCAAACTGCCGCCAGCAGGACACACAGCGTCAAACGCACATTGCTGACTATGTCGTCTCGCATGCCGATTGCGCTGACGGTCCTGTCTTTGTTGCTATCCGGATACTGATGCTGCAGGCGCAGCGCGATGGACGTGAGCTGCGCTTGCGCCTGCTGCAAACTGACGGCCGGTTTCAGACGGCCAATGGCGAAAAAGCTGAGACTGGTACGAGGCAGAGTTCTGTCGACGGCATCTGCCGGAATCCAAATATCACTTTTATCCGGAAAGTGAAACGCAGGCGGGAGAACCCCAATGACTGTCACCGCCTCGTCCGAGATACGAAGCCTCTGGCCCAGAACGGTCCTGCTTCCACCAAAATGTGATTGCCAGTACGAATAACTGATGAGCGCTGCTCCGGAATCACCCGATCTCAGCTCGTCTGCGCTGAATAACCGGCCCAGAACAGGCGTAATCGCCACTGTTTCAAAAAACTTTTCCGAGACGCGTGCAACGCGCACATACTCAGCGGCCGGGCCTGCGATTGTGGGCCGGTCCGAGCTGCGATAGTAAGCCATGGCCAGAACGCCGTGCTTTGATCGCGCCAGTCGCGGAAATCAGGCAGCGACACCACGTTCACCTCCCCGCCGCCTCTCCAGGCCGTTTTGAGCGTCACCAGCCGGTCCGACTCGCGATAGGCAAGCGGCTTAAGAAGAACCCCATTCACAACGCTGAACACGGCCGTGTTAGCGCCGATGCCGAGCGCCATGATCACAACTGCAAGTAGCGCAAAACCCGGACTCCTCCGCAGCCCTCGTAGCGCATATCGAAAATCCGCCATTACGTTTTCGATCGTGTTGACTCCCCGCATATCGCGACACTCCTCTCTGCGTTGCTCCACGTCTCGAATGGACCGGAGTGCGGCATAGTGCGCCTCCTTCGGGCTGAGGCCGCGATCGAGCTCTTCCTCAATCTGCCGCTCCAGGTGGTAGTGCAGCTCTTCGTCTAGCTCCTGTTCTACACGCTTGCGCGCCAACAGCGAGCGCACCCGCAGCAAAAGACAGTCGCCCATCGCATCACGCCGTCCTCACAATCAGCGAAATTGCCGCTGACAGGCGTTCCCATTGCGCGGCTTCCTGCTCGAGCGCTTTGCGGCCGGCTTTCGTCAGTTTGTAATATTTGGCCCGCCGGTTGTTCTCGCTGATTGCCCACTCCGAGCTAATCCAGCCGTTTTGCTCGAGTTTGTGCAGCGACGGATAGAGCGCTCCCTGGCCTACCTGAAGAACTTCTCCGGACATCTGGCGAATGCGTTGAGCGATCGCCCAGCCGTGCATCGGCTCGAGTGCGATGACCTTCAGGACCAGCAGATCGAGCGTCCCCTGTACGAGATCGGTCGGTTTGCTCAATGTGTCCCCTCAGTAACTGACAACAGCATAGCCTGCCATAAACTCGAGAGCAAGCGAAATTATCTGTCCACCCCACGTTGGTTCTGGCAGACACATCGCGAGTTTTCCACGTTCCCGGCCTACCATGAATCTATGGCGCCATTCCTCGAAGAATGCCTGTCCGTCTTGACACGCACTCCAGCCACCTTGAACTCGCTGCTTCGCGATTTGCCCGATTCATGGACGTCCGCCACCGAGGGCCCCGGCACCTGGAGTCCATTCGTCGTGGTCGGTCATCTGATTCATGGCGAGCGGACCGACTGGATGGCACGGCTTACCACAATCCTGGAGCACGGGCCCAATCGAACGTTCGAGCCTTTCGACCGCGAAGCGCAATTTCATGAGAGCAACGGCAAGTCGCTGCCGGCCTTACTCGATGAATTCAGCGCGCTGCGCCGCGATAACCTGACCCGGCTCCGCGCTCTCGACCTGCAGCCCGCGCAATTCGAGCTGAAGGGAACGCATCCGTCGCTGGGCATTGTGACTCTGCGCCAGCTTCTTGCCACCTGGACGGCGCACGACTTAGCGCATATCGTTCAAATCAGCCGAGTGATGGCCAAGCGATATAAGCAGGAAGTCGGCCCTTGGGCGGAATTTCTCTCTGTGATGCGATAACAAGAACTACCCGATCGAGTACACGGCTTACAATCGCGCCGCGAAACGGCGAACTCCGGAGGCTCAGTGCGTCATCGCGTACACGACGTAATTTACGCCAATCCGGACGCCGAGCGCCGAGTACTTTTCGGGATAGTCAGGCTCATCTGCCCACTCCCATGAATCGCCAATATCCGAGTTAAACGAAATGGCCACCATGACACGTCCTTTGTTGTCGTAGATACCGCGCCAGCGGGCCACGTAGCCGTCCTTCTTGTGCCCTTCCGCCAGGTGCTCTGAGCCGACCACCTGATACCTCTCGTCGAGGTCATACACGGTGTGAAAAATCGCGTCGTTATCGGGGATATCTACGATCGGCCGGTCCGGGAAAACGCGCTTCATGCTTTCTTCAAAGACCTGCCATTCTTCCGTGCCGTGAAAATCGTCGGCCATGAAGAACCCGCCGCGCAGCAGGTAATCACGAAGCTTTGCTGCTTGCTTATCCGTTATGCCCCACTCGCCTACTTGCACGGCGTAGAGCCAGGGCCAATTGTAAACATCGTTGCCGTCTTCCAAATTGACGGGCTGTTCTACAGATCTCACGCTGATTCGTGTGAGCCTTCGTAGCGCCTCAGAGAAGTGCCGGTCAGCGCGGGGAAAGTCCTGCGTCCAAAGACAGCGGCCGTCGTGCCAGTCGGCCTCGCGTCCCGCATATCCGTCATTCCAGCCGCCCGGATACATCAATCGCGCGAACGCCCATTCCGTCTTCTGTTCATAATCGGGCGGAAGCGGAATGGATCCAAGACGGTACTCTATACCTGAGTATTCACGAAACGGTCGCGGCAGCGTTTTATCCACCGCATATGCGGATCCTATAAAAGCCACTGCGCACCCTAGGAACGTTATCAGTGCACGGAACTTCAAGCTGGCGCGGTCCCGCTCAGAAGGATAGCATCGCCGCACCCAGACGCGCCGAAGGGCCTCGCGGTACGCTGTACCGCATGCGACTCGTGCCCGCCATATGCATTTTGCTCTTTACACTCTGCACAACATCCTGCGCGCTTACGCGCCAGACGAGCACGCAGTCAGGCGATTTTGATTACTACATCCTGAGCCTCTCCTGGTCGCCTGAGTTCTGCTACAGTCATCCGGCGAGCACCGAATGCGCGCAGCATGACGGCTTCATCGTGCATGGGCTATGGCCGCAGTTCCGAAATGGGCGCGGCCCGGAGTACTGTTCGCACGCGCCTGGCCCATCTTCTCTAAACGCCGGCGCACGCATTATGCCCGATCCCGCGCTTGTACGCCATGAGTGGGAAGCTCACGGCACTTGTACCGGATTGACAGCGGATGCCTACTTCGATCTTCTTCGCAGAGCGTTCGAATCCATCCATATACCGCGTCCGCTCGTTGCTCCTCAAAGGCAGCTGCGGGCCAGCCCGGGCGAAATCGTCCACGCTTTCGAACAGGCAAATCCCGGGTTACCGGGCTCGGCTATCGGGCTGGGTTGCCGCGGAGCCTATCTGCAGTCGGTCAATATCTGTCTTACCAAGGATCTCCGTCCGACGCCCTGCCACGCCCAACACGGTTGCCGCGCGCCTGTGGTCAAAATCACTCCAGTGCGCTAAGATGTCACCCTCCAGAGCTATCTCGCGCTGTATCCGTGTACGGTCATCCCGGGTACTTCTTGAACATCTTCTCGATAGCCTTCCCTACCGTCTTCGTGTTCTTGTCGCCTTTATTGCTGAGGGTACTTTGCGCAATCCCTCGCCACGCCAGCGACTTGTTCTTCGCATCGTAGAGGTCGACAACAAGCGTTCCCTGCACATTCTGCTCGGGACTGATTCCGCCCATTCCTCCGCCCCATCCGCGCATACCCCACGCCTGATAAGAGGTCACCTGTTTCAAGCCGCCGTTTGACGTGACAATCAGGTCCGGGTTCTGGGATTCCTGCACCATCTGGAGACCCTTAGATTGCAAAGCCGAATTGATATCCTGGTGCGCTACCTGAGCGAGTATCGAATTTTGAATTTCGTTGGTGTTGTTCGAGCCCCACGCGTACGTGTGAAACTGCGAGAAATCCAGGGTCGGATTATGGTTGACTGAAACTTGTTGGGCCATGACAGCCGTGGACGCGATGCAAACTAGCATCGCGGACACCGCGAGTCTCGTTTTCATGATTGTTACTCCTTTGTAAGTGAGAACGGAATACCTAACTGTTGACTCTCAGCCGGTTTCCCAGCGCTCCCGCTCAGAGGGCCAGATGCGGCTCGCAAGCCAGCGAATCAGATTAATTTCAGGACTCTCTTGCCGGGTGGCAATTCGGTGTGCATCTCGTGCATCTCGTCACGGATGTAACGAATGCGAGAGGCTGACCATATTCTGAGCATTCACTCGAATGAGGCCCCAACGCGGGCTGTCAATATCGGCTATAAGGCCGAATGAAATCGAAATAATAACCGGCAAAACCAAAAGGCTCCTCAATCGTTGGGAGCGATGTAGCCGATAACCAAGTAACACGTTGGCGCAGATTGCGATTAGCCGCATAAGGACCCATGCCTCCGGCGGGATCCGATTCCACCATGAGGCTTGTGTATAGCCTTGCGAGTTCAGGACATCATTCATCCCCGAAACAGCAAGGGCAATCACCGGCGATGGCTGTGTCGAAGCAGGAACCTGGACGGAAGACCAGAGCTCGTTCTGCAGCCGCCCGGTGGATGCATCTATCTGTTGAAGGTTTGCCGCATCGCGGGTTTGATAGAACCGGATGCGCTGATCGAGATAGTCGCGTAGCAGGCTTCGTACCTTTGCCGCGTTCCCGGCCGGCAGCAGGTCCGTTCGGACGAACTCTGTCCCGATTGCGTTGGCCTCTTCCTCCTCCAGATTCTTCCGCTGATCGTAACGGTTAATAGCCATCGAAAATGTAAAGCCGATAATAAGGGCGAGCAGGGTTAGCGTCGCGCCCAGGACGATGCCAAAATCGTCGTGCTCTTCAGGTTTCAGCACCCGGCGCCCGCTGTGAAGTTTCGCCCCAATCACCGCCGCTATCCACAGGAGCAAGACAGAAGCTAAGAAGACCAACGCCGGTATCTTCAAAAAATTCTCCATAGGCAATTAGCTGAGTTCCGCTTCCTTGTAACGTTGCCTGCCACGCCGATGAAACTGCGCCGCAGGACTCGTAAATTAGTTGGTGAGGTGAACCGCCAACAGGGTGACATCGTCCTCGGCTTCACGGCCGGATGCCTGATCGGACCAGCATGCCAACTCGCCCAGCAAGCTATCGACGAATTTACCTGCCGTGAGATCGTAATGCGTTTCCAGGAAAGCCTGCAGCCGGTTCATTCCAAACTGTTCTTCCGAGAGATTCGTCATTTCCGCGATTCCGTCTGTGTAGAGAACGCACCAGTCACCCACTTCGAAGGGCGCCTCCACCGCCGAGTATGTCGCCTGTGGAAAGAATCCGAGGAAAAGGCCGTTTTCCAATAGCCGGCGCGTAGTTCCGCTGGATTGACTTCTGATCAGTAGAGGCGGGTGCCCCGCTCCTGCGTAAGTTATCGTTTGCTTTCCCGTGTCGATTAGCGCATACGCTGCTGTGACGTAATGCCCTTGGAACTTCCCGGATAGCGCTTCATTCAAACCCGACAAAACACCTGCCGGATCGCACGCGTGGGCACGCTGCCCGGCAAGTGCAATCTTCAGCATGGAAGCGATGAGTGCTGCCGGCATGCCGTGACCGGAGACGTCGGCGATCAGAATGCCGATTCGTTTCTCATCGACAATCAGGAAGTCATAGAAGTCGCCCGCCACCGAAGTCATCGGAATGTAACGGGCGGCAATATCCAGGCATCCGCATGGAGGGATCTCCCGCGGCAGAATCGAGAGCTGAATCTCGCGCGCTGTTTCCAATTCCGTCCGGATTGCCAGCAACTGCCGCTCCAGTTGTTCCCGCATCCCGCGAAGGACCAGGTGTGTGTTCACTCTCGCCTTCATGACAGCGGGCGAAAACGGCTTATGAATATAGTCGACCGCCCCTACTTCGAATCCCTTTGTTTCGTCCTCGGTCTCGGTCTGCCCGGTCAGAAAGATCACTGGAATGTCCTTCGTATGCGCGGCAGCTTTTAAGCGCGTACAAACTTCGTAGCCGTCCATTTCAGGCATCATCACGTCGAGCAGAATCAAATCCGGCGGCGGAGTGGCGGTTGCCAGCTGTAGGGCTTTCGCCCCATTCGTAGCGATGCGAACCTTGTATGTATCTTTCAGAATGGAGTTCACGATTTGGATGTTTGCGGGAGCATCGTCAACCACCATCACAATCTTGGTTTCTTCAGCGTTCATGAGTGCTTGTCCCCGTTCAGATTGAGTTCTCTTGCAATTTGTTCCAGCTTCGCCGTCGCCGTGTCGAATTCAAAATCGTTCACTGCCACGCCTAGAGCTTCGAGCAGTGAACCCTCGACGTGCCCTCCTACCGCTTTCTTCAATCCGAGAAATGCTTCACCGGCATCGCCGTCGTTTGCCTCGAGTAAAGCCTTCAGCCGCGCAACTGCCGCGGAGGCCTCTTCCGCCACGAATGGCGATTCCTTGCCGTCTTGGCCGTCAGCGGGCGTTCGGCCGGGTAGTGCTTCGTGAATGGCGCGAACTTGAGAACTCAGCACAGAGGCGAACTGGTCCAGAGATGCGGAGACGGCAGGATCTTCCTCGCGGATGGCTTTCTCAACTCTGGCCGCCGCCGCTTGTATTTCCGTCATTCCGATGTTGCCGGCAACACCCTTCACGGTATGCGCGATGCGTTCTGCAAGCTTTCGATCTCCCTGCTGCAAAGCGTAGCCGATTTGGACATTCGCATGCGCCCTGCTTTTCCGCAAATTGAGTCAGCAGGTCCAAATACAACCGGCGGTTACCCGCAACACGCTTGAGACCGTCAGCTGAATTTACTCCCGCGATCTCGGGGATAACGATGCCGTTTCTCTCACCATCCTGTTTCGCCCGTACCTCACCCGCGCTCGGGCGGATTTTCGCCCAGCGTGTCAGCGTCGTGAACAGTGCGTCCGGATCGATCGGCTTACTCAAGTGGTCGTTCATGCCGGCATCCAGGCAACGCTGTGCTCCTCGACGAGAGCGTGCGCTGTCATGGCGATAATAGGGAGCGTTTGCAGGCGGGGGTCGGCGCGAATCAGTTTCGTGGCGGTCAAGCCGTCCATTTCGGGCATTTGCAGGTCCATCAATACCACGTCGAAAGGCGGCGGCCCGTTAACTCCTCGCAAAAGTTTCAACGCTTCGCCGCCATGATTGGCGATGGTCACAACAGCTCCTACGCTCTCCAGTAATTCAGTCGCGACCTGCTGATTCATTTCATTGTCTTCGACCAGCAGGACCCGGATACCGGCTGCATTTTGCGTGGGAACGGATTCTTTCGCCGGCCGCGCCCGGTCCTCGCCGCGCGCGACCACACCCGAGGGAATCCATCAAGGTGTCGTACAGCACCGAAGGATTCACGGGCTTCACGAGATAGTGTTCTATGCCGATCTCTTCGGCCTCGCTGCGAACCTCCTCGCGACCGAAGGCCGTTACCATGGCGATCTTCGGTACTTGTTCCAGACCGCCACCGCGCTTGATAAGACGACTGGTCTCAGGCCGTCCATGCCGGGCATGTGCCAGTCCATGAGTACGAGTCGAAATGGGTCTGCGGGGTCCGCCGCCTTTAGCGCCGCAGTGCCTCCTCGCCGGACGCCACCGATTCTGGCCTCAGCGCGAATCCGTGCAGCGCATCGCAGAGAATCTCGCGCGCCTGCTCGTTGTCATCCACCACCAGGACATGGAGCGCCGCCAGGTCCGGAACGAAGCGCTTCTGTGCCGGATGGGCGGATCCAATCCCGAACCAGGCCGTGAAGTAAAATGTACTTCCCTTGCCGGGTTCGCTCTCCGACCCAGATGGTCCCGCCCATCATTTCAACCAGCCGCTTCGATATCGAGAGCCCGAGCCCGGTACCGCCGTACTTGCGCGTGGTCGATGTGTCGGCTTGAGCAAACGCCTGAAAAAGCTTGGCGCTCTGCTCCGGCGTCATCCCGATACCCTGTCCCGAACGGAGAACTTCAGCTTCACGCGCTCCGCTTCCAGTTCTTCCAATATCGATGCTGACCACAATCTCGCCGCGCTCGGTAAACTTCACGGCGTTGCTGACCAGGTTGATCAGGATCTGGCCCAGGCGTAGCGGATCGCCCACCAGATCATTCGGAAGATCCTGCCGCGCGGAGATCAAAAACTCCAGATTTTTGTCCTCGCCTTCTGGCTGACAATCGAAGACAAATTGTCCAGGACATCTTCCAGGCGAAACTCCGCCTTCTCGATGTCCAGCTTGCCGGCCTCTATCTTGGAGAAGTCGAGGATGTCGTTGATGATCCCCAGAAGGCGTTAGCCGCGGATTTCACCTTTGTCAGATAATCCGACTGCTTGGGGGTGAGCTGCGTTTTTAGGGCCAGGTGGGTCATGTCCGATGATCGCGTTCATCGGTGTGCGGATCTCGTGGCTCATGTTGGCGAGGAAGTCGGACTTGGCTCGCGTCGCCGCCTCGGCAACATCTTTCGCCTGTCGTATCTGCTCTTCGGCCCATTTGCGCTCGGTAATGTCCGTGGCATGTCCGACCAGGATCTTCCGTCCGAGATAATCCGCCAGGTAAACTGTACCCTCTACGTCGAAAAGCTCACCGTCCTTGCGGCGGTACTGCGTCTCGAACGTCACAACGTGCTCTTGCTTTAGCCGTGCAAGCAGGCGCTCCAGTTTCTCGTCTCCGAAGTTCACGTCGAGGTCGGAGATCTTCTTTTCGAGGAGTTCTGCGCGCTCGTAGCCGACCATAAGGCAGGCAGCATTATTGACGTATTCGAAACTGCCATCCGCCGGCCTGGCCCAGAACACGGCTTCGGCGGCGTTATCCACGGCATATTGCGTGAACCGGGTTTGCTCCAGGAGCCGTTTGGTTTCCAGGCTGCCGGTCAGAATTTCGGCATTTAGAGCCACCGTGGGCAATAATGCCTCCAGCAATGAGTGTTGCCGTTCGGTAAGAGGAGCAGCCGGGGCTAACTCGATTACTCCTATCACGTTGTCTTGTTTGAGGACCGGCAAAAAAAGAAGATGATGCGACGCCACGGTCCCGACTCCAGTCGAGACCTGGATATGGCTGGCGCTCGTCGAGCCAATAGCGAGCGTGCGTCGCTCGACGGCAGCCTGCCCCACCAATCCTTGACCCAAAGCGAATTCCCGCCGCTCTTCCAGGCCGTCCAGCGCGAAGCCGCCCACGCGCGTGAAGCGGCTATGAGTCTTGTCAGCGACATAGAACGCTCCGTAGAGCAACTCGATAGATTCCGAAATCCGCGACAGCAGTATTCCGGCGAAACCTGCAAAATCCTCGGCTGACTGTAAGCGCTCCATGATCGCCGCCACCTCGCCTTTGATCCATCCGCTCGTGTCCAGCTCGCAGGCGGCCAACTGCAGTGTGCGCAGCGCACGGCTCATTTCGCCAATCTCGTTAGTGAGGTGAAGATTCGGAATCGGCTGATCTAACCGCCCTTCCGCGACCTCTAACATGCGGCCGCGAAACGCGAGCAGAACCGAGATCACCTCCCGCTGGATCACGTAGACGCCCAGCACGAAGGCCGGAATGAGGCCAAAACCAAGAATGAACCAGCGAATCACAATCGCTCGATGCGTCGAGGCGGTTAGATCGTCGGACCGTTTATCGACAGACTTGATTCCCTGCTCAATTACCGCCACAGATGCTTGCCGGGCGCGCTCGAGCTCGGCATCTATCCCTCCGCGGAGCAGTTGCAGCGCTCTCTGGTCGTCATTCGCCAAAGCCGCTGCACGAACGGCACGTGCGTCCGACACTGCCTGATTGAATAGGGCCAAGGCCTGTTCGATTGGCTGAGTAAGACCTGGACTGTGTCGCAGCGCCTCCTGCGATAACGCGTTGTATTCCGCGGCGGCCCTGTCAAGATCCGCCTCGGCCAGGCGTTTTGCGTTTGGATCGGGCTGCGCGATCTCCTTGTAAAGGTTCTGCCAGAACCGGTTGATCCGCACTCTGGCTTCGGTGAAGTTCTGAAGGCCCTTTTCGCCTCTCTCAATCAAGGCGCTGTACTCGCGGTCGATCTTCACCATCTCGATCGAGGAGTACACGGCCGCCGCGAGCACCATACCTACCAACGGCAGCAGTGCAATCAGCAGCTTTGTCCGGATTTTCAGGTTCGCTAACAGGCCTGCCTCTTCATGTATCGCCTTGCCGGCGCGCTACCCCATCACTTGCCCTTCGCGACGGGCTTCGAAAAGTAGTCGCCGAGACTGGTTGTAACTTGTTTAAGTCCCCGGTCAAGATTTCTATTCAATGCCGCCACTACGTCCGGGATTTTCTTTCCTTCCACTGGTTCGCTTTGCGAGTAGAAATTGGACCAGAGAACCCCGCCGGTCTTTCGATCCAGAAGGTCGAACTCCATGGAGACAAGGGCCGCGATATTTGCGCCATCCACCTCTTCAAAGTCGTAGAGTCTGCCGCGCACCAAGTACTTTCCGCTCGAGTCAATCATCTGGGTATTTACTGACGCGTACTGGCCCGAATCGCGAAGCTGCCGGATCAGACTTATCCGCAACATGTCAACCGGCGGCTCCTCCCAGCGATGATACGCATAAGTGCCGATCTGATGTGCGCCCACTCGATATGCGATGGGCCCATCATGAAGAATGACCGGCCCGCTGATCCGCCCGACAAGCAGTGATACACCATGCACGTCCGGCGACGGATCAGGCGCCGCCGCCGGCGCCCGTAGCGTGTAATACTTGATAGCCGGGCCGGTCCCGCAACCGCCCAGACCCAAGGCCACCAATGAAATTAGCAGAAAACCGGTCATTTTGTTCATACAGCACCTCTCGCCCGCTCAATTCTGCGACCCGGGCTTACGCTCCTTGACCGCCTCGCCGCGAATCAGTACGGAAGGCCTGCGCTTCACGCTCTCGGTCAATTCCTTCAGATTGTCGGTTGCGTCACGCACGTTGTCCATCGTTTGATCCACGTTTACCGTTTCGTAGCTCATCGTTCCCTTGAGCTGCTCAATCATTGCCGAAGCGTTGTCGAGTGTTTGGTGCAGTGCTATCACGGATGCCCGGATATCCTTGCGATTATCCGTCATGAGCGAGTTGGCGGTCGATAGCGCTTCATTTGCGTTTTTGATAGCTACCTGAAGATTGTCTAGCATTGGTCCGAACTTGCTGCTGGCTGCCTGGACGTTCGTCAGAGTGGTCGAAATTTTCGGACGCTCCTCTGTCAGCATGGACCTGACATTTACCAACCCTTCGTTCAGGTTTGCCAACGCACTGTTCACATTCTCGCGGTTTCCATCGTTTAGAACATCATTGACGCGAGCCACCGTTACTTTCAGCTCCCCAAGCCGCTGGTTCAGGCTTTCCAGCGTCTCGTGCGCCACCGGAACCAGTTCTCCAATTAGGTCGCCGAGATCTGCGATGCCAAGTGTCTCCGCAGAGTTGATGACGCTTCCAGGCGGAGCAAGCGTCGCGTCCCTGGTGCCCGCTGAGACTTCAAGGAAGTTCTCATCCAGCGCCCCGAGAGCGGTGATCTTAGCGACGCTATCGGTCTTTACAGGAATTCCCGGCGCGACACTGAATTTGATTTCGACCCGCGTCGAATCTTGGGGATCCACCCGGACATCTGTCACCTTTCCGGCTTTCACACCCGCATAGCGCACCGTGGCGCCCGGCGTAATACCGCCGGCGAATTTAAAAAAGGAATTATGGGCGATGCCCCCCTTGCTGAACGCGCCGGAAACGGCTGCCACTGTCCCGATCAGCAGACCTGCTGCGACCAGCACAAAGAGTCCCACTAGGGCCTGCTCGCGCGTGCTATTCATAACGTCCTCTCATCAAACGTCAATCCTCAACGCTTCCTCTTCGCCGGGGAGGTCGTCAGCATTTGTAAATAATCCAGTTCCTCATTCACCTCGGGCTCCGGCACCCGGTCCAGGAACTGGCGCACACGCGGATGAGTGCTCGCCTTCAGCTCATCCGGCGTTCCAATCGCTACGATGTGGCCCCGGTCGACCAGCAGCATACGATCCGCGATGAGAAAAGCACTGGCCAGTTCATGCGTCACCACAACCATGCTGATTGCGTAAGCCTTCTTAAGGTTCAGAATCAATTCATCAAGCCCCGCCGCAATGATGGGGTCAAGTCCCGCAGAGGGCTCATCGAAGAACAGAATCTCCGGATCCATGGCTAAGGCTCTCGCCACAGCGGCGCGTTTCTTCATGCCTCCGCTCAGCTCTGAAGGCATAAAGTATTCGAAGTTCGCCAGGCCAACTTGCCCCAGCTTGATCCGGACCATGATCTCGATGGTCGAGTCTTCCAGGTTGGTGTGCTCGCGCAAGGCAGGGCTACGTTCTCGCCCACTGTGAGCGATCCGAACAGCGCGCTGCCCTGAAACGACATACCCACCTTTTTGCGGATTGCATCCATTTCGCGTTCCGAAATCCGCGCGATGTTTACGCCCTTGATCCAGACCTCGCCATCGCTCGCCTTCTCCAGTCCCACCAGGGTCCGAAGCAGCGTGCTCTTTCCTGACCCCGAGCCGCCCAGGATCACCATGGTCTCGCCTTGCCGGACGTCGAAGCTGATCCCATGAAGAATCTCCCGGTCTCCATAACTCACCCGGAGGTTCTTCACCGAGATAGCCGGCTCGCCCGCGTCAGCGCTGCCCATGTGTATGTCGCCTTCTTCCTAAGTCGGGTTCGTGAGATAGAACAAAGTGGTGAACACCAGGTCCACCACAATCACCAGCGCAATCGAGGTCACCACGGCCGAAGTTGTCGAGCGCCCAACCTCCTCCGCGCCTGCACCGGTAGCAAATCCTTCGCGGCAGCCGACGGCGGTGATCACCAGCCCGAACAGGACACTCTTCAATAGACCCGTGAACAGGTCGCGCAACACAATAGAATCCCGAGTGGCCTTCAAATACGATTCGAAAGTAAAACCCGCCCCGGCCACGCCGAAGACACTCCCGCCCAACACGCCCATCGCGTCCGCCCACAACGTGAGGCAAGGCATCATGATGAGCATTGCCAGAAATTTAGGCGCCACCAGAAACGCGACAGGATTGAATGCCATGGTTCTAAGCGCATCCACTTCTTCCGTCACTTTCTTAGTGCCGATCTCAGCGGCGAACGCCGAGCCCGAGCGGCCGATCACGACAATGGCTGTTAGTAGCGGTCCAAGTTCGCGCAGAATGGAAATGGCTACCGCGCTGGCTACGAACTGCAGTGCTCCGAATTTCCGCAGCTCATACGCGCTCTGTAACGCCATGATCAGCCCCACAAAGAACGTGATGAGCGACACGATCGGTATCGCCTCGACGCCCACCGCCATCGCCTGATGAAATGCACGCTGAGGACGCAGGCGCTGCCCCCGGAATGGTCCCACGAAAGTGAAGTAAGCGGATTGGCCCGCCAAACTCGCCAACTGGCCAACGTACGCGAGCCCATTCATTGTTCTGGCGCCGACCCAGCCCGGCGCGGCGAGCAGCGCTTCCGGCGTTTTTGAACCTGTTGGCTGTGGCACGTTGTTTCTCTCCACCTCGTTGTGAGCCCTTCCCGTTTCAGGCCTTCAGCATCTCCTCTTCGGTCTCGTGTATTTCGAAAACTCCGGTCAGACGCGTGAGTTGCAGCACCTCGCGAACGGCGGTCGTCAGCCCGAACAGGATCATTCGCTTGCCGCTGTCGCGCGCTTCCTTAAGAACCTCGAGCAATGACGCTATCCCGGAGCTGTCGATGTACTTCACATCCATCATGTTTATGGCGAGACGGCGCGTCCCTTTCAGCGAGTCCAGCAGCGTCTTGCGCAGCGCCGGCGAGTTGCCAATGTCAATCTGACCCACGACGTCCACAATCGTTGTTCCTTTTTCATCACGCGTCGAAGTTTTCACGTCTCTTCCCGTTTCTGCGCTGCTCCGGAGAGCTTCCGCCAGGCTACTCCCTCTCGCCAACCCTATTCCCGGCTGGTAAATGTTTTCTTAGCCTTAGTCGATTTCCCCCGGGAATTTGTTCGTAAGATACCTCGTCCATAGTCAGCCGTATGATGTGCGTTCCCCTCCCGCTCAGCGACTCGTCGTTCAGCGGGACCGAGCGGATTCTTGCCAGGTCCGCGGGCTCGCCCTGGTCGAACAGTGTAAATTCCAGGCAATCGGGCGAAGTCTCACATTTCAGCTGAATGGACTGATCGTGGCGGCTCTTATACGCATGGCGAATGATATTGGCCAATGCCTCATCAAGCGCCAGAGCTATTCTCCGCGACTCGGTATCCGATAAACCGCAAACCGAGCTCAACTCCCCAACCGCGGAGCGGACCACACATAGAAAGCGCGGATCGCTCGGCATCACAATACTCAATTGAAAGTTCATCTCGACCGCTGGACTAACCATTCTCAGCTCGCATCAAATCGCCTCTATCCACGACCGGTCTCGGCACCGCTATCGAAGGCATGATGTGAGTCCGGCGCCACGGATGCAAAACAAATTGAAAACGGAAAGCTTCAGCGCCGACTCAACGCGGAAGCCTGAATTGCAAATTCCCTCCGCAGTCTGTGGTGGCTGGTAAGAGAAGCCATATCTTTCACGTCGAGCCGCGCTGGGGCGTCCGGGTTGAGGAAATACATCACACTTTTGGGATTGGAATTATGTCTGAGCCCGAGCATGTGGCCGATCTCATGGATAGCCGCCAGGTAGGTGTCCGTCTCATCCAGACGGCACTTTGGGTTGAAAGCGATCCAGCCGTGGAAGTTTGCCAGGTTGACGAGCTGTGATCGCGCCGCGATTGCATTGCTGCTCATGAACAAAGCTGGTGTGCCGTCAACAACTTGAATTGCGCAGTGCAGCGTCTGCTCCTCATGCCAGGTCAAATCGACGATGTCCGCCCAGAAATTCATGGCTCGACGGAACTCCTTGGCCAACACTCGGTTTGAAGTGTTCAACCAGACACCGAGATCCATGTGGTTGTACCTCGTCAACTCTGCCGCCTGGTCGCATGGCGCGAATTGGCCTGCCCAGTTTGATGAGTGCTCGGATCCTGAAGATATTCCCGGAAGAAGAAGGGCGATAAGAAAGACAAAACATCTGCCCGCGCCGCTCTTTTCCGTTGTCGTGAGCCTCATTAGCCTTGTAGTTCGTTTTTTGGGTTCTTGGCCGATCTGATCCGGCGTTCGCGCTTTCGATGCAAAACATGTACTGTGAACTAGCTCGGCTGAATGGATGTGAAGTAATGAGTCCGCGGTAGCAAAACGTCATCATGCCTCCAGACAGTCCCCGGCGAAGGGCTTCGGAAGGAGTACCTCTTGAGCTTGCCTCCCGATCGAGACAGGGAGTAGCGGTTACTTAGATAATTCTTTAACAGGGCATCATGGAGCGCACCGAATGTACGAAGCCCCGATTTTTGCTACAGTTGACCTGCCGCGCATTCAGTTTGTGTCGGATCCGCTTTCGAAAGCGCCAACATTGAGCGCACTCTTTTATGGCTAAGCCGCGAATATTGATTGCAGAGGACGAGGATACCATCCGGCAGGTGCTGGAGGCGGCACTTAATCGCGAGGGCTACGAGACAATATGCACCCCTGACGCCGAGCAAGCCATAGACTTTCTCCTGCGATCTTCGGTCGACCTGATCATCACGGATTTGCATCTCCCGGGCGCTTCGTGAC
>CAWJVA010000026.1:0-156953 GCA_963846185.1 uncultured Acidobacteriaceae bacterium | reverse complement strand
CTATTCATACGATGTGTCGTCCGGGAGAGATTCCGTGTTCTTGTCGGGGGATGGGTGGTTCCAGACCAAGTTCTCGCCGGACAATCGAGCAGTGGTCATGGTTGCCTGTTCTCAATCGGTAGGCTGCCGTCTTTTCGTGTTGTCCCTTTGAAGAGATGACTGGAACTCCCAGAAGGACCATTGGATTGCGATTGATCACCCGAGTCGTTGGGACGACAAGCCGCGATGGTCGCCCGATGGCAATCTGATCTATTTTGTCCTCCGACCGCGACGGTCAGTTTTGCCTCTGGGCGCAACGCCTGGAGAACCGCACGAAGCGGCCAATCGGCACACCATTTGCGGTCTACCACTTTCACGATTCCCGGCTGGCAATGGACAATGTCGGCACCAGCTTTCTCGAAATCGGCGTCGCACGGGACAAAATCGTGATGGATCTTGGAGAGTTGACCGGGAATATCTGGAGCTTGAAGCGGTAGATTGGGGGCGACTTGGACTTGCATCGCCCAGAGTTTCGGCGTCGTTCGAGGTCATCCGGAAGCTGCGCGAAGACATCGCAAACGCTTTTGGCGACGACAGTTAGTCTAGCAATTGGGGAAACTTTCTTCACAGGGCAAACGGATCGTCACGTGCAAATCGGGCTATACTGGTTGGGCTCAGGAACCGACATGACCAAGACAGCCGTCCGAGAACAAATCACTCACCGGTGGTACACGCGTCCCGTGCTCTTCGTTGCTGACGTGAACCGTGCTCTTCGGTTCTACATCGACATGCTCGGCTTCGAGAAGCGTTGGCATGAGGGCGACGGAGCGGGCAAGGTCTGCCAAGTCAATCGCGCGGGATGCGAGATCATCCTTTGCGAGGATGCTACGCGAAGAGACAAGGCGCGCTTGTTCGTGGAACTGACCTTCGATGGACTCACTGCGCTTCGTCGCGAAATCGTCGAGCGCTCGGTTCCGAGCGAGAAGTCCTGGTGGGGTTACGATGTGATCAAGATTGTCGATCCCGACGGAAATGAGTTGTTGTTTCCCGCAGCTGAGCAGTCCAACCAGTGAGTGCGACGGCGGAGTGGGGGGGGAGGCGTGGGGCTCATTTGAACCGTCAGTTCCTCGTAAACTGCGCAGGATTCCGTACTTGCCGACTAGCGGAGGGATATCGCTACCGGGAAATGCGCCGAACTTTCAAGTCCATCATTTTCTGCGGCGGGCGGTCGCCGACGGTTAATTCCCCATGCTCGGTCCATTCACCGTTTTCATTGATGCGCAGCACGGTGGTCGTCTTGAATGCGCCGAGTGCAAAGCCCCAAGAGATCGATTCCCACCATCGGCCAGTTTGACCTCGGTTTCAAGCCACCGTCCATCGTTGAAGGCTCGCATCTTATACGTTCCTGTTTCATCGTCGAAGGAAATCAATCCGAGGGCTTGAAGCGAGACCTTCCCGTCGATCTTGGATCGACCAACACCTTCGATCATCAGCACAAGTCCGTCCAGTTTGAAATGCGCCGACTCGGTCTGCGCCATCTCGGCAAATTGACCAGGTCCTCGCAGAACGGTGGCCTCACCAGACCAGTCGCCAACAAGGAATTCGAGTTTCTTCATGGCGGTCCGTTGCGCCTCAACGTTTGGCGCGCGGGGTGTTTGTGCCATAGATGCATCTCCTAGCAGGGCCGCTAATAGCAGAGAGAGATCGTGCGGACCATGGAGATATTAGACACCGGTTGTCCAGAAGGATCCAACCTGATACGGGTAGATCGTGCTGACGACCCGAGTGGCGATCCGAGAACATTGCTGCGGCGGTGCGGATTAGTTGACACTGCGCGACAAGGGCAGATCTACGGGATGGAACTAAGTTGTGTCCGCATCGCCGAGGACCCACTCGGTAGCCAGCCAGTTCTCGAAACCCGTTGTGAGACTAGACAGTGCTAGAGCCGCAATTGAGTACGTCAACAGGGAGATCGCAGCGTACTAATTGGCGAGCCGACCCGGGATCTACGTTGTAATCAGGTGATTCGTAACGTTATTGAATGATAGTGGTGCGCCGATGGACCAGGGTTGGATATCACCACAACTCTGGAGGAGCCGACTGGGCGCCTCGCCTCCAAATGCCCTAATTCTTTCACCATGTGCATTTGATCGAAATATCCTAGATCGTGTGCGACATCGAGCCACCTTGCTCGCGACGCGCGCTTGTGATCGAGCGCCATTTGAAAGCGCCGCAATCGGGCGAACAGCTTCGGTGAGAGACCCATCTCTCCGATGAATTTTCGTTCAAAGGTTCGAACAGTCATCCACGAGTCGCGAGCGAGTTGTTCAATCCGCATGCCGGAAACTCCGGCTCGAAGAAGGCTCTCCGCAGCCGCCATCGTCCGCGTCTGCGGAAGTCGCACGCTGGGCAAACGGCAACAGCGTTTCAATTGCTACCCGGACACGGTCACAGAAGGTTTCGACGTCAGCCAGCTTCAGCCAGAGTTCGGCGATCCACGGTCCGAACACTGCGTCGGCTTCGAACTTCTGATTGGCAAACTCGGCCGGCGGAATGCGAAACAGCTGCCAAGATGCGAATGGCTTGAAGAAGATCCCAAACGCCACGACGGATCCCGCGAAGGAAAAGCAGCCGGGAGAGCGAGTCTGTGTGCCCATGACATTGACGCGGGGCTCGAGTGGTGCTGCCGCCGGACCAGTGATGTGTTGATGATTGACCGCTAAAGCAAAAAGACAGAACGTGTTCGAGCGAGGCCAGGGCGGTTTCAACAAGCGCCGAAGTCTGCCCCAGATTTCCCGCTGTGCAAAGCAGCGAACGAATGGCTTCAGACGAGGGTCCGGCATGGCCGATCGAATGATGTGCATAGGCAATCCTCAACCTTTCCGCGCATCGGAAAACTCAAGTCCGCAATGGTGCGAACAGCGGTGCTGTCTCATTTTGTCGCATTCTTACGAGTTCTGTAAAACGCCGGTCTCCTCGAATATATAGAGCAGGAGCGGCAAGCAAGATACAGCAGCTTCCGGATTCGCCGGGATGGACGGACCCGCAATGGACATTTACGCAAAGGAGAAAAAGTGAGGACAATGTTAATTTTCAACCGTAATAGACACGAAGTGAGGAGGCTCATGATTGCTCCGGCAATATTGACCCTGGCGACAGGGCTCATTTCAACGGCCTACGCCCAAGACGACGGCTTAGGATCGCGTTCTGCGGCGGCAAGGGTGGATGAAGACCAGGCTCGTGCCGCCGCTCCGATCGAAGGTACCTGGATATTGACCATGATCGAGTGAATGAAGGTTTTAGCTTTTCGGCACTACAATCGTTCACTGCGGGCGGCGTTACTTTGGCCACCGGGTCGGCCGATCGAACCCCACCGCCTCCAATCTCGCCCCTTTACGGCAGCTGGCGGCGTATTGGTCACAATGACTACTCCGTTGCCATCTGCTTCTTTGTCTTCGATTCCGCAGGCAACGCAGTCGCGATGATCAAGACGCCCGAGACTTTCAAGATGATCAACAAGGACAACCTCACAGGGTCTGGGAGGGGCCTTGCCTGCGATATACACGGCGATAACTGCGTTGACATCAACTCACCTATTACGATCACCGGCAAGCGTCTGGTCGCCGAATCGCCGTCTGACTAGTGTTCAGATCGAATTGGCAGAGGGGCTGATGCTATTAGGGCGTGCCGCTCTGGCGGCGGCATGCCCAATCACTTTATTCAGATGATGGCGGATTCGCGAAGTCCTCTCCTGACGTCTCGGAGCTATCCGGAATTTCGCTGAATCGTGCGAATACGAGTCTTGGAATTGGGCCTGAATGGCCAAGGATCCCGGAAATTGAATTCTTAAGCAGATAGATAGCCAGTAAGGCCCAGCATTTACGAATCGTGTCTTTGTTGGTCAGCGACTGTTCGATTGATCTCTGAGTTGCGGGTCTGCGAAGGAACGGGCACTCAGATTCAAGGGTTTGAAAATCAATAGGACTCCAGTCGGTGTGCACGTGGGCTTACTTGCACTCTTCACTGTGCTCTCGATATTTCCGAGTCGACGGGAGACGGTTTGGATTTTGATGACCGGGGCAACTCTATCTCAGATCGGCGCTGATCTGGTTTCTGTTTCGCTGGGGTCGCCATAGCGATTCGCATCCAGCGCGAGAGCTAGCCAATCTGAACTTGACTCGCGTAATCTCGCCGGCGTAAGCTAAGAATTCTTGGTATGGGACGCAAGGCACAAAAGAACGATTCGTTGCCCGGTTCACTGGACATGTTGATTCTGCGGACGCTGTCGCGGCGCGAGCTCCATGGATACGGCATAGTCCAGTTCATTCAACAATCGTCCGACAACGAGCTCCTCGTCGAGGAGGGCTCGCTGTACCCCGCTCTCCAGCGGCTGGAGCTAAACGGCTGGATTGAGGGTGTCTGGGGCGTGACGTCGAACAACCGGCGGGCGAGAATCTACAAGATCACTGCGGCTGGCCGCAAACAGCTGGCCGTTGAAACCCGGAAGTACGCGAAACTCACGCTGGCGATCGCGCGCGTGATGGGGGCGGAGTAACGACATGTTGTTACGACGGCTGAGGTATTGGGTGAAAAGCGCCAGGCGCAGCGAGGCGCTGCGTGAGGAAATGGAACTCCACCTTGCGGAGAAAGCCGCGGAACTGCAGGCAGACGGTATGGCGGCAGAGTGCGCCCGGGCTGAAGCGCGCCGGCGATTTGGGAACGTCGGACTGAAGCACGAAGAGTCGCGGGAGATTTGGATGACACGGTTTTGGTCGGAACTTGGCCAGGATGTCCGCTATGGCTTTCGGACGATGGCCGCCAACAAGGCATTCAGCGCCCTGGCGGTGTTGTTGCTGGCGCTCGGCATCGGGGCCAACACTGCGGTCTACAGCTTGATGGAGTCGATTCTATTGCGCTCGCTGCCGGTGGCCGATCCCGAGTCGCTGGTGGTCTTGAATTGGCATAGCCCGCCTCCCTTCAACGCCAGCAAGCAATGGGCCCACGTGATGCACGGGGTACAAGGCCTTGCGTGGCCGGGCGGCAAAGGCAGCATGGCCAGCGGAATGTTCCCGTACGGGGCGTTCGAAACGCTTCGCGCGGAGAATCCCGTCTTTTCCACGCTCTTCGGATACTTCAACGGACTACAGCATAACCTGGCCGTTCGCGGGCAGCAGGCCGCGACCGCCAGCGCGGAGTACGTCAGCGGCGAGTATTTCCGCGGCCTCGCAGTGTCACCCGCCGCGGGACGTCTGATCGAGTCCGAGGACGACCGTCCAGGGGCAGCGCCTGTCGCGGTAATCAGTTTTGTAACAAGCCAAAATCGCTTTGGAGGACCGCCGAATGCGATTGGACAGCCAATTCTCGTCGATAACGTGCCCTTCACGGTGATCGGCGTGGCGCCCCGGAATTCTTCGGAGTCGACCCTGCGGTGACGCCGGACCTCTATCTTCCGTTGCACACGAATCTGCTCGTCGACGGCCCCCAAGCGGCTCGTCTGTATCGCGACGAAAACTTTTACTGGATCGAAATGATGGGCCGTCTGCGTCCCGGTGTCAGCATGGCCCAGGCGCAGGCAGCGCTGGCCCCTCGTTTCCACCAATGGGTTGCGGCCACGGCGACCACTGACGGCGAGCGTGCCAAACTGCCCGCGCTGAAGCTGAATCCGGGCGCCGCCGGTCTGGGCAGCTTGCGCCGCAGGTATTCCAAACCTCTCTACTTGCTCCTCATGATGGTGGCATTGGTTCTGGCGATCACGTGCGCAAATATCGCCAATCTGCTGCTGGCAAGGGCCGCCGCGCGACGCTCCGAAATGGCTGTCCGGCTCAGCCTGGGAGCGGGACGGTTCCGCGTTGTGCGGCAGTTGCTTACCGAGAGCGTGATGCTGGCCTCAGCCGGCGGAGCATTAGGGGTCGTGTTTGCGATCTGGGGCGTGCGAACTCTGACGCTTCTGCTCTCCAGAGGCCAGGAGAACTTTACGCTGCACGCGGAATTGAACTGGAACGTGCTGGGCGTGACGGCGGCGCTCTCCGTGGTTTGCGGCCTGTTATTTGGCCTCGCTCCAGCGATTCAGGCGACGCGTCCGGACGTCATGCCCGCGCTAAAGAATGGCCGCGGGGGCGGACCGCGCCGCCGCGCGCAGCACGTTCTGGTGGTCGCCCAAATCGCGTTCTCTTTTCTCCTCCTGGTCGCAGCGGGTCTGTTTGTCCGGACACTTAACAAGCTGCACTCCGTCCAACTCGGGTACACCCGCGAGCACATCCTCCTCTTCTCGTTGAATGCGCGCCAGGCCGGGCATCGCGACCCGGAGATCACGACTTTTTACACGGACCTGCGCAAGCGCTTCGAATCGATCCCCGGAGTGAGCAGCGCGACGCTTTCGCAATCGTCGATCATCAGCGCCGGACACGCCGGGAAGACCTACAGGGGGACGATCAAGATCGGCACGGCTAGCATTGAAGGCGCAGGCGTCCTGACCGTCGGACCGCGTTTCCTCACGACGATGCAGATTCCGATCCTGGCCGGGCGTGAGATTGACGACCACGACCAAGCGGGCTCCACGCCGGTTGCCGTAGTCAGCGAGCAGCTGGCGCGAACTTACTTCGGGAACGAGAATCCGGTGGGCCGGCGCATCACGTTCGTGGACGACAACCGCGATCTCGAAATCATCGGCGTGTCGGCTAACGTGCGGTACGGCGGTTTGAAAGACGACGAGAGTCCAATGACCGTGTTCGTAGCGGCCAGCCAGTTTTCTCCGGACCAAGTGACCTACGCGCTGCGCACTGCGGGTGATCCGCTGAGGTATGTCAAAAGTGTGTATGAGATCGTGCACAAGGCAGATTCACGCATACCCATTACCAACGTGATCACGCAGGCTGGGGAAATCAATCGGACGATCAGCCAGGAAGTCACATTTGCGAAGCTATGCACGGGTTTCGCGATTCTCGCTCTCCTGATCGCGTGCGTGGGACTCTACGGGACGATGTCCTACAGCGTCGAGCGGCAGGTCGGCGAGATTGGAATCCGTATGGCTCTGGGCGCGCAACGCGGCGCGGTGGTCTGGATGGTTTTGCGCCGCGTTCTGCTACTGGCCGCGGTGGGACTTGCGATCAGCGTGCCTGTCGCATTGAGCGCGTCCCGGCTTGTCAAATCGTTTCTATTCGAGACCCAGCCCAACGATCCGAGAACCCTGGCACTGGCTGGCGCCATCCTCCTGAGCGCCGCGATTCTCGCTGGCTATGCGCCGGCAAGGCGAGCGTCCCGAATTGATCCGATGGCGGCTCTGCGGCAGGAATAGGACACTTTTTCAGCTCGACGGAACAAATCCCCAGAAGCCCTCGTCCGTATTTGTGAGTCCTATATTCGGGACCAACAAATATGACCACAGCTTCACCGGATCGGGAGTGGAAAAAAGGAAGCGCCGAGCTTCTGGTCTTGTCATTGCTCGAGGATCAGCCGCGCCATGGCTATGACATTTCAAAGCTGATCCAGATCCGGTCGGGCGGCTTTTTGCGATTTCACGTCACCTCCCTTTATCCGCTGCTGTACCGGCTGGAGGATCGGGGCTGGATTGAGAGCCGTTGGGTGGAAAAGGCGGAGCAGCGAAGAAGGCGTTATTACAGCCTGACCCCGGAAGGTCGAAAAGTGCTTCGCTCTCAACGAAAGAGCTGGAAGGAATTCGTAACGGCCATGAGTCTGGTTACAGGAGTTAAACATGCATGATTGGAAGCGTATCGTTCGAGATCGGATCGCGCCGTTGCGCCTGGAGCCAACTGCCGAGTCGGATCTGGTCGAGGAATTTTCACAGCATCTCGAAGATAGCTATCGCGAATTACGAAGCGGCGGAGCAAGCGACGAGGAAGCGTACCGGAACGCCATCTCCGAGTTGGATGACACGTATCCACTGCGGACAGAGTCGGGAAGGGCGCAGCACATGCCGAAATACGACCCGGTACCGCTGGGCGACGCAAGAACCGACAGCTTAGCGGCCGGTAACTTCATGGAGGTCCTGTGGAGAGACCTACGCTATGCCGTCCGCATGATGCGGAAAAGCCCCCTGTTCGTTCTGTTTGTGGTTCTGACGCTGGGTCTCGGGATTGGCGCGAACACCACAGTCTTCACCGTCATCAACACACTGATTCTGAATCCTCTCCCGGTTCCGGACTCGTCCGGGTTGGCGGCGGTTGGCTTGATGAAAGCGCGGAGCACGTCAAAATCGAGCGCGCCCCTGCCGCTCTCCTACGCGGATCTGAAGGATTATCAAGCCCGGAACCGAGTCTTCCGCTCGCTTGGCCGGTTACACGTCTTCGCGACCTGTCACCTGGCAGGCAGCTGGCGCTTCGGAGGGAATGTTCAGCGAGTTAGTAACAGGCAACTACTTCTCGACCTTGGGCCTCAAGCCGGCGACCGGCCGCTTCTTTTTGCCCGACGAGGACACCACGCCTGGCGCGCACCCTGTTGCGGTCATGAACTACGGCGACCTGGCAATCGCGCTTCGGCGGCGCGGCTGACATCATTGGCAAAACCCTGCGGCTCAATCACGTTGACTTTACCGTTATCGGTGTCGCTCCGCCCCATTTCATTGGAGTGAATGGAATTTTCGGTCCTGATGTATGGGTACCGGCCAGCATGGCCGAACAGTTATTGCCGAATGAAATGCAAGGTGCGTTCAGCGATCGCGGCAAGGCGTTTTTTCAAGGCGTGGGGCGGCTCAACCCAGGTGTCAGCCTGGCCCAGGCGCAAGCCAATCTGACAACCGTAGCAGCGGATTTGGCGCGCGAATATCCGGCCATCGACGAGGGCCACGCGGCCGTGGTACTGCCGGTCCGTGATGTTCTGTTGGCCAATACCGGCAGCACCTCCACGCAAGTTCTCGTCGCCGGCGCCGGATTGTTGATCGTGGTGGGAATCGTTTTGTTGATCGCGTGCTCGAACGTCGCGAATCTGCTGCTTGCGCGCTCAGCAGCAAGGCAACAGGAGATGGCCGTCCGCCTCGCCATGGGAGCAAGCCGCCACAGGCTGGTGCGTCAGCTCCTCACGGAGAGCGTGCTCCTCGGATTGCTCAGCGGCGTGGCGGGCATCTTCATCGCTTATGCGGGTCTCCATCTCTTATTCGGGGCTCTGCCCTCATCCGCCAATTTCGTGACGCCCAAGCTGGATACAACCGTCTTCGCTTTTGTGCTGGTCGTCTCCCTAGCAACCGGCTTCCTGTTCGGGACCATCCCCGCATTCAAAGCTTCACGCGCCAGCGTGGCGGAAACGCTCAAGGAAGAAGCTCGCACAACAGGCAGAAGCCGAAAAAGGGTTACGCTCGCAAACGTTCTGCTGGTGGGCCAGGTAGCATTTTCATTTCTCCTGCTGATGACGGCTGCGCTGTTCTTGCGAAGTATCGCGCGGGCCTACGATATGAATCCCGGCTTCCAGACCGCGCATCTTGCGGTCTTCTTTACAAACCCGCAGCAGGCCGGGTACGCGAAACCGCAGATCAAAGCATTCGGCAAGGACGTCCGCGAGCGCGTGGCCAGAATTCCCGGCGTCGAGTCCGTTTCCTGGGCGTCGAATATGCCGCTCTGGGCGCGCAGCGTGAGTGGATTGCAGGTGGAAGGCTATCAACCACGATCGCAAGCAGACAAAATCCCGACGATTATCGACACAGTAGACACGAATTACTTCGAGACCGCCGGCGTGGCTCTTGAAAGCGGGCGCGAGTTCACGAACCTGGATCAGGAGAACTCGATGCCGGTAGCAATTGTCAATGAGAAGATGGCGCACGATTATTGGCCGCGCGGGAACGCATTAGGGAAGCGCATTCAGCTTCCGGGCGAGAAACAGATGCGGCAGATTGTAGGCATAGCGCGAAACGCCAGTTATACGAATTGGGGGGAGCCGCCCCAGCTTTGCGTCTATGTGCCTCTGGAACAGAACTATGGTGGCGTGATGGCTTTGTATGTGCGTAGCTGGGGAGATCCACAACAGATCATGCTTCCCGTTCAACGCGAAATACATGCCGTCGCGCCGCAAATTGTCATCAGCAGCCCGCGAACCGGGCGCGAAATCATCGACGGTGGATTGTTTGGCCCCAGGATGGGCGTCGCGTTGCTCAGCGTGTTCGGGCTGCTGGCACTAGGACTGGCAAATATCGGTTTATACGGCATCCTGGCGTATTCCGTCAATCAGCGCAAACGAGAGATCGGATTGCGCATGGCATTAGGCGCGGCGCAGGCAAGCGTGCTTCGCCTCATTCTGAAGCAAGGTATGTCGCTGGTTATGACAGGCGTGCTGATTGGCTTCGCGGCCGAGCTACTGGTCGGACGCCTGGTAAGCCGGATGCTGTATGGCGTAAGTGCAGGCGATCCCATCAGCGTAGCGGGAGCGGCAGTGGTGCTGCTAGCAGTCGCGCTGTTGGCCTGTTATCTCCCTGCCCGGTGGGCAAGCCGCGTCGATCCATTACTGGCCTTACGCGAGGGCTGAGTTCCAGCATGCAACAGCATGTACCGGCTGAACCTTCCATCCTCTATAGCGTAAGCGCGACAATGCTGGTGTGAATCGTAGAGAGTTTCTTCACACAGGCCTTGCCGGAACTGCCTGGGCTACGCTGCCGGGCCGGAGTATGGCGGGCGAGAACGCGGGAATGCAGGCGGTGCTTGAACAGGTGCCGAAGCTGCATGACGAGAGCGTAAAGCGCCTGCAAGCGTGGATTGCCCTGCCTTCGATCGCGGCGGAGAACCGCAATTTTCCGCAGGGCCCTGAATACATGGCGGAACTCGCTCGGGAGGCGGGCTTCAGCAACGTGGAGATCATTCCAACCTCTGGCAAGCCGGGCGTCTTCGGTGAGCTGGATGCGGGCGCCCGCTCGAGCGTTGGGATCTATTTCATGTATGACGTGAAGCAGTTCGATCCGAGCGAGTGGTCGTCTCCTCCGCTAGAGGGCCGCCTGGTTGAAAAACCGGGCCTGGGCAGGATTTGCGTAGGGCGCGGAGCAGTGAATCAGAAGGGCCCGGAAACTGCTTTTTTGGGCGCCTTACACGCTTTTAAAGCGGCCGGCGTGAAATCCCCGGTCAACCTGGTCCTCGTCTGCGAAGGCGAGGAAGAGATCGGATCGCCACATTTCGGCGAAGTCGTCCGGCAGCCAAAAGTACACGTCGGCTCTGAAGAATTGCATCGGAGTGTTTATGCCGGCAGCGAGCCAGGATCGCGACGGCAGCGTGGAAATCTCACTCGGGGCGAAGGGTGTGGTGGAACTCGAACTAGTGTCGACCGGTGAAAGGTGGGGCCGGGGGCCAAAGCACGATATTCATTCGAGCCTCGAGGCCACAGTCGATAGTCCGAGCTGGCATCTTGTTCAGGCGTTGAACACCTTAATCAAATCCGACGGACACACACCTGCGGTCGAAGGGTTTTTCGATAAGGCGAAGCCACTTACTCCTTCACAGTTGGAGATGATCAAAACAGTTGCGGCGCGGCGCAGCGAAAGCACGATGAAGGAGCAACTCGGGGTTGAGCGCTGGGTAGGCGACAAGAGCTACTACGATGCGTTGGTTGCTTTGGAATCACAACCGACAATCAACATAGAAGGCCTGGTGGGCGGATACACCGGGCCTGGCGGCAAAACGGTGTTGCCGCATCGCGCTGTGGCAAAGATCGACATGCGTCTGGTGCCCGATATGACGGCTGCGGGGACTCTGGAACTGCTGAAAGAACATTTGAAGAAGCATGGCTATGGCGATATCGAGGTGAACATGAGCGGAGGCTACGATCCCACGCAGACGTCACCCGATTCAAGGCTGATCCAAGCGCAGGTGGCCACTTATCACAAGCTGGGTTTGGATCCACTGCTCTGGCCTAGAGGAGCAGGGTCCTGGCCGGGTTACATTTTCACCGATCCACCGTTGAGCCTCGCAGCCGGGCACTTCGGCCTGGGCCACGGTACGGGCGCGCACGCTCCGAACGAGTACTACTTGATCGATTCGACAAACCCCAAGCTGGCAGGCATAGATGGAGCGAGCGCTTCGTTTGTCGAATATCTGTACGCGCTGGCGTGAACCAGGCTATCTCGTTGGCGGTAATGATTGCTTGCCGGTGCCTTTTGTTTCCGAGCGCGTCCTCGTTTAGTCTCTTACCCATCAGTTCTGATTCCTGAGCGCAACCATCGGATCGACTGAGGCAGCTTTGCGGGCCGGGTTAACCGTAGCGAGCAGAGCGGCGAGAAGCAGACACGCAGGCGCCGCAATCAGGATCAAGGGATCATGAGCCGAGACGCGGAAGAGCAGGGAACTCAGCAGGCGGGTTGCAGCAAACGAGGCGGCGATACCGATTCCCGCGCCGAGAAGCGCCCACTTCACCGATGCGTTCAGTGTCAGCGCCAAAATCTTGGCCGGCGTTGCGCCGAGCGACATACGGATCCCAATTTCCGGCGTTCTTTGGGTAACCAGAAAGGCTGCCGTCCCATATACGCCGACCGCCGCCAGGAACAGACCTACGACCGCGAAGGCAAGCAGCAGCCAGGCGTTGAAACGGGGGCCGGCGGCCAGCTCATTAAGACGGCCGTGCATGGATTCAATCTCGACCGGAAGCGCCGGATCAAGCGCCGCGATTCTTCTCTTTATAAGCGAGGCTAGCGCTGCCTGCGGGATCGAGCTGCGAATGGCAATGCTGAGGGTGCGCTGCGCAACCGGGCCGGTCGCATTGACGTAGGTATCGTCCGGACCGTGCGTGCGCATGACGTAGTATTCGGGGCTATCGGAAACAGAGAGTCCGCTGTTCTTGACGTCGGGAACTACGCCCGCAATTTCGATAGAAGGGCCGCCCGCAATTCGAAGATGCTGGCCAATCGAGCTCCCGGAGGGGAAAAGGCGCTGTGCAAGCGAACGGCTGAGAATGCAAAGATTCACGCCGCGAGTTCGATCCTCTTCCCGGAACCCCGGTCCTTTAAGCACAGGAATCCGCAGAACTTCGAAGTAGCCGGGCGAGACGTAACGCCAGGTGACGAGGCCCCCGGTTCCGCCGCTGTGAAATGGCCGTCCCGCGACCGCAAGGGTGGAGAAGGGACGGGAACGTTCCCAGCCGCCCGGCGGCAGGGAATCGCTGATGCCGAGAGCACGAATGCCAGGGATGGCGCCGAGCTGCTCCTCGATTTGATTAAAGAACGCGACTCGAGCTTGAGGCGTGGTGTAGCGGCTCGAGGGCAGAACGAGCTGAGCAGTCAACACGTGTTCACTCCGCATGCCGAGCGATTGAGTTTCAAGATTCCAGAGACTCCTGACGAGGAGGCCGGCAGCGGCGAGCAGCAGGGTCGACAGGGCGATCTGCGCGGCCACCAGACTGTTCTTGAGCGCGGTTGAAGAGCGCGCCGCAGCGGTGCGCGAGGCGCCCAGAGTCTCCGTGCGCGGCTGCTGCAACGCGGGAATCAGGCCGAAGAAAATGCCCGTCAGGAGTGCAAGCGCGAAAGAGACCGCCAGTACGCGGGTATCGACCGAGGCACGTTCCAGATATGGGATACCGTTGGGATCCGCCGCAATCGCGAGGCGCAGCAAGCCTGTTCCGAGCGCGCAGCCGATGAGTCCGCCAATGACCGCGATCACTGAGCTTTCGATTAACATCTGAACCAGTAAGCGCGGTCTGCTTATACCGATTGCCGCGCGGATAGCGAGTTCCGTCCGGCGCCCCGCCATTCGGGCGAGAAGCAAATTTGCAACATTCATAGAAGCAATCAGCAGGACAGAAAGGACGGCCCCGAGAAGTGCCCAGGCGGCCAAACGAGCCGCCCCCACTTGCCGGTCCCGTATAGATCGGACACGAAACTGAACCTCCTTGCGGAAGGGAGTGGGAACGTAGGACAGGATTCGATTGAAGAATGGGCCAAGCCGGGCGCGCGCGGATTCAACCGTGACTCCTTGCTTTAATCGGCCGAGCACGCGCAGTACACGCGTCGCGCCGTGTTGCCAGCCGGCAGGTGCGATGATTTGCGGAGTGAGCAGATCAGCCCGCTGCAAGGTCGGCAGTTCGAAGGAGGCGGGAACAACGCCGAGAATGCGGGCAGGGCCGCCGTCCAGCAGCAGCGTTTTGCCGATCACGTGCGGGTCGCCCGCGAAATGGGTGCGCCAGAGGCCGTAGCTGAGCAGAACCGAATGCGGCGCGCCGGGTTGAACGTCCGTTTGAGCGAAGCCCTCGCCCAGAAGCGGATGAATACCGAGTACGTCAAGAAAGTTCCACTCGACTTCAGCGCAGCGCTGGCGCACCGGATTGCGATCGGTAATGTCACAGTCATCGACACCGCTCCAGGAGGTCAGCGACTGAAAGGGCCCGTTCCAAGCGAGCAGGTCTTTATAGTCGGCCGCAAACAGAAACTCACCATCGTCGACCACTTTGGCGAGCATGCCGAAGGAGACCAGCTGTTTGTCATCGTCATAGGGGAGATTCCGGAACAGAATGCGATCCGTGACGCTGAAAACGGCTGTGGTCGCGCCTATGCCGAGCGAGATTGCGAGCAGAGCGGTGAGGGTGAAGCCGGGCGAGCGCCGATATGTGCGAAAAGCAAATTTCAGGTCTTGGACGATGGCATCGAGGCAGCGCATGCTCGATTAAGAATACTACATAGCTAGGCAGCCGGGCGGCTGAGTCATCCAGAATTCATACAAACGAGAGCAACTAGAATCAGGCTGCGTCGTCTGCTCTTAACAGAGCTCGCGACCGCTCGAAAGAGCTTTTGACGCGGGAGGAATAATGGACAAGCACCACTCAGCCATTAACGGCCAGCCTGTTTTTGCTCAGCCGCAGCCTTCGCCTGACCCGACCGGGTTCAAGCATCCGGTGACGGACCAAGGGGAAGCCGAACTGAAATCGCTCGAGCCCGTACCCGAGCCGCGCGGCGGAGCGGCTGAGCCGATACTCACCTTGCAGCAGGTATACGGCGATGCCGGTGCAGCCAAGATTGCGGAGATTCAGGCAGCCGGCCAGATCGTCTTTCATTCGGCTGGCGATACCGGCAGCGTGGTCGGGCCGGCAACACAGTCACTTGTCGCGGATAAGATGGTCACTGACTTCAATGAGGCCAATGCCGCCGACGTGCCTTCATTCTTTTACCATTTAGGCGACGTTGTTTACTATTTCGGCGAGTCCACTTATTACTACGATCAGTTCTACGAGCCGTATCGCAATTATCCGGCTCCCATCATCGCGATTCCGGGCAATCACGACGGTGTCGTCTACGCGAGCGACCCGGAACCGACCCTGGACGCGTTCCTTCGAAACTTCTGCACGACCACTCCGGCGCAGTCGCCCGATGCCGGCGGTCTTGTGCGCACGACGATGATTCAGCCGGGAGTGTATTTCACGCTCGAAGCGCCGTTCGTGCGCATACTCGGGATATACAGCAATGTGCTCGAAGATCCCGGAGTGATATCCGGAGAGAGCGGCAACAACACGGTTCTCGACAACCGCCAGATTACCTTTCTCACTACCGCACTCAGCAGAGTGAAAACCGATAACTTCACGGGAGCGGTGATCATCGCTGTTCATCATCCGCCGTTCACAGGCGGAACGGATCACGGCGGCAGCCCGCGCATGCTGCAGGATATCGACAGCGCCTGCCAGACGGCGCAGGTGTGGCCGCACGCGGTATTCTCAGGCCACGCACACAATTACCAGCGGTATACGCGACTGGTCAACAATCTGCAGATCCCGTTTCTGGTGGCCGGCTGTGGTGGCCATTCACCGCTAGCCAAGATGCGGATGACGCTCCGGACGCCGTATCCAGATCGATAACACGCTGACGCTCGAAAGCTATGACGACACCGATTATGGCTATCTGCGCGTGATTGTGAATGCACAAACGATGCGCATTGAATTTCACCCGCAGAGCGACGGCGGAACGACGAAAACACCGGACGATGATGTGACGGTGACGCTCGCGACGCATACTCTAAGCTGAAACAGCCTCTGTGAGCGGCGCGCCGAGGTCGCGTGGCGGCGATGCTTCGGCTGTTTCGGCGGCCCGTACCGCGAGCTTCGCGAAAGCTTGTTTCAACTCGTGCGGTTGCCGCACAACTACGTGACAGCCCAGGCTTAAAAGCATAGCCGCGAACGGCTCCAGGCTTTCACGGCCGCAGCGCAGGAGGGTTCCGCCATTCTCTTCACTGACCACCACGCGATGGTGCGCGAACCAACCCTCGGCACGCGCGAATGGCAGGTCAAGCCAGACTTCGATCGAGAATGCAGACTGCACGAATGGCATCGACTCCTCCATGTGCTTCTTGATGTCGAAGTCTGCCGGGCGCGCGAAGGTCTCGTCGCGCATTTCAAATTTCGATACGCGATCGAGCCGGAAGGTTCTCAATGCCTCGCGCAAAAGACAGCGGCCCACCATATACCAGCGCCCGTCCAGATGCACGACGCCATACGGCTCAATCTCCCTGCGCGACGAGTTCCCGTCGTGCGAATGGTAATCGAACGCAACGCGCCTGCGTGCGCGGATCGCGGCGGCGATCCGAATGAGGGATTCTGCCGGTGTTGAGATGACCCATGGTCCGGGCTCGAGCGCGACCACTTCTTCTATGGTCTTCACACTTTCGCGCAGCGGCTGTGGCAGCACGCGTCCCAGCTTCGCGGCGGCGCCTTGCGTGGCAGGTGCAAACGCGGAAAGCCCGATATGGCCGAGCGCGCGCAGCCCGAGCGTGAGAGCGAACGCTTCCTCATCACTGAACATGAGCGGCGGCAAACGAAAGCCGCGTTCGAGCCGGTAATAGCCGCCGGGCCCGCGGACCGCCTCGACGGGAATACACAGGTCCTGCAGCCGTGCGATATAACGCTGCACCGTGCGCGGGCTGACTTCAAGGCGCTTGGCGAGCTCGGTCCCGCTCACGTGCTCGCGGGCCTGCAGGATCTCAAGGACCGTCAGGACGCGCATAATCGGGTCGTACATGAATTTTTATGGTGACACGCAATTACGACGCAAGTTGTCGTGAATCGCTCTTAGGCTCGGTATGAGGGCGCAAGACGTCCAGAAAGGAGTTTTCAAAAATGACACAAACTGTAAGCGAGACAGCCATTCTGACACCGCAGGCGCTATTGACGCACTGGCAAGGGCACCGGCGGCTGACGCGGCGGGTTATCGAAGCGTTTCCTGAAGACAAGCTGTTCAGTTTTTCCATCGGATCCATGCGGCCTTTCTCCGAGATGGTCGTTGAGTTCTTGAGGATGACGGAGCCGATCGCGCGCGGTGTAGCGACGGGGAAATGGGTTGAAACGCAAACTCCGGCGCCGCGTACGAAAGCTGAGCTGCTCGCCCAATGGGACCAGACAACGGCGGCGCTTGACGCCATCTGGCCAACCATTCCGGCGCATCGCTTTGCGCAGGTGGACAAAGCGTTCGACAAATGGGAGAGCAGCGGAATCAATACGATTCTGTATGCGATTGACAACGAGATTCACCACCGTGGACAAGCGTATGTCTATCTGCGCGCACTTTCGATTGAACCGCCACCCTTCTGGGAACGGGCCTGACCGTTCGTTATAACTGCGGCAGATCCGCTCTGCTACTGTTCGAAGAAGACGCGCCGCGTCCGCCGGACGTCCCGCAAACGAATGCCAGCTCAGCCGAAGCAACACGCACTCACGACCGAATTCTCCGTCTCCGCCGCGGATTTCCGGTCGGTGTGTGCGTTGTTTCCTTCGGGAGTGACGGTTCTCACGCGCAGAACGGAAGAGGGCCGGCCGTACGGAATGACGGTTAGCTCTTTCACTTCGGTCTCTTTGGAGCCGCCTCTCATTCTTGTTTGCGTTGATAAAGGCGCCGGATTCCTGCGTGGCTTGAGGCCGGATCAGCCGTTTGCGGTGAATGTGCTTAGCGAAGAGCAGCAGGAACTCGCGAAACGGTTTGCGAATCGCCGCGAGGAGGACCGATTTTCCGGCGTCGCATGGGCAGCAGGCTGGGCCAATGTTCCGCGCCTAGCAGCCACAGTGGCTACTTTCGGCTGTACTCTCGACCAGGTCATCGAAGCGGGCGATCATCTGGTCCTGATCGGAGCCGTGCAGCAGCTCGAACGTCACGAAGGCCGGCCGCTGGTCTGGTGCGACCGCAATTACCACTGCCTGCCGCGAGCGGCTGAGGACTAAACGCCGCCCGTCAGGAAGCGATCTTGCGCGCGCGATGGGTCGTTCTCGGATTCCTGGTCAGCATCACCGTTATCAATTTCGTAGATCGTCAAACACTTTCGGTGCTCGCGCCGAAGATCCGCGAGCTGCTTCATCTCTCGCACGAAGCCTATGGCCGGATCGTGGCCGCTTTTCAGTTCGGCATGATGTGCGGCGAATTTCCGGCCGGCTGGCTGATGGATCGATGGGGCGTGCGCCTGGGCCTGGGCGGGGCCGTGCTGTGGTGGTCCGTTGCCACTGGTCTGCATGGATTCGCGCGCTCCGGCTTGGATTTGGGTTTACTGCGTTTTTGGATGGGCACCGGCGAATGCGGAAACTTCTCCGGCGGCGTCAAGACAGTGAATGAATGGTTCCCACGGACTGAGCGCGCGTTCGCCATCGGCATCTTCAACAGCGGAACCATGATCGGCTCGATTGTTGCCCCGCCGCTGGTTGTGTTTCTCGCCCAGCGCTACGGTTATCGTTACGCCTTTCTGGTTCCGGCGATCCTGGGCGCGTGCTGGGTACCGCTGTGGTGGCGATTTCATGGAAAGATAAGGCAGCCAGGTCATAAGAGTGTGGCGGCACCCAAACAGAGCAGCTTTGATCTGTTGCGGCATCGCCAGACGTGGTCCGTGATGGCCTGCCGATTTCTGGTCGGACCTGTGCTGCAGTTCTATTGGTATTGGATGCCCGATTATCTCTATACCGTGCGTGGCCTCAGTCTGCGCGACATCGGTGCGTTCAGTTGGATTCCGTTCCTGATGGGCGATCTCGGGAGCATTTCCGGCGGCTGGGCTGCCGGATGGCTGCTCAAGCGTAACTTCAGCGCCAACCATGCCCGGCAGATTACGATGTATGCCGGCGCTGCGCTCTGTCTGGCCAGTTTCGCTGTGTATTTTGTGCCGGCGGTTTCGCAGGCTTTGGCTGTGATCGGCGTTGTTTTATTTGGACACACTTTTCTTTCGGCGAACATGTTCGCCGCCGTAACAGATATGTTTCCGGATGAAGCAGTGGGCCGCGCCACCGGTCTGCACGGCATCTGCGGCGGGCTCTCCGGGCTCTTATTCCCTTTGCTCACGGGCTTTCTGGTGGATCACTTCTCCTACTCGCCTGTGTTTGCGTTGGCGGCCGTGATGCCGCTTGCCGGTACAATCGCGTTGTTTGTAATAAGTAAGGGATTGCAGCCGCTGAAGACCGGCGCCGATTCTTGAAAGGCTCAACAAACCGTTCATGAAACTCTTCTGGTTTATTCCGACTCAGGGCGATGGGCGATATCTGGGAACCACGCACTTGATGCGCCCGACAGACCACGGCTATCTGAAGCAGATCGCGCAAGCAGTAGACCAACTCGGCTATGAAGGCGTGCTGCTGCCGACAGGCAATTCGTGCGAGGACGCCTGGGTGGTCGCCTCCACGCTCGTTCCTGTTACCAGGCGATTGAAGTTTCTGGTCGCGGTTCGTCCGGCAGTCATGTCGCCCACCTTGTCCGCACGCATGGCCGCGACTTTCGATCGCTTCTCGGACGGCAGATTGCTGATCAATGTCGTGACGGGCGGTGATCCGGACGAAGCGAAAGGCGACGGAGTTTTTCTCTCGCATGATGAACGTTATGAAGTGACCGACGAGTTTTTAACTGTCTGGCGCCAGTCCATCTCGGGCGAGCCGACGACGTTCAAAGGCAAATACGTGCACGTGGAGGGCGCCAAGGTGATCTATCCGCCCCTGCAGCGCCCGCATCCGCCCCTGTACTTCGGCGGGTCCTCGAATGCAGCGATTGAGTTGGCGGCGCGCCAGGTTGACGTGTATCTGACCTGGGGCGAACCGCCCTGCCGCCGTTGCCGAGAAGATCGCAGTCGTCCGGAAGAAGGCGGCCGAAGTAGGGCGCACCATGAAGTTCGGCATCCGCCTCCATGTAATCGTGCGCGAAACGAACAACGAAGCGTGGCAAGCCGCGGATGAACTGATCAAGTACGTCGATGAAGAGACGATTGCGAGATCACAGCGCGCACTGGCCAAGCTCGATTCCGAAGGTCAGCGCCGCATGGTGGCACTGCACAAGGGTGATCGATCGCATCTGGAGATCAGTCCCAATCTCTGGGCCGGTGTCGGGCTGGTCCGAGGCGGCGCGGGAACAGCGCTCGTCGGCGATCCAGAGACAGTCGCAAAGCGTTTCCTCGAATATGCGGATGTTGGAATCGACACGTTCATCCTGTCCGGCTATCCGCATCTGGAGGAGTCCTATCGCGTCGCCGAACTGCTCTTTCCGCTGCTTCCGATATCCGCTTCCGAGCCGGACGACGCCGCGCATTCGCGACGTATGGCAGATGAAGTGGTTGGCAATGAATTTCGGGTTGTCAAGTAAGCGGCGAGGTCAGAAGAAAGGCTCAAGCGGTGCATTCGCGCACGTAGCTCGATGGCACACGGCCGCCCTTATTCAGCTCCTGCTGCCCGATCTCGGTCGAGTAGTAGATCTTCGCCGTCCAGGTCTTCATGCTGTGAACAAAAATGCGGCCAGGCTCGAGATCCGGATCGGAGGTGTCGTGGAGCGTGAGCAGAATCTGCATTTGCTGGTCAGAAGGAATATCCTTGAACGGCTTGCCTGCCGAACGCAGGCAGTAGCCGTCGAGCCACCAGAGCCCTTCAAGGAACTGATTGCGGGCCGCCTCCGGTGATGCCGAGAGAATGTGATCGAGATGCTGGTGAACCAGTGCCTCACGCGCGCCGGGCGTGTCCGTGTTCGGAATAATAAGCTCCACCAGAATCGCCACAGTTGCGAGCTGATGCTCGTCGAAGATCGCGGGCCGCCAGTCAGTTCGAGATGGAACCGACGGCGCGCTTCCGTCGGTCGCATGCTCGTTCTGAGCGCGACCCTTGATCAGCGGTGTAATCGCCAGACCTGTTGTAAATGCCCGCCTCGACAAACTCATGATGCGACTGCCTCCCATTGCTCTGAATGCGACGAGTGTAGAACAGCCTCGAGCGGCACAGGCATGCTCATATCAACTGCTTCGCGTACTCTTTCGTTATATAGTCGCAGGCCCTGACGGTGATCGCCATCATCGTGAGGGTGGGATTCTGGCACCCGTTCGAGACGAAACAGCCGCCATCGGTGACGAACAGATTCTTGACATCGTGCGCCTGGTTGTAGCGATTGAGCACGCTGGTCCGCCGGTCGTCGCCCATGCGCGCTCCACCGGTCTCATGAATAGCGGCACCCGGTTTTGAGCGCTCATCGTACAGTTGGATATTTTCCGCACCGGCTGCTTTCAACATCTCCATGGCTTCATGCTGGGCATCGGCGAACATCTTGAGCTCGTTGTCGCTCCAGGCCATGTTCATCTTCAGAATGGGAACGCCCCAGGCATCGGTTCGCATATGGTCGATTTCCGCGCGATTCTGTTTGCGAGCCAGGCACTCGGCATACAGGTTTAGCCGCATTCCCCAATACCCATTGCGAACTGCGGCTTTATAATGAGCGCCCAGCCCCGGCGCAGCGAAATCGAACGATGCGGTGCAGCCGCCCTGATAACCGTAGCCGCGGATGAAGCCGTTCGTTTCTTTTTCCTTGATATTGCGAAAGCGCGGGACGTAGATACCGTTCGGACGGGCCGGCGCGCCGCCCCAGGGTTCAGGCTTACCGGCAGGAATGAATCCATCGGCGCCGCCGCGGAACATGTTATCGAGCAGGTAACGGCCCAGCACGCCACTTGAATTGCAGATTCCGGAGTTCAGCAGCAGACGTACAGATTCGAGCGAAGAGGCGCAAAGAATAACCACTTTTCCGCGCACCTGGTGCAGCGTGCGCTGGTTCGCGTCAATGTATTCGATTCCAGCAGCTTTGCCGCCGTTCATCAGAACACGCGCAGCAACGGCCTCAGTGAAGATGGTCAGCCGGCCCGTTTTTTCAGCATCAGCCAGCGTGGTGGCTGGGCTGTTGAAATAAGACTTCGTGACGCAACCGCGGTAGCACGGCCCACAGTAATGGCACGCTGCGCGGCCGTTGTGCTTCTGGGTGAGGATTGCGGCGCGCCCGATTGTGACTCGTCTGCCGAACTTGCTCTCTACTTCACGTTTGAACACCTTCTCGCCGCAGGTGAACTCCATCGGCGGAAGAAAGGCGCCGTCCGGGAGCTGCGGCAGTCCCTCCCGCTGCCCGCTGACGCCGATGTAGTTCTCGACGATGTCGTAATAAGGAGCGAGCTCTTCATAGCTGATCGGCCAGTTCTCGCCGTAACCATCGTGCGAGGCGGCTTTGAAGTCGAGATTGCTCATGCGGTACGCCTGCCGGCCCCAGCTCAGCGTGCGCCCGCCGAGTACTCGCATGCGAATCCAGGTGAACGGCTTTTCTTGCGTGTAGGGATTTTTGTGATCGTCGACGAACCACTTGTAGTTGTATTCGGTGCAGGACGGGCACGTGCTCTGGATGGGGCGCGTTTCGGAAATGATGGGCGAGTGGCCGAGGAACGGCAATTCCCAACTCGGTTTGTGTTCGGTAAATTCGCTGGGCTGGATGCGGCGTCCCGCTTCAATCAGCGCTACCTGCATACCTGCTTCGGTGAGGCGTTTGGCGGCCCAGCCGCCGGTAGCTCCGGAACCTACTATGACTGCGTCATACACCGTTGCCGGTAACTGAAGAAACATGGTCAGGAAATCTCGTCGAAGCTGTGTATCATCTTGTGCGGATGGGCACGCGTGATGGCGGCATTGCCTGATCTGATACAGAGCGCAGTCTCGAGTTTTGCGGCAGAAGCGGCGTCGAGCTCCTCCAGACTGTCCGACAGGAACAGCATGCGCTCAGGACTCTGATCTAAACGTTTTGCGATTTCGCGATAACTGGACGCATCGCGCTTACTGCCGACCTCGGTATCGAAATACGCATCGATGAACCCGCTGAGATCGCCGGTGTTGCTATGCCGAAACACGTTCTGCTGCGCAAGCACGCTGCCTGACGAGTAGATCGCCAGCTTCTTGCCTGCGCCGTGCCATCGTCCAAGTGCCGGCGGTACGTCCGGGAACATTTCGCTGGTCAGCTTGCCTTTCTCGAAGCCCCACTTCCAGACCAGCCCTTGGATCGTTTTCAACGCAGAGACTTTGCGATCGCGGTCCATCAACCACAGATAGTAATCGACAGCGCTGCTCTCATTCGTTAACGGTGGCGCGCCTTCTGTTCTGTCCTTTTCGTTGAGTTTCGCGAAGCTCTTGGCGGATGGGCTGCATCATGGCGCTGTTCCAATGTTCGCGAATGAATTGCGGTCCATGAGCACGCGCATAGGGAAACAGCTTCTCGTATACATAACGGATCGGAGTGACGGTTCCCTCAATGTCGAGCAGAATGGCGGCTGCTGCTATTTGGGATTCAGCCACGAAGTGCTCGAAACGGCCTCGCCAGCCAAGTAGCTTTGCCCGAAGCAAACGGGCTGATGCTGCTTCTCCAGATTGCTGTGCGTGTAGTGCGGTGTCCAGCCCGCCGGATCCTGGAAGAACCGGATGGCTTTGATCTCGCGCTCGGAACACAGGTCGAACCAGTGGAGCGTCCCGCGCGGAATCCGGATCATGTCACCTGGCTCAACTTCGAGCCGCATGACAGAGCCCTCGGGCGCATGCACATGGTACACGCCGCGGCCGTAAACGATAAAGCGAACCTCTTCCTCGTCGTGCCAGTGTTCTGTGCTGAATTTCGCGAGCATCTGGTCGAGACCCGGAGTTGCAGTGTTGACGTTGATTACGTCGACCTTGGCATAGCCACCGCTTTGCCTGACTTCTTCAACTTTTTGCGAATACGCCCGGAGAATCGTGTCGCTGGTCACGTCCTCGCTGATTTCGGGCAGCAGCTCCCAGCGGTCATACAGAATTCCCGTTCTTGCCAGATACTCGCGAATCCGTTGCGGATCACGAAGAGTCCGGCTCTCGCCGGTGATTGTCAGGACAGCCATGCGATCTACCTCATTCCATGATGCAGCCGGCCATGCGCTTCAAACAGAAATTCAAAGATCTCGACGTGGCGGCGGGCTTCCGGGATATCTCTTCCCCAAGTGTACAGTCCGTGCCGGCGCAACAGGACGCCGTGAGTGGCAGGGCTTGCGGCGAGAAGATCGCGCATCTGACGTGCAAGCACTTCGTAATCCTGGCTGTTTTCGAGTATCGGGACCCACTCCCGATAGTCGTGCGTCGTGATGCCCGCGAGCCCTTTCAGCATCTCGTAGCCGACGAGTTCGAAGCCTTGCTTCGCGGCATGCGTCTCGGACAGGACAGTGGCCCAGATGGAATGGGTATGAAGAACGGAGTTTGCGCCCGTTGCTTGCACGATGACGATGTGCAGCGCCGTTTCGGCAGATGGGCGGCCGGTTCCGGTGATCACCGTTCCCGATTCGTCGACGACTACGAAGCTTTTGGGATCCAGTGCGCCTTTGTCCAGCCCCGTCGCGGTGATCGCGATTCGTAACGGTTGGCGGCTCAAGACCGCGCTGAAATTGCCGGAGGTGCCGAGCACCCATCCACGCTCATAGAACGATTGTCCGGCCGCCGCAAGCGCCGCCACCGCTGCAGAAACATCGCTCTGCCCGGGCGGAGTCTTCGGCAGCGAGTGCAAATCTCTTACAACATACCAGTCGATCGAAATAGCCGGTTTGCGGCTGTGATTACTTCAATGTGTACAGATATCCGGCGATATCGATGGCATCCTGGCGCTTGACGCCGAGGTTCGGCATGACGGTGTGTTCGTCCACCGCCGGTGGATTCTCAATCCAGCGGATCATGTTGTCGGGCGTGTTTTGCAGCACGCCGGCGATGTAGATGCGATTGCCGATGCCGGAGAGTGGCGGGCCGGCTAGACCCGATGCACCGGAGACGCCCGGAATGAGATGGCAAGAGCCGCAGCCATAGCGTGCGATGGCCGCGGCTCCTCGCGCCGCGCTGCCGCCGGTTGTTGCTCGCGCGATTTGTTCAGCCTGACTGGTGCGACTACAGCCGGTGTTGCATGCCGCGGGCGCCAGCAGCGCGACGATGAGCAACCAGCTATTTCGCACTGGAGACCCTTTCCAGCAACGAGTCGCTCTCCTTCATCCAGGCGGCGAAGAGAGCGAGGCCTGCCGCGAGGTAGACGAGGCTGGCTGGCACCCACATGATCAAGCCGCCGATCTGCTGATCCTGGAGCGGCGAAAGCCCCCAGGCCTGCGTGGTGTTGCTGTAGATGGGATACCAGAGCCGTGGCGCGAATGTGAGCAGCGCGCCCAGAATGCCGGTGTGGATGGCGGTCGTAAAGATATATAAAACGCTGCTGCCGTAAGCCCGCCGGCCGTGCGCATAGAATAAGGACCACCAGAACAACAGCGCCGACAAGAAAAAGCTCAGATGCTGCGCGGTGTGAATGAGATCGTTGTCGATAGTGGCTTGGAAGAGCGGCGGCGCATGCCAAACCCAGATGGCAAGAGCATGAATCCACCACGCTGCCAACGGAGCGGTCAGCCATAGCCATGGGTTGCGAATCAGCGGTGCTTTGGACCAGCGGCCCAGCGCTCTTCGCCACTCGAAAGGCAGCGCCCATAAAAACGTGACGAGCGGGCGCGAGACCACCAACAGCGGCGCCGCGATCAGCATCAGGATTTCGTGCTGAACCATGTGCGCGGAAAACAGAACTTCGCCCAGTGGATGCAGTGGCGAAACGAGGGCGATTCCCAGGCTCAGCCACCCGGACCAGAAGCAGAGCCGCTGAATGCTGGTGAGGCCGAAATGCCGGCGCGCACCCATCGCGTACAGCGCCGCACTCGCAAGCAACGGGATCACAACGCCCGGGTCGAATTCCCAGGCTTTCCACAGATCGTCGGGCTGGAGCGCCTCGCCGGGATGCGCGGCAGCGATTGCGGGAAGAACGGCCGCGAAGACGACGAGACGGAGCGAAGTCACTGGCAGGCTCCCAGCATGAGTTCAGGGATGGTCTGCGCGATCAGGATCATGAAGCATCCCGCGCTAAGCACGATTCCGCCGATTGCCATGAAGGTGCCGCGCCAGAAGGCGCCGCCCTCGCCGGTTGGGCCGTTCTCGCCGAGTACCTTCCATTCCCGCCACCCGAGTATGGCGCACGCTGCACAAATGAGCAACGCGGCAATAGCGACACCGAAGAGCGCGGCTTTGCTCTGAAATGTGCACGCCCAGGGAACCAGTGCGAAGCGGGCCTCAAAGCTGAACAGCCATGCGATGGGCCCACCGAGAACGCTGATCCACAACAAAAGGTTTTGGTTCTTCATTGCTGCGAACCGGCGAAGATAGGGCCCCAATAGATGGTCACGTAAATCGGAATCCAGATCGCGACCAGGAAATACCAGACGATGGAATCGACGTGTACGCCAAGGCGTTGCTTCGGTCCGTAGAACCCGCTGAGAATAAGGATGAACAGGACAGCAGTGAACACCAGGTCAGCGATGTAATCGAAGGTATGGAGGCCGAGGAAGGCCCATACGTACGAGCCCTGAATATCCGTCTTCCAGTTGAAATTCAGCGAGTGCCATTCGACGATGCGCATGACGAGCGCTGCTCCGGCCATGACCAGATTCAGAAGCAAGCCGCCGAGCATGCCCAACCAGCTGTTCTTTTTTGCGGCTTCGCTGGCCCAATAGGAACCGAAACAACTGAGAATGAGAGGGATCAGCGCCAGGCTGGGAAGCAGCAGATGCGGATACTGATCACCCGGCGGCGGCCAGACATCCATTCTCAGCCGCGTGTAGAAGTAAGCGGCTATGAGGATAAAGAACATCGACCCTTCGATGAAGACGATCATGAGCTGTCCCCACCAGAGCGGCGATTGAGTCGAGATGTCGTACGGGCGCAGGCCGGAGACGTCGATGGTGCGAACTTCGGTCACGGCTCGAGCTCCGTCTGACTCTTTGGCCAGAACCAGCCGATGAGAGCCAATCCCGAGAGGATCGTTCCCCAGGTGACGTACCACGGGTTGAACACCGAACCGGCGAAGCCGATGGTAACAGCAACCGCTGTGATGAAAGGCCAGATGCTCGCCGCCGGCAACACGTAGCGGTGATGGGGTTCAGCATCCATCAGAGTAGTTACGAGCACTTCCCGCCGGTCGGTGCGAAGACCGGTGACCAAGGCACGCTGCGAGCGATCCACCCATAGCGGGTAACGGCTGGTAGCGACGGGCAGATACTCGAAGTTGTAATTTTCAGGTGGCGACGCAGCCGCCCATTCGAGGCTATCCCCATCCCACGGATTGTTGCCCGCGACTTGGCCCATCTTGCGGCTCGAAATCACGTTCGCGATGAAAATCAGCCCGCCGATTGCAATGATGTATGCGCCGATGGTTTCGAGTAAGTTGAGCGTTTCCCAACCCATTTCCGTGGGGTAGGTATAAACACGGCGTGGCATGCCCTTGAGTCCCTGGATATGCATGGGGAAGAAGGTGAGATTGAAGCCGATGAACAGGACCCAGAAGTTCAGTCTGCCGAGCTGCTCATTCATGAGGCGGCCAGTCATCTTCGGGTACCAGTGATAAAAAGCGCCGAAGAGCGGAAAGACGGCGCCGCCGATCAGAACGTAGTGGAAGTGGGCGACGACGAAGTAGGTATCGTGCGCCTGCCAATCCAGCGGCACGGACGCGAGCACCACGCCTGTGAGCCCGCCCAGCACGAAAATCGCGATAAAGCCGTAAACAAAATGCAACGCGGTGGTGAGCCGCGGCCTTCCGGTCCACAACGTTGCCAGCCAGCAGAAGATCTGCACGCCGCTGGTGATCGCGATCATCATGCTGGAAGCGGTGAAATACGCCTCGCCGATCTGCGGCAGCCCGGTGGCGAACATATGATGCACCCAGAGTCCGAATGCAATAAAGCCGTTCGCGATCTGCGACAACACCATGGCGGTATAGCCGAATATCTCGCGGCGAGCATGCGCCACGACGATGGCGGAGACAAAACCAAGCGCCGGAATAAAGATGATATAGACCTCCGGGTGGCCGAAGAACCAGAAGACGTGCTGGTAGAGGATCGGGTCGCCGCCTTCCGCCGGATTCACGAAGTGAGTCGCGACCGTGCGGTCGGACAAAAGATACGAGCTGGAAACCACAACGGCAGGCATGGCGAAAATCACCATGAACGACTGAATCAGAAGCGACCAGACATAAAGAGGCATGCGGTTGAGAGACATGCCGGGCGCGCGCATTTTAAAGATGGTGGCGATAATTTCGGTCGCGACGCACAGCGCGGAGACTTCGGTAAAAGTGATCATCTGCGCCCAGTAGTCGGCCCGTTTGCCGGGCGTATATTGCGGGCCTGAGAGCGGCGGATAGGCAAACCAGCCCATGTCCGGTCCGGCGTTGGTGAAAACGCCCCAATACAGGAACAGCACGCCGAACAGAAACATCCAGTAGCCGAATGCATTCAGGCGAGGAAAGGCAACGTTCCTGGTTCCGCACATGAGCGGGATCAGGTAAATGGCCATGCCCTCCATCATGGGGACGGCGAACAGGAACATCATGGTCGTCCCGTGCGTGGTAAACATCTGGTTGTATCTGTCGGAACTGAGAAAGCTATTGTTCGGCACCGCAAGCTGAGTGCGCATGAGCAGCGCTTCGACACCTCCGGCCAGCAGCATGATAAAAGCCGTGACTATGTAACGCATGCCGATGGCGTGGTGCGTGGTGTAAGAGAGCCAGCCGAAGATGCCGCGCGGGTGGAGCCAGGCGCGCCGCAACTGCTCGATTTCTTCCGTCTGGTTAGGTGTCTGAGGAAGTACGTCCTGGGTGGCGATCATTTGAGACTCTCGAGATAATCGACCAGCGGCTGCAGGTCGGTCGAGTTCACGGCGATGGTGGCCATGTGATTCCCGGGCTTCATACTCTGCGGGTCGAGGATCCAGCCTGCAAGATTTCCTTTCGTGTTCGGAACGGTGTTGGCGGCAATTCCGCGGCGGCTTGCGAAATGCGTCAGGTCAGGTGCATTCTGGCCCGAAGCGGTGGTGCCGCGGATTTGGTGGCAGAAAATGCAGGCGTGGTTCAGAAACACCTGCTGGCCGCGCTGGGTGTCTGGATCGGACGGTGTGGCCGCGGGCTGCGATTGCGCCCGAAACCAGGCCTCAAATTTGTCTTCCGGCTCGGCGATCACCCACAGAGACATGTGCGCGTGCTGCAGTCCGCAGAACTCGGCGCACTGCCCGCGGTAGACGCCCGGTGTATCCGCTTCGATCCATTCAGTCGTCGTGCGCGACGGAATGAGGTCGCGTTTACCGTGCAGGTTGGGAACCCAAAAGCTGTGAATCACATCCTGTGACTGGCCGAGAATCTGCACGGGGCGCCCGAGCGGGATGTGCATCTCATTGGCGGTGGTCAGAGTTTGCGAGGGATCGCTATTCAGATACTGGATCTGCCACCACCACTGGTTGCCGGTCACCTGGATCGTGAGCGGATTCTTTTTTTGACTGAGATCGGCCACCGCTTTCCCGGTGCCGACGCTTGCAACGATTAGCACGAACAAAATGACGATGGTGATGACGGTTGCGCCGGTGACGATTCGCCCCATGCGAGATTCGGTTTGAGGCGCCGGTCTGTGCGTGCTTTCGAGCGGCTCCTGCTCGATTCCGCGATGGCGGCGGGTGAGCGTCAGCAGCGTCAATACCATCACGATGATGAAAATGATTCCTAGCAGCCAAAAGAATGACCACCAAAGCGTGTCGATCCTTCCGGCCTGCGGTCCGGCGGGGTCGACCACGGACTGCTGATGCCCGGCACAGCCAAGCAGCATCGATAGGGCAAACGCCGGTAGAGAAACTCTCCTCATTTCGTTCGTCCGGGAACGCGGTTGACGATGTTTTGCGGATTGGTTTCGATGGTATCCGGGCGCGTCGGCGTGGCTGACGTTGGCTGCTCGCCATTCATCGAACGGACATAAGCGATGATCTGCCAGATCTGGTATTCGGGGATTCTTCCGCCCCAGGACGGCATTCCGTTCGGCCGGCCTTTGACAATGGTGTCGAATATGTTTGCGGGCTCGCCACCGTAGATCCACTCCTTTTTAATCAGCGGCGGACCGATCCCCCCGCCTCCGTTGGCGTGGCATCCGGCGCAGTTATACCAGTTGTAGAGCCGCTGACCTTCGGAGATGTCGTATGCGCTTCCGTTGTATGGATTATTGACAACCGGCTGCGGATTGACGGGACCGCCCGGCCGCAGAGTACTCTCCCTGGCGGCATCGCCGTAGATGGCCAGATCTGCGGGCGACGGGCGTAAGTCGCGTTTCTCCCGCTGGCAGGCCAGGGACGTCAATAACGCGAAGCAGAGAGTGGATTTGATCAGTCGCCTCATGCGTTGCGTCTCAGGGGACCTGCGGCACTCCATAGTCATCGAGAATCCTTTGAACGGCGCCCGATTGAGATTGGAAGACCTGGTCCAGTTGCGCCTTCAGATTCTCATTGCCCGTCCTCACCGCGGCCGCTATTCCGTAGGTGAATGGGATGCCGAGAAACGTCGATGGCATTACAGGCGTAATATCCAGCGGTACAGCGGTGTGTTGCGCGAAGTAGCCCGCGAACGGCCCCCACACAATCGCCACATCAACCGCTCCATTTTCGACCGCATCAATCAGTTTGCGGGGCGGATTCAGCTCGCCGTACTCGCCGAATAGACTGAAACCGACAACGTTTTGCGTGATGCCACGATGAGCCAGCGCGAATGCAGGCGGAGCGTAGTCGTCTCCGACGACATGAATGCCGATGCGCAGTTGAGCCAAACGCGGATCGGCCAGAGACTTGATTTGCAGACTCCGGTCGCGCCGCGTGACGAAAACGTAACTGGAGCGGTAGTAAGCCTCCGTCGTGAGCACGTCCGGCATGGACGCGGGCACGCCCAACACTACGTCGCACGCGCGCTGATCCAGTGATTTCTTTGCAAATGACTTATGTTGAGACCACCAGGTGTATTGCAGCTGCGCGTGCATGTCTGCCGCGATCAGAGCGGCGAGCTTGTTTTCGAATCCCTCTTCGTGCTGATTCGAGAACGGGAGGTTGTTCGGGTCGGCACAGACGCGCAGCACCGGCGTCGCGGCAGAGGCGGAGAATACGGCTAAAGCAACAAACGCGACACTACGGTAAAGCGAACACATAGAGCATTCCACCTTTCGTCGTGTACTTGCCGAGATCTGTCATGGCGTTGAGAAAACCGAGGGCGCCTGTGCCATCCACCCCGTTCAGGCCCCCCGCAACTACGGCGCCGGACCAGCCGCCCACACCGGAGAGAACTGCTACGTATTGCTTGCCATCAGGTCCGCGATAGGTGACCGGCTGGCCGATAATGCCGGACCCGGCTTTGAATTGCCACAACAGGTGACCGCTGCGTGCGTCCACTGCTTTGAACCAGCCGTCCATGGTTCCGTAGAAGACCACATCGCCCGCCGTGGCCAGCGCGCCGCTCCACACCGGGAAGAATTCATCCACAGACCAAACCGTTTTCGCCTGAACCGGATCCCACGCGGAGAAGATTCCCCGGTTACCGCCCGGGCCTGCGTACATCCGGACATTCATCCCGACAAAGGGTGTCCCGGCGATGTAATTCGCTTGTGTGCCCTGCGTTTCATAACAGAGATTGTTATGCGGGATGTATATGAGACCGGTCTTGGACGAGTAGGCGGAAGGTGTCCAATCCTTCGTGCCGGGAGGCGCCGGGCACGCGTCGCGAATCGTTTTGAAACCGGTTTGCTTAGTCGGGTTCAGCTTGAGCTCACCCGTTTTTATATCTACTCCGAAACTGGTATTTACATATCCAAACGTCTGAGCTGACAAGATCTCGCCAGTCGATCGATCCATGAGGTAGAGGTAACCGTCGCGATCCGGGTGTGCCAGCACTTTTCGCATGCTGCCCCCGATATTCAGGTCAAGGAGAATGTTTTCGTTTATCGCGTCGTAGTCGTGAAGGTCGTGAGGACTGATCTGATAGGCCCAGATTGCTTCGCCGGTTTCGGGCCGCCGCGCGAAAAGACTTGAACTCCACTTGTTATCGCCGGGCCGCTGATCGGGATTCCAAGGACCGGGATTCGATGTGCCGTAATAGAAAAGATCGAGATCGGGATCATATGAAATCCAGCTCCACGCGGTTGCGCCGCCGATCTTCCAGGCGTCTGACGGCCAGCTTTTGACGCCCAGATCTGCGCCCTGGTCCTTCTTGTAATACGGCTTGAAATTGGCGCCGATCAATACGTCTTTATCAGGGCCTGCGCCGTACGCGCGCCACTTAATCTTGCCTGTGTCGGCGTCCAGTCCCGCGAGCCAGCCGCGAACGCCGAACTCGCCGCCGCTGTTTCCAACTAAAACAACGTCCTTGGCGACGATCGGCGCCATCGTGATGGTCTCGCCCATGTTGATGTCGCCGAGCTTCGTTTTCCAGACCTGCTTTCCACTCGCCGCATCGACCGCCACTGTTTGGACGTCGAGGGTGTTGTAGATGATCTTGCCTTTCCAATAGGCGGCTCCGCGATTCACCACATCGCAACACGCAACGCCCTGAGACGAGGGCGCTGGATCAGGCTGGAAAACCCATTTCATCGGCGCGCCCGGCTTGGTAAGGTCCAGCGCATACAAATAATTCGGGTAGGGCGTGACGATATACATCGTGTTATTCACGATCAACGGAGCTGCCTCGTGTCCGCGAGTAAGTCCCGTCGAGAATGTCCACGCGAGCTTAAGCGAGTTTACGTTGCCTGTATTAATCTGATCGAGGGTACTGTAGCGCGTACTGGCGTAATTCTTGGCCGCCATGAGCCACTGGCCATCATCCGGCTGATTCTGTATCTGCGCTTTGGAGCGGGGTATGAGTGCGGCTGTGAATAGAAGAACGACGGTTCCTGCCAGGCGGAGCTTTAACATCTGCATCACGCCCCGGCAGATACACCAGGATCAGAGGCCATAGTTACTCCCCGTAAGTGCATCATCCCTGAATTAAACTCTAAGTCTCTGGTTAAATAGAACTACTAACGTGTGCAGACGTTTCGTCCACACTGCGGTCACTATCCGAAACGTTTGCAGGCATATCGTGTCTGGTGAGCATGGCGACAATTTGGACGTCCGCAGCGGGGATTCTTATTGTCTGCTGGACGCTCCGGGAGGTCTTTACCGATTTATTTCAGCCATCCGCGTCAGGTTCACTTAGTTCGTGGTTAGGCAAGGCACTCTTTCATCTAGGAAAGCGTGCTCGTTGGATGTTGACCAGCGCCGGGCCGCTAGCCATCGTTTCCGTTATTTTGTGCTGGGCGGCGCTGATTACGATCGGCTTTGCTCTCATCTTCTGGGGCCGATTTCCAGCGGGCTTCGCGCATGTATCGTCGGAGCAACGGGACGCCTTCGGCCGGTTCTGGCGGGTGCTCTACTTTTCGCTAGCTTCCTTGACCACTCTCGGGTCAACGGAGTTCAGTCCTCAGGGAAGCTGGATTCGTATTGTTACCAGCTTCGAGTCATTGATTGGCATCTGCCTCATAACTGCCAGTATTACGTGGATCGTGCTCATTTACCCGGCGCTTGGGAGAATGCGAACGCTGGCGAGGCGCGCGTCTACTTTGGTGCGCGCTGAGCAACAGACAGGAGTTGAGTTAGTGTCAGGCCATATGGCCACTTTGTTCAGTGATTTAGCGGAGAGCGTGCTTCGGACGCGGGTCGATTTCATCCACTTTCCGCTCATTTACTACTTTCAGGCCGACACAGAGGGTTCCTCCCTGGGGCACTTCCTGGTTCAGCTCGAAGACTTGGCAGGGCGCGCGGAAGACCGGGAACGGCCGGAGCAGATACGGTTGGGCGCTGCTTTACTCAGGATCTCTTTGGACGACTTAGCTGAAGTACTGGCTTCTAAGTTTGTGGAAGCTGCCGATGCCCGCGATGCGCGGTCAGTGTTCGAAGCGGTCGCCAAAGATCATCTGGAGGCGGAGATAGGCAAGCAGACGAACGCCGGGTGAGGTTGGAGTCAGCCGCCCTGAACTCCTTTGGTATGGCCGATGAACTTATCGGCCCAGCCGATGAAGTACTTCATATTGGGAGCGTCGGTATGGCCGCCGTCGTGCTGCCGCCATGCGAGCTGGCCTTCGAGTAGTCCAGTATTCACCGGCGGCATCTGCGCAGTGTGATAGTCATTCCCAACACCGAGATCCTTGGCGCCAAGCAGCTTGTAGACGACGCCCGCGGCGACGGCCGCCATGTAGCTCCCTCTCTGGTCCAGCCATTTGGCATCGCCGTTTTCCGGGATGCCATAGCTGATGAACACAAGCGCGTGGCGCACACAGCGCAATGAGCTCATGCGAATCGACCGGCAGGTCGCCGGCATTCTTGCTGCCGAAAACGGCATCCGAGGCTCCATACTTCATGAAATTGCCAGCCATCCAGTAATACTCGCCGCCGGTGAGGCTTTCGACCGCCTCGCCGAAGTTGCGCCGGTTGAGCTTAGCGCCGCCTTCGCCTGAGGAACCGATCAACCCCATGGCGAAGCGAGGCTCGAACGCAAGCGTAACCAGAGCCGCCTTGCCATACCGCGAAACGCCTTCGATGCCGACGTGTTTGGCGTCTACTGCCGGGTCGGTCTCGAGATAGTCGAGCCCGCGCGCCGCTCCCCACGACCATGCACGAAGCGCGCCCCATTGGTCCGGTTTCCTAGGCTGTCCTTTATTTACCAGCCCGATAATGCCGCGTGTGAGGCCCGCTCCGTTATCGGCTTGAATGCTGGCCGGATCGATGACTGCATAGCCCCAGCCATCGGCAATCAATTGTTGCGACGGTGGCGGATCGCCGGACGGCGGACGCCCGCCAAACGCAGGTAACGGTTCCGACGCATTGATGCTGTAAGCAGGGTATCGCTCGAAGATCGCTTTGAGGGCGGGATCTTCTTTTTCGAGAAGTGCTCGCAGCGCAGCGTTGATCTTGTCCAGATCCTGCGGTGGAGGCTGTGCCGGCGCGGGAAGTACGGCCCGTCCGAACATCATCAGGACAGGAACCGGGCCTTTGGCATTGGCAGGAGTCACCAACACCATCGAAATGTTCACGTCGACCAGCGGATAGGACGAGTTATCGATGTGCCCGATCAGTTTCTTGGCAATCACAGGCGTGAATCCGACCATCTCCCGGTCCGTTACTGCAACGGACCACGTCACTTTCGGAATGTTCGCAGGCAAGCGGCCATATACTTCACGCTCCATGTCTTCGACGATCTCCGGGCGGCGCTGCTTCCACCACATCTCGGCTGTGGTGACCTTTTGGCCATTTTTTAAAGTAAGGATGTCCGGCAGATCGGGATACGGATTTGCGAGTGACTCGTCGTAGTTGGCGTGATTGGGTGCGTTCTCATTTCCACTCGGGCCGGGCCGGAGCGCCTTGATGCCGAGCTGATCCATCATATTTTGGTGATCCTGCTCCGCGGTGAAGGTGACCGGCGGAGGGAGGTTGCTTGATTCCGCTCCGGTCTGGGCCCGCACGAGCGGTCCGGCGGCGCACACAATTGCAAATGGAATGAATCGAAAGATCAAGGAACGGATGAACACAAGTCCTTCACATAATACTGTTGGAACTTACTCTGCGCGGGCTTTCGCAGGCATCAACCTTGGCCGCCTGTTCTCAGTCCTGCTTTTGTTCAGCTTTGCGCTCGGTCCACTGCAAGGCCAGGCTCCAAATCAGTGGACGGGCTCCTGGGCCGCGTCGCAGCAACTGCCGGAGCCACAGAACTCGCTCTCGCCTGACGATCTTCGCGACGCAACACTTCGTGAAATTGTGCATTTATCTGTAGGCGGGCGTGTGCTGCGCGTGCATGTATCGAATGCGTTCGGAACGGAACCGCTGCATCTGAGCTCGGTTCACGTTGCGCGCCCGCTCTCTGGCGTCGATCTGCGGCCGATCGAATCCGGGAGCGAATAAGGCGCTCACCTTTCATGGAAGCAGCGATGTCATCGTACCCGCCGGGGCCGAGTTTCTTTCTGATCCGCTCGAATATCCCGCGACGCCTCTCAGTAATCTGGCGATCAGCATCCATTTTGATCAGCCGCCTTCACAGCAGACGGGCCACCCGGGCTCGCGCGCAACCTCTTATATAAGTCATGGCGATCTGGTGTCCGCGGCCGATCTCCCGAATGCCAAGAAGGTGGACCACTGGTACCAGTTGTCGGCGATCGATGTGACCGGCGCGTCTCCTGGATCCGCCGTGGTCGTTTTAGGCGATTCGATCACGGACGGCCACGGCGCGACAACGAATGGGAACGACCGCTGGACGGACGTTCTTGCGCGTCGGCTGCAGGAATCCTCCGGCACGCGGAACATTGGCGTTCTCAATCAGGGGATCGGCGGAAATCATCTTTTAACCGAGGGGCTTGGCCCCAGCGCGCTCTCCCGCTTCGATCGCGACGTCCTGGCGCAGACAGGCGTGCGATATCTCATCGTGCTCGAAGGCGTGAACGATCTCGGCGGACTCACTCGCACACACGAGGTTAGTGCCGCCGAACACGCTGCCTTCGTGCAGCGGATTCTCGCGGCATATGAGCAGCTCATTGCACGCGCGCACACGCATGGAATCCTTGCTATCGGCACCACCATTCTGCCGTACATGGGCTCCGATTACTACCATCCCGGGCCGGCGAATGAAGCGGACCGGCAGGCGATCAACAGTTGGATCAGAATACCCGGTCACTTCGACGCTGTAGTGGATTTTGATGAGATCATGCATGATCCGGCGCATCCTGATCGGCTGCTGCCAGCATTTGATTGTGGTGATCACCTTCATCCATCACCAGCCGGTTATGCGGCGATGGGCAAGGCAGTACCCTTATCGGTTTTCAATGCACACCCGTAAACTTTCAATGCACACCCGTCAACCCGGGGCAACCGTCGATAATCGAATAAAGAATGAAGTTCGTTACGATCGAGAGCTGGCCCGAACCGCTCGCTAGAGACTTCAGACCTGAGTTGGAGGCCGGCAATGTTCTGTTCTTTCCGGTCACGCCGTTTGCGCTGCCGCGCGAGGATCAGGACTTCCTGCGCGGGCTCAGTTTTGCGGGCGGCGCGGTTCATAAGAATATTGCCTACCGGCCTTCAAGCGATCGACTGACGGGCATCACGAACGATCCGGCGACCTCTGAGCGCGTGCGCGCCATCATGCGCAACTATTCCTCCGCCGTTGTTCGTTTTGCGAGCAGTCTGTTGCCCGAGTATGCGCGCGCCTGCAAACTGGACTACGCCAGCTTTCGTCCTTTGGAAGAGCAGGGCCGCCACCTTCCGTTGAACAAGCGCAACGATTTGATTCATACCGATGCGTTTCCTTCGCGGCCGACCAACGGCGACCTGATTCTGCGCGTCTTCACCAACATTCATCCTTCGAAAGCCAGAAACTGGGTCACGACTGATCCGTTCCCGGTCCTCGCGGCCAAGTATGCGGCCGATGCCGGGCTGGCCGAAATCGCCGGTGAGAGCAAGCTGCGGTATGAGGCGGCGCGTCTTCTCGAAGGGTTCGGACTTCCTGTGGTGGCGCGGTGTCCGTATGACCGCTTTATGCTGAGATTTCACGAATATCTGAAGCGCAACACGGAATTTCAAACAAACTGTCCCAAGTACACCTTCGATTTCCCGGCTGGATCGACCTGGCTGGCGTTTACCGATCTGGTCCCGCACTCGGTCCACGCTGGCCAACACGCGCTGGAGCAGACGCTGATTGTGGCGAGAAGATCGATGGCGAATCCGGAAAACGCGCCGGTAGCCGTGCTCGAGAGTCTTTGCGGCCAGAAGTTGCTGGCGAGCGAGCGGGCCGCAGCCGCCGCACACTGAAAATCCGCGCGATTCGATCAGCCTAGTAATTGCCCGGGCCTGTGTTCCAGTTACACTGGAAGTAAAGCAAGAAAAACTATTTATGCTCGAAGGTACGCTCGCCAAAGTATTTGGCACGAAACATGGTCGCGAGATCAAGCGCCTGCGCCCGATCGTCGCCGCGATCAACGATCTCGAGCCTGCGTTCCAGAAGCTGTCGGATGCCGAACTCGCCGCGAAAACTCCGGAATTCAAGCAACGGCTGGCAAATGGGGCCAGTCTTGACGACCTGTTGATTGAAGCGTTCGCCGTTTGCCGCGAAGCCGGCCGGCGAGTGCTCTCTATGCGTCACTTTGACGTACAGCTTATAGGCGGAATCACCCTGCATCACGGTCGGATTGCGGAAATGAAAACCGGCGAGGGCAAAACTCTGGTTGCCACTCTGCCGAGTTATCTGAATGCTCTTGCCGGAAAAGGCGTGCACATCGTTACGGTCAACGATTATCTCGCCCGGCGCGACTCGGAGTGGATGGGCCGTATCCATCAATTTCTAGGGCTCTCGGTCGGCACCATTGTGCACGATCTTTACGACGAGGAACGCCGCAACGCATACAACTCCGACATAACATACGGTACGAACAACGAATTCGGCTTCGATTACCTGCGCGACAACATGAAATTCCGGCTGGAGGATTATGTCCAGCGCGAGTTCAATTTCGCCATTGTGGATGAAGTCGATTCCATTCTGATCGACGAGGCGAGGACGCCGCTGATCATCGCCGGTCCCAGTGAGGAATCGACCGACAAGTATTACCGCGTGAACCGTATCATCCCTTATTTAGAGCGCGGGGAGGTGATCGAGGGCAAGGAACCCGGACAATCCCACACGACAGGCGATTTCACGGTGGATGAAAAGCATCGGACAGTAGCGCTGACCGAAGAGGGCGTCCTCAAGGTTGAAAAGCTGCTGAATACCGGCAACCTGTACGACCCGGCGAACATCGAGATGAATCATCACGTGCAGCAGGGGCTGCGCGCGCACATTCTCTACCAGCGCGATCGCGACTATGTCGTTCAGGATGGGCAGGTCATCATCGTCGACGAGTTCACCGGCCGCCTGATGCCGGGCCGCCGCTGGAGCGATGGTCTTCATCAGGCTGTCGAAGCCAAGGAAGGCGTAAAGATTGAACGCGAGACCCAGACTCTAGCCAGCATCACCTTCCAGAACTACTTCCGCATGTACAAGAAGCTGGCCGGCATGACGGGTACTGCCGATACCGAAGCGGCCGAGTTCAGTAAGATCTACAACCTCGACGTCACCGTCATTCCGACCAACAAGCCGATGATCCGGATCGAAAACCCGGACATCGTATACCGCACCGAAGAAGAGAAATTCCGCAACGCCGCAAAGGAGATCAAAGATCTCAATGAGAAGGGCCAGCCGGTGCTGGTTGGAACGATCTCAGTTGAAAAATCGGAGAAGCTGTCCGGCTTACTAAAGAAGATGGGCGTCCGGCATGAGGTGCTGAACGCCAAGAATCACGAACGCGAAGCGCATATCGTGGCGCAGGCGGGCCGCAAAAGCGCGGTCACCGTATCGACCAACATGGCCGGCCGCGGAACCGACATTCTGCTCGGCGGCAATCCGGATGTTTTACTCGAAGACAGATTGAAGAAGCTCGGCAAATCGCCGGAGCTGATACCCGCGGAAGAACTGCAGCAAATCAAGGATCAGGTCAAGGCCGAGATCGAAACTGAGCGCAACGAAGTCATCGCGCTGGGCGGGCTGCATATTCTGGGCACGGAACGGCACGAGTCGCGGCGCATCGATAACCAGCTCCGGGGACGTGCCGGCCGGCAAGGCGATCCCGGCAGTTCACGCTTCTATCTCTCGCTGCAGGACGATCTGCTGCGTATCTTCGGTGGAGAGCGCATGCAAGGGCTGATGCTGCGCCTCGGCATGGAAGAAGACGTGCCGATCGAATCGAAGCTGATCACCAGCCGCATTGCAGCCGCGCAAAAGGCAGTTGAGGCTCAGCATTTTGCTTCGCGCAAACATATCCTCGAATACGACGATGTGATGAACAAGCAGCGGCAGGCCGTGTACAGCATGCGGCGGCAACTGCTCGAGGGCGAAAACCAGAAACAGCGCATTCTCGACATAGTGCACGGAATTGTCGGTTCTTTTATCGACCAGTTCTGCCCGCAGAACGTCAGCTATGACCAGTACGATCTGGTTGGACTGCAGACCGCGGTGCTGAATCAGTTCGGAGCGAAGCTCGATCTCGATGAACTGAACGGCCTGAGCAGCCGTGAGATCGAGCAGAAGGTCAACGAACTGCTAGAAGAGCGCTACTCGGAGAAAGAACGCATGATCGGGCCTGAGAACCTTCGCCAGGCGGAGCGGATCATCATGCTCAACGTGGTCGATAACCAGTGGAAAGACCACCTGCTGTCGATGGACCACTTGAAGGAAGGCATCGGCCTCCGCGGATATGGGCAAAAAGATCCGCTGATCGAGTACAAGAAGGAATCGTTCACGATGTTCCAGGACATGATGGACCGCATCGAGGACGAGACGATCAAGTTCCTCTACTTCATGCGCGTGGAAGTTGGAACCGCGACACCGCCGTTGCCGTATCCGGAGATCGAAGAGCCGGAAGACGAGGACGACGATCAAATGCGTTCTCAGGCAGCGCAGGCTGAACTCGAAGCCAAGAAGCGTGAAGCGCAACAGTCGGTAATCGATCTGACCCGCAACATCCAGCGGAAGAAAGACAAGGAACTTTCAGAGCTGCAGCTTTCGGGCGCTCAATCGAACGGCCAGCCGCAGTCTGTCAACAAAGCCCCGAAAGTGGGCAGGAATGAACTCTGTCCCTGCGGCAGCGGAAAGAAGTACAAGAAGTGTCACGGCGCCGCGGCGTAGCATTCGCCATCCTGGTTCTGCTTGCAAGCATTGTTTTGCGGGCCGACGATAGCGCTCTTTGGCGTGAGTACGGCCTGCAGAGCACGAATACGGCAAAGCAGGGCAAAATCGAGATCACGACTTATCAGATGAAGGACCTCACGGGTGCGCTCGCCGCCTGGGAGTGGCTACGATCACCGCAGGCACGGTCCTGTGATCTCGCCGCGTTTTGCACGCAGGACGGAAATCGCACTGTGGTCTCGGATTACAACTATGTCCTCGTGTTTGAAGGCGCCAAGCCGACCAAGGCCGAAGTGACTGCTGCCATCGCCGCGCTGCCAAACAAGCACGAGACTTCATTGCCCGCGATTCTCACATTTTTGCCGAGACAGGGTCTGGTGCCGGATTCAGCTCGCTACGTTCTCGGGCCTGTGTCGCTTAATGCGTTTGCTCCGGATCTTTCAGCAAGCAAGCCGGGCTTCGATGAAGGAGCTGAAGCGCAGGTCGCCGAGTACAGAGTAGGGAAGAGCGAACAGCCCGTGCATCTCGCGGTGTTTTACTATCCGGCTCCTGAGATGGCGCGTATGCACAGCGCTGCTTTCAAGCGAGTGCCCGGAACATACGTGCGCCGCTCCGGCGTGTTGGTTGCTGTTGTGTATGGCAATCCGAGCGAGCAGGAAGCCGACACGCTGTTAAGCCGTGTTCAGTACGAAGCGAAGATCACCTGGAATGACGCGCCTCCGCCGAGTCCGATCAAACCGCTCTTCCAGTTGCTTTGGAACATCATCTATCTCAGCTGCATACTCGGCGCCATTTGCCTTCTCGCCGGGCTCATGTATGCGGGTATGAGGATCTATCGCAGACGTTACGGAACACTCGAATCCGATGAGGCGATGACCACTTTGCGGCTTACGCGCGAGCAGTGAAGGTGGCTTGTAAGTCTCAGATAGCGTGGAGCTTAGCGTTTCAGAATCACAGCTTTTCCACAGCATTTGAAGAGCTTGTCCACTCCGATGGCGGAAAACATCTTCGACGGTAAATGATTTGTACAGCGGTACTTACACCCCTCTGCCGCGCGCGGGGAAAAATGCCCTTGACTTCACCCCCCGCTGGCCCTAAACTCCAATCACAAACAGGTTTTGACGGTTGCGAAGCCGTCGAAGCTGATTCTCCCATCAAACGTAACCTCCGGGTAGCCGGAGGCTTGGCAACAAGAAGACAAATGCTCATTCGCGAGAATGAGCATTTTCTTTTGGCTCCAGCGGCTTCGTTCCTATGAGAGTCCGGCCGCCGGAATCCTCGCAAGTCCCTCAGAATTGGCGGGAGCGGCTGAGTGCGCTGAAGAACGTTCCTCCGCTGCTCAAAATGGTCTGGGCGACGAGCCGCTGGCTGACCATCAGCACCCTCCTGCTGCGCTGCATAGCGGCCCTTTTCCCCATCGCGACGCTCTGGGTATCCAAGCTGATCATTGACCTGGTGGTGCGTGCCGTGCGCCATCAAGTGTTTGATCATTCACGGATTTGGAAGCTTCTCGTCCTCGAGCTGGCACTGGCGGTCGGGGCCGATACTCTGGGCCGTTTTATATCGCTCGTCGACAGCCTCCTGGGCGACCGCTTCACGAATCACGTAAGTATCAAGCTGATGGAGCACGCCGACACCCTGGATCTGGTTTCTTTTGAAGATCCAGTGTTTTACGACAAAATGGAGCGCGCCCGGCGGCAGACCACTGCACGCCTCGGAATGTTGGCGGCCCTGGCCGGCATGGCGCAGCAGTTTCTGACCCTCATCTCCATGCTCTCGGCAGTAGTTTTCTACTACCCTTGGCTCCTGCTGCTCCTTCTGGCGGCGACCATTCCGGTCTTCCTGGGCGAAACGCGCTTCGCCATGCTCAATTACTCGATGCTTTACCGCTACACGCCCGAGCGCCGCGAACTGGATTACTTACGCTACTTAGGGGCCAGTAACGAGAGCGCCAAAGAGGTCAAAATATTCGGCCTAGGCAGACATCTGGTTCAGCGCTCGAAGACCCTCTTTGAACGTTTTTATGCTGAGAATCGGCATCTGGCGATCAACCGGGCACTGCATGGCACGCTGCTCAACCTGGCCCCAACCGGCGCCTATTACGCTGCGTATGCACTCATCATTCTGCGGGCACTCGCCGGAAGGCTCACCATTGGCGATCTCACACTGATGGTGGGGGCGTTTTCGAGAGCCCGGAGCACGATGGAAAGCCTTGTTTCGGGCCTGGCAGGAATCTCCGAGCAGGCTTTATTCATCAAGGACCTGTTCGATTTTTTCGAAACGAACCCAGCGATTGCGTCGCCACCCGATGCGATTCCTACGCCGCGCCCGATCCGCATGGGATATGAGTTTCAGAACGTCTCTTTCTCCTACCCGGGCTCCGACAAGAAGGTACTCGATAACATTAACTTTCGTTTCTATCCTGAAGAGCGAATTGCACTTGTCGGAGAGAACGGAGCAGGGAAGACAACCCTGGTCAAACTGGTAGCCCGGCTCTACGATCCAACCGAAGGCCGCATCCTGCTGGATGGCGTGGATCTCCGCGAGTACGACGTAGACGAGCTGCGCCACGAGATCGGCGTAATCTTCCAAGATTACATGAGGTATGACGTAATAGCCTCTGAAAACATTGGATTTGGCCGTATCGATGAGCTGCAGAATCAGAGCCGGGTCGAAGTCTCAGCGGAAAAGAGCCTGGCAGCCGGAGTGATTCAGGGTCTTCCGAACGCATACCGGCAAATGCTGGGCAGGAGGTTCGAAGGCGGAGTCGATCTCTCAACGGGCCAGTGGCAGAAGATCGCCTTGGCACGGGCCTACATGCGTGACGCGCAGATCCTGATCCTGGACGAGCCGACCGCCAGCCTGGACGCGCGCGCCGAGTTCGAGGTTTATCAGCGCTTTGTCGACCTGACCTCCGGAAAAATGGCGGTCCTGATCTCTCACCGCTTCTCGACCGTTCGGATGGCCGACCGAATTCTGGTCCTGGAGCACGGACGCATTGTGGAACAGGGCTCACATTCGCAGCTCGTCGCACTCGGCGGCAAGTACTCGGAGTTATTCGAATTACAGGCTGCCGGGTATCGCTGAGGAAATCACCGCCGCCGTCCTCACAACCAGCGAAATCCCCCGATTTTCACCGCGAGGTGGTCCGAGAAATGGACCAACGGCTCGCCCTGCGGCTGCGGCACTCCAGAGTTGTGAAATAAATCCTGATCGAGTTGCAGGACGTGTGCCGCACGAAGAGACCACGGCTCGTGCTCAATAGGTGCGGTACCCAGGCGATTGCCAGCCGCTGCATACAACCGGAAGCGCGCGGTCAGAAAGTGGTCGAATTCGCCCGGCTGGATGGCGCTGCCCGGCTCGACTTGAATGGTGGTGCGCCCTGCGCCAAACGAACGTCTTCGCTCGCTCCTGTATTCGACAACTTGAGCGCTGCGCCGCACCGACATCTTCGCCCAGCGATACGGGAGGTGGTACAAGGAGCGCGCCGCCAGCACGGCCGCTAAGCGCTCCGCCTCCAGAGTGAAAAACCAGACCCCACGCTTGCCGTCCGGCCCGCGCACATATGTCCGGACGTTCGTTTCCGGAAATTCGGAGATCCACGGCAGGGCTGGCAGCAGCGATGGCCGCAGGTGCGTCAGCAAAAACGGTGTCAAACCCACCCAAGCTTGCCCATCGATGGTGTCGAGTATAAGCCGCGGGGGCAGCAGAGGTGCAATGGCTTCGGGTGGAAATGGCCAGTGTAGAAAGGTCAGAGACTCCCAGTGCTGAAGCATCACCGGCTTCGTAATTGCATGCGGCGGAAACGGACTGATGTGCTCCACAGAGGTTGGACGGCTTAGCGCATCCAGCGCTTCTGGAAAGCCGTGATCGTACCTTGGAAGTTATGGAGATCATTTCTTCCCGCGAAGTATTCAAGAACAAGCTCTTCACCGTAGTCGACGAGGTCGCGAAGGACCCCGACGGCTTCGAAATCCATCGCTCGATCGTCAGGCATCCCGGTTCCGCGGTAATGATGGCGCTCGATGAGAAAGAGCGGATCCTGCTTGTCAAACAGTTCCGTCTGCCGGCAGAGGATTATCTTTGGGAGCTTCCGGCGGGGAGGCTGGATCCGGGCGAATCGGCCATCGAAGCAGCTAAGCGCGAGTTGCGGGAGGAAACGGGGTACTCGGCTGCCGATTGGACGCAGCTCGCTTCGTTTTGGGCGAGTCCCGGTTATGTCAGTGAACGAATGACGGTATTTCTGGCGCGGAATCTGACGCTCGGCAAGCAGGAGATGATGGAGGACGAGCGGATTGAAATACGCTGGTTCGATAAACAAGATGTCGCCGGCATGATTCGCAAGGGAGAGATCATCGACGCGAAAACAATGATCGGCTACTACTCGTACACGATGCGGGAAGGGAAATAGTGTGGCTCACTCGATAGTGAGTGGCCGTTCCATCAGTTCACGGATCGCCCGGCGCGGATCTTTACCGTCGTAAAGAATCTCATAAACCTTATCGATGATGGGCAGGTCCATGCCGCGGGCTGCTGCTAATTCGTGCGCTGCGCGGCAGGTTGCGACACCCTCGGCGACCATCTGCATATTCGCGACAATGTCCGCCAGTTTGTGCCCTTGTCCGAGCTGTATCCCGACGTAGCGATTGCGGGAGAGATCCCCCGTTGCAGTCAGGACGAGGTCGCCCAGCCCGGCTAATCCGCTGAGCGTACGCGGGCTGCCGCCGAGAGCAACCGCCAAGCGCGTGATCTCGGCCAGCCCGCGGGTGACCAGCGCGGCCACGCTGTTACTTCCCAGTCCGAGACCGCGGCACACGCCCGCACCGAGAGCGATCACGTTTTTCAGCGCTCCGCCGATCTCGACCCCGGTTACGTCCGGGCTGGCGTAGAGCCGCAAGGCCGGAGTGGCGAAGGACGTCTGTATTTCCTCGGCCATGGCCGGACACTCGGACGCAATGACAACGGCTGCCGGTTCACCGGCCGCAATTTCTTTGGCAAAGGTTGGCCCGGAAAGCACGCAAACCGGCCTCTCACTCAAAACGTCGCGAATGACTTGCGACATGCGGCAGTAGGAGCCGTCTTCCAGTCCCTTTGTCGCGCTGACCACCGCAGCGCTCGCGGGAACATGCGGGCGTGCGGACTCGAGCACGGCGCGCATATGCGCCGAGGGTACGACGCAAAGCATGACGTCGGCCTGCCGCAGCACCGAAGGCATTTCATGAGAGATGATGGCATGCGCGGGCAGCGGGAACCCCGGCAGGTAGCGCTCGTTTTCCCGCGAGAGTTGCATGGCGTCCGCTCTATCCGCCTCGCGCACCCACAGGCGGACTTCGTCAAAACGCGATGCGAGAGCAATCGCCAGGGCGGTGCCCCAGCTGCCGCCGCCCAGGATCGCCAGCGTTTTCACGCTATCTTGCCTTTGAGCGAGAACGCGTGTTCGGTCCCGGACCTCAGCCGCGAAATGTTTGCCTTGTGGCGATAAATAATAAGCAGCGCGGCAATGATGGAAGCGAGCAGGATCGGTAGCGGCGGATGGCTGATCAGCCAGACCGCGATCGGGAAAACGGCCGCGGCCAGAACGGAGCCGAGCGAAATATATCTGGTCATTGCGACCACCACGACGAAGAAGACGAGGATGGCAAATAACGGCAGGGGCGCCGCATAAAGAAATGCGCCCACGAAACAGGCAACCGCCTTCCCGCCTCTGAAGTTCAGAAACACCGGGTAGCAATGGCCGAGCATCACGGCCACGATAGCCAGCGCAATTGCGACCGGATTATTGTGCGTGGCGGCGCCCGCGATGAAGACGGCGATCCAGCCTTTCGCAATATCAAGCAGCAGAACAATCACTCCCGCTTTGCCGCCCATCGTGCGGTGCACATTCGTGGCGCCAATGTTGCCGCTGCCCATAGTGCGAATATCGCGGCCGGCAGTCAAGCGCACGAACCAGTATCCGAACGGCAGGCCGCCGATGAGATAAGCGGCCATGGTGAGAACTGCCAGTATCAGGAAAGAGTAACTCGACACCACGTATCGATATTACGAAGCCGCGGATGCTCTTACGAAGCCGTCGCTGCTAGGAAGCGGCTAGGGCGGATTCAAACTTGTACTCGCGCAGCTTCCGGTAGATGCTGGCATTCGACCCCGGATCGCTGCGGAACAGCGCGAACTGCGAAGCTTCAAAGCTGCCCAGCGCAGCCGGCTGCAGCTCTGCCACCTTGTCCCGCAGACTTTTCAACGGGACCGGATTCTTGATTCTCGCGAGTGTCAGATGGGGAGAGATATTCGCGCGTCTCGCGGGCGACGCCTAATTTTGCAACCGCCTCCTGGGTGGCATAAGCCAGCTCCCGCAATGCCTCGCCGGCATGGACACCGGCCCACAGCACGCGCGGGGAACGTTCGTTCGGGAACCAGCCGAGATCGCGGATCTCCACCTCAAAGGAGTCGCGCGGTCCGAGCGAGGCAAGCGCCTCATCCAGTTCCGACAGTCGTAACTCGGGCCACTCGCCAATGAACTTCGTCGTGATGTGCAGGTTGTCGAGTGGACTCCATTTGATGAACGCCTCAGGGCGCAACACCATTAGCAGGCGTTCCAGGCGGTAGATGATCCCGGAAGGCAGGTCGATAGCTGTGAACAGTCGCATTTGAATCCGCCGTGCTAATGTTCTAGCGTATCTTGTCTGGAGGAGAAAAAATTGGAGCCTTGGCGGCTCCGGACAAGGGCATTCCGCTCTCCCGTCTGCTCGCCGAAACGGAGGCGCTGTCGATTCCTTTCTTCGAGCGCGAAGCCCAGGAACTGGCGCGCGAGCTGCTCTCCTGCGTCCTGATTCACGGCGAAACGGCGGGGATGATCGTCGAGACGGAAGCCTATCTTGGGCCGGGCGATCTGGCGGCGCACGCCTCGCGCGGTAAGACGGAGCGCACCAAAGTTTTGTTCGGGCCGGCGGGTCGCGCCTACGTGTACTTCATCTATGGCATGCACGAATGCTTGAATGTCGTAGCAGACCGGGAAGGGCATCCGGGCTGTGTTTTGATTCGCGCGCTGCAGCCGCTTGCGGGCCTCGAACTCATGCATGAACGGCGCAACTGGCATGGACCGGCTTGCGGCTTGACGAACGGCCCCGGCAAACTGACCCAGGCGCTTGCGATCACGCGTAGCGATTACGGCCGCCGCCTGGATCGCGGAGATCTCACCATCCGCCGCTGGCGGCAAAAGCCTGAGTTCAAAATTGCTGCAACTCCGCGCATCGGCATCAGCGAGTGCGTGGATTGGCCGCTGCGCTTCGTCTGGGCAGGGCATCCGTGTTTAAGCAGGCGCTGAGTACAATTTCACAATGATCGTTCGCGCCGCTTGGGTCCTGGCTACGTTCTGCGTGGCTAGCCTCGCTCAGACTACCGTAACTGCTGGAAAGCTTGACGAACAAATAAAAGCCAAGCTGGCAGGGTTCCAGGGCCACGTTTCCTTGTACGCCAAGAATCTCGATTCCGGTGCGAACTTACAGCTTGAACGGCGAGCAGCCCGTACAGACCGCCAGTACCATCAAGCTCGCGGTCATGACCGAGTGTTTCGCTGAGGCGAACGAGGGCAAGCTGAACCTTTCAGAGCGGCTTACTTTGACCTCGGATGAAAAAGTGCCGGGCGCCGGTCTGCTTCAGGAGTTCACGGATGGCGATCAACTCCCCATTCATTGACTTGATCGATTTGATGATCGTGATGAGCGATAACACCGCCACTAACATGCTGCTTGATCGCGTTGGAGGAAACGCGGTGAACGCGCGCATGCAGCAGTTGGGCTTTGAGCAGACGCGCGTCATGCGCAAAGTCTGCAGGGAGTAAATCGCAGTCATTTAAACCGGGTGTGACGGCGGAGGGCGCCAAGCCCGAGAACAAGAAGTGGGGTCTCGGCCGCAGCAGCCCGTACGAGATGGTCATGTTGATGGAACGGCTGTATCGCGGTCAACTGGTGAGCAAGGCGGCTTCGGAGCAGATGCTGACCATCCTGAAGCGCCAGCGTGACCGCGCCGGCATGGCGCGCGATATGCAGGACGTGGAGGTTGCCGACAAGACCGGCGCGCTCGATCACCTGCGCAGCGATGTCGGCATTGTCTTCTCGAAGAACGGGAATATCGCCATGGCGATTACCGTCGACAATATTCCCGAAGTGAACTGGACGCCTGACAATCCCGGACAACTGATGATTTCGCAGTTATCGGAGCTACTGGTGGGAGGTCTTGCGAATAACAAAAAACCGGCAGACGCTCAGTAAACGCCCGCCGGTTAGAAGACAAATCTCAGTAGCGATAGTGATCCGGCTTGTACGGGCCCTCCGGAGAGACGCCGAGATACTCAGCTTGGTCGCCCGTCAGAGTGGTGAGCTTGACGCCGATCTTCTCCAAATGTAGCCGGGCTACTTCTTCATCCAGCTTCTTGGGAAGCGTGTAAACGCCGACTTTGTACGTATCGCGATTCTTCCAGAGGTCAATCTGAGCCAGCGTCTGATTGGAGAAGCTGTTGCTCATGACAAAGCTCGGATGGCCCGTGGCGCAACCGAGATTCACCAAGCGGCCCTCGGCGAGCAGGAAGATGCTGTGTCCGTCCGGGAAAGTGTACTTGTCGACCTGCGGCTTGATGTTGGTCTTCACTACGCCCTTCTCGGTATTTCAAGCGGTCCACCTGAATCTCGTTATCGAAGTGGCCGATATTGCAGACGATCGCCTGATCCTTCATGTACCGCATGTGGTCGAGCGTGATGATATCCACATTGCCTGTGCAGGTCACATAGATGTCCCCGCGGCCCAGCGTGTCTTCGATCGTTGTCACTTCGAAGCCTTCCATGGCGGCCTGTAGCGCGTTGATCGGATCAATCTCGGTAACGATTACGCGCGCGCCCATGCCTCGCAGCGAATGCGCGGACCCCTTGCCCACATCACCGTAACCGCAGATGACGGCCACTTTGCCGGCCATCATGACGTCAGTCGCGCGCTTGATGCCATCGGCCAGTGACTCGCGGCAGCCGTAGAGATTGTCGAACTTCGATTTCGTGACCGAATCATTGACGTTGATCGCAGGTACCAGCAGCTTGCCCTTTTCCTGCATCTGATACAGGCGGTGAACGCCGGTGGTAGTCTCCTCGGATACCCCGCGCCATTCTTTCGCCACCTTATGCCAGTGCTGCGGATTTTCGGCGTGAACCTTCTTCAAGAGACTCTTGATAACGCGCTCTTCCTCGCTCTCCGAAGGTGTATTGACCCAGTCGCCGCCTTCCTCTAGCTCGTATCCTTTATGAATCAGAAGCGTGACGTCGCCGCCGTCATCCACTACGAGCTGCGGCCCTTTGCCATTCGCATGGCGCAGAGCCTGAAACGTGCACCACCAGTAGTCTTCGAGAGTCTCTCCTTTCCACGCAAAGACCGGTACGCCCGAGGCTGCGATAGCAGCCGCTGCATGATCCTGCGTCGAAAAAATGTTGCAGCTTGCCCAGCGGACGTCAGCACCCAGGTCGAGCAGGGTTTCAATCAGGACCGCCGTCTGAATTGTCATGTGCAGGGAGCCAGTGATGCGTACACCAGCCAGCGGCTTTTCCTTCGCATACTTCCTGCGAATCGCCATCAGTCCCGGCATTTCGTGCTCGGCGATTGAAATCTCTTTTCGGCCCCAATCGGCGAGTGCTAAATCGGCGACCTTATATTCGGACGCCACTCGGTTAAGCGTTGCAGAACTCATGAAATCTGGATCAACCTCGCTCAGTATTATATCCAAGCAGCAAGCCAGACATCAAGATATCTTGATATGTTGATTGATGTATATGGCTGACGGACTGCTCAGAGCGCTGCGCGTTGTAAGCGACCCCACGCGGGCACGGCTCCTCCTATTGCTCGAGCAGGAAGAGCTCTCGGTGGCGGAGCTTCAGCAGATTCTTGGCAAAGGCCAAAGCCAGATCTCGACGCATCTTTCGCAACTGAAGAACGCGGATCTGGTGGAAGACCGTAGGACCGGGAAGAACATCTTGTACCGAGTGGCGCCGGGGCGTGACCTGGAGCCCATTCTCGACCTGCTGCGTCAGCAGGCGGACGAAATTCCGGGCGCAAGCGAGGATCGGGATGCGCTCACGCTGGTTCTCAGCAAGCGGCAGGACAAGATTCGTGGGTATTTCGATGCTCTGGCCGGACGCTTCGGGCGGCGAGTACCTGCCTGGGCGATCATGGCAAGGTCTCGCCGATATCCTTCTTTCCCTGATGTGTCCGATGGTCATCGCGGATTTGGGCGCAGGTGAAGGCACGTTCTCGCAGCTACTCGCCAGGCGCGCCGAGCGCGTCATCGCGATCGATAGCTCATCGAAAATGGTCGAGTTTGGCGAAGCAATGGCTCGCGAGCACGGTTTGGCAAACCTGGAATTTCGTCTCGGCGACATGGAAAACGTTCCGATTGGCGATTCGCAAGTTGATCTCGCATTTTTCAGCCAGTCACTGCATCATGCGCTGCATCCGGAGCGTGCCGTGGCGGAGGCGTACCGCATTCTCAAGCCTGGCGGCCGCATAGCGATTCTGGATCTGCTTCGGCACAACTTCGAAGAGGCGCGCGAGCTCTACGCCGACATCTGGCTCGGCTTCACGGAGGTCGAGCTGCGGCGTTTCCTCGAGCGCGCATCGTTCAGCGACATCCAGACAGCGGTCGTTCACCGCGAGGCAGAACCGCCCTATTTCGAGACTGTCTCCGCGCTGGGCGTTAAAGCAGGCGAGAGCCCCGCATAACCGGCGTGTCGCAATGCGCTGTACGCCAGCCCCACAACGCACACGAACATCATGAGCACTTCGCTGTCGCCCAGGTTGTATTCGAAGAGACCTCCGGCGAGAATCGCCCAGAATGACAGCCACAGCACCGTGCAGTACGAACAGAACATCGCTTCGCGCACTCGAAATCCGTGTTCGAAAGATTCCGCGAAGGCAGTCATAGAGCGTCAGCCCGATGAACCACAGCATGCAGGCGAGGCCGGGTAATCCGCGCTCCGCTGCATACTGCAGATAGATGTTGTGGAGATGTCCGTAGTAGCCGACCGGCAGCGGGCGTTCAATGTCGGCGGGAACATAGCGATCGAAGTTGCGCGCAATCTCTTCGGGCCCGAGGCCGAATACCGGATGGGCCTTGATCATCTGCGAGCCCGGTGCGAAAAGTGACCACTCGATGACGGTTCGAATCGACATTCTCGCGCGGCTGAACCAGTGAAGTGAGCCGCTCCCGCGCGGCATGCGGCGAGATCGCAAAGGCGAGCCGGCGATCACGACCGGGACCGCGATCATCATTTTGGGCCGCCAGAACCAGACGAGATAAAGCACGGCTGGAATACTGGCGAGCCAGATGCTACGCGTCATGCCAAGAAGAATGGCGGCCGAAAGTATACCCACGCTCGAGTAAGCCCACCACGGCATTCGCCGCCTGGCGAAAAACAGCTGTGCGAGCAGCAGGGAAAGAACACTGAGTTGCAGTGCGCCGAACGTCATCCAATGGCTTTCAAAACCGGTAATCCGCCGTTCGAGGTAAGCGACGTAGAATTCGCGCCCCGTTTCGTGTGCATGCCGATATTTCTCGGCAAATTGAACCAGCCCCCATGCGCCAGAGGCAGTGGCCACCGCGGTCCAGGCGGCCATAAGCGCGTAAACTTTTTCAAATTGCGTCGCGAAAACGCCATAGATCAGCGGAATAAAGAGGAAAACGAAAAATTTGCGAATTTGCGCCCGGCCGCCCCACGGGTCGGGCGAAACACAATCGGCCAGCACCGTCCAGGCGAAAAAGCAGACGAGCGGGATCCAGATGCGCGGAAAGGGGAGGGTATGGCGGAAGACAAGCAGCAGCAAAATTCCAAGCCCGAGAAGCACCTGGCTGGCGGCAATCGATATATGAATCAAGGCGGCGGCTGCGATCGCGACATATAGCAGGATGCGATTCTGCGTCGCCTGGCTCAATCCCATGAAGCGACCAGTATGACAGAATGAAAGGCGAAACCCCGACAATGCAGGTCCACCTATTGAGGCACGGAGTTGCTGAGGAAGCTCGCCTCGGACTAAGTGACGCCGACCGCGCTTTAACCAGCGATGGCCGCAAGAAATTGCGACAAGTTCTGCGCAATGCCATTCAAGCGGACGTAAATCCCACTCTGATACTGACCAGCCCGCTGAAGCGCGCCATTCAAACTGCGGAAATCGCAAAACAGGTTTTGGGCTATAAAAAGGAGATTCTGAGAACCAAGGCGCTGATTCCCGGGTCTCCCGTCGAGCAGGTTTGGGACGAGATTCGAGTGCACCGCGAGGAGCCGTCGTTAATGCTGGTCGGTCACAATCCCCTTTTCGAGAACTTGACGGGTTATCTGCTGAATTGCCCCTCGCTCAAACTCGATTTCAAGAAGGGCGCCTTCCTTCGACTGGATATTGAAAGCTTTCCCGCTCAGCCGCATGGGATGCTGCGCTGGTTGCTCACAGCCAAGCTGGCGGGCAGCCGCGATTAGCACCCCAGACCCCGACTGCTGAGCCGTGTTCCTGCAATGTTTATCATGTAGATGGATCTTTCATGGGTTTTCCGAGGAGCGCGTGTAAGGTGTATCTGCGCGCAGAGCATTCTGCTGTTTACAGTTCCTTGGTTCAGGAATTGCGAGCAAGCCGCAATACGCGCCGGGTCAGTTGCCGGCAAAGCAAACCGGTACCGCCAAGCCGGGTCAAGTCGCGCCTGGACAGAACTCGGATGCGTCTCCGAACCCTGCGCCACCATCCGTTCCAGCAAATGTTCCGCAGGCGAATGGACCGTCGTTCCCGGTTACGTTCGAATCCAGGGGCCTCGAGTACGACGCTCTCACGAAGAACGGCATCACGGTTATGTTCGCTGCGCTCCCCCCGCACATCAAGGATTTCAACGTTGTGCAGGTGACCGTCACGAACGGCTCACTTGTCTCCTGGACGGTCCGCCCGGTAGACTTCACTTTTGTTCGCCAAGACGGAACGGTTCTTCAGACGGCCTCGGCCGATGAGGTTGTGGAGAACCTGCTGCAGCGTGCCGACAGCAACGATGTAATCAAGCTGCAGATGATGTACGAAAACGCTATCTACGCCCTTTCAAATTTCAGATCGACCAACGGCTATGAACAGCGCCGCGAAGCAGCGATGGCGCAGTTTGTGAATCGGGGCTTCAAGGCCGCAGCCGCCGCTTCTGCGATTGCCTTCGTCCCCATTAAGTTAAAGCCAGGCGACAGCACGGACGGCGCGATCTTCTTTCAAAACAAAACCAAAGAGAAAGGCCTTGGGACGGGTCACCTGGTCGCGCACGTATGCGGTGAAACCTTCATGTTCGAGACGTTTGCTGAGTACAAAAAACGCTGAAGATGGACGGGCGCACCACTTCTTCCGGGCCGCTCAACGAAGCGTCAGTTGACTCACCTGACTCGAACGGCCTCATCGATCTGCATGCCCACACGGATGAATCGGACGGCAGTCTGAGTCCGGCCGCCCTGGTCGAGCTCGCTAAGAAATCCGATATTGCTGCTCTCGCCATTACCGATCACGACACTTTCTCCGGCTATGAAAAAGCAGTGCCCTATGCGCGCGAAGCAGGCTTGGAATTGGTGCGCGGCATCGAACTGAACACGCGTCTCTATTCGCCTGATGATAAGGGTCATCGAGCCGTTCATCTGCTTGCGTATTTCCTGAACGGTGAACCGAGCCGCGAATTTACAGATTGGCTCAATCAGGAGCGGAGTGACCGCCGTCTACGCAACGCGCAGCTTGCCCAAGCGCTACAGGCGCAAGGAATGGATGTGAAGCTGGAAGAGGTGGAGGCCCGCGGCCGCACGCTAACCGGACGGCCGCATTTTGCGCGCGTCCTGACGGAGAAAGGCTACGCAAGCGACTTCAATGACGCGTTTCGCCGATACCTCGGCGAAGATGCCCCGACTTATGTATCGCGCAGGAGCAAGACGACCGACGAGGTAATCGCAATTGTGCGGCTGGCCAAAGGTATTCCGGTGATTGCGCATCCGATCCGGCTCGGGCTTCCCCGAGAACAAGAGCGCGAGCTGCTCGTCCGTTTCAAGCGCGCTGGGCTGGTTGGGCTAGAAGTTTATCATTCCGAGCATCCGCCTGAACTTCAGGCGTATTACAGGCAACTCGCGGAAGAACTGGGGCTTCTTCCCAGCGGCGGCTCCGATTTCCATGGACCAGCCGTGAAGCCGGGCATCCATTTGGGAACAGGCGCGGACGGGAACGTGCGGGTGCCGAGCCGGTTTCTCGATGACATGCGATCCTACGCCGCTGCGAATTGATCAAACCTAGCGGCGATCAGCTGGCCGCCTGCCACACCGGAGCGCACCTTAGCCAAGGCGCCATTTTTGGCGTATGCTATGTACGCACCTTAATTCCGGGAGGAGTGTTCCCATGTCTACGTTTCGCCTCTGCGCGGCGAAATCGCTCTCGTTGTGTGTCGCGGCGCTGCTTTTGCCGCTAATCAGTTCAGCCGAGGCCCCCAAGTTCACGGGTACCTGGCACATGAATGTCGCGAAAAGCCAGGTTGCGGATGGCCGGGTTGTCACGCTCGTCCTCGCCGCATCGGAAACCGTTATCAAGGTAAGCCAGACGGTAAAGGATAAAGCAGGGCAAGAGACGGCAACTCAGTTCACAGTGACGGTCGGCAAGGAGTGCGAGTACGACGAAGGATCGCACAAGTCGAAGGTAGTGGCTTGGTATGCCGGGCCCAGTCTGAACGTTGTCAAATCGGATGGTCCGCAGGGCGATGTCGCGAACCAATGGCAGCTTCAGCTATCGCCGGACCAGAACTCGCTGACGCTGACTCTCTCGCACATCGATCCCAGTGGCAAAGACGAGATTCTTGTCTTTGACCGCAAATAGCGGAGTCAGGCGGAAAAGACTGGCGTTTCGGCTGGCGTCCTGACCAGCCCGGTCGGGAGAATCACTTCAAAGCGCGAGCCTTTGCCGACATCGCTGGCGACGTGAATCTCGCCCCCATGCGCCTTGACGATGGTTGATACGAAGCTCAACCCCAGGCCCAATCCCTTTTCGGGATTCGGATCCGGCACCCGGTAAAAGCGGTCGAAGATGTGTGGCAAATGGTCCTTCGGAATGCCCACGCCGGAATCCTCAATCACCAGCCGCGCGTTGCCGCCGTCGTTCTCTACCGAGGCCCGCACCCATCCGCCCACCGGCGTGTACTTGATTGCGTTCGAGAGCAAATTGGTGATCACGCGTTCGATCTGTGTCCGGTCTACTTCGCAAAGCACGCTTCCGTTATCCGCGTGGGACAGCTTCACTTCGGCAGCTTCGGCAGGGATTTGGAACTGGTCGACAATCTCCGCCAGCAGTTCGTTCAAATCGACGACGCTCTTGTTCATCGGGATTTGTCCGCTTTCCGACTGCGAAAGCAATAGCAGGGCGCGCACCAGGTTTGACAGCCGTTCCACATCCTGCAGCGCGTTCTCAATCGCCTCCTGCAATTGTTCTTTGCGCGTCGCAGTGAACAGCGCGACTTCGAGCTGGCCCTGGATAGCAGTTAAAGGAGTACGAAGCTCGTGCGAAACGTCCGTCGAGAACTGGCGCATCTGATCGAACGACGCCTTTAGGCGTCCACTCATCTGATTGAACGAGTCAATCAGCCGGTCGAGTTCATCATCTGCGCCGCGCCGCGCGATCTGCAATCCTAAATTCGATCCGGTAATCTTCTGCGCAGCTTCACCAACTGCCTCGAGCGAGCGCAAACCTCGCTTCGCTGAGTACCATCCGATCAGCACGATAATAACCAGCGCTACCGGCAGGAAGATAATAAGATTCAGGCGGAATCGCCGCAGCACCTGCTGATCTTGGGCCAGGCTTCGTCCTTCGGCGATATACCATTTGCTGCCGCTATCCGGATCGGTCATCGTGCTCGCAATGATCTGGTACGACGCATGGCCGATCTGAATGGTCTTGATGACCGGCTGCTTTGTGCGCTCGATCTCCGCCAGCTCCACGCGGATCGTCTTGGGATCCGAAAGCTCCTTCAGCAGGGCTGGATCTTCAGCCGAACCCAGGTCTACATTTCCGTTCTCGTTCGCGATGACGTAAATGTCTTCAAGTCGCGAAACCTCGGCCTCTTCCTCGGGTAACGTCCGATCGACGAACCAGTAAGGCCGGCCGCCTTCAAACTTGATCCACCATCGCAAAACGCCGAGCTCCTCATGCAGCGTCTCCTCGCTTTGATTCGCCAGAATCGTCTTGAGGGTAGTGGTACCCGCTATCACTACCAGGGTGAGCACGATGGTAAGCAGCAGGATGAACACGCTCGCGAGCTGAAACCGCAGCGTGCGGAAGAATTTTACCTTGCGAAGCTTTGGCCAGAAGACCATGACTCAATGCCCCTAATCAACGCTCGCCGCCCAGGCCGGGAACGCAAAGTCCTCAGGCGCTGACATTCTCCGTGACCGCAGTTTCCTGCGACTCCGGCGCATCCAGCATGTAACCGATCCCCCGTACAGTGTGAATCATCTTGGCCGGAAATTTGTCGTCGATTTTGCTGCGCAGGTGCCGGATGTACACATCGACAATATTGGTCAGACCGTCATAGTCCATGTCCCAAACATGCTCGACGATCATGGTCCGGCTAAGCGGCCGCCCGCGATTGCGCATCATGTACTCCAGGATGCTGAACTCCTTGGGCGCCAGCTCAATATTATCGTTATTGCGGGTCACTTTGCGCCGGATACAGTCAAGGCTGAGGTCGCCGACCTGCAGCTTCTCCGGAGTGGGCTGGCCGCGGCGCAGCAAAACGCGTGCCCTCGCCAGCAGCTCGACAAACGCGAACGGCTTTACCAGGTAATCGTCGGCGCCTTGCTCGAGGCCTTTAACGCGATCATCGACGGAGTCGCGCGCGCTCAGAATCAGAACCGGAGGAATCGTCTTCCGATTCTTGATCTTCTGCAGCACCTGAAGCCCGTCCACATCCGGCAGGCCCAAATCCAGAATCACCAAGTCGTATTCGGTCGAGTGAACCCGCTCGATGGCGTCTGCGCCGGTGTTCACCACGTCGACAGCGTAGCCCGCGCTCTGCAGACCGCGCGACAGAAAATCGGCAATCCGCTTTTCATCTTCCACAACCAGTAAACGCATGCTTGCTTATGCTGAATAAAGTCTAGCGAAAGACCTCGTACCGCGTCGAGAACCCGTGCGGACCCCCGCCTCAATCGCCCGAAGCGCGTCCTGGCTCCGGTAACGCAGGGCGAAAGAATGAGCCCACAGGTTTGTAGCGGGTCCGCAGTATCGAGAGCAAAGCCAACAGGGCGATTAGAATCCCGGTAAACGTGAGTACCTGGACGACGCTGAGCCCTTCCTTCCAGATGCCGAACCAGCGCCCGTAAACCAGCTCGATATGCACCCAATAAACCAGCAGCGATGTCGTTCCGAACTGCCGGAACAGGCTCCAGCGCTGTGCTCCGCCGTATTGGACCCACACAAAGGCCACCGAAAGAATGACCAGTACAACGCCCAACTTAATCATGATGAGGGCGGGACTATTCAGCCAGAACTCGCTCTTTGGATAAATCGAATAAGGCAGGTTCGAGACATATTGAGCCGCCAGGATCAGTGCCAGGCCGGTTGCGAATGACCAGAGCATAGCCTTTCCCATGTCTTCCTGTTTCACACTGCGCAGAATGCTGCCTGCCGCCATCCCAAACGCCAGGAAAGATGCCCACGGAAAGAAGCCGAAGTATTTGTAGCTCGGCAGGAAATAGCAGCGCAGCAGCGAGGGGACGCCGCTCACATCCATCATGCTGACCAGCGGCGATAAAGCCGCGATCACCAGGCCAAGCACAATGCACAGCCGGATGCGCTCCTGTGTCGTGAATACCGCCATGGCGGCAAACAGCAACATCGCCATTCCCATGCAGTTCAGAATGTCCACACGCAGCAGCTCGCTCCCGGGACTTGTCGGAAAGCCGAAAACGTATAGCTGTATGCGAAAGAGAAAAGCTAAGAGGAACAGATAGCGTGACCGCTTGAGCGCCGCCACCACACGCTGCCACGCCGTGGCGCCTTTTCTCTCCTGGCTATGCATCAGGAACGCGAACGTAATTCCTGTCAGAAAGAGGAAGACAGCCGGCGGCAGCCCACCCAGAAATTGCGAAAAGATGAAAGGCCCTTTGTCGCGCAAGTCGGTTCGAGTGAACGAATCGAACGTGTGGCCCTGCAGCATGACGATCGCCGCCAGCCCGCGCGTCCAGTCGATAAAGTCCAGCCTCCCGGCCGATTTTCTTACATCCGCCATTCTGCTAGGTTGTGATGAATCTCACAATCAGGCGTCAAGTGCCTTGCTTTCTCACCCCATGCGGCAAGTTCAGTTCCAAGCTTCCCTTGATCGGCGCATTCAACCTGACGTTGTAGTAGGTAACGATGCGGTAGTTACCGGAAGGCTCGTAAAATTGTTGCTGTACCGGATAAGCGGCGTCGTTCGGAACCCAGATCTCAATCTTGCTCAGCCGGTCTTTCACCTGCTTGCTTTTCGGGACCAGAAGTAGTTTTGTCGTATCCCGGTCTGCAACTTTTTCCTGCCCCTCCGCGGTGATCTCATAATTCGCCGCCAGATCTTTTCCAGAAGATCCAAACCCCAGCAGCAGAAACTGGTTCAAAACATCTGCGTTCTTGCCAACGTCAAAGTCCTGATATGTTTTGGCATTCGGATAATAGATCCGCACAATTTTGCCCAGGAACGCAATCGTGCGAGCATCCGACTTGCCCGGGAAATCGACGATCGCGCGCACCTCGCCGGATTTGAGCCGCTGCATCTTCAGCGTTCCTCTCTCATCCGTTTTATCGCTGATAATGGCGGTGTAGGTGACCATCTCGAGGTCGGCAGTGGCGCTGTGAAACTTCGGTGCTGCCTCGTCCATGCGAGCCAGAACCGCATCCACGCTTTGCCCCCATGCAAGCGAGCCCCAAAGCAGGCACAACACCGGTACGAGTTTTTTCATTCTCCAAAACAATGAGACGTCAGCCTTCTGGAGCAGTGTACGCGATGAAGCCTTTTATCTCGTGTTCGCTTTCGTCCCGTATCGGCTCCACGCGTACGACATGCCAAGTTTTTCCGGTTCGCTTACGAACCAGCGTTGCCGCGCGCGCAATCCGCAACTGGTCCGGCACGTGCTCCAGCAGCTCAGGCGCGATAAACACGCGATTAGACCCGTGCTGGGGCGGAAGAAGCACGACGCTTGATTCTTTCGGCTGGTCGTGAAACCAGTCGCGCGGTGTAACAAAGATAAACAGGAGGATCAGCGCAACAACCACGTCATATTGCCAAGAGGCGCGGGGAAATTCCCAGAAGATCAGGCGCCTTCCGAGCTCGTGCCTTGGCATCTGCGCGGATGCATCACTTTCCGTCACTATCCGGATTTTAACATCCGGAAGCTGCTATCCATCTAGTACTTGCGGAGGCTAGTACTTGCGCAGGACCGCCAAGACCCGGCCCTGGATCTCGAGTCGCGATAGATCGACGAAGATCGGTTCCATTGCAGCATTTGCAGGCTGCAAACGGGCGCGCCCGTCCGCCTCTAAATAGTATCTCTTGAGGGTGGTTTCGCTTTTGTCGACTAGGGCCACGACAATTTCGCCGTTCTTGACGGAGTCCGTTTTTTCGACCAGTACAAAATCACCGCTGCAGATATGGTCGTCGATCATCGACTCGCCCCGCACCTGAAGCGCGAAGGTGCTTTCATTACCGACGAAGTCGGAAAAGTGCAGTGCCTCCGGCGTCTCGATTGCCTCAACCGGCGCGCCGGCAGCAATGCGGCCCATCAGCGGGACCGAATCCGTAGGCGAAGGCTTCCGGGCCTTTTCCTCGCGAAAGTAACGCTCGCCGATTTCAAGCGACCGGCTGTGGTTGTAATTGCGGCGCAAATACTGCTTGGCTTCGAGCGCCTGCACATGCTTGTGAACCGTCGCAAGCGAGGCAAGCCCGAGCCCTGAAGCGATCTCTTCGTAACTAGGACTGTAGCCGTTCTTCTCAATGAAGCGGTTGAGCAGATCCATCACTTCCTTTTGACGTCGGGTAAGTGCCATCTAAAGATCCTTCACACCAGTGTTGGCGAATAAACATCGAAAGTCAACAAAAAAAGATGCAACGCTGCCTTATTACCTACTATCCCTTCATTTGCCACGTCTCAAAAGAACAGTGGCTCGCATTGCGCGAGCATCAGAAGTAGCCGCTCGCTCACATGTGTGAGATAGTCTCCATGGAAGTGCCACATCTAGTCTTAAGATTTCATGTCGGATAAGGTGTTGCTTTACGTCGAGGATGAGGACGCAGCGGTCTTCCTTCTGGAAACGGCCATTCGCGAAGCCGAATTGGCTGTTCAGTTATTCCGCGTTTCTGATGGTGAGCAGGCGCTTGCTTTCCTTCAGCGCTCTGGAGCCTACGCTAAGGCGCCGCGCCCGGATCTGATCTTGCTCGATCTGAACCTACCTAGGATGAACGGCCTGGAAGTTTTATCGGAGATGCAAAGCAGCGGAGAACTCCGCTCCATCGGCGTCGTCGTGTTTACTTCGTCGTCGCTGCCCGCCGATCGCCGGAGATCGCTTTCCCTCGGCGCCAAGGAATACATCACGAAGCCATCCAGCTTCGATGGGTTTGTGGAAGCAGTTCGCACCGCCTGCTCCCAAATTCCGAACTGAATTGCGTCTGGCCGGCGGGTATGGCGCGTCAGTTCATGCCGCACATACCGCTGCCGCAGAAATCAGAGCCGCACATGCCGCTGCCGCACGCCGGGGCTGAGTCGGCACTGCTTTTCGCGCTCCCTGATCGCGCAGCAAAAGTCGAATACTGCGTGGTCAGGTGATCGCGCCCGCACGACGGGCAATGAACGGCATCCGCCTCAGCGCTACGCCGCACCAGCTTCTCAAATCGAGTCCCGCAATCGTCGCAGGCGTATTCAAAGATGGGCATGCATCTAAATTATCAGGAACAGTTGCCCGCGCCACCGCGTAACAAAACGCTTAACGCATCCGAACTAATATACGGATATGCGACGCAGAACCTTCTTCCAGGATCTTTTCGGGTTCGCCGCCGCGGCCGGCTGCGCCCTGGTGGTCAGTTCTCCGCGGAAGGCGCTCGCCAGTTCGGCCGGGATGGTGAAAATCGTGGCTTTCACAGACGCGGGCCAGCGTAAAGGAGTCGTTGAAGTGGAAAAAGTGGTCAAAACAGACGCCGAATGGCGTTCGCAGTTGACGCCGGACGAGTATGAAGTCACCCGCCGCGCCGGTACCGAGCGCGCCTTCACCGGCAAGTATTGGGACAACCACGAGCATGGTCTTTATCGCTGCATCTGCTGCGGGAACGCGCTATTTTCCTCCGACACCAAGTTCGAATCGGGCACCGGTTGGCCCAGCTTCTGGGCGCCGATCGCCAAACAGAACGTGAAGGAGCACGCCGATATGACCCTCGGCATGCTTCGCACAGAGGTCCGCTGCGCGCAGTGTGACGCTCATCTAGGACATCTGTTCGAAGATGGCCCCAAGCCGACCGGACTGCGCTACTGCATGAACTCGGCCGCCCTTGATTTCAAGAAAGCCTAGGATGACGATTCTTGCCTGACACCCTTGCCGCTAATCTCCGGCTTCACGAAGCTTTCAAATCCAAATCCATTGGGGATCGGCGGGACGTAATCGTATGTCTTCCGCCGGGGTACGACGCCAGTCCGGACCGGCGCTACCCGGTGCTGTACCTGCATGACGGGCAGAACCTGTTTGATCCCGCCACCGCCTTTGCAGGAAACGATTGGGGTCTGGGGCAGCTCGCCGATGACCTCATCTGCCGCGGCGAGATCGAGCCTCTGATCATGGTCGGCATCTACAATTCGGGTTGCGAGCGGCTTGCCGAATATACGCCGGTGCGCGACCGGCGCGGACGTGGCGGCCGTGCGCGAGCCTATGGGCAGTTCATCGTCGAAGATCTGAAACCATTCATCGATCGCGAATACCGCACTTTGCCAGATGAGCGCAATACCGGACTTGGTGGCTCTTCACTGGGCGGACTCGTCACGCTCTACCTCGGGCTGCAGTATCCGCGGGTATTCGGCAAACTCATCGTAATGTCGCCTTCGGTGTGGTGGGCGAACCGTGCGATTTTCCGCGAGATCCGCAAACTGCGCAGGAAGCTTGCCGGGAGAATTTGGCTCGACATCGGAACGCGCGAGGGCGACAATCCCGAAGCGACGCTACGCAACACGCTCGAGCTGAAGGATCTGCTGGTAGAAAAAGGATGGAAGCTCGGCCAAGACCTCGCCTTCATGGTGGACGAAGGCGCCGGCCACGATGAAAAGGCCTGGGGGCACCGCATGCGCGACGCCCTGAAATTCCTGTTCCCGCCCGTGCCGCGCTGAAGCACACGGTCAATTCGAGGAGAGCCCATACACCTCTAGCAGCTTTGAGCTGAATAGCGCTGCGCCCGGTCGCGCGGGTAACGGTGCGCCACTCCTAGGCCACACGAAAACATAACGCACCCGGTTGCGTTTCATCTCCTGTTCGTTTCCGGCCGCACTGCCCTGTGCCGGCATTCCGTAGTAGCGCAATCCCAAACGGTACGCGAGATATTGTGTGTCATCCCAGCGTGCGTTGGAAACCATATTCCCCTTCAAGTGCAGCTGTCGCAGGGCTGGAAGCAGATCAGCGATGGCATGCAGATCGTTTCGGTGCCGTACGATTACAAGCAAAGGCGCGCAGCAGAAGGAAACCGCGGCAAGTGCGCCCATCCATCTCAACCGTGTACGCGACAGCCACTTCGTTTTGAGAAGCCACTCAAAAATGTACGCCGCCATCACCAGCGTGAGCACGTCTTCGATCCAGATATACCGGTGCTCCACAAATGTTAGGAAGTACGCCGCCGGGTAGATGAGATACGTTGCGAGTACGCACAGGGCGGGAATTTCGGGTGTACCTGCCCGCCATCGCTCAAAGCAGATATACGCAAAGGTCACCACAATGAAAGGCGCGAAAACGGATGCCCACAGTTCGTAGCGCGCAAAATCCAGCAGATTTCTTGCGATTACAGCCGCTTCCCTCTGCCATAGCTCTAAGGAAGAGCTGGCCGACGGCACTTGCAAAGGCATCGCATCCGGATTCTCCCAGATGCTTACTGCGTCCGGATTGGCCGGGGCAAATAGCCCTTTTGACAACATCGGGTGGCCGCTCTTACCGATCAAAGCCAGCTTGAAATTGTACGACCCGGCGGTACTCAGCGTAGGCCGGCCGGCTTTCGTTCCGACCAGCACCAGCCAAGGCGTACACAGCACCACCATGATCGCGATTGCGCTTGCACAACGTTTCAAAAGCCTCGCGCGCTGTGTTCCAGATTGGGCGGCATAGATCCGGATCGCGCATATCACGAACAAGTGAGCAATCGCGAATGCGAAGCAGTAGGCCTTCGCAAAGTACAGCAAAGCTCCGAGCGCACCAGCACAGCGCCATTGAATTGGATTCAGCTCTCTCGCGCACGTTATTCGGAGATAGACCATCAGCAGCAGCACGACAATCAGGTCCGGTGTCACGTTGTAAATCGCGAAATAGCAGAGCATGGGAACCGCCGTTAACATGGCGCAGGTGCGGATCGCCCGCTGCAGATGGAAAATTGAAAGCAGCCATTGCAGTCCGATCAGCGCGAGCAGCCCGACTAGCGCCAGCAGCAATCGCGCGAATAGGATTGGCGGCGCGTGCAGTGCGAGTGCGGGCGCCAGTAACCAGGAGAACAGGGGACTCCAGTATGTGTTTAGAGCGGTCCACCAATTCCGGCGGGCGTATTCGGCTGCAATCGACAGGTAAGAAACTCCGTCCGCGTTCAGCTGGTCCGAATATGGCGCCCAAAGCGCTGCGACAATCAGGCTGTACAATACGTACGGAACAAGGCGTACCCGCAGCGAAGGTATCGCGTAGGAAGCTGCTATTGCGGGCGCTTTCCCATGAACTTCAGTCCGCGGATTTCGTAGCATAAATTGATGCGTCACGGGCGTTTACCCAGTGCGCACCGAGGACCCAAATGGCTTTTTGCACAAACTGTGGAACGCAATATCCTGATTCAGCGAAATTCTGTCTGAACTGCGGTCAAGCCGTCGGCGGCGGCGCTCCTGCTTATCCCGCCGCTGCTGTCCCTTCAGTCGCCACGCCACTGAAGTATGACATTGAGGGCCATAACCTGCAGATCGCCCGTGTTCATCTTCAGCCGGGGCAGGAGATCTACGCCGAAGCCGGCAAGATGATCTACAAGTCCGCAAATATCGACTGGGCGACACGAATGACTGGCCAGTCCCTCAGCCAGAAGATCCTGGGCGCGTTCAAGCGCAAGCTGATGGGTGAGTCGTTGTTCTTCACCTACTTTCATTCGACGAGTGTCGCCGGCGAAGTTGGTTTTGCCGGCCATTATCCGGGAAAGATTCAGGTCTTCGAATTGGCTGCCGGGCAAACCATAATGGTGCAGCGTGACGGTTTTCTGTTCGCACAGGCATCGGTGCAGCTCGACATAGCAATGGTGCGCCGTCTCGGAGCTGGTCTGCTCGGCGGTGAAGGTTTTATTCTCCAGCAGCTCACGGGTCCGGGCGCTGTTTTCATTCACGCGGGCGGCGATCATGTCGATTTCACGCTCGCGCCCGGCGAAATTCTCCAGGTGCAAACCGGTCACCTGGTAGCCTTCGAGCCGACCGTCAACTATGACGTCCAGATGGTTGGCAACATCCGCACCGCGATCTTCGGCGGCCAGGGCCTCTTCCTTACCACGCTTACCGGCCCCGGCCGCGTACTCTTGCAGAGCATGACGCTCGAGCGGCTGCGGCATGAACTCTCACCGGCCGAACATCGCGGCGCCGGCCAGGAACAGAACCCGATCAGCGCCATCGCAAGCGGCGATTTCAGCAGTTTCTTCCGAAGCGACGATTAAGCTGAGATATTTCACAGGACCGAGCGCAGGCCCAGGTGCTGCACAAAGGCATCGAAGTCACGGTGGTCGTGCAGCAGCGCATGGTCGTCTGTAATGCACCGCGTGGCGATGACCAGATCGACGGTTTTGCGAACCGTGAAGCCGCGCCGCCGCAGAGCCCGGAAATACACAGCGGCCTGAATCGCTACATCTCGACCGCCCAGCTCCACGATCCTCAGCGATGTCAGCAGTCTCTTCGCCCGTTGAAAGTCGCGCTCCCCTGAAAATCCCTGCAGCACCTCGGTGAGAATCAGGTCGCCGATTGCAAGAGGTTCGGAGCCGAGCAGATCGTCAAGCTTTTCGGTCTGACGTGTCACAACGCCGTTAAAATAATCGATCCAAACGCTCGAATCGACGAGGATCAATCGTCCTCTCTCAGTGACTGCAAATCGCCCTGCCACTTCAGCTTGCCGCGCAACCGGCGGATTTTTGCCTGCTGGCGAAGGCGAAGCACGGTCTTCAAGCCCAATTCAACCGCCTCTCGTTTCGTTTTGAGCCCGGTCGCACGCAGCGTATCGCGCATAAGCTTATCGTCGATTACGATGTTCGTTCTCATCGTGTGTATTATGTCGTAAGACTATACACATTGTAGCGGCATCCGGGCAATTGTTGACGCTGCGCTATCGCGATTCACAGCCGCTTGAAAACTTTTCCAGGGCAGCTAACCCCTACGAATCCAACCGGATCCGTCAATTTCTGGTTTCCGGTACCGGCATTCCCTTTCTAGTCGCCGCGCATTGCGTGCTGCACTGGACTCGTTCCCGAACCAATTCGTTTAGAGGTGATCTGCTTGCTCCCATTGAAGTCGCTGCGGCCACTGCCGCTCGCCGCCTACCTGCTCATGGCGACCGTCCCGTTCTGGTCGAGCGCCCAGACGCAGGTGGACGCCAGTTATCAGGCGCGAAATTTGCCGGTTTACAACGCCAAGAGTTACGGCGCGAAAGGTGACGGCTCCACCGATGATACAGCCGCTTTGAATGCCGCGCTTGCCGCAGTCGCCTCGCATGGCGGTGGCTATCTTTTCCTGCCGCGCGGAACGTACGAGATCTCGAGTGAAATCGTCATTCCGAACGGAGTCCAGATGTACGGCCTCGGTTGGAGCAATCCTCCTGAATTTGGCCAATTCGGCACGGTTCTTCAGGCCAGCCAGAACTTTTCCGGCAGCGCTACGTTTCCCGGCAATATGATGCTGGCGATAGATGGACAGAACGATACGTATGGTTCCGGTGCCTCCAATCTGACTGTCGATTGCAACAACGTTCCCGGCTGCGGCGGTCTGTACCGCGGGCATGCAAATGAACAAACATACTTTAAGCGCATAACTGTCCTGAACTTCACTTCATACGGGATGTACGTGTGCGGCGCGGGCGAGAACGGAGATGCTCCGCATGTCTGTGGCGGCAACTCCAATAACGGTTCTCAGGGAGACGGCCCCGACGAGGACCTGCAATTCCTGACGGGGACCTCTGCTACCGCGAACACCATACCGGTTGTTCTGCGTAGTGTGATGAGCTATCGCGGTCTGCACAATGTCACAATCAATACCTCCTCTTCCGCACCCGGCCAACCGGCGTATGGCGGCTGGGTGTCTGGTATCGGCATGAACGCGAGCAACATTCATATGGAAGGGCCGGCCAATGGCTTTCTCCTCGGTCCTCCTCAGGGTTCCGTGTGCCCTAAAAACTGCAACGGCCTCAACAACGCCGAGTTTTCTCAGATTGATCTCACCCGGGGCGGCAATGCCGCTCTCATTCTGGCCGGCAGCTACAGCCTGAGCCTTTCGGATATTCTGCCGAATCTCGGTTATCAGCTGAATGGACAGAACACGATGTCGGCCGGTCCCATTGTGTGGATGGCGGTCGACTCTCACGGAGCGGTCGCTTCGAATGACTCGAATCTCGGTTTTAGCATCGACGCCGGCGCAATGATGGATCAGGTAATTGCCTACTCGAGCAACACTCCGCAACTGATTATTCAAAATAAGACTGCGCCCAATTACCCGTTTATCGGATTCAGTATGGAGAGCGATGGCACTCTCACCCTGGCCGGCCAAGGTGGCACTGGCAATGTGCTTCTCTCCAATCCCGAGGCCGTCTTGGGAATGGGTACTGCGGCGCTGTCCGGCATGAACCTGCAATCTCCGTTGGAACAGGGCACCGGCAAGACGCGAGGCGCGGTTTGCAGTAATGCTTACTGGAGCGGCTCTAACCAGGCCTGGCAGTTCGGAAACAATGGCGCCTCCGATTATGCATGCCTCTATTTCCCGAGCAATGGAGGCATCGCCATTTCCACAAGCAATACGATCACTGAGCCGGGCAGTGAAACTCAGACCCAATTTTCAGCGAATTCCGGCTTCCACTTCACAGGGGCGGGCAACTTGATTCTCGGTCCCGGTGCCGCCTCGGCCTCAGATAGCGGTCGCGCGCTGCAGGTAGGCGGCGGCCTGCAGCTCACTTCTACTGCTACCCAGCCCACCTGCGCGGCCTCCATCCGGGGAACCTTCTGGTTCACCTCCGCAGGTTCCGGTGCGCAGGACCATGTTCAAGTCTGCGCGCAAAACGCGTCGGGCGCTTTGGGCTGGCAGCAGATCTATTAGTGGACTATGGCCGGCAGGCCGGCGATCAAATCGCGCCAGCGCAGCTGAAAACACTTCACGTCATAGGCGAGAACTCGAGACCTCGCGTTCTCGCCCATCTCCGCAAGCTTTGGACGCTTGTCAAGCGCATCTTGCAACGCATGCGCGATAGACGCGGCATCGCGCCGGACAATCCAGCCGGTCTCGCCGTCTTCGGCAAATTCTTCCACTCCGTAGAGCGGCGTCGTGATCAGCGGCAGCCCGGCTGCCGCCGCCTGTAGACAAACTAAGGGAAACGTCTCGTGGGCGGAGGGAAACACAAACGCATCGGAGCACCACAGAAACGGCCGTATGTCGGCTTGCAACCCGACGAAACGGACCTGCGCTTCGATCCCTAAAGTTTTGGCCAGTGCCGAATATTCGCCTATTTCACCCGTGGTGCCCCCAATCACGAGCACATTCGCACGGTCATCCTGAATACGGCTCACCGCTTCGAGCACCAGCCGCAATCCTTTCCACTCGAAACTGCCGAGCGCGCAGAAACTGAAGACAACTGCGTCCTCGTTAAACCCGAGTTCACGGCGCACATCCATCATGGAGAATTCCGCCGGTCTCTTGAACCGCACGGTGTCTACGGGATTGGGCACAACCCGGACCTTGTGTTCGATCGAACTCCCGTAAGCCATGACGAGCTCGCGCTTCAATCCTTCAGACGGCGCCACGATGGTCTGTGCATAACGAAAACCGATCGATTCCGTCAATGCTCCCCACGCGTGATTCAGGATGCGAGCAGTGCGCCGCAGCAGGCCCCCGCCGATATACGAACGGTAACAGCTCAAAAACAGCCGGTGGCAGCAATGCGCATATGAAACATCGCAAAACGGAAAGACGCCTTGCGTGCTTACCCTGAGGGCATAACTTCGGCCGCGCATCAGGAACACCCAGCAGGCGAACACGCTGAATAAGACGGAGCGTACCAGCACCGGTCCGCGCGGCAGAGGAACCGCTAATTTACGAACCGTCGGAAGCGCTGCCGTGTCGAGCCGGTTGCAAACCACGTCCACCTCGTACGATTGCGACAGCTCTTCGAGAGCCGTCAGGACGCAGCTTCCGGCCGGGCTCGTGCGGATGACGTTCTCGTCGAAAAAGACAAGCTTCACTCGGACGCCGCTGCCGTCGATAATTTTCCGTCCGTCGAGTGCTGGGAATAGAAACCGGCCCATGCTGCCGACCAGCTTGCCGGGCACTTGTGGACCATGTACCAGTAAGTGGCTACAATCCAGAGCGTGCTGGCGGTGTTCGCCAGAATCATGCTGACCATCGCTCCTTCCAGGCCATATCTCTGCAACAGCAGCATCGCCGCTATGACTCCTACGACCGTCGCCGCGATGCCGGCAAACAGCTGATGCTGGGAATTCTGCGCCGCGCGCAGCAGCGTCGTAAATCCCGCTCCGATGGCCGAAATCAATGCAGCCAGCGCCAGCAGCGGAAGATAAACCAGATACTGCGACATGCGCCCGTTATAAAGAAGTTTCTCGAGCATTGAGCCGCACACCACCAGCAGCCCGAGATAGACCACCGCCAGCAGAATGATCGCGACCGGAAAAACGATAGCCTGTCTGAGCCCCAGACCCGCGCCGAAGGTCTTCATTTTCCGCGCCAAGCCCGGCAGAGCATAGATGCTCAGCACCGTCGCAATCTGTGAGAGCGGCAAAATGAAATTCATCAGAGCGCGCAGCGCTCCGGCCGCCTTCAAATCCACCAACGCAGAAAGCAGAATGGTCTGTAGATCGGGAACGCCCACTGCCAGAACCGCCGATGCAAACAGCCATTTCCCATACCGCCAGTGTTCACGTGAGACACTGGCCAGACTTGCCCCTTCTGAAGAGCCAGCTGCTGGCGGTCTTTTAGCCCGTGCTTGCGCCAATAAGGCAATCGGCAGCGCCATACCGATGCAGACCACACCGCTTGCCGCCGAGAGCCATCCAAGTTTTCGCAAGATTGCCAGCGTGATCCCTAGAGTGAGCGCGTAAGCCAGGCTGATGTGGAATGCGCGTGCCGGCTCATTCACAACGTATTGCCGCCTTCTCACCGTCAGCAGCAGCAGATAACCGGGCAGGGCAAGGCCCAGCGTCGCTAATGCAACTCGCACATCCGCTTGCCGGTAAAACAATCCGATACCGGCAGCAAACAGCCCCAGCGCCGCCACCACAAACCAATTCAGCCGCCGCACGATCTGGAGATATCCGGGAAGTTGCGACCCATGCTCGGCTGGCCCGACTATGGTCATCGGTTCCAGAATCAGCGCGTTGTGAAACGCTGCGAAGATCAGACAAAATGACCAGCAGACTGAAAACGCTCCGTAATCCGTTCTGCTAAGCCAGCGCGCCAGCAGAACATTCATCACGAAGTTTGTTCCGGAGCTGGTTGTCTGGTCCGCAATACTCGCGGCGACTTTTCCGGCGAGCGGCCGCAGCTTTGCTTTCAACTCTTGCGCGTGCCTCGGCCTTTCCCCCCGGCTCTCAGTAGGCGCCATTTGCCGTCACAACCGTGTGCACTGTGCGCAGTAGTACGTAAATATCCAGCCAGATCGACCAGTTGCGGATGTAGTAGGTGTCTTCCGCTTCCTGCACGTCCAGATCGCCATCGCTGCGCGCGGATACCTGCCACAAACCTGTCACGCCGGGCACAACACTGGAGCGAAACTTCCGAAACGTCTCCGGAAAACTGTTCAGGTGATAGTAGGGGAACGGCCTTGGACCAACGAGGCTCATCTCACCTTTGAGCACGTTCCATAATTGCGGCAACTCGTCCAGGCTGTAGCGCCGGAGCAACCAACCAATGCCTCGAATGATGCGCGGATCGTTCTTCAATTTGTAATAGCGATACCAGCTCGCCTTCTCTTGCGGATTCGCATCCAGATATTTCGCGAGTACGCATTCCGCCTCGGGAACCATTGTCCGCAACTTCAGCACCTGAATGCGCTCTCCGCCCTTTCCTTCCCGCTCATGCCGGAAGAGCGCCGGCCCCGGACTCATGATCTTGATCCAGACAGCGCAGAGCAGCAGGAACGGAAGCGCCAGCACGAATGCCGGAACGCTGATCGCCAGATCAAGCGCTCTCTTCAGGATGCGATTCGTGGGAATCAACAGGTTCTTCTGCACTTCGAGTCCGAGCACGCCGCCGATGTCGCGCGAAGTAATCCACAAGCTCTGAATACCGACTAGATCGGGCACGATGATCACGTTCGGGAACGAGAGGTGCTGCACGAGCTCGGACAGCCGCTCACGCCGCAGGCCTGGTATCGCGATCAGTGCCACCTTCGCCTGATGTACAAGAGACTCGGCGGTCGAAAGCGGCCCGAGCACCGGAACACCCTGTATAGTGCTTCCCCATTTTCGCGAGTCATCATCCAACATGCCGATTGGCAGAAACCCGAGGTCGCGTTCTTTTTGCAGCGTCTTCACTACCCGGGCGCCTGTCTCGCCAGCTCCTAAAATCAAGACCGGAACGCCGCATATTCCCCGGTCAAACAGCAGTCGGCGAATCGGCGCTTCGAGTGCAGGCGCGAGCAGCATCGCAAAGAACATCGTGAGTATCAGCACGCCGCGCGACCACTCGCGGCCTTGAAAGGCATAGTTCCAGGTCAGCAACGCCATGAAGATCGAAAACGTGGCGTACACTCGCGCGCGAATTCGCTGCACCGCGCCCATGCCGTAGCCCGGATACAGGCCCACCCAGTAATAAGCCAAAGGAAGTGTCAACACGCCCAGCGCTACGCCTTGATACTGCGGCCCGTTCAGCCCGATCGGAAAAACAGAGTGCAGGACGTACCGAACGATACAGCCAAGCAGAAGCGACAACTCCAGCGCAACCAGGTCAATCAAAAGAATCGCAACGACAGCCCAGGACCGCTTCTGCGATTCCGGTAAGGCGACCAGCTGCGGGGCAGTGGCGACACTCATCCTGGCCTCACCATGGCTTTACGGATAACAGGCTGGAATTTCATGAGCTCCATTGCAGGAAGGCAGGCGTGCCCCTTCATAAATACCGATGAGCTGCGCATAATTGCGTTCCGGGGTGTAACGGCTTAGATACTGTTGACGGGCCTGATGCCGCATTTCCGAAAGTCGGTCAGGATGCGAAAACAGCGAACGAATGACTTGGGCCAGCTCGGCGGCGTTCCCCGGGGAAAAACCCGTCCCGTTCACACCGTCCTGCACCAACTCCTTCATAGAGCCAAGCGCGGAGCACACAACGGGCGTGCCGCATGCGAGGGCCTCGATGATCGTCAGCGGAAGACCTTCATACCACTCAGAGGGAAAGACCAAAACCGCTGCGTCGTGCAGCAGCTCAAATATCCGGTCCCGTCCGCACTGGCCCAGGTATTCAACTTTGCCAACGGTCGCCGCTTGCTGCCGCACAAACGGCTCTAGTGGTCCAGTCCCGGCTATCTTAAGCGGTATAGAAGGCAAAAATTCCCAGGCTTTCAGCAGAGTACGCACTCCTTTTTCTTCCGCCAGGCGGCCCACGAAGAGCGCGAATCCGCCCTGGCCTTTGCCAGATCCAGGGTCGGAAATCAGGAAGTTGGGCTTGACCATCATGCGCTCGGCCGGAAAGCCCGCTTCGACGAACTTCGCTCGCGCAAATTCGGTAAGAGCTATGTACGTGTGTATCTTGGAACGCCACGTTCCGGCGGTGCGATGGATCGTCAGCATAGTCGCGACCGCGGCGCTCGCAGCGCAGCTGTTTCTGTAGCAGCCGTGCAACACTGCCGTGATGCGGAACTGCGGAGTGCAGGCACTCTTCGCAGACCTGTCCATCGCGGTACAACGTGCCTGCGGGACATATCAGACGAAAGTTATGGAGCGTCTGGATCACCGGCACGCCTGCTGCTGACGCGGCATAATAGACGGCCGGCGACATCAGTGGAAAGGTGTTATGGCAGTGAATCACATCCGGTTGCGCGTCGGCCAGCAGCAGCTTCAATTCGCGAAAAGCTTGGCGGTTCCAAACGGTTCGGAGCGCCTGCTCCATCTTCGACATCTGGTTTAGCGCTTCGTTTCGGACCGAGTACTGCCGCACGATATGGCCTCTACTACGAAGAAGCTCGCATTCGGCTGCAAAGACTTGGTCCTCCCCACCCGGTTGCTGATAAAAGTTATGAACTTGCAGAATCTTCATGGCTGCCAGGTTTCAGTAAGATGCAATTCCCGGACGCCGGGCATAAAAGGTTCCGAACGTCCTGTAATGCCGCGCCACGAACTCTCGAAACAGAGCGTAGCGGCGCGCCTCGTGATAGGGAATGCCCGCAAACGCGATCACCAAAATCAGTCCGAGGTTGGCAGCATTTCCAGCCCCGGCCAGGATGTTTTCTCCTGAAAGTCCGATCATCAAGGCAGGCAGGTAGGCAATGAGCGGCTGTGCGTAACCACCTCTATCCTTCTTGCTTGCATCAATGGCATAAATCGCCACCGCGCACAGAAACAATATCCACGTAGCCATGCCAATCACACCCCACTCGTACGCAATCCGAAGCCATTCGTTGTGTACAGCCCTGTTTGGGTCTGTTGCTGTTGGGATGACCGACCAGGTGATGAGAGCGCCGTTGCTTGTACCGTGCCCCAGAAGGATTTCCAGCGCCGAAGATGCTTGTATCATTTCGATGCCACGGTCGTCGATGCGCCGCCGCAGATTATACGTTCCTAGCGCACGGTCCTGTGTATCGCCCTCATAGACCTTCTCGATGAATGCTGCAATTCGATTGGACGCAGCTGCCTTAGTTAGTAAGTTGATCGTCAGATCGCTTGATGCCGTCACGCCGGCCACTATCAGCACCACCGCACTTACCGATAAGGTTTTCGTCCAGGCCCGAGTGCGCGATGCGAGCAATGCTGTGATGGTCGCCACGCATAGCGCCGACATCCAGAGCCTGCTTCCATCCAGAACGACAGCTACTGCCAGTGCAACAGCCGTTGTATAACGCAGCACAGGACGGATCATCTTGGAACAAACCGCGATGCAAAACAGCGCCGTACAGAACGAGGCATAAGCCTGCGCCGAAACATAGCCAGTGAAGCGGCCTATATCGACGTCATTCGGCACGAGAAAATGTCCGGATAAGGCCGATGGCAAGCACTCCAGCCGTTACGGCCGGCACCACGGAAGGCGTAAGATAACCTGCCTTCGCCCCTCGAAGAAACGCCATACAAATCAGAAACGATCCGGCGAGTTGTAAGACCAGCTTGGCTGCCGAGAGCGGAAACAGTGACCAGACACTACCGATCGCAACATAAACGAGAAACAGCAGGAACGCGACGGGAGCTGCCAGGCTTTTTCTGTGACCAGCGTGGCTCCTCAGCCTCCAAAGCAAGTAAAGAGGAAAAATCAGTCCCCTCACCGTGTTTAAGCTTCCGACGCCGCTGTCGCCGGAGTAAAAATCAACTACTGAAAGGACCAGATAGGCCGCAAAGCTCCACCGCAACGGCGCGAGCACAGCGATGCTGAACAAGATGGCCCAGAGCAGCAGCTGTACATCAAGCATGCGCTGCTCTGCTTTCGGCGCTGTTGGTGCACGCCCGAATTGCGTCCTCAATGAGATCAGTTACGAAATCCGGTGTTAGTCGAAGAGCGGTTTGCCGCGCCTCTGCGCGCATCTGCTCGAGTGCCTCGTCCGATGTAGCGAGGCACTGCTCGAGCGCCTGATACATCTCGTCCGGGCAATCAGGACGGAAAGTCCATCCGGTACTGCCAGGCCGCACTAGTTCCGTGACTGCTTGCGCATAAATGCTTCCGAGCACCGGAAGCCCGGCCGCAAGCGCCTCGTTCACGACGACGCCCCACGTATCGACTAAAGTCGGAAAGGCAAACACGCCGGCTTGCGCATACACTCCCGGCAGGTCCTCATACGCGACCGGCCCAAGAAAGTTTAAGCGGAGATTCGATGCAATTGGAATCCTGCCCAGCGCGTTCCGCAGGGGTCCTTCCCCCGCCAGCAGGAATTCAACCTGTTCCACAGGATGGGCAGCCGACCATCGCGACAGAGCCTCTACAAATTGCGGCAACCCCTTACGCTCGATCAGTTGACCGACATACAACAGGCGCCGGTTGTGGCCCTGCAGGCCTGCTTAGTCGAATTCGCGGCGAAGCGCTGAACATCAGTCGTATAGGCGAGCTTGAATATCTTCTTCTCGTCAACCCCCAGGCTTTTGATGTACCGGACTCCGCCACTCCCAAGCGCCAGGAACGCATCGATTCTACTTCGAAGTACCTTGCGCAGAAGTTTTCGTGCCAGCCCCCGTCCCTGTTCGCTGACCTCTGTCACTTCCGTCCAGGCAATCACTCGAGCTTGACGCCTGAGCCTTGTGTAAACGACCGCGAGTAGCGTACGGATGCCTAACTCGTTCGTGATAACCACATCCGCGCCGAATCGCCGCAGCTGATGTACCGTATCGAGCGGTAGATGCACATACAATGGCTCCTCGAAACCTTGTGGATGGCGCCAGCGCCCTCGCAATGTGAGGGTCTTCTGAACAACGACATCCAGCCCGTGCCAGTCCACCGTCCAGGAACGGTTCGACTCCATTTGTGTCGAGACGAAAATCCGGAATTGCTTATGACGTGCCGCCAACAACTCGAGCACCGGCAGGTGATAGGGAGGAATGCAGTTTGTCACGAAGGCGAGGCGCACCTTTTGAATTCCTCAATCGCTCTTATCCGCGGCCGCCGCATAGTATGCGCGGTAGTCGTCGCGATAGTAATAGGCGTGCGCCGAGTTCTTATCGACTTCGTTGAGCACCAGCCCCACCACGTTCGCCCGCAAGCGGCTTAGCGTGGCGAGCACGGTCGCTACTGCCCGCCGGCTGGTCTGACCCGCCAAAGCCATGACCACTACCGCATCCACCGCCGTGGCCACCTGCATCGCTTCCGCAAAACCGAGCAGCGGCGGCGCGTCCACCAGGATCAAATCGTATTCTTTCGATGCCTCATCCAGGATGTCGATCATCATCGAACCGACAAGGTCCGAAGCTCGGCGCGACGCTGTGCCGGATGGCAGCAGATCCAGTTCAGGCCAATGTTCCGTCTTGACGATCGAGTCCTTCCAGCTGAGCTCGCCCAGTAAAACGTTCGAGAGTCCGATCGCGCCGCTCAGGTTGAGCTTTTTGTGGAGGCTCGGCCGGCGAAGATCGGCATCGATGACGAGCGTGCGTTTTCCTTGTTCGGCATGCGCAACCGCAAGGTGGACGATTGCTGTCGATTTACCTTCCGCAGGCGCGGCGCTCGTCACCAGCAGAGATCGAACGACTCGATCAAAGTCCGGCAGAAGAATCGAGTGGCGCAGTGTTCTGATGGCCTCCTCGTATGAGGCGATGCCGTTATAACCCGGATTTGGAGAATAGCCCTTTCGGCCTTTTGTGCCGCGCTGCGGTTCGCCTTCCATCAAAGCCGCACGACCGTCCGGCAAAGCAATCCCGCCAGCGCTGCTGTATTCAATGGACTAATCAGCCGGCGCATCTCTTTGACCATCGGCAGGGTGCCGATCACGCTTGTGTCGAGCGCTCGTGCGGCCTGTTCCGGATCGCGCACGGTGTGATCGAGCACGTCGCTCAAAATCGCCGCGCAGATCGCCAGCACAAACGAAATGACAAAAGCCAATAGCAGGTTCAGCTTCTTACGCGGAGCTACGGATGAATCGGGCGGCCTTGCGTTGTCCGCTATGCGGATGGCGCTGTTCTGGAATCCTGCGTTGATCCCCGCCTCTCGGATGCGGCGTTCCAGATCGCTGTACAATGCCTTGTCAGCATCCGCATCGCGCTTGAGCTGCTGGTATTGGAACGAGCGCGCATTGAGCTGATCGTATTCATTTTTCGTTTGCGTGACCGCCTGCGCAAGCATCTGCTCGCGTCCCATCGCTTCCCGATACTCAGTCTCGACGCGCTGCATCACGCTCCGCCGAGCTTCGTCGAACTGGCGCTGCACTTCCGCGAGATTGTTCGCCGCCGTTATGTACTCCTGGTGCTTCGGTCCGTACACAGAGGCAATTGATGCCAGGTGCTGGCGTGCCTGATCGACGCGGTCCTGCAACCGGTTCAGCTCCTCGGCCTGAGTCGAAACTTGCGCGGCAGCGAGCGAGCCGCTCTGCAACGCTTTGTAAGCCGCTTCTTTGCGCACCCGGTCTGCCTGCGCACTGGTGTACTCGGTGTTGAGCTGGATCAGGCGGGAAGAAAGGATATCGGTTTTCTGTTCCGGATTGATGACGTTCAATTCCTGCTCGAATTTCGCCAGCGCCAGGCTTGAACGCTCCATCTTGGCCTTCAATTCATCGAGCTGCCGTTCCATGAAGGTCGACAGGGCACTCGAAGCTCTGATCCTGATATCGAACGTATGCTCGAGATACGATTGCGCCACCGCATTCGCTACATCGGCTGCAAGCTGTGGATCGGGGGAACGATAACTGATGTGCAGAATGTACGTATTCACCGGCCGGGTGACAATGAGATTCCGCAAATAGACGGGAGCCTGCGCCTTCTTCTGCGCCTGTCCAGGCGGTAGCTTGGCCAGCTGGCTCTCGGCTTCCAGCAGATGAAACTTCTCCGCCACCGGCCGCACCACAGCGTCCGATTGAATCAGTTCCATCTGTGTCGCCATGAACGCGTCCGCGTCGTCGGCCGCGGTTGCCATTTGATTCGCTTCTTCGCCGACTACGCCGATGGGCATACGGCGATCGACGTCCACCTTCGCCGTGGCCTCGTAAATAGGTGTCATGCGCGACGTCACCAGATAGGTTGCGAGCACGCATGTCGCGACAAAACCGAGAATCTTCCACTTCTGCCGGTACACGACCAGCAGGTAATGCATCGGCGAGACCGCGGGTTGCGCCGCCTCAAATTCGGGATAGTTTTGCGGTGAGAGATACTGCGGCAGGCGCCGCATGTCCAGCAGCTCGGAGGACGGTCTTTCGATCTGTTTCATTCGGGATTCGTGCTAGCGGAAAATCAAAAGTCCCGAAGCGGTGCTCAAGCCGAATCCGGTAATGCGCTCCAACGTCTCGGCCGTCATTTTGCGGCCCTTGTTGTCGGGAATGTAAAGAATGTCGTTGGCCTGCAGCTCCACATCGGGCGACTTGCGGTCCATGATTTCTTTGAGGGCGATGGGTATCTCGTTGCGCTGACTTTTGCCGAGTTCCTTGCGGTAGATGTAGGCTTCCTTGCTCGTGTATGGCTGCAAGCCTTCGGTGACCGCAATGATCTTCAGCACGGTAGTATGATCGCCGTCCTGAATCGGAAATGCGCCGGACTTCTTCACATTGCCCAGCACGTAAACCCGCCCGGCCTGCGGTACACGAATGACCTCGCCGCCGTATAAGTGGATATTGACCGTCGGGTCCGCTCCATTGATCAACTGCTCGACCGAAACGCGCCTCACCAGCTGGCCGCCGTTCGCAGCCGGGCTGCTGATCAGGATTTCACCGGCCGCGCCTGTATCCAATCCATCCGCTTTTGAAATGGCATCGAGAAGCGTTGTATTTCCGACAGCCTGAAACGTGACCGGGTGCCGGACCGCTCCCGTAACGCTTACGGGCACGCTGCGGTACTCCGCCACTGAGACCGTTACGACCGGATGTACCAGGATCTGATCCCGAACCAGCGCCTGCGCAATCTCCTGCTCAATCTGGTCGGGAACCTTTCCTGCGGCCTGAACCTTTTCGGTCAGAAGCGGCAGTGTCAGGGTGCCGTCCGGGGCGACGCGGAAACTCTTGGTCAGTTCAGGGCTGTTCGCCACCGCTACCGCCAGGAGATCGCCGGGGCCTATCTTTTGGGACGGCAGATTTGCATCGTCGCCGGGCATAACAGTCGCCGAGTGGGGCAAAAGTGGGCCAATGGCCTGATTGTCCGTGGTGCTCTGACCTGGAAGGGTGTTCGTAAACAGAAATAAGCTGAAAATTGCTAGGATCCGCCGGAAGTCTGGCATGAGTGGGTCAGTACATTCGAACAATTTCTGGCTGGTTTTGTTACGTGTGCTCTCGTACTTGTTACTAATATTACTCATTCGCCGACCCTGAAGCGCTTGGTTGCGGATGCAACAATGAAAGTTTCGTGACGCCTGAACCCCTCGTCCATATTGTTCCTATTGAACCACCCGCCGGACGGCGGTTGCCCGAGTGGCTGCGAAAAGCGCAAACCCATTTTGAAGCAGTTCACTCTCTCAAAACGGAGCTGCGTTCGCGGCGGTTGCATACGGTTTGCGAATCGGCCCGCTGCCCGAACATTCACGAGTGTTTTTCGCGTGGTGCGGCGACTTTCATGATTCTGGGCAATCTCTGCACTCGCGGCTGCGGCTTCTGCTCGGTTCCCAAGGGCTCGCCGGCCAAACGAGAGTTTTCGCTTGACCCACAGGAGCCCCTCCATGTTGCTGAAATGGCAGCGACATTAAATTTGAAATACGTCGTGATCACCTCCGTGAACCGCGACGACTTGGCCGATGGCGGCTCGCGCCACTTCGCTGAGACGGTGCGGGAAGTTCGTTTCGCAATTCCGGGCGCACGCATCGAAGTACTCACGCCGGACTTCAACGGCGACCTGCAAGCGGTCGCCCGCGTGCTCGATGCCGGACCCGACGTTTTCAACCACAATATGGAAACCGTGCCGCGGCTCTACCGCCGGGTCAGGCCGCAAGCCAATTACCGGCAATCGCTCCAGGTACTTCGTTTCGCAAAAAGTCATCGCCCGGGCATTTTGACCAAATCGGGCCTGATGGTCGGGTTGGGCGAAACTGTCCCGGAAGTCGAGGAACTGCTGCGCGATATTCGTGCCTCCGATGTCGACGTAGCGACTATCGGCCAGTATTTGCAGCCCACGCGCCGCAACCTTCCGGTCGCGGAGTATATTACGCCGGCCCAATTCGATCGCTACCGCGACTTCGGGCTTTCGATCGGGTTCAAGATGGTGTTCAGCGGACCGCTGGTGCGCAGTTCGTATATGGCTGAGCGCGTGAATGAAGAGGCATCCCAGGCACATGCCTAGGATTCCCGAACCCTTTTCCTCGCCCTACTATCGCCGGATTCTCCTTCACACGCTGCTGGCGCTGCTGACATCCGGGCTCTTGCTGCTGGCCCTGCCGAAGTTCGATATACGGTGGCTTGCCCCGGTGGCGCTCACGCCTCTGCTGGTCGCGCTCGCGCGCACCCGCGACGGATGGCAGCGCTTTGTGTATGGGTGGGCGGCAGGAATCTTCTTCTGGTTTTTTCTGTGCACCTGGATCGAGTTTGTGCTCGAGGCCCACGGCGGAATGGGCCGCTGGGGCGCCTGGGCGTCTTTTTTTCTTTTTGCGATTTTGAAGGGCCTCCACCTCGCCGTTTTTAGCTGGCTTGCCGGGCCGCTGCTTTCGCGTCCTTATGCGGTACCGGCGGTCGCCGCGCTGTGGACCGGTCTCGAACGGACGCACGGCACCTTCGGCTTCGCCTGGCTCGATTTGGGAAACGCCGGCATCGATATGTCGCTTCCGTTGCGCGCCGCTCCGTTCATCGGCGTCTATGGGGTTTCCTTTGTGTTTTGTATGCTCGCGGCTGCTCTGGCGTGCGTGGTTCTGCGCCGCCCGCGCATTTGGTTGCTACCACTGCTGGCGCTCGGCGCCTTGTGGCTCCTGCCGCCGATTCGGGAAGGCGTTCCGGCCACCGAGCGGGCGTTGATCGTGCAGCCGAACATCGACACCAGCCTGCAATGGACCAGTCTGATGCAGGAGAAAACGGAACGTGAGCTGACCCTGCTCTCAAACGCTTTACCCGCGCCGCTTGTGATCTGGCCGGAACTGCCTGCGCCGCTTTATTACTACACCGATCCGGAGTTTCACGAAGCCGCCATCAATATTGCCAAGCACCATGGCTATTTTCTGTTCGGAACGGTTGCGTACGCGGGGCCGAATCAACCGCTGAACTCCGCCGTTCTGCTCGGGCCCGATGGTAGCTTCATCGGACGATACGACAAGATCGACCTCGTTCCGTTCGGCGAGTTCGTTCCTCCAATCTTTGCCTGGGTCAATCGCATTTCGCCCGAAGCGGGCGATTTCGTGCCGGGTCACGATTTGCGCGTTTTGCCGGCAGCCGGGCACCGGCTCGGGCGTATTTATTTGCTACGAATCGGCCTTTCCGGATCTTGTCCGTCAATTCACCAAGCGCGGGGCCGATGTTCTCGTCAACCTGTCCAACGATGGATACTTCGGGCGCAGCGAAGCGCGGCAGCAACACTTGCTTTTGGCACGCATGCGCGCGGTCGAGAACCGGCGCTATCTCATCCGCGCCACCAATGATGGACTAACTGCAGTCATCGATCCGGCCGGCCGCATCACCCACCGCCTACCGCCATACCAGGAAGTCGCATCGCCCGTTCAGTACGGCGTGGTTGAGGGCGCAACCTTTTATGCGAAGCACGGCGACTGGTTCGCCTGGTCCTGTCTAGGCATTGGCTTGGCGCTCGCGATCATGAATCTGTTCCACCTCAAAGGCCCGATTCCCGATCTGTAAGCGCCCTCTATACTGAGGTCCATGCCTGTCAGAGATATCGAACGCCCGCTCGGATTCAACACGCGCGCGGTGCACGCCGGCTACGATCCCGATCCAACGACCCATGCGCGAGCCGTTCCCATCTATCAATCGACATCGTTCACGTTTGATAACTCCGATCACGCCGCCCGGCTTTTCGGCCTGCAGGAGTTCGGGAACATCTACACACGCATCATGAATCCGACGACGGCGGTGCTCGAAGCCCGTGTCGCTTCGTTAGAAAACGGAGTTGCGGCGCTCGCACTGTCCAGCGGCCAGGCAGCTCAATTTCTGACGCTGACGACCCTTGCCGCGCCTGGAGACCAGATCGTTTCCGCCAGCACGCTCTACGGCGGCACCTTTACGCAGTTCGATGTGACGATGCGGAGGCTCGGCTACGATATCGTTTTCGTCGAACCGGACGATCCCGACAACTTCCGCAAGGCGATTACTCACAAAACCAAGCTGCTGTATGGCGAAACCATCAGCAACCCGCGCAGCAACGTGCTCGATATCGAGGCCGTCGCGAAAATTGCACACAACCACGGCATTCCGCTCGTTGTCGATAACACGTTCGCTACGCCTTACGTCACGCGGCCGATTGATTATGGCGCGGATATCGTGGTGCATTCGCTGACGAAGTTCATGGGCGGCCACGGAACCTCCATCGGCGGCATCATCGTGGATAGCGGTAAGTTCCCCTGGAATAACGGCAACTTCCCGCAATTCACGGAGCCATCGCCCGCCTATCACGGCATGAAGTTCTGGGATACGTTCGGTAATATCAGCTTCATCATCAAGGCGCGTGTAGAAGGGCTGCGCGACATGGGCCCGTGCGTGAGTCCGTTCAATTCGTTTCTGTTTTTGCAAGGCATCGAAACGCTCAGTATGCGGATGGACCGGCACCTGGAAAATACTCGCGCAGTCGCGCACCATCTCGAAGAGCACGACTTAGTCGAATGGGTCAAGTACGCGTCCTTGCGCTCCAGCCCGTATCATTCACTTGCTCAGAAGTACACGCCGAAAGGCGCCGGCGCGGTTTTTTCGTTCGGAATCAAGGGCGGCTACGGGGCAGGGAAGAAGTTTATCGACGATCTCAAGATCTTCTCGCACCTGGCGAACGTCGGCGATGTCCGCAGCCTGGTCATTCACCCCGCTTCGACTACGCATCAGCAACTCGGGCTGGCCGAGCAGGAAGCGGCGGGCGTCACTCCGGAGCTTGTCCGGCTCTCAATAGGACTGGAGGATGTGGAAGACCTGATCTGGGATATTGATCAGGCGCTGGGATAAGGATTGCATGCGCGTTGCGGGGCATGCGGAAGTCCGATACGCCGTACGAGATCCTGCCAGCGCCAATCCGAACGCAGACTGTCGAACATCGGTAGCGTTAGCTCTATGATTCGGAACACTCGCTGCCGATACGCCTCTTCCAACCATTGGAATGTCGAGGTCAGATCGTTGAGGCCCGCATAAACCACGGCCATATCAAACGGAGAGACATACCTTTGGTGGCTCAGCGCTTTCAGCTCTTCGAGAATCCTCAGTGCTTTGGCCTTCTCGCCTGCCAAAGCGTAAGCGCGCCCCAGCAGCGCCCTGTGATGCGCAGCGCCCGAAAGGCTCACCGCCTTTTCGAGTTTCGCAATGGATTTCGTAAGCTCGCCTTTCTGCTCCAGCGAAAGAGCTAGAAACCACGAGGCGTTCGCGTAGTTGGGGTCGAATTCCAGAGCCTTTTGACACTGCACGATCGATTCGTCATACCGGCGTGCGCGGTATAGGAGTAGTCCGAAAAAGCCTCTCTGCATGGGCGAGATTGGATCCAGTTCGAGCGCCCGATTGAATTCCGCTATGGCCTCATCGTGCCGTGCGCGAATAGACATATAGTCGGCCAAATGTGTGCGCGTCACTGAATCTCCCGGAGCTAATTGCACAGCCCGGCTACATTCTGCCTCCGCGGCGGCCCAATCCCACTCATACAGGACATGGATGGCAGCCAATGCATTGTGAGCGGCAGCAGCGCTTTCGTCCAGTTCCAGAGCCCTCACAGCGCTTGCCTTCGCTTTGGGAAAAACCTCGCTGGAAGGCGCCATGCCGAAGACTCCGAGGTAGAAATATGACTGCGCGAGTTCTGCGTAAGCGCGAGCGTAAGCCGGGTCAAGGCCAATCGCCTGCGTGAAGAGTTCAATGCTCCTCTCCAAATCCGCCGGACTCAACTTATCCCGGAAAAACTTACCTTTAAGAAGAGCTTCGTAAGCCTGTGGATTGACCGGGCGCGCGGCGGCAAGGGACCGCAGTCCTGGAACTACGAGCTTGTGAATCTGGCTAGCGATGGTCTCCGCGATCTCAGCCTGCAATTGCAGGATTTCACGTAGACCGCGCTCATATCGTCCGGACCACAAGTGTCTGTCGTCCAGCGCATAGATCAATTGTGCTGTGATCCGAACTTTGTCATCCGATCGCATCACTGAGCCTTCCACCACCGCGTCTACCCGTAATTCCTTAGCAATCGCCGGTAAGGACTTGCGTGCTCCTTTGTACCTCATCACGGAGGTTCGCGAAATCACACGCAGCGAACTGATCTTAGAGACCGCGGAAATGAGTTCGTCGGTCATGCCATCGCAGAAGTATTCCTGTCCGGGATCACCGGAGTGGTTGTCGAGCGGTAAGACTGCCAGAGAATCGATGCGCGGGAGATGTTGCGCCACAGCGCGATCTGTCGCGAGCGGCGTATTCATAGAATTCATCCCCGCAGTTTGAACAGCCGCAATGAACCTATATCCACGGTGCGGGAGAGTTTCGATGAATCGCGGCTTCTTGGCAGAATCTCTCAGGGTGGCGCGCAGGCCATTGATTGCTCTATTGAGGCCGCGTTCGAAGTCGACGAAGGTATCCTCGGGCCACAGTCTTTTTCTGAGGTCTTCCCGTGTGACCACTTCGCCCGGGCGATCCAGCAACACTGCCAACAATTGAAAGAGCTGATTCTGTAGCTTGAGCCTGTGGCCTTGCCGGAACAGTTCGCCGGATCGAGGATCAACCTCGAAGATTCCAAAGCGGATGTGCGTTGCCGGAGCTTCCATCAAAATACCGATCCATTTCACCACTTCACTGGTCTTCGGTCAATTCGGGACCCGAATCTAAACTCTTGATGGAAATGCGCTTACCAGCGCACAAGCTCATAACAATCATAGAACCCACTGCGCATTGAGCGCGCGACGATCAGGCCGTACAGTATTGCTCAGACCAAGGAGGTCCAAAAGTGAAAACTTTGATTCCGAGAATTTCGATGATAGCCACTCGCATGGCGATTGTCTGCGCGGTGCTGGGTACAGGCTCTTTAGCTTGGGCGCAGACCGACGACTGGGGCCGCGGCGATGACGAAGGAACATGCTCGAACCGGACTCTTCGAGGCGATTACGGAGATCTCGTCTCCGACGGCGTGCTTATTGGCACCCCGGGCCTTCCGAAAGAAGCGCAGTTCCGCACAGTAGGGCTCTATCACTTCGATGGCAAAGGTAAGATCACCGGCCTGGAGCACACGGTCGTAAACGGCATATCACTCGAAGCCGATTGGACTGCGAACAGTGGGACCTATTCGGTTCATTCAAATTGCACCGGAAGAATGGTGATCAATACACCCAATAGTCCCGTTCCGCTGAACATATTCTTCGTGGTGGTCAGGGAGGGCAAAGAAATCCGCACCGTGCTTGATACAGGTGCAGTGGCCGGCACGTTTACAAGAGTGGAGTAAAGCTGTGACTAGCCAGTTGCGCCGGGACGCCCGGAAATGATCGCCGTTCGTTTGCTTTGTGGCAGGGACTCGGTGGCACGGAACGGTCCAATCTCTTCACGCCTCCAGAATCCGGCCAGCTGCCGCAGATAATCCGGAGAATCCGGAAACGGCAGTTGATGCACGTTCAAATACACCGGCGCATCCGGATCATCCAGCCGGGAAGTGTCTTCGCGTCCGGGGCCGAGAGCGTGATGACGCGTGTGCTGCTTTACCGCCCGGCCATCGACATAGTAACTTGCTTCCACTAGTTCGATGTTGGCAGCGAGCGACTCGAGCAGCCGCTCGCGCTTCACGAGAGTGCCGTCTTCGCGAAAGTAATAGTTCACCGTCTGCGTCCAGCTCTGCTTGGGACCGTTCATCATGAGCACGACCCAGCGGATCGCGGGTCCTTCGGCGTATACATAGGCAAGTGCGTCGTCAGACAACGTTGCACCGATGTCGTCGATTTCGACCCACGGATCCGGACCCGAGAAGGCAAGCGGGCGCATCTCCCGAAACTCATCCCGGAGCTGGGCGCAGTAGGCGTCGATGATCGCAGTTTTTTTCGGCTTGGCGCACATGAGCGCAGGAGTGGCGAGCATTGCCAGTGCCAGCCAACCCAGCGCTCTTCGCATACTCGAAGCTGCTACTGAACGTCTACCCAGGCCCGTTTTTCGGCGCTCCTGGCTACTGCATCGAGCAGGATCATGCCATGTAGCCCGTCTTCGAAAGTGGGGTAGTCGATGGGAGCCGACGGATCAGCAACTCGAGCATAGAAGCGCTTGAAGACCTGCTTATGCGAGTCGTCGTAACCCTCGCTGTGACCGCCGGGCAGATCGGCGAACGTAGCGGCTTCGGGATAGAAAAGAGAAGCATCCTTGATAATGATCTGATTCGGATCGTTGCGGTGGCCGATCCATAGCGTATCGGGCTGCTCCTGATCCCATGCGACGCCGGCCTTGGTGCCGAAGATTTCAAACGCAAACTTATTTTTTCGCCCTGCCGCGACCTGACTGACAGTAAAAGCGCCACGCGCGCGATCTCCCAGGTGGAGCATCACCATGCCGAAGTCCTCGGTGTCGATCGGAAATACATCGTACTCGCCGGCGATGCCTTTCTTCCCGGAAAATGTCTCGACCGATCCCTTGGGCCGCTTGCGGGTTTTGTGAAAGGTGGCCAGATCGGCGCAGAGGGAGGTGATGTTGAGCTTCGTCAGATGCTGGATCATATCCATCCAATGCGACCCGATGTCGCCCATAACGCGAAGCTTCCCATTCGATTTTGAATCGAGGCGCCAGTTCCAATCCGTGTCATATAGTAGCCAGTCCTGCGAATACGTACCCTGGACCACCAGGATGTCTCCCACATCGCCATGCGCAATCATCTGCCGGATCTGTTGCACCACGGGGTAGTACCGGAGATTATGCTGGACGCAGTTGACTGCGTTCTTTTTGCGGGCTGCTTCGGTCAGTTTGCGGGCTTCGTCGACATTCATGGTCATGGGCTTTTCGCACAACACCGCCTTTCCCGCCTCAATCGCGGCCAGGGACATCGGATAGTGATCGACGTTTGGCGTACAAATGTGAACCGCCTCGATTTCTTTGTCGTCGAGCACGTCTTTCAGGTTGCTTGTGAAGCGAGGCACGCTCATCGCCTCGGCGAATTTTTGCGCCGTTTCCGGGCGGCTGCCGACCACGGCGGCGATCTCGACGTTACCTAAGCGGCGAACATTTTCAGCATGAACCTTTCCCATAAAACCGGTTCCGACGATAGCTGTCTTAATCTTTTTCATTGATTGGTTCCTACCTTATCCGGAGCTGGATGCTCGGACAAAGTATATGCGAGGAGCTGATGACATTCCCCATTTCCGCCTGTTAGTCTAAAGAACGGATTTGTCCAATGGTGGTCCGTATTTGCTGGAGCAAGCGTGAGCTGAGCAGTGCGCACCCCTTTCAAAGCGCGGCATTGGCGATTGCAGCCTTGCTCGCGCCGGCAGCACTGATCGCGTTCACGGTCACGCTCTGGGCGCTCGGAGCCGAGCTCCACTTAGCGGCGAAATTCTTCATCACAACAGGGTTGCTTTCCCACTGGCAAGTCTGGTTATGCGGAGCCGCCGCGCTCTCCTTTTGCGCATGGATGCTAAATCGTTGCGCGCGAGGTATTGACGGAGATTATGCGAGCTGAGCATTTTCGAATGCTCATAGAAAACTCCTGAAAACTGGATTGTGCCGGTGTGCACAATTTCAGATATTCTGGCTACATTTTTTACCACGTTTCATAACCGTTCCCGGTAGTTCTGCCGATAAATCGTTTGTTCCCTAGAGGGGAACTTTCGGTCATTGACGTGCATCGGAAAGGTGAGAAGGGCGCAGAGGAATGCCTGAGACTCGTACATCAGCGGTTGCGGTTCGTCCCCAGCTCAGCCGGGTTGCCGGGATGGTGCAATCAAGCACTACTTTTTTTGAGCGTATTGGATACTGGGCGGGCGATACGGCCCAGGAATTCGGCAGCCTAGTATCCGCTTTAATGGGGCCGGCTGTGTTTTCCGCCTATGCCTTCGCGCTGTGGAGTCTCGCGGCCAACCTGAACTGGACCCAGACCTTCCCGTTCGCCAGCGGACCGCTATCCAACTGGTTAGTGTGGTTCGGGATCGCTATCCTCTTACATCTGGCCTCCAGCATCCTTCGCAAACACACCAAAACGACAGACCAGACTGCGCCCTGACGGCCCGGCCGGGCTATTCTTGGGGCTGCAAAAAGCGTCGCCTCTGCTATCCTCAATGGAGGAATCCCGCAGTCGATGCCCTTTAGTTCGCGTTCTTACGTGAATCGGTACATTCCTTCGAACCGTTTCCCGGTCGGTCTGAAATGGCTCCTCATCGCGAACATCGCGATCTCCGTTCTTGACTTCATTCTCCGGGCCAGCAACGTCGACGTCTTTCTGCGCAATTTCGCGCTTGTACCCTGGCAAGTCGTCCACGATTTCGCCATTTGGCAGCTCGTCACGTATATGTTTCTGCATGCCGGTATCGGGCATGTCTTGTGGAACATGCTCGCCTTATGGCTTTTCGGGATTGAACTGGAGCGCACGTGGGGTACCGCACGGTTTCTCCGCTTTTATTTCCTCTGCGGTGTGTGTGCCGGGTTAACCGTTATCGTAGCGGCTTATCTGTTTGGTGGGGTGAACATCCCAACGGTGGGCTCGTCGGGCGCGATTTACGGCGTGCTGGTCGCTTATGCGCTGGTATTTCCCGACCAGACCGTGCTATTTGGGTTCCTAATTCCGATGAAATCGAAGTATTTCGTCATGATCATCGGAGCTATTGTTTTCCTGCAGAGCTATATGGCCATGGTCGGCGGCCAGGGTACCGGCGTGGCGGTCATGGCGCACCTGGGCGGTTTGGTCGCGGGCTATCTGATCCTGCGCGGGCGCCGATTGCACGTGAGCGCGCGCGAGCCGCTTGTGCTTGCCTACCGCAACTGGAAGATGCAGCGCGCCAAGCGCAAGTTTGAGGTATATCTCAGGAAACAGGATTCCGACCGGAACCGTAGAATTCATTAGCGTCGCAGTAAGCTAGCTGTATCGGATAAGGTTTTAACAATCATGAAGTATCGTTTTCTGCTGACGGGTGTAGCGGCGTGCTGTCTTGCCGCCCTCAGCCTTTCGCAACAGCTATGCGCCCAGGAGGCGCCGGGATCGTCCAACAGCGATTCGGTTGCGAAGCCGAAGAAGCCCGCCGCCGACACCACTGCCCCAGCGCCTGACGAGCCGCCAATACCCTCGGAATTCAAGAAGCCGAAAGACATCCCCTCCAACGATACGCCGACCTTCCGGACGAACGCCACAACCGTGACGGTGGACGTCTCCGTTCTCGACGACAAGAATCACTTCATCTCGCGCATTCCTCAGAATGCGTTCCGAGTTCTTGAAGACGGTGTTCCGCAGCAAATCGCGCAGTTCGGCCAGAGCGAAGCGCCGATGACCATCTGCATGGTGATCGAGTTCAGCGGCAGATTCCAGCAGTTCTGGACATCAGGATGGTACGAAACTCTGCAAGCGGCCTACGGGTTTCTGAGCACCCTCAAACCCGACGACAACGTGGCGGTGGTCGCCTACGATCTCCACACGACCATTCTTTCCGACTTTTCGCCCGATAAGCGAAAAGCCGAAGAAGCCATGGCGCGGCTTCGAATTCCCGGGTTCAGCGAATCGAACGTATTCGATGCATTAACCGAGATGGCCGACCGCATGTCCGGTATCGAAGGCCGCAAAGCGATTCTGCTGATCGGCACCGGCCTCGATACTTTCAGCAAAATCACGTTCGATCAGGCGAGAAAATCGCTACAGGAATCTGGCGTCCCGATCTACACGGTCAGCATCCTGCAAGTCGCCCGCATGATGGCCGAAGCCAACGGCATGTCAGGGCCAGCGGATATGACGTTTCTGCAAGCAGATAACGAAATGCGTACTTTCGCGAAAGAGACCGGCGGCATGAGTTTCTTCCCGCGCTTTATCGGCGAATATCCGTCCGTCTTCGCGCAGATTGAGCAGGCGCTGCGCGATCAGTACACGATCACGTATCACCCGACGAACGTAGCGAAAGACGGCAAGTTCCGGCGCATCAAAGTAGAACTTGTTAATCCGGAAACGAATCAACCCTTTCGCGTGACGAACGAAAAGGGAAAGAACGTCAAGTTCCAGATCCTTGCGAAGACCGGCTACAAGGCTCCCCACGAAGTGGATTAACGATTTTCCCCAGCGAACTTCATTTGCTGGGATGTACCCGGAAATAACCTCGCCCTCTAGGTCACGGGCCCTTCGAAGCCCAAGTGATCGCTTCATTCATTACGTGAGTTGGTTCGCAGAGCCGCCCTGGCACTTGCTCAAAATCCTTTTGCGCTATCCTTAGTGTCAGCGACGTTGTTCCTTGGGCGCGACCTAGCTGGCGTTGACAGAGCATAGGTTTAGCCCTTAAACTAAGAAAGTTTGGCGAGTTGATTCTTCGGCCTCCGCGCTACCATGCCTGAAGATCCGGGTCCTGCGGGATCTGGCGTTCAATAGGCATCCGGCCGGAAGTCGGGCCCCGCTGCTGGTTCAGTACACCCTCTAATAAAGGATCACGCTGATTTCGGCATGGGCCACTACCCGAAGCAGTTACCCTCGCGGTTGGGGCTGGTGAATAACGCTATATCAGCCTCCTGGCAGTAGTCAATGCAGCCAGCCAGTCTTTTCAAAGACGGTTTGAGCCTGCGCAGGTGAAAACCTGATTTACTTGAGCCTCACAAGGGCCCGATTTCGAATTTTTTCTGCGTTTGCGATGTGCGCTGCAGAAGCTGCGTTGCGAACGCTTGCAGTTTTCTAGTTTCCGAGAAGAGGATATTCGTGCCGACCTTTAATCAACTTGTGCGCAAGGGCCGCAGGCCGACCCGGTACAAGACCGCAAGCCCCGCGCTGCAGGCGTGTCCCCAGCGCCGTGGCGTTTGCACCCGTGTCTACACCACCACTCCGAAGAAGCCCAACTCGGCGCTTCGCAAAGTCGCACGTGTGCGGCTGACTAACGGAATCGAGGTGACGACCTATATTCCGGGCGTCGGCCACAATCTGCAGGAACACTCGATTGTGCTGATCCGCGGAGGACGCGTGAAGGACCTCCCTGGAGTGCGGTATCACATCGTGCGCGGTACTCTCGACACCGCCGGTGTCGCGAACCGCAAGCAGGGCCGCTCGAAGTACGGAGCTAAGCGTCCCAAGGGCGGTCCCGCCGCTACACCCGCGAAGGGCGGAAAGAAATAGGTAGGGAGAGTAGCAAGTTATGCCGCGCCGTAGACGACCTGAACCCCGGGAAATCCTTCCCGATCCGCTGTACAACTCGACCCTGGTCGAGAAATTTGTCAACTCCATGATGTGGGACGGCAAGAAGACCACCGCGCAGAAGATTTTCTATCGCAGCCATGGACACGCTGCGCGAGCGCTCCGGCGACGACCCGCTCAAGGCCTTCAAGAAGGCTGTGGAGAACGTCAAGCCGGTGCTCGAAGTGAAGACCCGCCGCGTGGGCGGCGCCAACTATCAGGTACCGGTCGAGGTGTCCCAAAACCGCCGGACCAGCCTGGCGCTGCGCTGGCTCATTACCAATGCGCGTACCCGGCCCGACAAGAGCATGGCCGAAAAACTGGCCAACGAATTGAATGATGCCGCCAATATGCGTGGCGGCGCCGTGAAGAAAAAGGACGATGTGCATCGCATGGCGGAGGCCAACAAAGCTTTCGCGCACTATCGCTGGTAGTTGTTTTGTCGAAAGATTTGAGCTAAAGCTATGCCTCGCACCGTACCGTTAGAAAAAATGCGCAATATCGGCATCATGGCGCACATCGATGCCGGTAAGACCACTACGACCGAACGGATTCTGTACTACACCGGCCGTACGCACAAAATCGGTGAAGTGCACGAAGGCACCGCGACCATGGACTGGATGGCACAGGAGCAGGAGCGCGGCATCACGATTACGTCTGCCGCGACCACCTGCCAGTGGCGCGACATCACCATCAACATTATCGATACGCCCGGCCACGTCGATTTCACCGCCGAAGTCGAGCGCAGCCTGCGCGTGCTCGACGGCGCCTGTGCCGTGTTCGATGCCGTCGCTGGCGTACAGCCGCAATCGGAAACCGTCTGGCGGCAAGCCGATAAGTACGGGGTTCCGCGCATCTGTTTTATCAACAAAATGGATCGCGTGGGCGCCGACTTCTACCATTCAGTCGAAACCATTGTGGACCGGCTGAATGCCCGTCCGGTGCCCATCCAACTACCCGTTGGAGCCGAGGATCAGTTCAAGGGTGTCGTCGATCTGGTCACCATGAAGGCGCGCATCTGGCGTGACGAAACACTGGGTGCGGAGTTTGACGACGTGGAGATTCCGGCCGATCTGGTCGATAAGGCCAAAGAATATCGCGAGAAGCTGATCGAGGCTGTCTCGGAATCCGACGATCTGCTTTTCGAAAAGTTTGTCGAAGGAAAAGCCGTTACCAACCAGGAACTGGCAGCAGGCATCCGCAAAGCGACCATCGCGCAGAAGATCTTTCCGGTCATCTGCGGTTCCTCCTTCAAGAACAAAGGGGTCCAGAATCTACTCGACGCGGTCTGCGACTATCTGCCTTCGCCCATCGATATTCCGCCGGTGAAAGGCACGGCCATTGACAACCCTGAAGAGCACATGGAGCGCAAGGCCAGCGATAGCGAGCCGTTTTCGGCTCTCGTGTTCAAGATCATGACCGATCCGTTTGTCGGCCAACTCTGCTTCATCCGCGTCTACTCGGGCAAGCTGAGCACCGGCGATTCGGTCCTGAACGTGAGTAAAGGGCGCAAGGAGCGCGTCGGGCGTCTGGTCAAGATGCACGCCAACAAGCGCGAGGAGATTCAGGAGGTGCTCGCCGGCGACATCTGCGCGGCCGTCGGCTTGAAGCAGGTCGTTACGGGTGACACAATCTGCGACGATAAGCACCCGATTCTGCTCGAATCGATCGTGTTCCCGGCGCCGGTGATTCAGCTCGCGATCGAGCCGAAGACCAAGGCGGACCAGGAGAAGCTCGGCGTCGCCATTCATAAGCTGGCCACCGAAGATCCCACCCTGCATGTCGCCACCGATCCCGAAACGGGGCAGACCATCCTCTCGGGAATGGGCGAGCTGCACCTTGAAATCATCGTCGATCGCATGATGCGCGAATTCAATGTCGGCGCGAACGTCGGCAAGCCGCAGGTGGCCTACCGCGAGACCATCCGGCAGCGCGCGGAATATGATTACACGCACAAGAAGCAGACCGGCGGCAGCGGCCAGTATGCTCGCGTCAAGCTGCGCGTCGAACCGGATCCGGAAAAGGATTTCGAGTTCGAGAACGAAGTGACGGGCGGCAACATTCCCAAAGAATTCATTCCGGCGGTTCAAAAGGGCGTCGAAGAAGCGCTCGAAGGCGGCATTCTGGCCGGCTATCCGCTGAACAACATCAAGGTGACGGTATTCGACGGCGCCTATCACGAAGTCGATTCGTCGGAAATGGCGTTCAAGATCTGCGGCTCCATCTGCTTCAAGGAAGCGGCTGCGAGAGCCAAGCCGGTACTGCTCGAGCCGGTGATGCGCGTCGAAGTAACGGTTCCCGAAGAGTACATGGGTTCGGTCAACGGCGATCTGATTTCCCGCCGCGGCCGTCTCGAAGGAACGGAGATCGCAGGCGGAACGCACATCATCAAAGCGATGGTTCCGTTATCGGAGATGTTCGGCTACGCGACGGAGCTGCGCTCGCGCACGCAAGGCCGCGGCAGCTTCAGCATGCATTTCGGGCAATACGAAGAGATGCCGAAGAACCTGGCCGAAGAGATTATCAACCGCAATAAGGGCGGGGTCGCAACCAAGTAAGGACGAGAGGGAGACGGAAAAAACATGGCGAAAGAGAAATTTGACCGCAGCAAGCCGCACGTCAATATTGGGACGATCGGGCACATCGATCACGGCAAGACGACGCTGACGGCGGCGATCACCAAGACGCTGGCGAAGCACAATCCGAAGGTCAAGTTCCGGAGCTTCGATTCGATCGACAATGCGCCGGAAGAGAAAGCGCGCGGGATCACGATCGCGGTGGCGCACGTCGAGTATGAGACCGCCAACCGGCACTACGCGCACGTGGATTGCCCGGGTCACGCCGACTACATCAAGAACATGATCACGGGCGCGGCGCAGATGGACGGGGCGATTCTGGTGGTGGCTGCGACCGACGGTCCGATGCCGCAGACGCGCGAGCACATCCTGCTGGCCCGCCAGGTCGGGGTGCCCTACATTGTGGTGGCGCTGAACAAAGTGGACATGGTGGACGATCCGGAGCTGCTCGAGCTGGTGGAGCTCGAAGTACGCGAGCTGCTGTCGACCTATCAGTTCCCGGGCGACGATCTGCCGGTAGTGCGCGTGAGCGCGCTGGGCGCTTTGAACGGCGAAGAGAAGTGGGAAAAGACGGTAGATGATCTGATGGCCAAGGTGGATGAGTACATCCCCTTGCCGGAGCGAGCCATCGACAAGCCGTTCATCATGCCGATCGAAGATATCTTCTCGATCCAGGGCCGCGGCACGGTGGTGACGGGGCGCATCGAGCGGGGCATCTGTAAGGTCGGCGAGGAAATGGAAATCGTGGGCTTCCGGGACACGCGGAAAACGGTGGTGACCGGCGTCGAGATGTTCAAAAAGCTGCTGGACGAAGGGCGTGCCGGCGATAACGTCGGTCTACTGCTGCGCGGTATTGAAAAGAACGACGTGGAGCGCGGCCAGGTGATTTCAAAGCCGGGCTCGATCAAGCCGTTTAAGCGCTTTAAAGGCGAAGTGTACGTGCTGTCGAAGGAAGAAGGCGGGCGGCACACACCGTTTTTCAACGGTTATCGGCCGCAGTTCTACTTCCGGACCACGGACGTGACGGGCGTAGCGAAGCTGCCGGAAGGTATGGAGATGGTGATGCCGGGCGACAACGTATCGCTTGAAATCGAGCTGATTACGCCGGTGGCGATGGACAAAGGCTTGCGCTTTGCGATCCGCGAAGGCGGGCGCACAGTAGGCGCCGGCACCGTAACGGAGATTCTGGATTAACCGAAGCCGGAAGGGTAAGCGACCATAGCAGAACCGCGACCGTCAGGAAACAGCATCAGAGAAAAACGAAAAGAAGCAAATGAAAGAACGCATCCGCATCCGACTGAAAGCGTACGATCACCGCATCCTCGATCAATCGACGGGCGACATTGTCGACACCGCCAAGCGAACGGGGGCGACTGTTGCGGGTCCCATTCCGCTGCCGACACTCAAGAACCGCTACACGGTTCTGCGCTCGCCGCATGTGGACAAGAAGTCCCGTGAGCAGTTTGAAATCCGTACGCATAAGCGGCTGCTCGACATCCTCGAACCGACGCAGGATACGGTCGATGCGCTGATGAAGCTGGATCTGCCGGCCGGCGTGGACGTCGAAATTAAGGCGTTCGGCAAGAAGTAAACGGCGGGACAGAAGAAGAGAGAGCCCGAGGTAAAGCAAACAGATATGAGTCCAGGAATTCTCGGCAAAAAGATCGGCATGACGCAGTTGTTCACGGCGGAAGGACAGGTCGTCCCGGTGACGCTGGTCAAAGCCGGCCCGTGCGTCGTCACCCAGCGCAAAACGCCGGCGACGGATGGTTATGACGCCGTGCAGCTCGGCTTGGTCGAGTACGCGAAGAAGCAGAATAAGCCGCTTACGAAGCATCTGGCCAAGTCAGGCGCTGAGGGCGTCAAGTTTATGCGCGAGTTTCATCTGGGGCAGGGCAGCGGCGATCTTAAGCCCGGGGATCGCGTGCTGGCCGAAGAGTTCAAACCGAAAGAAGTCGTTGATGTGATCGGTACGAGCAAAGGCCGCGGCTTTGCGGGTGTCGTCAAGCGGCATCACTTTCGCGGCGGTCCAGCCACGCACGGATCGATGTTCCATCGCGCTCCTGGTTCTATCGGCGGATCGAGCTTCCCGTCGCGTGTTTTCCCGGGCATGAAGATGGCCGGCCGCATGGGCAGCGAACAAGTGACGGTGCGAAACCTCGAAATCGTCAGCGTCGATACCGAGGACAACGTGATTGCCGTGCGCGGCGCTGTTCCTGGGCCGAACGGCGGATATGTGATGGTTCGCCGCGCCAAGCGTTAGAACGGCTCGAGGCGAGAAAGAAACAACTATGCCGAGTGTAGATATTGTGGATCTGAACAACGCTCAGGTGGGCTCCATCGAGCTGTCGGATGCGGTGTTTGGCGCCGAAGTGAATGAAGCGCTGCTCTATGAAGCGGTGCGCCAGCATATGGCGGCGCGGCGCTCGGGAACGGCGTCTACCAAAACACGTCATGAAGTTTCGGGTTCGGGCAAGAAGTTGTGGAAGCAGAAAGGCACAGGCCGGGCGCGTATGGGCTCCATCCGATCGCCGCTCTGGCGCCATGGCGGTACCGTACACGGGCCGCAGCCGCGCAGCTATGAATACAAGCTGCCGCGCAAAATGGTGCTGGGCGCCCTGCGCTCGGCGCTTTCGGCAAAGCTGCGCGACGGCGAACTGCGTGTCGTGCGTGCCTTCGAATTAGCCGACCATAAGACGAAGAACATGGCCGGCGTGCTGGGACGCCTGAACACCAAGAAAACCGTTCTGCTCGTCGAAGCGGGTGAAAACACGAACCTGTTACGTGCTTCGCGCAATCTGCCCGGCGTAAAGCTGGTGCCGACGCGTGATGTGAACGTTTACGACCTGCTGCGCTACCAGGAAGTGCTGTTGAGCGAGACGGCCGCGAGAAAACTGTCGGAGGCCTTAGCCTAAATGAACGTTTACGATGTGATTCGCCGGCCGCTCATCACTGAGAAGGGCCACGCTAAGCGCGAAGCCGAAAATACGCTGTGCTTCGAAGTGCATCCCGAAGCCAATAAGATCGAGATCAAGCAGGCGGTCGAGACCGTCTTCCGCGTGAAAGTCGCCGAGGTCCGGACCAGCGTGTACGCGGGCAAGTTGCGCCGCCGAGGCCGCTTCACCGGCTACGCATCTGACTGGAAGAAGGCCTATGTCCGGCTGCAGGCGGGGCAGAAAGCGCCCGAGTACGCCGACATATAAGGAAAGGGAACAGCACACCTCATGCCCATCAAGAGTTTTCGCCCGGTAACGCCGACGCGGCGCTTTCAGACTTACCTCACGCGCGAGGAGATCACCAAGGATCACCCCGAAAAGTCGTTGGTCGAGGGTAAGAAGCGCACCGGCGGCCGCGACGCTCGCGGTGTCACGACCAGCCGCTTCCGCGGCGGGGGCGCTAAGAAAGCCTATCGCGTCATCGATTTCAAGCGCGACAAGTTCGGCGTCGCCGCTAAGGTCGCCGCGATCGAGTACGATCCGAACCGCTCGGCGCGCATCGCTCTGCTCCATTATGTCGACGGCGAGAAGCGCTATATCATCTGTCCGGTCGGCCTCGAAGTAGGCCGAGCCGTGAGCTCCGGCCCGGAGGCGGACATTCTGGTCGGCAACGCGCTGCCGCTCAAAAATATCCCGGCTGGCACGGTGGTCCACAACATCGAACTCAGGCCTGGCAAGGGCGGCCAGATGGCGCGCTCGGCAGGTGCGCAGGCGCAGTTGATTTCAAAGGAAGGCGGCATCGCGCTGCTGAAACTGCCCTCGGGCGAAGTGCGCCGCGTGCAAGTCGAGTGTATGGCTACCGTCGGCCAGGTCGGTAACGTCGAGCATGAGAACGTCTCGCTGGGCAAAGCCGGCCGTAAGCGCTGGTTGGGACGCCGGCCGCACAACCGCGGTGTTTCGATGAACCCCGTCGATCACCCGCATGGCGGCGGCGAAGGCAAAACCTCCGGCGGCCGTCATCCGGTCACGCCATGGGGCCAGCCGACCCGCGGCTACAAGACACGAAACAACAAACGTACGGATCGCTGGATTGTGACGAGAAAGGCGAAAAAACGCTAATGCCGCAACAACGAGTGCAGAGCGCGTCTGCACGTGGGGAGCGGTTTCTACAAGGAATCTGAGCAAATGAGCCGATCGTTAAAAAAAGGACCGTTCACTGACGACCATCTGATCAAAAAGATGGAAGATCTGAAGGCCAAGAATCAGAAGGCAGTGCTTCGCACCTGGTCACGCCGCTCGACGATCATTCCCGATTTCATCGGGCAGACGCTCGCCGTACACAACGGCAAGAAATTCATCCCGGTCTACGTCACCGAAAACATGGTCGGGCACAAACTCGGGGAATTCTCGCCGACGCGCACCTTCAAGGGCCACGCGGCTAAATCGACCGAAAAGGCGGCGAAGTAGTCATGGCGCACGACACCGATAGTCTGGCGAAAGCCGAAGCCCGCTACGTACGGGTCTCGCCGCAGAAGGCACGGCTGGTCATCGACATGGTTCGCGGCCAGCAGGTGGGCGACGCCATCAACATTTTGCGCGCGGTCAATAAACGGATTGCGCCGGCGGTCGAGAAGGTTCTGCACTCGGCCATCGCGAATGCCGAGAACAAATCGCAGGACGTGGATGTCGATAAGCTCTTCGTGACGGAAGCGTATGTCAACGAAGGGCCGCGCCAGAAGCGCATCCGTCCGGCGCCGATGGGCCGCGCCTACCGCTACCAGCGGCGCATGTTCGCACATCGTGGTGATGGTTGGCGAGCGCGAAACAGCCGAGGAGCAGGAATAGCCGAAGAGGAGACATTAGAAAGCAATGGGTCAGAAAGTACATCCGTACGGCTTCCGCCTGGGCGTGACGAAGACCTGGCGCTCGCGCTGGTTCGCCAAGCAGGACTACGCGAAACTGCTGCACGAAGATCTGGAGCTCAAGGAATCGCTGCTGGCGCGTCTCAAAGCGGCTGGCGTGAGCTCGATTGAAGTGGACCGGCCGGGCAACAAGCTGCGCATCACCATCCGCACCTCGCGTCCGGGAATTATCATCGGCCGCAAGGGCGCCGAAATCGAGAAGCTCAAGGGCGATCTCGCCAAGAAAACCAAGCGCGAAGTATTCATCGACATTCAGGAAGTGCACCGGCCGGAGCTCGACGCGCAGTTGGTATCGGAATCGATCGGGCTGCAGCTTGAAAAGCGCGTCGCGTTCCGCCGTGCGATGCGCAAGGCGGTCGATTCGGCGCTGCGGTTCGGCTGCAAAGGTATTAAGGTCCGCGTCTCGGGCCGCCTGAATGGCGCCGAAATCGCCCGCAGCGAGTGGTATCTGCAAGGGCAGCTTCCGCTGCACACGCTGCGAGCCGATATCGACTACGGCTTCAGTGAAGCCTATACGACTTACGGCGTGATCGGAATCAAAGTTTGGATTTACAAGGGCGAAGTGCTCGACGGCGGCAACCGCCGCAACTCGCTGCGGAATGAAGGCGAGCCGCGCCGCCGCCGGCGTGACGAGCGCGAACGGCGGCCGAGTGGCTCGCCGGCGACCGCATCCCGCCGAGAACCGGGTACCGATCGTGCAGCAGGCGCCCGGTGAAATGCCGAAGCCGGCGCAGACTCGCCGGTGATTCCGCCGCTTGCGTCGCCGCAGGGGCCATCCTGGAAAGCAGGCACAGCCGCAGCGGTAACCAGGCCGATGAGATCGCCCGTTCTTCGGCTCCCGCCGAGAGAAAGATTCGAGTAAGGATCTGGCCGATAGGAGAAATAAACGCTATGTTGATGCCGAAGAAAGTTAAATTCCGCAAACAGCAGCGCGGCCGCATGAAGGGCAAAGCCTGGCGCGGATCGTCGCTCTCGTTCGGAGATTTCGGATTGAAAGCGCTTGAATGCGGCTGGGTGAGTAACCGCCAGATTGAAGCGGCCCGTATTGCGATGACGCGCTTTATCAAGCGTGGCGGCAAAGTGTGGATCCGCGTCTTCCCGGACAAGCCGATCACCAAAAAGCCGCCTGAGACCCGTATGGGCAAAGGCAAAGGCGCGCCGGAAGCCTGGGTGGTGGTGGTGAAACCCGGCAAGGTGTTGTTTGAGATGGAAGGCGTTTCGCTGAAACGGCGACGGAGGCGATGCGTCTGGCGGCCATGAAGCTTTCGGTGCCGACGAAGTTCGTGGCGCGCGAACCAGCCGGCGGAGAGTCGCCGAGAGGCGAGTTAAAGAAAATGAAAGCAGAATAAGATTCGTGGAACTCGATCCGCCGATTTGCAGCGTCAGGCGCAGGATGCGCAGGAGCAGTTGTTCCGGTTCCGCTTCCAGATGGGCATGGGCCAGATCGAAGGGCTGAAGAAGTACCGGAATCTGAAGAAGGACCGGGCGCGCATGTTGACCGTGCTGCAGCGAGAAGGTCGGCGCAGCACGGCGAGGATGCTGCGAGCCGTCGTCACCGCGGCGCCGCCGGCGAACAAAAAGAAGCAGCCGGCGAGCAACAAAGAACGAAGGAGAATAGAAGGATCAGAAACAGACCATGGCGGCAGACAGCAGAGCAGCAGCAGGCCGACGAAGACGGCCAACAAGAACGAAAAAGTGGGCGAAGTAGTTTCGACCAAAATGGCGAAGACCATCGTGGTCGAAGTCACGCGCCGCGTTCCGCCATCCGGTCTATAAGCGAATCGTGAGCAAGCGGAAAAAGTTTTACGCGCACGATGAGCAGCAGACGGCGAAAGTCGGCGATGTGGTGCGGATTATCGAGTGCCGCCCGTTGAGCCGGCTGAAGCGCTGGCAGCTGGGGACCGTGATCCGCAGCGCGGTGCAGGTGGCTGTCGAGCATCCTGCGCTTGAAGCGAAGCGCCGACACGCGCGCAAAGAAGACGCGTGAAGAAGAAGTAGACGCCGATTGAGCGAGTCTGCCGGCAATCGCCAAATTCAGGAGAAAACGTCATGATTGGGATGCGAACTATCCTGGAGGTGGCCGACAACAGCGGCGCGCGCAAGCTGCAGTGCATCTTGCCCCGCGGCGGCGATCTCGGGCTTCGCGCGGGTCTGGGCGATATGATTACCGCGAGCGTGAAGGAAGCCGCGCCCGATTCCAGCATCAAGAAGGGCAAAGTGGTGCGCTGCGTCGTCGTGCGCATGCGCAAGGAGACGCGGCGCAAGGATGGCACCTATATCCGGTTCGATTCGAATGCGGCCGTGCTGATCAATGAAGTGGGCGAGCCGGTCGGGACACGCGTCTTCGGGCCGGTGGCGCGCGAGCTGCGCGACAAGCGTTTCATGAAGATCGTTTCGCTTGCGCCGGAGGTCATCTAAGTCATGCCAAAGATTGCATATAAACGCCGGCAGGAAAAGGGCGAGCGCAAACCGCTTCGCATCAAGATCAAGAAGGACGACCTGGTCGCGTCATCGCTGGGCGCGACAAAGGCAAAACCGGCAAAGTTCTCGAAGTGGATCGCTTCGCGCGCAAAGTCACGGTCGAAGGCGTCATGGTGGTCAAGCGTCACACGCGGCCGAATCCGTCCAAGCAGATCAAAGGCGGCATCGCCGAAAAACCGATGCCGATCGATGTTTCGAACGTGATGATGTTGACCGCGGGCGGCGTTCCGACGCGCGTCGGCTACAAGCTCGAGACGGTCGGCGGAACAGTGCGGCGCATGCGCGTTGCGCGCAAGGGCGGCGAAGCGCTCGACAAGAAGTAGCGGCAGAGCCGAGGCCGTTTGGAATCGGCCAAAAGGAAAATTCATGGCGAAAGAACAAAGACAGGCAAACCGCAGCAGAAGGCGGCCAAGCCGGCGGGCGGCGACAAGAAGCCAGCGGCGACAAGAAAGCCGGGCGCAAGAAGCGCGGTGCGCGAAGCCGCGCAGGCTGCGCCCATGCGAGCAACCGAATGCGCGCCCGAAGAGCGGCAGAGCGGCCAAAGCCCGGCTGCGCGAGCATTACGCGAAAAGCGTGGTTCCGGCACTGAATAAAGATTTCGGCTACAAGAACCCGATGGCCGTGCCGAAGATCGAAAAAGTCTCGATCAACATCGGGCTCGGCGAAGCGACCGGCAACAGCAAGCTGATGGATGGCGCAGTGAACGAACTGACGCTCGATCGCCGGACAGAAGCCGGTGGTCACCAAGGCGAAGAAATCGATCGCCGCTTTCAAGCTGCGCGAAGGTATGTCGATCGGCTGCATGGTGACGCTGCGCGGCGACCGCATGTACGAGTTTCTCGATCGCCTGATGAACGTGGCGCTGCCGCGTGTGCGCGACTTCCGCGGCGTTTCGCCGAAATCGTTCGATGGCCGCGGGAATTATACGCTCGGGTTGAAGGATCAGTTGATCTTCCCCGAGATCGATTACAACAAGGTGGAAAAGACGAAGGGCATGAACATTTCGCATCACCACCACCGCGAAGACGGATGCCGAAGGCCTGGCGCTGCTGCGGCACATGGGCATGCCGTTCCGGCAGTAAGGAAGAGGATTTGTAATGGCAACGACCGCAAAGATCGCCAAAGAAGAAGAAGCGAAGAGATGAGCAGGCCAGAAAGCCGGAACCGTGTGAAGTTCCGGCCGGCTGCGCAACCGCTGCAAGAACTGCGGCCGGCCGCGCGGCTTTCTGCGCAAAGTTCTCGCTGTGCCGGATCTGCTTCCGCAAGTTCGCGCTTGGCCGGCGAGATTCCCGGCGTGACCAAGGCCAGTTGGTAAGAGGCAGACCAAGAATGCACGTAATGAAAGGTGCTGAGGAGTAAGTACATGACAGCAGACCCCATTGCCGATATGCTGACGCGCGTGCGCAACGCTCTGATCGCGCGCCACGCCAAAGTGGACGTGCCGGCGTCGCGGCTGAAGAATGAGATCGCCCGCATCCTCAAAGAGGAAGGCTACATTCTCAACTTACAAGCTGACCGAAGAAGGCGCGAAGAAGTTTATCCGCCTGTATCTGAAGTACACGCCCTCGAATCTGCCGGTGATCTCGCGGATCGAGCGCGTTTCGCGTCCCGGTTGCCGCGTGTATGTCGGCAGCAAGGAAATCCCGCGCATCCTGGGCGGCTTGGGAATCAACATTCTGACCACGCCCGAAAGGCGTGATGACAGGCTCTACCGCGCGCAAAGAAGGCGTCGGCGGAGAAGTTCCTCTGCTCAGATCTGGTAAGCGAACGAGGAAATCTCATGTCACGAGTAGGAAAAAAGCCAATCCCCCTGCCGAAGGGCGTCAAAATCAACGTCGGCGACCAACTGCAGGTCGAAGGCCCGAAGGGCAAGCTCACGGTTCCGATCCCGGCCGGCATCCGCATCGAGCAGAAGGACAGCCACCTCGAACTGGTCCGCGAAAACGACAAACTAGCCGCACTTCATGGATTGACGCGCGCTCTTGCGGCGAATGCCGTGCAAGGTGTCTCCACCGGGTTCACGCGCGAGCTCGATATCGTCGGGCACCGGTTACCGCGCCGATGTCAAAGGCAAAGTCGCCACCTTTACGCTCGGCTACTCGCACCCGATCGAAGTGTCTGCTGCCCGCGGGCGTCGATCTCAAGATCGACAAACAGACGCATCTGGTCCTGACCGGCTACGACCGCCAAGTGGTCGGACAAGTCGCCGCGCAAATTCGCGCGCTGCGTCCGCCCGATCCGTACAAGAACAAGGGCGTTCGCTATACCGGCGAAGCGCTGCGCAAGAAGGCCGGCAAGACCGGAGCGGGAGGCAAGTAATGGCTCGGGATTCAAGAAAAGATATTCGCGCTGCGGATTCATAAGCGCATCCGCAGCCGCGTGGCCGGTACGCAGGAGCGTCCGCGCCTGGCCGTGTTCCGCAGCGTGAACCATATTTATGCGCAGGTGATCGACGATCAGCAGGGCCACACGCTGGTCGCGGCTGCTTCCACCGAAAAAGATCTGCGCGGCAAGGGCGGCAATGTCGAAGGCGCGAAGCTGATCGGCAAAGCGGTTGCCGAACGCGCCAAAGAAAAAGGCATCACGAAAGTAGTGTTTGACCGCGGCGGCTATCTGTACCACGGCCGCGTGAAAGCGCTCGCGGATGCGGCTCGCGAAGCGGGACTGGAGTTTTAAACGAATGGCATTGAACGGAACGCCCAAACGCGTCGACACGCAAAACCTGAACCTCAAGGAACAGGTTGTCAGCATCAATCGCGTCACGAAAGTCGTCAAGGGCGGTAAGAACATGAGCTTTTCGGCGCTGGTCGTGGTGGGCGATCCGAGCGCCAAAGTCGTCGGTTACGGCACCGGCAAGGCCAAGGAAGTTCCCTCGGCCATCAAGAAAGGGCATTGAGGCGGCGAAGAAGAACCTGCGCAAGGTTCACGTGCTCGAAACCACCATCCGGCACCCTGTGTTGGGCCGCTTCGGCAGCGGCCTGGTGCTGCTGAAGCCCGCTCCGGAAGGTACCGGCGTGATTGCGGGCGGTCCGGTGCGCGCGGTCATTCAAGCTGTCGGAATTCCGAACGTGCTGACCAAATCGATCGGCTCGCATAACGCGCATAACGTGGTAAAAGCGACCATCGACGCGCTCGAGCAGCTGTGCGATAAGACCGCCATCGCCGATATGCGCGGGCTTCCGGTGGAGAAGCTGTAGGAACGACACGATGGCCGAAGGAAAAATCAAAATCAAGCTGGTGCGCAGCCCCATCTGCACGCCGCAAAAGCATAAGGACATCGTGAAGTCGCTGGGACTTCACAAAATCAATCGCGTGGTGGAGCGGCCCGACACGCCGGCTTTCCGGGGCATGGTGAAGAAGGTGCCGCATCTGCTCGAAATCGTCGAAGAATAAGGCGCGAGGGAGATCGAGAAGACATGAACCTCAGCAATCTGCGGCCTCCGAAGGGCCAGAAACATAAAAAGCAGCGCATCGGCCAGGGCATGGGCACCGGCCGCGGCAAATATTCGGGCCGCGGCGCCAAGGGCGCCAAGTCGATTTCCGGCTACAGCAAGATGCGTGGCTTCGAGGGCGGCCAGATGCCGCTGCACCGCCGTTTGCCGAAGCGCGGCTTCACCAACATCTTTCACAAGGAATACGCCATCATGAATGTCGGCGCGCTTGAAAAGCTGGATGGCGACACGTTTACGCCCGAATCTCTGGTCGCGGCGGCGTTATCAAGAAACTGAATGCCGGGCTCAAGATTCTCGGCAACGGCGAACTGACACGCAAAATCACCAGTTCAAGGCTCACGTATTCTCGAAATCCGCTCTAGACAAAATCCAGAAAGCCGGCGGCAGCGCCGAGGTTCTCGCCAAGCCAGCGCCGGCGGACAGACACGGAAGCAGAAGTAACGATTCTGCGAGATCGGCTCCGGACAGCATAACCGGAGTCCATGACAAAGTTTTTTGAAGCTCTCGCCAACGTATTCCGGATCCCGGATCTCCGGAAGCGGGTCCTGTTCACGCTCGGTTTGCTTGCCGTTTACCGGATTGGCGCCTACATCCCCACGCCGGGCATCGACACGAACCGCTTCCAGCAGTTTTTCACGCGCAACGCGGCGGGCGGCTTCCTCGGCTACTTCGACCTGTTCAGCGGCGGCATGCTGCGGCGCATGACGATCTTCGCGCTCGGCATCACGCCGTACATTACCGCGTCCATCATTCTGCAGTTGCTGACGGTGGTTATTCCCGACGCTCGACAAACTGCAGAAAGAAGGCGAACTGGGACGCCGCAAGATCACGCAGTGGACGCGTTATCTGACTGTTGCTGCTGGCGCATCGTGCAATCGTTCGGTATCGCCTTTGCGCTGCAGAACTCGGACGGCAACTTCGTCTGCACCCGGGCTTCGGTGTTCCTGTTCATGACCATGCTGACGTTCACGGCCGGTTCGGCATTCATCATGTGGCTCGGTGAGCAGATCACGGATCGCGGCATCGGCAACGGCATGTCGCTGATCATCTTCGTCGGCATCGTCGTCGGCCTGCCGACGCGCGATCAGCAGCATCTACACCAATACGTTCGTGACGCACCAGTGGCCGGTGCTGCAGATGGTCATCATTCTGATCATGATGGTCGCGGTGGTCGCGTTTATCGTGCTGGTCGAACGCGGCGAGCGGCGCATTCCGGTGCAGTATGCCAAGCGCGTTATCGGCCGCCGCATGATGGGCGGCCAATCGACCCACCTGCCGCTGAAAGTAAATGCCGGCGGCGTGATCCCGATCATCTTCGCCTCGTCGCTGCTTGCCTTGCCGCAGACCGCCTTGCAGTTCCCGCGTCGTCAAGAACAGCCCCTGGCTGAGCGGCATGCTCGGCGCGCTCAGCGGCGCCGCAGCCGCTCTATTATCTGGCCGTCGTCGTCCTGATTGTCTTCTTCTGCTTCTTCTACGTTTCGATCATCTTCAACCCGAACGAAGCGGCAGACAACATGCGCAAGTACGGCGGCTTCATTCCCGGTATTCGCCCGGGCAAGAATACCGCCGAGTACATGGACAAGATTCTGTCGAAGATCACGGTCGTGGGCGGCCTGTATCTCGTCGATCCTGTCCATCATCCCGATGATCATGATCTCGGGCATCCGGCTGCAGCGCCTGCCGTTTGTCGGCAACTTCATCGACGCGCATTTCCCGCGCTGGCTGCTGGACGGTTTGGGAGTGAACTTCTACTTCGGCGGCACGTCGCTGCTGATCGTGGTCGGCGTCGCGATGGACACCGTCAACCAGATCGAAGCGCAGTTGATCATGCGGCATTACGAAGGATTCACGCCGCGTTCCGGACGCATCCGCGGCCGCCGCAGCACCACGGTTAAACGCTTGAACTCCGAACCTGCCGACACGTCGGGCTCGCCCGGCCTGATCCTGTTCGGTTCGCCCGGTTCGGGCAAGGGCACGCAGGCCAAACTGCTGCGGCAGCAGCTTGCAACGGCCGCACGTCTCGACCGGCGACATGCTGCGCGCCGCATATCAGCGCGGGCGATGAAATCGGGCAGCGAGCCGAGCAGCTGATCAAGGCCGGCAAGCTGGTGCCCGACGAGCTGGTCAACCAGCTGGTAGAAGTTCGGCTCGCACAGCCGCGACTGCCCGGGCGGGTCTGATCCTTGATGGCTATCCGCGGACCCTGAACCAGGCCGGCGTGCTGCTCGGGTTGTTGGAGCCATATCGGATTCCGCCCGGCCGTGGTACACTTAGTGGTTGACTACGACCAAATCGTAGCTCGCCTGAGTGGCCGTCGGCAGTGTCCCGTTTGTGGAACCCTCTACAGTTTAAAGACGAATCCGCCCAAGGTGCCAGGAATCTGTGACTTGGATGGAGCGATGCTGGTGACGCGCGAGGATGATCGCGAAGTGGTGATTCGGGAGCGGCTGAGGGAATACGATTCCCAAACGCTGCCCATCCTGATTTTTTCCGCGAAGCCGGAGTGCCGATGTTTGAAGTGGGGGCCGCGGACGCGACGCCGGAGCAGATCATGCAGAAGATCTGGGCGGAGCTGGCCGGGGCAGGGTTGATCGCGGGTTGCGCACCGGAACTCGGTGTGGCGCCCGAGTGGATTGAATAGGTGATTGTTCGCAGAAGCGCGGCTGAGCTCGAGAAACTGCGCCGCAGCGGTTTGCTGGTCTACCAGATTCTGCAGGATCTGAAGAAAATGGTCGCGGAAGGCGTCACGACGCAGGATCTCGAAGCTCGCGGCGGAAAAAATGATCGCCGGATGCCGGTGCGAAACCGGCCTTTAAAGGCTACTACTCGCAGGCGTCCGGCACCAAATACCCGTATGTGCTGTGCACGTCTGTCAATGAAGAAGTGGTGCATGGAATGCCATCGGGTAAGCGCAAGCTGAAGCAAGGGCGATATCGTTTCTATCGATACCGGCGTTCAGTTGGATGGCTATTACGGCGATTCGGCGTTAACGGTGGCGGTAGGCGAAGTGAATGATTCGGTGAAGCGGCTGCTGAAGGTGACCGAAGAGAGTCTGGAATTAGCGATTGACCGGGTGCGGGCCGGCAATCGGCTGTTTGATATTTGTGGGACGGTAGAAAAGCATGTGGTCTCAAACGGCTTTTCGATCGTCCGGGAGTTTGTCGGGCACGGCATCGGCACCTCGCTTCATGAGGAGCCGCAGATACCGAATTATGTGGATCGCCGCAGCGAAAATCCGCGGCTGAAACCGGGCATGGTGCTGGCGATCGAGCCGATGGTGAACGCGGGCAAGCCGGAAACGAAAGTTCTGGCCGACAAATGGACGGCGGTAGCGAAAGATGGTTCGTATTCGGCTCATTTTGAGCACATGGTGGCGGTGACCGATAACGGGCCGTGGGTTTTGTCGCGGCCGTGAGGAGCAAACAGCCGGAGCGAACGGCCGAAGGAATTGTGGTGGAATTGCTGCCAAGCGCGCTTGTGCGTGTGAGACTGGAAGGCGAGCATCAGTTGATTGCTCATCTCCCCAGCACGCAACGCGCGAATTTTGTGCGTTTGCGAGTCGGCGATCGGGTGCGGGTGGCGCATTCGGTTCAGGACCGGACGCGCGGGCGGGTATTGGAGATTTTGGCGAAAGGCTAGCACACGAAGTGCGGGCACGGAAAGGATAGCTATGAAAGTACGAGCATCAGTGAAGAAGCTATGTGACAAGTGCAAGGTGATCCACCGCCATGGCGTGGTCCGGGTGATCTGCACCAACCCGAAGCATAAGCAGCGGCAAGGGTAACAAGAAAGAACTATATGGCGCGTATTGCAGGCGTTGATTTACCAGCGAGAAAGCGGGCAGTCATCGGACTGACCTATATCTACGGCATCGGACGGACTCGTGCGCTGTCGCTTCTTCACCGGGCGCAGGTCGATCCCGAGAAGAAGATTTCGGACCTGTCGGAAGAGGAAGTCAACCATCTTCGCAACCTGATCGAAGGCGAAGGCGCCATCGAAGGCGATCTCCGCAAAGAAGTCTCGATGAACATCAAGCGGCTGATGGAGATGGGTTCCTATCGCGGGCTGCGTCATCGCCGCGGTTTGCCGGCTCGCGGGCAGCGCACGCATACCAACGCCCGAACCCGCAAGGGTCCGCGTAAGGGCACGGTTGCGAATAAGAAAAAGGCCACCTCGAAGACCTAGGGAGATCTTGACGTAAATGGCGAAGGCACCCGCAAAAACGACGAAAAAGAAGTCGTTCAAGAAAAAAGAAAAGAAGAACGTTCCGTTTGGGACGGTGCACATCCAGGCGTCGTTCAACAACACGATCGTGACGTTTACGGATCCGCTGGGCAACGTGCTGGCCTGGTCCAGTTCGGGTTCTCTCGGTTTCCGCGGCTCGCGCAAGGGCACTCCGTTCGCCGCGCAGCAGGCATCGCTGACGGCGGCGAATAAGGCGAAAGAATCGGGTCTGCGGACAGTCGAAGTTCGCGTGGCCGGTCCGGGTTCGGGCCGCGAATCTGCCGTTCGTGCGCTGGCGACTGCCGGCATCGAAGTTCGTTCCATCAAGGACGTGACGCCGATTCCGCACAACGGCTGCCGTCCGCCGAAAAAGCGGCGAGTTTAACGAGTGCGTTTAAAGGAAGCGGCGAGTTTAACGACCGCATTTGAAGGAAGCGTTCCTAAGCGGGACGAAGGCCTTGCCGGCCGTAAACCGCACCTGACAGGCGCTTCGGCGCATTTTGGAGGTTATTGATTGGCACGTTATAGTGGCCCCGTTTGCCGGCTCTGCCGCCGCGAGGGCATGAAGTTGTTTTTAAAAGGCGAGCGCTGCCACAGCGAGAAATGCGCGATCGAAAAGCGCAACTTCGCTCCCGGCCAGCACGGCAAAGACAAGAAGGCCAAGGTGGTCGGCTACGGTTTGCAGCTGCGTGAAAAACAGAAAGCCCGCCGCTACTATCGCATTCTCGAAGGACAGTTCCGGAACCTTTACGAGAAGGCGGTGAATCAAAAAGGTATCACCGGCGAGCAGATGCTGGCGATGCTCGAGCGCCGTCTGGATAACGTTCTATATCGCATGGGTCTGGCTACCAGCCGGGCACAGGGCCGCCAGGTCGTTCGCCACGGCCACGTTCTCGTGAACGGCCGCAAAGTGAACATCCCGTCCTATACAGTCAAGACCGGCGACGTGATCGAAATCCGGCAGAGCAGCAAAGAAAATTCGAGCATTCTGGCAGCACGCGATGCAACCGCTCATGCACCGAGCCCGAGCTGGCTCGAAGTAGATCGCGATGCGCTCCGCGGGCGTGTGCTGCAGCAGCCCAAGCGCGAAGAGTTGGTGCAGATTCAATTAAATGAACAGCTCATCGTCGAGCTGTACTCGAAGTAAGCTTCGACAATCGACGAAGGGGAAGAACACAAAATATGTTTAAAGGATTCCAGAAGCCCAAGCGTTTAGTCGCGAACACCGAATCGCTTACAGAGCGTTTCGGCCAGTTCACGGCCCAGCCCTTCGAGCGTGGATTCGGATCCACCATCGGCACCGGTCTGCGCCGCGTGCTGTTGAGCTCCATCGAAGGTGCTGCTATCACCGGGGTGCGCATTGAGGGCGTATCGCACGAATTCAGCCCCATTCCCGGTGTTGTCGAAGACGCCACCGACATCATCCTGAACCTGAAGCAGGTTCCGTTCAAGATGTCGGGCGAGGGAATGCGCATCGCCCGGCTCCATGTGGAAGCGCCAGGTGAGGTGATGAGCAGCCAGATCGAAACCGACGCCGACGTCGAAGTGCTGGATCGCAATCTGCACATCGCAACCGTGGGCGAAGGCGGCAAGCTCGACATCGAAATGCGGATCAAGAGCGGACGCGGATACGTCTCTGCCGACCGCAACTATGACGAAGACCTGCCGATCGGCTACATACCGATCGACTCCGTTCACTCACCCGTCCGCAAAGTCAATTACACGGTCGAAGCGGCGCGCCTCGGCCAGAACACCGACTACGACAAGCTGACCATTGAAGTCTGGACCAACGGCGCAATCTCGCCGCAGGACGCGATCGGCCAAGCGGCGAAGCTGCTCAAGGATCACATGACGATCTTCATCAACTTCGAGGAGACCCCCGAAGTTGCGGAAGAACCGGCAGAGCGCGCGATCAATCAGATGAATGAAGTGCTGAACCGCTCGGTCGAAGAGCTCGAGCTCAGCGTTCGCTCCTACAACTGCCTGAAGAACGCCAACATTCAGACCATCGGCGATCTGGTTCAGAAGACCGAATCCGAAATGCTGCGGACCAAGAACTTCGGCCGCAAGTCTCTCAATGAGATCAAAGAAATCCTTTCGGGTCTGGGCCTCTCGTTTGGTATGAAGTTCGATTCGACGGGACGCCTGGTGGGCGGCGCGATTCCGCCGACCAGCTCTGACTTTGGTTCCGACAATTACGCCGGAGTCGAGGAATAATTCATGCGTCATCGCAAAGCCGGAGTCAAGCTCAAGCGTGACATCAGCGGCCGGCGCGCGCTACTCCGCGGCCTGGTCACCAACGTGATCGAGGAAGAGCGCATCACCACGACCGTGCCGAAGGCGAAAGCTGCCCGGCCGCTAGTCGAAAAGATGATCACTCTTGCAAAGAAGGACAGCCAGAGCTCGCGCCGGCTAGCGGCAGCGTTCCTGATGACGCCGCAAGCGGTTGACAAGCTGTTCGACAAGATCGGCCCCCGTTTCAACCAGCGCGAAGGCGGTTACACCCGCATTGTGCGGCTCGGCTGGCGCAAGGGCGACGGAGCCGAAACCGCCAAGCTCGAACTGGTCGGTTCGGAACTCGTCAAACGTGCGGCAGAACGCGCGGCTCGCCGCGAAGAGCGCCTGAAAGCGATACGCGAAGGCTCGGAAGGCGAAGAGAAGAGTTAATTAAAGCAGACTCATCCCCGGTGCTTTTTACGGCGCCTCTGCACAGCGGCCTGCGGCTGCGCAGCAGGCGTCGTTTCCTTTTCGGCGTTCGGTCCGATCTTGCTCAGGATGCGATCGTGGATCCAATGCTCATCCCACCATTCCTTCGGATCGACCTGCACGCCGGCGATCAACATGCTGAAATGCACGTGATCGCCGAACGCCATGCCGGTTGAACCGCTGACACCGATCTGCTGCTCCTTCCGCACCATGTCGCCGACCTTCACCCCAATCCTGCTCATGTGTCCATACAAGCTTTGAAGCGAGTAGCCGTGATCGATGATCACGCAGTTGCCGTAGATGCCGAGCCGGTCGGCCCAGATCACTTTACCCGAATTGGCGGCTTTCACCGGCATGTTTGTGGTTGCCGCGAGATCGTATCCGAGGTGCACCTGCTCGTCCACTTTCTTGCCGTTGTAGTAATAGCTGCGCCGGTCGGCAAAGAACGATTCGCGCGCGCCCTTGATCGGGATGAACGGACCCTCCACAGAATGCGGTGCTCGGTGTTGTTGCGCAGATCATATATCTGCTGCGCGTTTGCCCGGCGCATCTCCCGATTGATTCTGACGAAGCGATCGATTAAGCTGCCGCTGCCCGACGGATCCAACTCGCCCACTACCTTTTGCAGTTCGCGGTCGTTCAACTGGATGTCGCTCGACCGAAACTTCTTCGGGAAGACCTTGACCCAGAAAGTAGTCGTGACTTCCGTGCCCGCGCCGTTCCTGGCGAAGGCGAGTGGAACCGTTTCCGGCGAACGTTCCAGGGAAACGGAAATAGCGAGAAGCGGTGATTGCTTGAATCCGGTTCGCCCGGCATCGCGAACGTCCCAGCCGAATAGTTGGCGACTCGTACGCCCGCTTCTGTCCAGTTCCCGCCGAGGTCCAAAACGACCAGCTCGGAACCGCCCTGGTTGATGTAGTGCTGCCGCCCATCCGCAACGATGGTGGGCGGCTTGAGAACTACATTAATATCCTGTTCGAGCGTGGTGGTCGCGCCCCGGAAGTCGTTCGACTTGGCCTGGAGAATGAGCTTGGCCGGACCCTCCTTCAGGAACGACGCCTGTTTCTGCCCGGCCGCGAAGCTATAAACGACGCCCTTCTGCTTTGACTTGTCTGGTCTCTTCAAAGAGCTTCTGTGTTTGGCCGTTTTGCTCGACGGCGGCAGAGAAGCGCTTCACGCCGTCGGGATCGTTGACCTGCACCAGCACCGTGGTGGATCGTGCCTATGGCCGCAACCGGCCGGGCCAGCTTGATCTCGGCGTGCTTGCCCGAAAACCAGATAAACCCAAAGACGATCAGGATGATCGCCGCTATAACGCCTAGAACGTATTTCAACATCGATTGCCTAAATTTTAATCACCCGCCGTCCTTCAATGCGGTAATTTCCTTCCAGCATCCACGCGATAGCCTCCGAGTAGATTCTGTGCTCTTCTTTGAGGATTCGCTGTGACAGCGTTTCGAGCGTATCGTCGTCGAGCACGGGAACGGCCGACTGCAGCAGAATCGGGCCGCTGTCGAGATTTTCGTCGACGAGATGAACGGTGCAGCCGGTGATCTTCACGCCGTGCGTGAGCGCCTGATATTGCGCATCGAGCCCCGGAAACGCCGGCAGCAGCGATGGATGAATGTTCAGGATGCGCTCGGGAAATTGCGAAACGAACTTCCCGCTCAGCAGGCGCATGTAACCGGCCAAACAAACCAGATCGACCCGGTGTTCGATCAGCAAGTTCGCCACCTGGGCGTCAAAAGCGGCGCGGTCGCGCCCGATTGAAGGAACGAAGCCAGCGGCGAAGCCAAGTTCGCGGGCGCGCGCAAGACCGGGCGCATCGGGCTTATTTGAAAAAACGAAGCCAATTTCGCAATCGAGACGTCCGCTTAGAACGTTTTGAGCAATGGCTTCGAAATTCGAACCCCGGCCCGACAACAAGATGCCGAGGCGCTTCCGCGGCCCCACGCTCACAGGTAGATCGACTTTCGGCTGTCTGGCCCGCTGCGGCACGACGCGACCGATCTGGTAAAAGGGTTCGCGCAGCTTCTTCAAAATTTGCGAAACGAAGCCAAGCTTGCGACGGGGAAATGATGAGAACCATGCCGATGCCCAGATTGAAGGTGCGGCGGAAATCCTGTTCCGGTATCCGGCCGAGGCTTTTGAGCAACGTAAAGATCGGCTGATCGGGCCAGGATTTCGGGTCGATTTCGACGCCGCAGCCTCGCGGGAGCACGCGGGGGACGTTGTCGGTGATTCCGCCGCCTGTGATGTGAGCCGCGCCTTTGAGAAGCTTCGCGCTGTGCAATGCCTGAATTGGCCGGAGATAGGATTTGTGGATTTTGAGGAGCTCGTCGGCGAGTGACAGAGAGAGTTGGGGAAGCCGAGCGTCCACGCTATGACCGGCCGTTTCGAAAAGAAGCTTGCGGGCGAGCGAGTAGCCGTTGGTGTGTAAGCCCTGAGAAGGCAGGCCGAGCAGAAGATCCCCGGGCTCGATATCCGTCCCGGTCAACATGCGTTTTCGTTCGACCGCACCGACAATGAAACCCGCCAGATCGTATTCTCCGGCGGCGTACATGCCGGGCATCTCGGCCGTTTCGCCGCCGATCAGTGCACAGCCGTTTTTTTTGCAGCCGCGAGCGATGCCATCGACCACGCTGGCGCAGACCGCTGCATCAAGTTTGCCGATAGCGAAGTAGTCGAGGAAAAACAGCGGAGTGGCGCCCTGCACGGCGATGTCATTTACGCAGTGATTAACGAGGTCCTCGCCGACGGTATCGTGGCGCCCGGTGGCAAAGGCGATCTTCAACTTTGTCCCCACGCCGTCGGCGGAACTGACCAAAACGGGATCGCGCAAGCCTTTCAGTGAAAATCCGGCGCCAAAGCTGCCGATGGAGGTGAGGACGTTCGGAGTTAGTGTTTTGGAAGCGTGGCGCTTGATGAGAGAGACTGCGCGAGCGGCCTCATCGATATCGACGCCAGCGTCTCGATACGTTGTTGATTCGCTCACTGGGTGAAGCAATCAGTGTAGCGGATGACAAGGTATTTTCAGCGCGAAATCGGGGCATTTTTGGATTAAAAGGGCAGGCATTCGCGCCTGCCCCGGCCTCATTCCTGAGGTAAGGTGAAATCGAGATTGTACCCTTGGCCCGCATCCTGATACAGATCGGGAGGAGCTAAAGGTGTCGATCCCACCGTGACGTCTTGCAATTGTTCTTTGCAATCGGCCTTTTGGCGGTCCAGCATGTCCTGGAGTAGAGGCGCAGTGATGGATCCGTTACGGCGGTTTTCTGATTTCATGTGCGAACGGTAGCATGCGCAGCCTGACAGCCGAGTGCAGAAAGGGATCGCCGGAAAAAGCAGCTTGCTGCAACAAGTGATTGCCATGCAACGCATTGCGCCAGCTGTGAAACAATAAGCAAATTTGACTAACTCATGTGACGGAGTTCGATCATCGATGAGACTTCTTCTTGCCGAACTGCTTTTGCTGTTCTTCGCCGCCGGGATGAGGGCAGAGGTCCCGTCCGCCATCGCCATAAAGGACGCGCACGTGGTAACCGTCTCAGGCGCCGATCTGCCGAAGGGCACGGTGCTGCTACGAAACGGATTGATAGAGGATGTAGGCGCGAACGTCACGATACCCGCCGATGCCTGGGTAATCGATGGCAGCGGGTCTGACTGTCTATCCGGGATTCATCGATGCGTTGGGTTCGTGGGGAATTCCCAAACCGCCATCTCAGCCCGCGGGGCAGAGTACGACAGGCAGCACACCGGCCCCGCCTGCCGCGCCCGCCACACCGGAACCGAGGGCCCGCGGGCCAGAGGACCGACCGCAGACGTACTCGTTCGAACGCGCGGCGGACCTGGTGAGTCCCGGAGACAACCGGCTGGAAGCGGCCAGGGCCGCGGGCTTCACAACCTCCGCCACATTCCCGAATAAGGGAATTATTGAAGGTCTGGGCGCCGTGATCGATTTTGCGGGCGAACGCGGGCGTGACATGGTTGTGATACAGCCGGTCGGCCAGCAGATTCTCTTCCGCGTGGGCCCGGGTGGATTCGGACGAACGTTTCCGACCTCGCTCATGGGCAATATCGCTTACGTGCGGCAGTTGTATCTGGACCTGAATCACTATCGCGAGGCAAACCAGATCTACGCGTCGCATCCGGCCGGAAATCCGCGCCCGGGCTACGATCACGCGCTGGAAGGATTGATGGAATCGCCCAGGATTTTGTTGCCGGCCGATGAAGCCCAGCAGATTGACCGAATGCTGAGTTTTGGGCGAGAGCTGAACGTGCCGTTTATGGTGTACGGCGTGCACGAGGGATACCGGCGCATCGATCAATTGAAGCAAGCGAACGTGCCGGTGCTGGTCAGCATGAAGTGGCCGGAGAAACCCAAGAATGCGGACCCGAGCGAGCAGGTGAACTATCGGGACCTCGAGATGCGCGCACAGGCGCCTTCCGTTCCAGGGATGCTGGCGAAGGCTGGAGTGAAGTTTGCATTCTACTCGGATGGCGTAGAGAGCGCTCCTGAGCTGAGGAAGGCGCTGAAGAAAGCTGTCGACGGCGGACTGTCCAGAGCCGACGCAATTAAAGCGCTGACCTTGAATACCGCCGAGATTTACGGCGCGGCTGACCGCTTGGGCAGCATCGATAAAGGCAAGATCGCGAACCTGGTGGTGACGAAAGGCGAAGCCTTCGAGGACAAGACGACGGTGGAGTATGTGTTCATTGACGGCAAGGAATTTGAGCCGTCGAAGGACCTGCAAAAAGAGCCTGCGAATAAGAGTGGCGGCAAGAAGGAAGATACGCCGGCGAAGGAGGTGGAGTGATGAGGGGCAGGCGGCATACAAGGGCGCTTACGCTTCCGGCTCCGTTTCGAGTCTGCGTTGTGATGCTGGCAATGGTAATTGCAGCGCAGGGCGAGACGATTCTGATTCGAAATGCGACGGTGCTGACGGTGACCAAAGGCACGCTGCAAAACGGCAGTGTGCTGATTGAAGACGGAAAAATTGCCGCGCTAGGAAAAAACGTCAGCGCGCCCGCGGACGCCACCATCGTGGATGCAACCGGCAAATATCTGATGCCCGGCATCATCGATTGTCACTCGCACACGGCGATTGAAGGCGGAGTGAATGAAGGCTCGGTGTCGGATTCGTCGATGGTGAACATAAAAGATGTCCTCAACCCGACCGACATCAACATCTATCGCGGGCTGGCGGGCGGCTTGACGGTTTCGAACGTGCTGCACGGAAGCGCTAACGCGATCGGAGGACAGACGGTAGTAATCAAGCTGCGCTGGGGCAAGACTGCGCCCGAGATGTTATTCGAAGGCGCCAAGCCAGGCATCAAGTTCGCGCTGGGTGAGAACCCCAAGCGCCAGGGCTACCCACAAGAATCGTTCTTCAGCCCGGCGCCGGCGGTCGAGCGGCGCTATCCCGGGACGCGCATGGGAGTGGAGCAGGTGATTCGGGAGAGTTTTGTCGAAGCCAAGAACTATCAATTGAATTGGAAGGAGTACAACGAGAAGGTGGCGCGCGGCGAGCACCCGATTCCACCGCGAAAAGATCTGCGGCTGGAGCCGCTGGTGGAGGTTTTGGAAGGAAAGCGCTATGTGCACGCGCACTGCTACCGGTCAGATGAAATTCTGATGCTGATTCGGGTAGCGGATGAAATGGGATTCAAGGTCCGGACATTTCAGCATGTGCTGGAGGGCTACAAAGTAGCGCGAGAGATTGCCGAACATGGCGCAGGCGCATCGACCTTCAGCGACTGGTGGTCTTACAAAGCTGAGGCATATGATGCCACTCCGTATAACGCCGCCATTATGGCGCGCCACGGCGTGGTGGTCTCGCTCAACTCCGATTCGGACGAGCTGCAACGCCACCTGAACCTGGAAGCAGCGAAGGTGATGCGCTATGGCGGGATGAGCGAGACAGAAGCGCTTGCCATGGTGACGATTAATCCGGCGAAGCAGCTCGGGATCGATGATAAGGTCGGTTCGATTGAGGTTGGGAAATCGGCGGACATGGTGCTCCTCGACAAAGATCCGCTCGATAACTTCTCGAAAGTACAAAGGGTCTGGATCGATGGGCATGAATATTTCGATCGGGACAAAGATCTCGAGACACGGCCGGAGTTTCAGAAGAGAAAGAAAGCTCTTGAAGACAAGTTGAACCAGGCGCAAGGAGGATCAGCTAAATGAAAGTGATCCACTTACTCGCACTCGGCCCGATTTTGGTAAGTCCTGGTTTGTTTGCGGCGGAATCGAATTCCGTTCTGATTCGTAATGTAACAGTACACCCGGTAAGCTCGGCGGATATTCCGAACGGTTCGGTGTTAGTCATCGACGGGAAGATTGCCGAGGTTGGGACGAAAGTTAGCGGCCGTGGAGGGGCGCGAGTGGTGGATGGGCACGGGTTGCAGCTCTACCCGGGCTTAATCAATGCGGCGACGAATGTAGGGCTATCGGAGATCTCGTCCATGCGCGACACGGTCGATCTCGACGAGGTTGGGCTCTTCAATCCAGAGCTGCGGGCTGAGATCGCTTTTAATCCATCGAGCGAGCACATTGCGGTGACACGCGCCTCCGGGATTACTTCGGTTATTAGTCTGCCGGGCAGCGGCGCTCGAGGGGGCCGAAGCGGCCCTGGCAGCATCATTACGGGCCAAGGTGCGCTGATGCATCTCGAGGGTTGGACCTGGGAAGAGATGGCGGTGAAGCCGAGTGCCGTAATGGACATGCTGTTTCCGCAGCTGGCGGTGAATTCGCGCTTCGCGGCATTCTTCGGCGGCCAGACGCAGACGTTCGAAGAGCAGGAGAAGAAATATAAAGAGCAGCTCCGGCAGATGAGCGAGTTTTTTGAGGATGCGCGCCGCTATGAGAAGGCTAAGAACGCCGCCATGCCGGATTTCCAGCGCGATGTGCGGCTGGAAGCCATGCTGCCTGTGATTGACGGCAAGCAGCCGTTGTTTGTTCGTGCCGAGCGCGAGCGCATGATCAAGGATGCGGTGGAGTTTGCGGATAAAGAGAAAGTGAAGATCATCATTGCCGATCCGCACGAGATCGGCAGCACCGGCCCACTTTTGAAACAGCACGGGATTCCGGTTGTGCTCGGGAAAGTATTTGAGCTGCCGATGCACGACGACGATCCTTACGATTCGATGTACACGCTGCCGAACCAGTTCTACCAGGCGGGTGTGAAGATCTGTTTCGGAACATTCGACGTGGAGTTTGCGCGCAACGTGCCGTTCGAAGCGGCGCAGGCGGTGGCCTTCGGACTGCCGCACGATGTTGCGCTGCGAGCTCTGACGGTGGACAGCGCGTCGATTCTGGGCGTGGGTGATCAGATCGGGTCGATCGAGAAAGGGAAGCTCGCGGACCTGATACTAACGGACGGCGACCCGATGCAAGCCAAGACGAATATCAAGGAGATGTTCATCGCGGGCAGGGAAGTAAGTCTCGAGTCGCGGCATACAAGGGAGTATGAGAAGTGGGTGGCGCGGCCGTGAGAGGTTCGAGTTACTGTACGGGGCGGTGCGAGCTGTTATGTGGCCCTCGGCGGTTTGCGGGAGCGAGTGCGTTTCACAATATTTACAGTCCGTAGAGAGATCGTATGAATTCGGGGCCTTTCCCGGTCATTCGCTCCAGGTAAATGGTCGAGCTTTCGTAGCCGGTTGAGTAGCGCACAAGGCGACCGCCTGGAAAGACGTTCTCAATAGTGAAGTCGTCGAGACTCTCTTCTTCCCAGTCACCAATTGCACCAATTATCTCGGCTTTGTCTGGCGTGAGCCCATCTATGGCCTCCAGAGATTCGATCCGATCGGTATCGGGCCGCTTCCAGCCTTGCACGGAAAATACAGTCTCGTTGCCGATCATCCATGTTCCCAATACGTGCTGACGCACTCCAAATGGCCGGCCAAGATCAATTTGTTCGACGTCCAGGCTTAGCTTTGCGTTGCGGCTAAGCAATGGCGATAGCAGGTTATCGGGGGCCGCGCTCTGCTCTTTCAGCATCGCTTGCTGGAGCTTTGCGATCATGATCTCGTTCAGATTGGCTTCGAGAGCTGCGCGTTGGGATGCGGAAAGGTCGATGTTCACCAAAGGGCTGTGGATCTGCCCCGTATCCGATACCCTTTGGGGCTTTGCGGGTTCCGCCAAGAAAACGTACAGCTTTGCTTGAATGGCGGAAGCGTATCGTTCCTGATTTTCAGAATCAACAGTGGCGATCGCGAGCATCCATTCCGTGTACTCAGTTTTGTTGTAAATGAAGCTGTTCACCGTCGCCCGCACCCAAAAGTTGCCGGTCAGGTTGATATCGAAACTGTCTCCAGTTTTGACACCGTTGCTATTACTGACCTCAGGTAGGGTGAACATCTCTCCAAAAGGTGGCCGCACCTTCCGGTCGTGCATCTTCGTTGCATTCTGAGGTATTTGACCCGAGGCTTGACCTACGACGAAGGCAATATGTGCTGCGTCCCAGTAAAAGCCAACGGCCGGGAATTGCGGGCCGGCGGCGCGGAGCAGAGCAGTTCCGAAGAGAAGAGCTATGATGCAGCGCACCGCAACATCTTAACGCTTGTACCCAAACAATTCGTTGTAAAAAACGGGCCGCTCTGGGCGGCCCTCTTCGTGAACGGTGCTATCTACTTAACCGAAAGCTGTGTAATGCGAGTGCCCAATTTCCAAGTGGCGCCCGGGTATTGCCGCAGGTTGGGTCAGCCCTGTACTGCTCGAGAGTGCAAACCTGGCCGATGTACTCGTTCGCCACCCAGATGGATGAGCCGTCAACCACGGCTGCTCCGTAGTCGCCCCAACGCGGACGGCCGTACGGAGCAGGAGGATACTGGGTGAATCCATCCTGCGGACCTGCGCCGGCGCCGGCGATTTGAATGGCGTCAGCGCAGTATCGCTGTGATATGGTCTTCACGTGGCTGACCCTTTTTTGAAAGCGGCCATTGAGCAGGCGAAAGCTGGACTTGCCGACGGTGGTGGTATTCCGATCGGCTCGGTTCTCGTGATCGGCGGCGCCATCGTTGGCGGCGGATACAACCAACGCGTTCAAAAAAACAGTCCCATTTTGCATGCCGAGATTGACTGCTTAGCGAATGCCGGCAGACGCCAATCGAGTGAATACGCCGCAGCTACGCTATACTCGACCCTCTCGCCATGTGATATGTGCTCCGGCGCCATTCTGTTATACAAAATCCCACGGGTTGTGATTGGCGAAAATCGGACGTTTCGGGGTCCGGAAGAGTATCTCAAATCCCGAGGGGTCAGCCTCGAGATAGCCGATGATGACGAGTGCTACAACCTTATGCGGGATTTTATAACGATGTATCCAAGAATTTGGAACGAAGATATTGGTTTACCTATCTGAGGGGCCATCATACTACGTGAGGTTCGCGTGGCCCAAGCAAATCCACAGGTACTGTATAGCGCCTGATTATTCCTTACTTCGAGATAGCTCTTACCTTTGTTTCACCGCGATTGCCAGCTTTACTTTCATTTGGCAGTCAATTGCCGTCCGTAATCATTCGTCGGATCGCGATAAATCGTATGAACGTGGTTAGCGGGCTCGTCATTCTGTGGCGCATACTCAATGACGAGATGCGGCCCTTGGATGCGGTAGTAGGCAGTGATGTTAGCGCCGGGTTCGAACGTGGTAGGACCGCTCCAAGCGAACCACGTGTCGTCTAAGTCAGCTTTCAATTGGTCCATGCGTGCGGAAGCCGCAGTTTGGTTGATAATGCCGGCCCATTCGGCAATCAGGTCCAGCAGCATAGCGCGCTGTTTGTCGTTCATCGAAGATGCCTTTAGCCCTTCGGGAGCGATTTTCTTGCCATCCTGACCAGGTCCGAGGACCAAGTCCGGCACCCGGTAGCTGAGGACAGCTTGCTTGCGCTGTTGGGAGTCGAGCGATTGCAGAACAGCAAGCCCCTTATCGCTCTCTCGTCCCACCGGACGTATAGTTTGGCCATTCACCTTGAACGTTGCCGGTTGAGCACCGGTCAGCGTCGGCGTCATCACGTCTTTGCTTCCGGCCATCGTGATATTCAACGCAAGGTGATGACCGCCGAATTGAAGCATCCACGGCGCCGTCGTGGAGGGTTTGCCAAGAAATGAGATGTAGTAGAGGTCGCTTCCAAAGAGGTCATCACGATTGAAGTGTTGGCCGTGCGCGGGGCCGCCTCGGCCGGCCTGCTGTGGCGGCGGACCGTTTGGCACGGGATTTGGAGGGCTGCCGTTCCCGTTCGGTGGCCCGCCACCCCCTGGACGATGTTGCGATCCGTTGACCTTGTAGTCATCGTCCGCCATCCGGATTTGGTTGACCTTCTCCAGACCCATCGGGCTGAGCACAATAGACAACAACTCCATCGCCGCGGCACGCTGCTGCGTAGACATCTGTTTCAGACTGATGCCACCCCGCGGAACCACTGGGGTCGGAAAGTTCGACCAGCGTTTTCGTTGCTCGTCGTCGTCGAAAGAGTAGAGCACGGCGTGCCGTTGCTTGTCATCGAGTGTGGAGAGGAAGGCATTAGCCGCGCTGACGATTCGCGACGTTGCTGTCGATTCCTGGGCTGGTTTAAGCGCCGTGCAAATCAGTGTTAAAGCCCCAATGCTGCAAGCCGTCCTTATCAATAATGATGACTGCGAATGTTTGTGCGGCTTCATCGTACGTTCCCCTAGACCGCGCCTGAGGTCGATTCAACGAAGGCGTGGGCTTCTTTGGTACGCCTTCTCCACATAACAAGTACAGCAACGAACGCGATCCCGGTCACAAGTGTCGAAACCGGCAGCCCGATGTGAAGGATTTTGTTCTCCGCCAGCCAGTCGCCAATAGCCGTGCCCGCGGTACGGGCTACCGCGACAGTTGTCCAATAGAGCGAAATAATCTGCGCTGCCCGGCCGCATCCAGCCAGCAGTACGCCGAGAAGCAGCGCAGTGAGCCCAAGCGATGCCACACCCTCACCGATAGCGTGCTCGCATATATCTCCCATGACCGTACCGAACACACCCGCCGTCAGCATCGCTAGCCAGTAGGCTGCGTCCGTTTTCGGCAGTGCCTGTGACGATTCGCCGCCGGCTCTAGACGCTCGATGTGTGCCCCAGCCGAACAGACAGAGTAGTCCGATCAGGCTGACTGTGAGGGCGACCGGTGGGACACGAACGTGAAAAGCGAGATAGTCCGCAATGTTCGTTGCGCCTGTGCGGATAAGGATGATCACGAGCCAGTAGTACGCCTCATGACGACGCTTTTCGAGATGCTCCATGGCAAAGACAACACCGGCAAGCAGAGCCATGACCGCGAGTCCCTTCATGATGCCAAGCCCGCTCTCATGCGCGTAGAAATCGCCAAGATTGGTACCGAACACGCTGGCCAGCGTGATTGCTGTCCAATAACGTGCATCTACCCGCGGCGTGTGTATGTACTTCATGCTCTCTCCTACGGTGATTTGGGTTTCGAGTAACTCGAATCCACAGACGTCACCAAGTTAGGAGCGATCCCTTAAAATTGGCTGAAATCTTTCTGGGCGAGCCACTGATCGAGCAGAAACCGCGAGAGCTTCATATCTCATAATTCTAGGCGCCAGAACGTGGCTCGCCCCGGGAGCATGCTGAAATACGATTCGTAGTGGGAGGTTCTTACGGTATCAGCTTCGGCTGCACCGCAAACTCGCGCAAGAGGTCGCCCTGGGGATTTTCGATCCGGACGAAATGTTCACCCGATTGGCGGACGGGCGGAACTTCAATTTGTACTTGACCGGCCGTAACGGTACCGATCCCCTTCCAGTGTTCGATGCCGCGGTCGTCCACGATTTGCACCGTGACGGGCCCGGGTGGCAGGTCGCTGGCGTTCAGATGTATCCGCAGGCGCTGCCATTGCGGAACGGTTGTGATTTGCGAATCGCGGTATGCCGATAGCGTGACATCACGCGGCACGATGGTGGTGACGAAAAGGCCGGCAGCGAGCGCGCCGGCAAGCGAAAATGCCGGCACCGCAATAAAGCGAAACCAGGAAGGCTGCTTTGCTTTTTGCCGGGTGGTCAGGTGTTCGAGGTATAACTCACATCCCGCCTTAAGGTTGACTAATTCTTCTTCCAGTTTTTCCAACTTGCAAACGCACGCCTCACAGCCGATTACGTGCGTCTCGATGAGCTCCAGTTCGCCGTCCGTACAGCGGTTCAGAACGAAACGCTCGAGCATCTCTTCATCGGGATGTTCAATCTGTTGACCGCTCATAGGGGTAAGAAAGAGGGCCATTCTCTGCATATTGAGTGATGTGCGAATCACCCTGCTTGTGCTCTCAATAAAACTGAGAAAATTCCGCTGCTTGCAAGTTTTTTCCTACCGATCTCGCCGAACTTGGCCTTAGCCCGGGATTTGAGCAACCGGAACTGGGTTTCCGTAAGGGACATCTCGCGGCAGATCTGTTCCTGCGACTGCTCCTGTAAGTAGAAACGAACGAGGATATCACGGTCGCGCTTGGATAGGGCCTCGAGCGCGCTCTTCATCAGTTCGTTTTTCTGGCGGATCATGGCTTCCTGCTCAGGGTTCTGCTTGCGGTCGGCGACGGCCACACCGGTTTCGAGGTCGGCCTGTTCGCGCCGCATGTGAACCGCCTGCTCAATGTAAGCGGCGACCTGCCTGCGCACGACGGTGCGGACAAAGCCCATGAGGCGCTCAGGTTCCCGGAGGTCTCCTCGCCGGATGGCGTTCACGACGATAAGAAAAGTGTCGTGAACCTTATCTTCGAGCTCCTGGGGTCCGAGCTGGCGGCACAAGTAGTAGCGGATGCCCCGGCTGAACATTTTGTACAACTGTTCCATGCCGATGTCGTCGCCTGCCTTGATTTGAGAGACGAGAGTGGCCCACTCGACGGGTGGGAACCCGGCAGAGGGCGTCTGATGACCCGCTTGCGCCGCGGTCTGTGTGCCTTCTGCCGACGCAGAGTGCTCCGTTGTTTTTTGTTCAGTCGCCAGCATATTTGTACGATTCACTCCTTCGAGATGATGGAATACGCCGCCCAGAACGAGGGCGCACTGCGGTAACTGCGATCGCTCTGCATCTCCAACTGGGTCTGCTCGAGAGCAAAAGCAGCGCGCCTGGCGAGCGTGCCTGGCGTTTGATTCTGTAAATGACGATAAAAAGACGCAAAGAATGTGCCGGAATCGTCCGGCGTTGGCCAGGCACTCACGATGACGGCCGCGGCGCCGGCCAGGAGCCACGCGCGGCTTAATCCTGTCATTCCTTCACTGGGCACCAGCGCCCCTTGTTCAGAGGAACAGCCGCTCAGGACCACAAGGCTACCCGGAACCCGGAGAGCGGCGATGGCCTCGGGAGTCAGCAGCTCCGGTACTCCATCTCTGGTCAGACTGAGGGCGATAGCGGCATGCTGGGGCTGTCCGTCCGGACTTACTATATGAGCGGCGATGTGCACGATTTCGGGGTGCAGGTCGAGAGCGGATTCGAGGCGCTTGGCGGTAGCGTCAGCACCGGTGAGAAGATCCGACGGAAGCCCGCTGACTGCCGCTGAGGAAGAAATCTCGCGCCGGCTGCCGGCGAGGCGCGCGAGCGATAGCGCGGTCCGGTTCTGGCTGGCCGCCGTAGCAAGCAGGGAAGCCGGTCGACGAGAGTCGGCCAAGTTGTAAATGGGATCCCCTATGCCGACGAAACGAGGCGTGGGCGCTTGCTTGGCGGCATTGAGCAACAGCAGTTCACTCGGCAGGAAACGCAGGCTACGCGAAGACGAGATAAAGGCCGGATTCTGGTCCGGCTTAGGAAGAGCGGGGAACGGGACTCGATCGAGCAAGCCGCCATCGCCGACGACCAGCCATTCCGGCCTTTCCCAGATCTTTTGGGGCAATTGGCCAAAAAGCGCGCTGCTTAGCTGCTGTCCGGATGCGCTGGAGGGAAGGCCGGAGCGGACCTGTCGCGTAAAGAGTTTCGCCTCGTCCTCGATGGTCCCGACCTTGGGTAGGCGGTACAGACTTATCTGCTCCCGTGTGAGTGTCCAGAGAAAGGATTGGAAATCGCCTAGGCAGAAGCTGAGCAGCACCTGGCGCGGACCTAAGCTCCCCTGAATCGTCTTAAGTGAATTCTTAAAGGACTTCCTCTCGATTGCGTAGCCCTCATTTCGATCAGCTATCCCAATTTTAATCTCTATGTCCTGAAGATTTCTTAAAATTTGTTGAAGTTCCGCAATATTAGCGGAATTATTTTTCTGAAAGGTCGCGCCCTCTTGGACGCGCGCGAGCTGGGAAACCGTATCGAAGTATTCCTGGGGCAGCTGCATGCGACGGCCCAGGGAGGCCGCGAGCAGCTCCCGAAGGTTCGCAGCGCGGTTTTCGGCAAGCACTTCAAGCGCCTCGCGGGCCAAGGCAGGATTATTCTGACGTAAGGAGGCATCCGCAGCGGCGGACGCAAAATCGGTATAGACATCGTGCATCTGGGCCACGGTTTGCGTATTGGTAATGTCGCCGGGGAGCGCGGTTCGGCGCCAATCAGACGCGACTTGGACGGCGCGCCGGAATTCGGCGAGCGCGCCAGGGTCGCCCAATTTCTGCAAAATCTTGGCTTTTATATGGATGGGGTAATAGGGAAGGCCTTCATTGACGCGGCTTACTGAAGAAGCGAGGCTGCGGTTAACCAGAGTGAGGGCAAGCCGGTAATCGCCGCCGGGTTTCTGTAGCTGCAGTTCGGCCAGATGCTCTTCGCTGAGTGCGATGCCGTAATCATCCTTGCGCGCTTGCCGGATCTGGTAGGCCTTAGTCAGAGATTCTTCGGCGTTGCCTAACAGGTGCTGGTTGGGAACTTCGATGTTTTCATCGAGCAGCAGAATGCCGCGCTCATCCCAAGCGACTGCTTCGAGTTCGGGATCGGCGGCGGCCTGCGCGGCACGAATCGCTTCATCAAACGTTGTTTCGCCTGCCCGGTTGTCCTTCTGGCGGTAGTCGAGGAGCGCGAGGCTCAACAAAGCTCGAGCGTGAAACCTCCGGTTGGAAGTGCCTTTCAGATACCCGACAGCTTCGGCGGCCTCTTGCCGGGCCCGCTCAAATTCCCCGAGCTGGTTGAAAACGGCGGAGAGATTGACGCTTGCGCCGCCTGCGATGGCGAGATCCTTTACGGTGAGCGCCAGTGTTTTGGATCGCTGAGCGGTGTCAAGCGCACAGCTGTAGCGGCGCAGCCGTATGGCCATGGCGGATACCGCCATCAAGCCACGGGCCTGGCCGTTTGTATCGCCACTTTGCCTGGCCAGCGCAGAAGCTGTTTCAAAGCTCTGCAGGGCCTGGGAAAGACGACCGCTTGCGCTCCATTTTTTGCCATCCGCCATCGCGGCTTCAATCGCATTTGCGACTGGCGGAACTTGCTGAGATTGCTGTGCGCCGGGCAGAGCAGGGTGCAAGAAACCAAGCACACTCAGCGTCAAAATAGCCAGAAACAGCCAAAAGGCGAATGGCCGCTCGGCCCACCTATAGGGAGGCAGAGTACGTATACCTTGTATACCGGATAGGATGTACTCTACCACCTTTAGCCAGATACCTGCAATAACTACTAGTACTGGCTCTGTCGTGTCTTGGTTAGAAGCAGAAGAATGCGGCCAATGCTCGAAAGAAGGGCTCGCATACGATCGGTGTAGTCATGTGTTGTTTCCTGCACACGAGCGTATGAGCGCCGACCTGCCGACGGCCCGGAATTCAGCCGTCTAAGTTACTGAAAGCAATGGAAATAGAAGTTTGGGTAGATTTGTGACCGGCTTTTGGGCGATATCGCAACCGGGGGCTGTTTCAGGACGGAACCGCGTTTGGAAAGCTTTGTTTCAGGCTGGCTTCGGAGGGCGAAAAGGCATCGCAATATCTGCTTCCGGTATACTCGTGAAGTAGCAGCCTTCTTCGAAATCCGGGTAGCACTGCGCCTCCACCCCGCTCGGCTCTCCGCTCAGTAACACACGAAAAATGTTCGATAGCTTATCCGACAAATTGCAGCGGGTTTTCAAAAACCTGCGCGGCGAAGGCAAACTCACGGCCGCCAATATGGAGGAAGCGCTCCGAGAGATCCGGGTCGCACTTCTCGAGGCAGACGTTCACTTCAAAGTCGTCAAGCAGTTCATCGAGCAGGTGAAAGAAAAGGCGATGGGCGAAGAGGTTCTGACCGCCCTTTCACCCGGCCAGCAGGTCGTGAAGATCGTTCGTGACGAACTGACGAAGATGCTGGGCAGCCACCAATCGCGCCTGCGCTTCGCCAACGAACCGCCGACGGTGATTTTGATCGTCGGACTGCAGGGTTCCGGAAAGACGACCAGCGCCGCGAAGCTGGCCCGCTTCCTTTCAAAGGAAGGCAATAAGCCTGAACTAGTTTCGGTTGACGTCTACCGGCCGGCTGCGCGCCATCAGCTCTCGATTCTCGCGAAGACCGTCGGTGCTCCTATATACGAAGGGACGGCCGAAGAGATCAAGCCTCTCGAGCTGGCGCGATCGGCCCGGCGCGAGGCCATGCAGACGGGCCGTGACGTTCTGCTGGTAGACACCGCCGGCAGGCAACATATCGACGAACAGCTCATGCAGGAGTTGGGCGAGCTCAAAGAGGCTCTGAACCCGACAGAAATCCTGTTCGTGGCGGATGCCATGACGGGACAGGATGCGGTTCGCTCCGCCGACGAGTTTCACAAGCGTTTAGGCATTACAGGCGTAGTTCTAACCAAGATGGATGGCGATGCGCGCGGCGGCGCAGCGCTTTCCATCCGCTCCATTACCGGCCAACCCCTAAAATTTGTCGGCGTTGGTGAGAAGACGGATGCGCTCGAAGCCTTTTATCCCGATCGTGTGGCTTCACGGATTCTGGGCATGGGCGATGTCCTCTCGCTGATTGACAAAGTTCAGGAGGGCATCGATCAGAAGACCGCCGAGCAGATGCAGGAGAAACTGCTCGGGGACGATTTCACGCTCGAGGACTTCCGCGATCAGATCAAGACGGTTCGTAAACTCGGTTCGCTGGGCGGGCTTCTCGACATGATGCCGAAGGTCGGGCCGTTGAAGGAACTAAAAGACGTCAAGTTCAATGAGCAGGAGACCCAGCGGGAGATCGACAAGACGGTCGCGATCATCGACTCCATGACCCCGAAAGAGCGGCGAAACCACATGCTGATCAATGGCTCGCGGCGCAGGCGTATCGCTAAAGGCAGCGGCACCAGTGTGCAGGATGTCAACAATCTGCTGAAACAGTATGCGCAGGCGCGTAAAATGATGAAGAGCTTCACGGGGCAAGCCGGCTTTTTGGGGAAGAAGCTTGCCAAGATGAAGATCCCCGGCCTGCCAGGATTCTAGGTTATTTTCGCCGGTTGCTGTTGCGCCCGCGCGTGAGATAGAAGTTTGTAACAATATAGAAAAGAAAAGGTTACGATGTTAGCAATTCGCTTGGCGCGCTTCGGCGCCAAAAAGAAACCCACTTATCGTGTGGTCGTTATTGAGAAGGAGCGCGCTCGAAACAGCCGTTCGATTGAGACCGTAGGTCATTACAATCCGGTGGTGCAACCGGCTCAAGTGCATTTGAACCGCGAGCGGATCGAGTACTGGATCAAGAATGGCGCTCAACCTTCCGATACGGTCAGCCGTTTATTGAAGTCCGCTTCCGCGGAAGCGCCGGTGACCGCCTGAAGATTCGTTGGTGAATTGCTCGCATCGGCGGGCGTGGGTAGGGCGAGATGAGTGAAAGTAACGGCGTGAAGACGCTGGTGGAAGAAATTGCCAAGGCTCTGGTAGATGTGCCCGACGGAGTCGTGGTGCACGAAATTGCGGGCGAGCACGCCACCGTGTTTGAGCTGCGAGTGGCCGATGGCGACCTGGGCAAGGTGATCGGCAAACAGGGCCGTACCGCGCGCTCGATCCGGACCCTTCTTGGGGCGGTAGGAACCAAGCTGAACCGGCGGTTTTCACTCGAAATTCTCGAATAGCCGTTTCGGCGATTTCAATGTATTGATGGACCGCGAGAGAGTTGTGCTGGCAGAGTTTGTTCGGCCGCGCGGCAATCGCGGCGAACTCGTGGCGCGCTCGATGACCGACGTTCCCGGTCGTTTGGAATCACTCAAACAGGCCAATGTTTTACTAAAGGACGGTTCCTGCGAACCGTTGAGATTGTAGATGCCTGGCCGCACAAAGGCGATTGGGTACTTAAGTTGGCCGGTGTGGAGTCGATCTCTGATGCCGAGCGGTTTCGCGGCGCCGATCTCTGGGTTTCAGCAAACGAGCGAGCAAGTCTGCCGGAAGGCGAGTTTTTCCGCTCCGATTTAACCGGCTGCAAGGTCATTGATCGCGCGACTGCCGAGTGTATCGGCGTGGTAGAGGGATGGGAGGATTACGGCGGCGGGCCGTTGATGCGAGGTTGCAGCGAACGGTCGCGAGTTGCTGATTCCGTTCGTGGCGGCTGCTTGTGAGGTGAATCTCGCCGAGAGGACCATTCGAATGGATCTACCGGCGGGTTTGCTCGATTTATAGGCTCGCGTTGTCATGCGCTTTCATATCGTCACGATCTTTCCAGATTTCTTTATCGGGCCGTTTGAGCACGGGGTTGTGGCGCGCGCGAAGGCCGCGGGTTTAGTGAAGATTCATGTCCATGATTTGAGACACTGGACATACGATCGTCATCGCACCGTAGACGACCGCCCGTTTGGCGGCGGCGAAGGCATGTTGCTGAAACCAGGACCGCTATTTGAGGCCGTGGAATCGATACTGCCGGAGCGAACGAGCGGCCGCAAAGTGATTCTGCTGGCGGCCCAGGGGCGGCGTTTTACGCAGGCGCTGGCGCGCGAATACGCCGGGCTGGAGGATCTGCTGTTGATCTGCGGCCGGTATGAGGGCGTGGATGAACGCGTTGCCCTGCATTTGGCAGACGACGAGGTGTCGATCGGAGATTTTGTACTGAGCGGAGGGGAACTGGCCGCGGCGGTTGTAATCGATAGCGTGGCGCGCTTGATTCCGGGAGTGCTCGGGAATGAGGGGTCTTCGCGAAACGAGAGTTTCAGCGAGGAGAATGAAGGTTTATTGGACTGCCCCCAATACACGCGGCCGGCGGAGTTCCGCGGCTGGAAAGTGCCCGATGTTCTATTGGGAGGCAATCACGAAGAGATCAAGCGCTGGCGAAGGGCTGCGTCGCGCGAGAAAACAGAGCGGCTCAGGCCTGAACTGATTGGCAGCCGCGAGAGAAGGCAGAGCTAACATGCAGAACGCACTTGTTTCGAAGTTTCTGAGTAAGAATGGCAGGCAGACGCCGCACCCGGAGTTTCGCCCGGGCGATACCATTCGGGTCCACGTAAAGATCAGGGAGGGCGACAAGGAGCGCTTGCAGGCGTTTGAGGGCACCGTGATTGCCCGCAAGAACACCGGAATGGGAGAGACCATCACGGTTCGCAAGGTGAGCTTTGGGCAGGGCGTGGAGCGCATTTTCCCGGTGCACGCTCCGGTGATCGATCACATCGACCTGGTCCGTACGGGCCGCGTCCGCCGGGCGAAGCTGTACTATTTGCGCGGGCTTAAAGGAAAGGCCGCCCGGCTGCGCGAGCGGGAATAGCGCTGGGCGTTTGGTTGCAACGGTGGAGCCGAACGGGAGGAAGCCGGCCCCCCGCGAAAGCGACCGGCGACGCCATGAAGCGGCGGCTGAAGGCGGAAGGCAGACGTCTATCCGTTGCGTGAGCACTTACGAACGGCAGGCTCGCGAGCGCGGGTTTTCTCAGTCGCAGGCGTGGACGAGGTAGGCCGCGGGTGTCTTTTTGGACCGGTCTTCGCCGCAGCCGTAGTTCTCGATCCGGACCGTCCCATACGCAGCCTGCGTGACAGCAAAATCATCCTACAGGAAGAACGCGAGAAGCTAGCTCGCCACATCAAGGCGCGCTGTGTGTGCTGGGCAGTGGGAGGCGCCGATGTGTTCGAGATCGACCAGATCAACATCTACCAGGCATCGCGGCTCGCCATGCGGCGGGCCGTGGAGGCGCTTCCGGTGCAGCCCGACTTTCTTCTCATCGATGCGTTGAAATTGGATTTGCCGATTGAACAGCTACCGCTTATTGATGGCGACGCGCGCTGCCGGGCCATTGCTGCTGCTTCTATCCTGGCGAAGGTTCATCGCGACGAAGTGCTGGCCCGCTGGCACGAAGTTTTTCCGCAATATAATCTTCTTTCGAATAAGGGATACTCGACGCCCGATCATCGCAAAGCTCTCCGCAAACACGGCCCGACTTTGATGCACCGCTTCAGCTTCGAGCCGGTTCGAGCGGCAACAGCACTTACTCACTGGAGCGGATACATCACAGGGCCGCCGCTACAGGCATCTCTGTTTGAATCGATCGACGAGATATCTGAATGAGCGCGCCGCCCACAGCACCGCCGGCCCCGCCCGCGCCTAAACCCACTCGCTTTGTGAAGTGGCACCGGCGCGTGCTGGCTTTTTGCCTAGTCGTTTTCGCGTTTGAGCTCGGGCTGTTTCTGGTCGTGTTCCCATGGCTGCCTGCCTGGGAAATGAGTTGGGTTCCGGTTCACTCCCGGCGCTTCGCAGGCTTGTGGATGAGTCCGTATTTCCGGGGTCTGCTTGGCGGTCTCGGCCTGCTGAACATCTACGTGGCGATCGTGGAAGCGATAAAGCTTCTCCGCGCATTATTCGCGCCTGCGGGCGAATGAGTGCGCCCAGGGGGCATGCCGAATGGGCACGCTGCGCTTACTTCTTTTGGCTGAACCGGGCGCGGACTGAGCCGCGTGCGCTTTTGCCACCATCGGGTCGGGAAGCGTATAGCCTGCTGCGGCCTGCACCTTGTTTTTGAACGAGCCCGCTACGATGTGATCCTTGCCGGCCATCAGCGCCTCAAAACCTTCCTTGGCGACTTCGGCTGGATCGTCCTTCTCGCTCACGCCAAGCTTGGTGTCGTCTGCCCCGGCGCGATGGAAGAAGTTCGTCTCGGTTGCGCCCGGCATGAGCGCGGTGACAGTAACACCCGTGTCTTTCAACTCTTCGCGCAAGCTCTGCGAAAGCGAGCGGACAAAGGCTTTGCTGGCGCCGTAAACTGCTTCATACGGCGTGGGCATGGTGGCGGCGATCGAAGACGTAAAGAGAATGCGGCCACTGCCCTGAGCGACCATCTTCCTGACGATGAACTTGGCGAGATGCAATGTCGAAATGACGTTCAGCTTCACCAGATTGAGTTCGGCCGTGAGATCCGTCTCCACAAATGGTCCGCTGACACCCACCCCGGCGTTCAGCGCGATGGCATCGACGGCACGCCCACTTGCCTCAATTGCGGACTGCAGCTTGTGATTGCCATCATGATCGGCCAGGTCTACTTGCAACGGTTCCACTCGAGTCCCAAGACCCTCTAATTCGCGCGCTGCGGTATTGATCCCTGGATCCTCGGCGGCGATGAGGACGTCGAAGCCGTGTTCAGCAAATTGCTTGGCAAGTTCGAACCCGATTCCGCTCGAAGCGCCCGTGACCACCGCGAACTGTCTTGTGGAAGTTGTGCTCATATCTCCTCACCGGGTGAGACGAGACCCGCAGCGAATCTGGCAGGTAGGAGTTTTTCGTGGCGCGAAAGAAGACCAGGGCGGCTCAGGTTCATTAAGTAACTGGCAGTCCTTCGGCTTTGGCTAACTTGGCCTGACGGGCATCAAAAGTCCAGAAGGCATCGGCATTCAGCTCGAGCGCTGACGCCACGTGCAGTGTGTCAAGCGTTCGGTTGCCCAGATGAGCGCAGTGGCGGCGAGCGAGTTCCACGCAAGTCTCCCAGGCCCGCTCCGGAAGGCTGACTGCGATCCATAAACCGAGCTGCCGGTCATGCTCGAAATTCCTAAACAGCTGCTGAGCCTGCCGAGCGGATATTTCGCGGTGAAAGACGTGCTGGTTGAGGGCATGTGTCCACTCAGCGCGGTGTAGCGAAGTAAGCCAGATTTCGGGACGCCCCTCAATTAGCGAATGCGCCTTCTCCGAGTGCTGATCGCGGACATAAAGAGAGACAAAAAAACTGGTATCGGCGTAGATGCTCAATAGCGACCGCGTTCCGCGATGACAATATCTGTGCCCCGCACCTGATGCTTTCCGAAGATTTTGTCGGCGCGCGCTGCGAAATCCGGCCAGGCATGGGGGTCCACAGGTTCGCGTTCGGGGACAATCCGGCCAATGACGTGATCGCGTTCGCGAAGCTCAACAGTCTTACCGGCCCGCAGCCAGGCCTTTAGACGGCCAGTATCACGCAGCTGGCGGATGTTGATCGAGGGCATAACGTAATTGTGGCACAAAACGTGCCACGCGGCATCATCCGGATCCGTTCTCCTCGTAGCGCTTAGCCCCTGGGATCATACGACATAGTCCTCGACAGACCCATTTTTCAGGCGGCGCTTGCGGAAGCGCGGGCCGGATTCGAAACGCGCTGGCCAAGTTTCCCGGCGCGGTAAAGGGGGAAGCGAACTGGGGACAGATGACGTTTGCCATCGATGGGAAGCGGTATGTGCTGCTGGCGGGCGCTCCCCTGTGCGGAGGCGAGCAGCCTCATGCGGTCTGGGTGCGGCGTGATCAGGAGGCCAGTGATGGTGTTGCACTCGGCCCGACTCTGCCACTGCCACAATGAACTCCGAGCCACGCTTGGCGTAGGCTGCCCGGTATAATTACGCGAACGCCACTTGCGAAGGGAAGCATGAATACACAAGCAAACGATCAACTGACGCCTCAACGGATTATGCAGATGGCCTGGGGTTATGCCAATCCGTTGATTTTAGAGGCGGCCATTCAGCACCGGGTCTTCGATGTTTTGGACGAGGGTCCGAAGACAGTTCAGCAGGTTGGTGCGGCAACACGTGCATCAGAGCGCGGATTGAAAGCGATTCTCAATGCGCTGGTGGGGCTGGGTTTGGCAGCCAAAGATGACCAGGGCCGCTACTCGCTTACGCCGGAAAGCTCAGCCTTCCTGGTCAGCTCGAAGCCGTCGTTTCAAGGAGGTTTCATTCGCCACTGCAGCGAACACCTGATTCCGAAATGGCTTCACTTGAACGAAATCGTTCGAACCGGCAAACCCAATCAGGCGGTCAATCAGGAACCAACCGGCGGTAAGTTCTTCGAGAAATTCGTTTCAGATCTTTTTCCCATGAGCTACCCGGCGGCGCAGACTCTTGCCAAGCACATTCATGTGAACGGGGCTCGCCGGCCGCTTCGCGTGCTTGATCTTGCGGCGGGATCAGGGGTGTGGGGAATCGCGCTGGCTCAGAGTTCGAATGACGTTCACGTGACCGCCGTCGACTGGCAGGAAGTCCTTCCAGTTACCCGGAAGACCGTCGCTAAGTTCGGGCTCACAGACCGCTTCTCATTCATCACTGGTGACCTGCATGGCGTGGATTTCGGGAGTAATTACGATGTGGCGGTTTTGGGCCAGATCCTGCACAGCGAGGGCGAGGAGCGCAGCCGCGCCCTTCTTACGAAGGCCTTTGGCGCCTTGAATTCCGGTGGAACCATCGCGATCGCCGAGTTCCTGGTCGATCCGGATCGCCGCGGACCGGTTCACGGTTTGATCTTCGCCGTGAACATGCTGGTGAATACGGAAAGTGGAGATACCTTCTCGTTCAGCGAAATTCGCGAATGGCTGGAAGAAGCAGGTTTCAAAGAAGCGCGGACTCTGGACGCACCAGGGCCATCTCCATTGATTCTCGCCACCAAGCCGTAAAAAAGAAAAACGCACGCGCGGCTTAAGCTGGAGTACGTGCCCTGGACTCATCGAAGTTTTTGGATCGCTCCGATCATCATCGGGTGTGTATTGGCGCTGCTCGCAGCGATCGTCTCGCGTACACGACTACGTAGCATCTATCAGCGGCAATTAGGCGAAACACGGCGCGAACGGCTGTTTCTTGCCTCGGTCGGTTTTTTCGTTGCGGTGGGAGTCGTCCGCGGTTTGACCGAGGCGATACGACACAACATTGGTCCGTTTCACAACATCAGTGTGCATGGCCGGCACATACACCATCTGGTGTGGGGCATCCTGCTGCTTCTGCTGGTCGGCTACACGTGGCTGATACAGATCGGCACAGGAGCGAACGATTCATGGCGCTGGACGGGTCGCCTGACTTCGATGCTGTACGGAGTGGCGGCCGCACTCACGCTGGATGAATTCGCGCTTTGGCTGAATCTGCAGGACGTTTATTGGGAGCGGCAGGGGCGCGAGAGCCTGGAAGCAATGGGCCTGTTCGGTGCTCTGCTGGCCATTGGCGTGTTTGGTGGGCCGTTCTTCAGGGGCATTGTGACAGAGATCACGCGGCCGTTCCATCATGACGTGAAGGGCTGACAGTAGTGGGCCCGAACACCGCTGCTCGCAGGCGCTCGGTCAAGTCTTCGGGTGAGGCGTTGGGATCTGGCGGGAGGAGCTTCTTCACAGTCACGATGATCTTTCCGGAGCGGAACCAGCGCGCGCGAGTTGCTTTCAACTCGCCAAGGCCGTCCAGATGAACGGCGAGCGCCGGCGTCCCAAGCTCTTTCCACAGCAAGCCCGCACCTGTTTTAAAGGGCTGCGGAGAACCGTCATCCGAACGGCGGCCCTCGGGAAAGACGATCACGCTGTAGCCGCGGTCGACGGCCTCGCCGGCATGCTGAAAACTCTGGCGGAAACCGCTGAACTGCGGAAGGGGAAACACGTTGAAGAGTGCCGTGACGAGCCAGTATCCCGCAGGCGCGACACGATCCAGAAACCGGCTGCCTTGATTCCGGCCTAAGCGCATATCAAGCAGCATCTCGCCAGACATTGCGATCGCGACACGGCGTCGCATGCGCGCGGGCAGGGCATACAGTATGAAAGCTGCATCGTAGGAGGTGACGTGGTTCGAGACAATCAGGACAGGCTGCCTGGGCCATTCGCGAATCTCGACACGGACACGCGGTTTGGCGAGAAAACGAGCGATCGGCATCGCAATCGCCCTCAGGAAAGCCGCCCGGATGGCTTGCTGCAGCGGGTGCCACGGCCAGTGGGGATAGGCATGCGAAGGAGCTTTCGCCGAAGCTGCGGGAAGCGCAGAAGCCTGGCGGAGCAGAACCTGCAAATCCTGGTGCGTTCTCACATTCTGGAGTGCGGAATCGTCGAGTGAGATTCCATGCTGCTGCTCGAGCTGCGCCTGGAGCTGAACGCGCCCCAGGCTGTCGAGGTTCAGCTCGCTGCCAGCGCCCTCGGTAGGCGCCGGTGCAATCTCGCCGGCAGCAATGCGGCGAGCGATCTCCCGTTTGAGAATCTTCCCGGTGGAGGTTCGCGGCAGATCTGCTTCGGGCCAGACCAGCCAGCGGCGGATTTGTTGGAAATCGGCGAGCTCGCGATTCGCCGCCGATACTGCCGATTCGGCATTGTCCTGGCCATTCATGGCAAGCACGGCTACGGGTTCGGGGCCGTGCTCGGCCTGGTTCTCTATTACTGCAGTGGCTTTCACGCCCGGCTGGCGCATGAGAGCGGATTCCAGGTCTTCCGGATAGATGTTCAGGCCGGACGATGTCACAATCACGTCTTTCTTGCGTCCGCGAAAGCGCAGGTTGCCGTGCTCGTCGAATTCCGCCAGATCACCGGTTGCGAGCCAGTCCGATTGCTGCGTCTGCAAATGGCCGTGCTGCCATGTCGAGTTCGAGATTGTCTCGCCGCGCACCAGCACTTCACCTTGCTCGCTGAGCCGGACTTCACGGCCTGGCAGCACCTGCCCGATGGTGCCGGCGGCTGCGCGAAACGGATGATTCAAACTGACGAGCGCGGTCGTCTCTGTCATGCCGTAGCCTTGCACGACCACGAAGCCGAGCCCGTTCCAGAACTGTTCGCCGGCTGGAGAGAGCGCCGCTCCACCGCAGACGAAAGCCCAAAATTTCAAACCGAAGAGGCGATGAATGCGGCGGAAACGCCACCAGCGGCGCCAGGCGCTGATGCTTTGGCTGGCACCAACTTGCGAGGCGATACCGGGAAAGCGCGATTCCAGCAAGAACGCATCAGATCGAGCACACGGGGGACAGCAGCCAGCACCGAAATGCGTTCGCGATGAATACGATCGACCAGTTCGCCCGCGACCAGTCGAGGTTCATAGTGGACTTCGGCTGCGAGTAGTGCAGGGATCCAGAGTCCCATGAACTGCCCGAATACGTGGCTGAGCGGCAGCGTGTGCAGAATGCGGATTGGATGAAAGAAACGCTCCCATTTGAGATATTTCTGCATCTCCTGCTCGATCGGCCGCAAGCTTGCGAGCACGTTGCGATGCGTGTGCACAATTCCCTTGGGCTCTCCGGTGGTGCCGGAGGTAAAGACGATCTGAAGCGGGTCATCCTCGGTGAGATTGGGAAATCGCGCCGTCTCCGTTCGACGGCGCCCATTGTTGAAGCTCATCGAGCAGAGCAGTCTGATGGAGCGAGCTCAGTGCCGCGAGTTTTTCGCGATCTGCCAGAACAAGCTTAGGCGAAACCTCCTGCGCGACGCGGCGCACGAACTCCGGCGCACTTGCATAATCGACGGGCACGGGCAAAACCCCGCGCAGCACACAGCCGAAGAAGGCAGCTACCCATTCCGCGCTGTTTTCACCCCAGATGAGGACGCGTTCACCTTTGGCAATATCGCGCCTGATCAACTCTGCAGCGAAACGCCGGGCGAGAACCGCTAATTGTGCATACGTCGTTTTTCGATGCCGCAGCGCGCGCCGCGAAACGATTGCTACATCGCGGCCATGTTTTTCGAAATCATCGACGAGCGAGGCGAGGCTGCTTCGTTCGGCCACACTTTCAGGCTATTACGAGCTTGCGCCGGACTTGGCGTAGTAACCTTCTCGCGCCTGCACGCTGTAGCCCTTCTGCTTTACGGTGAGCTCGATTTTGCGGAATGCGCCGTCCGCTGCGGGATTATCGGAGGTGTAGCCGATGCTGTACTGGTTGCGAAGATCTTCTTCGATTTGCGAATAGATTTCATCGACGGTCTTCTTTTTCGACACTTCGAAGTAAGCGCCACCGGTTTCTCGCGAAATCTGCCGAAGGATCTTCTTGCCGTCGGGCCGGTTCATGGAAGTGCCGCCGCGCGGCATTCCGCCGCCCATGCCGCCCCCCAACCTCCGTGGCGCCCCATGCCTGGCCCGCCAAAAGCTCGCGGCGCTCCTTCCAGGTCATCCGCAATGCGAACCGAGTAGGCCAGAGTGTCGGCGCGCTGTGCGGAGGTGATGGACTCTGAAAGAGAAACTTTGCTGCCGGTGTCCTCGCCGTCAGTGAGCAGAATGAGAGCTTTCCTGCCACTCTGGTTACGCATGAGGTCATTGGAGGCAAGATAGATCGCGTCGTACAACGTCGTGCCGCCACCACGCCGCCCATAGCCGCCGCGCCCCTGCCCGTATCCACCTCCGCCGCCATAACCACCGCCGCCGGATTGGCCGCCCTGCTGACCCCCGCCTCGCCCCCACTGCGGAGCTTCCAATTCATCCAATGCTTTTTCTAGCTGTGCGCGTGACGAGGTAGGGTCTTTGAGCAGCTCCACTTCACGATCGAAGTGGATCAGAAAGATTTTGTCGCGATCCGGCCGCAGCACCTGTTCAATGAAGGTGCGACTCGCGTCCAGTTCGGTCGGAATCATTCGCCGCTCGCTGCCGCTGGTATCGACAAGCAGTCCGAGCGTGAGGGGAAGGTCGCTCTGCTGCGCGAAATAGCGGATGGTTTGCGGGCGGCCGTCCTCTTCGAGGATGAAGTCGCCTTTTGAGAGGTTGTGGACGATCTTCCCGTCCTTATCCCGCACAGTGGCGAAAACATTCACGACTTTGACGTCTGTAGAGAACGTGGCATGCGCGGAACCGGGCTGAGCGTTTTGCACGGGCGGCGCGGTCTGCTGCACTTCTGATGCGGACTTAAACTGCGCATTCAATACGGGAGCGATCGAGACCGATAATCCCGAAAGCAGCACACGACGGCGCGTGACGAGAATCGGGCTACACGTATCTCCGGCCTGGTCTTGCATCTTGTTTATTTAAGGCGCTAGACGTACCCGTTCCGGTTACGGTTTCGGCGCGAACGCAGCGCGTCAGGCGCGGAGAACGGGATCATCAGAACGGCTGTCTAACCGAGAACTGCCGCGAGGTGTCGATGAAGATACCGTTGTCTTCGCGCCAGGGGTTAGGTTCACGCTCTACTTGGCGCCTGCGGCACGCATGCGCAACACGGGTAAGGCGCGCTTGTTTTCACCGGCATGGGGATCCGGCAAGCTCTGCACCAGGGCCGGGCCGCGCCGCTCCGGTGCGGATATTTCGTTCAAAAATGCCAACGCGGTTGGATTGCCGGCGGCGAACTGAGTTCCGTGCTTGTACATTTCGCGCAGCAGCTTGCGACCTGCCTGGTCATAGCCGCTGAGCCGAGAGATATCGACGGTACACTTCCGCGGAGAAGCGTCTGCCAGTACGTCCTTCCAGCTCGAAGCGACTTCGTCCACGAGGTCGCCTGAGAACTTGCCAATGAGCTCCATTCGGAATTCATCCGCTCTGTCGTGAATCTTGAGTGTCACTTTCCACCGCCTCGTACGTTAGATTATTGAAGTGAAAGAGAGGCTACATCTGTATTGACCTTTTTTCATGAAAAGGTTAACAAAATTTAAGAGCTGTTGCAATCCTGGTTAACCCTCGCCAGCGCAATAGTTTCCCGAGTAACAAACATTCAGCGTCCATCATCTCCGGTCTGTAATCTGAAGACTAGACGGGGAACAACAAGGAGCGTGAAGCTTTCGAATGCCGAACAAGATCTTTCCGGGGAGACCATACCCGCAGGGCGCAACATGGGACGGAACCGGCGTCAATTTTGCTGTTTATTCAGAAAATGCGACGAGGGTTGAAGTCTGTCTTTTTGACAACTTAGGGGACGCTGAACACGACTCGATCGAGATCCATGAATGCACGGGCTATGTCTGGCATTGTTATGTACAGGGCTTGACAATCGGCCAACTCTACGGATACCGCGTGCATGGGCCCTATGAGCCTGAAAAAGGTCTACGCTTCAATCCCGCCAAGCTTCTCCTTGACCCTTATGCCCACGCCGTAGCAGGCGAAGTGAATTGGGACTATCCGGTATTCGGCTACAGGCTGGGCGATACACAAGCGGATTTGAGCTGCGATCCGCGAGACGATGCGGCTGGAATGCCAAAGGGCGTTGTCACGACGTCGCACTTTGATTGGCAGAACGATCGTTCACCGGAGACGCCGCTCAATGAATCGGTAATCTACGAAGCGCATGTGAAGGGCATGACCGCGCTCAACCCGAACGTTCCCGAGACGCTGCGAGGAACCTATCTGGGCCTGGTAAGCCCTGTGATGATCGAGTACTTTAAGAAGCTCGGGATCACGGCGATCGAGCTGATGCCGGTTCACGACTTTTTGGATGACAAGCTGCTGATCGACAAAGGGCTTCACAACTATTGGGGCTACAACACCACGAATTACTTCTCTCCGACCGCGAAATACTCCAGCAGCGGGGATATGGGCCAACAGATTGGCGAGTTCAAGACCATGGTCCGCGAGTTCCACCGCGCCGGTATCGAAGTGATCCTCGACGTCGTTTATAACCACACCTCGGAAGGCAATCAGCTAGGTCCTACGCTGAGCTTCCGCGGTATCGACAATACGACTTATTACCGCACGGTACCGGATCAGCCCCGGTATTACATGGACTACACAGGTACCGGCAACACACTCAACATGCGGCACCCGCAGGTGCTCAAGATGGTCATGGATAGCCTGCGCTACTGGGTGCTCGATATGCACGTGGATGGGTTCCGGTTCGATCTTGCCTCGACGCTCGCGCGCGAGCTGCATGACGTCGACCGTCTATCGGCGTTCTTTGACGTCATCAATCAGGACCCGGTGCTTTCGAAGGTAAAGCTGATCGCCGAGCCTTGGGATGTTGGCGAAGGCGGCTATCAGGTTGGCCGGTTTCCCGGCGTTGTGGGCGGAGTGGAACGGGAAGTACCGGGACGTCGTGCGGCGTTACTGGAAGGGAGACCCGGGCCAGCTCGCCGAATTAGGCTACCGCCTGACCGGCAGCAGCGATCTCTATCAGCACGATGGCCGCCGCCCGTCAGCCAGCATCAATTTCATCACGGCCCATGACGGCTTCACGCTGAACGATGTTGTCAGCTACAACGAAAAGCACAACGAGGCGAACGGCGAAGACAACAAGGACGGCGCCAACGACAACAATTCGTGGAATCACGGCGTCGAAGGTCCTACCGACGATCCAGAACATCCTCGCGTTGCGCCAACGCGAGAAGCGGAACTTCATGCTCAGCCTTCTGCTCTCGCAAGGCGTGCCGATGATCTGCGGCGGAGACGAGATCTGTCGCACCCAGAACGGCAACAACAATGCCTATTGTCAGGACAACGAAATCAGCTGGCTCCACTGGGATCTCGACGATGCCAAGAAAGCAATGCTCGAGTTCACCACCCAGATAATCGCACTTCGCCGGGATCATCCCAATTTGCACCGCCGCAAATTTTTTCAGGACCGCAAGATCAGTCCGGCTACTTCCGAAAAACACCGGGTGGATGGAGCGGAGGTGCGAGACATCAGCTGGTTCAGGCCGGATGGCGAAGAGATGACGGAGGAGGAGTGGAATGCGGGTTGGGTCCGCTGCCTGGGTCTACGCCTGAGCGGGCGCACTTTGAACGATGTAGACCGTTACGGCGAACCAATCCGCGACGACAGCTTTCTGTTTTGCCTTAACCCTCACCATGAGCACATTCGATTTTTCATGCCGGCGTGCACCAAGGGTTGTAATTGGGAAGTGCTGATAGATACTCGACAGGCGACTCAAGCAGAACCGCGCCGCATCAAGAGCAAGGAGCCATACGACATACACGAGCATTCCGCCGTTTTATTCCGGGAAGTGCTGCAGCCAACGAAGGAAGAGGCTGTACACGAGGAGAAGATCAGAAAGGATCACACACTCGATTTGCAGCACACCCGGGTAGAAAAAGTGGTAAGCTAGCCGAACTCAGCATGTAAGATGTCCCTGCTGGGAGGGACTCTTGCTGCTCAAAGATAAGTGTGCGGTCATTACCGGGTCAGCGAACGGAATTGGTGAGGCGGTCGCGTGCCTTTTTCATGCCAATGGCGCGCGCTTGCTGTTGCTTGACAGGGACGGGAAACGAAATGATGCCGTGGCTGCATCCCTCGGCAATGACGACCGCGCGCTGGCCGTCCAGCTGGATCTGAGAGACAGACAAGCGATTGATTCCGCTGTCGGGAGAGCCCTCGACCGATTCGGATCCATCGACGTTCTGGTGAACAACGCGGGTATTTACCCACGGCAGGATTTCCTTGGCATGACCGAAGCGCAGTGGGATGAGATGCAGGACATCAATTTAAAATCGATGTTTCGCACCATACAGGCGATCTTGCCGGGCATGCTCGAGCGCAGGGCCGGGAAGATTGTAAACATCTCGTCAGTGACATTTCACCTCGGAATGGCCGGCCTCACACACTATGTGGCCTCAAAGGGCGGCGTCATCGGATTTACGCGTGCATTGGCTCGCGAGGCGGGACCAAAGAATGTGCATGTCAACTGCATCACACCTGGCGCAGTGCTCGTGGAAGCCGAGAAAGCTGTGGCGACGGATGACCAGGTGCGCGCGTGGGTCGATCAGCAATCCCTGAAGCGACGCATTGTGCCCCTTGACATTGCACGAGCATGCTTGTTTCTTGCTTCAGAGCTGAGCGATGGCATGACCGGGCAGACGCTGAACGTGGACGGCGGATGGATCATGCACTGATGCGGCTAATTGGCGGCGTAGAGAATAGAGGCGTGCGGGCGGAGAGTCACTTTGAGCCTATTAGCGGGACCGAGATCCCGACGTTCCCACAGGTCTCGCAGCGTGTAAGACGATTTCGCGCCCGGCGAGAGGCTTGACCACGCATATTCAAACGTCTGCTGAGCATCGCTCCGGTTGAAAACCGCTACATACAGCCCACGGTTCGGTTGCACGGCGGTCCACACCGCCTGCTTAGCGTCCGTGATGGCGGCGCGGTTTTGAGTCGAGTGCTGGTTTATCGCAAGCACTTCATCATTCGTCAGCAGTGAGGTCGTCCACTCGTCCATGCGGGTCAAATTACCACCCATGATCAGAGGCGAGCGGAGCATTGCCCAAAGCGTCAGGAGTGTTCGCTGCTCGTCACGCGTGAGGTCGGATTGTCGCGCTTTGCCTTCGCCAGGGCGCGGTCCAAGATAGCCGACGGGCAGCATGTCCGCATCCGGCCAATGCCCGGGGATGACATATGGCGCCCACTTAGCCGCAATGTCGAACTGGCCGAGAACACCTTGCGACCAATCCTGTTGCGGCCATTGCTTCCAGTGATCCCAAACATCGCCTGAGATGCGCCACATTTGCGCGTACTGGCGTAACTCGTCGATCTTTTCGAGGGGCGCCGGTCCCGGTGAGAGGCTGAGAACTATCGGACGGCCGGTCTTTGTTAGCGCTTCGCTGAACATGCGGATTTCGTCGCCTTTATAGGGATTGGCGGCGATGCAATCGATCTTCACGAAGTCAATGCCCCAGCTTGCATACAACTTCGCAACCGAATCATAATAAGCCTGCCCAGCAGGCGTGTACCTTACGCCGTAGTTGTCGGAATTCCATGGACATGTATCGGATTTGTCGGCCGCCTCTGCCGCGTGGAAGGCTGAGCCGGCAATCGGAAGGTCGCGATCGACTGCTTCGCGCGGAATGCCGCGAATAATATGGACGCCGAATTTGAGTCCGAGTCCGTGAACCCAATCCGCCAACGGTTTGAAGCCGGCGTCATTTGAAGATGGGAAGCGGTTAACGGCGGGCAGATATCTGCCATCCGCGCTCATTGTGAAACGAAAAGTACCAGGCTTCGCATCCGGGTTCTGCAAATACCATCCCTCATCCACCACGGCATATTGCCACCCGTGTTGTTTCAAACGCTGCGCTACCCAGTTCGCATTGGCTCGGAATTCGGGCTCGGTCACGCTCAATCCATACGAATCCCAGCTGTTCCAGCCCATTGGCGGAAGCGGAGCGAGCGGCATTTGCGCAAGTGCAGAGTCCACGCACAGGAAAAGGAAGATGCCGGCCGCACACAGCTGCTGTGAAAAGGAAGTGGTCCTCATGCGTGGACAGTCTACAGCAACTGTCTACCAATCTGCTTTATTGTGCGGAGAATGAGCGTCCTACGGCGCCACCCAATCGTGTTCCACGGCGTAGCGGATCAGCTCGGCCGTGCTCCTTGCATGCAGTTGCTGCATAAGGTGCTTCTTGTGGAACTCGACGGTTTTGACCGAGATATTCAACAGCGACGCGATCTCTTTTGCCGATTTGCCTTCCGCAACAAGCTGAAGTACTTCACGCTGGCGCGGGGTCAAAGACCTGAACAGTTCAGGCGGCAACTCGCCGGGCCGCGGCACTCCGTCAGCTGAAGCAGAGATCACCGGTGATAAATAGAAGTGCCCGTCAAGAACCTCATGGATTGCTTCGAGCAGGTCAGAAGCAGCCGCCTGTTTCGCCACATAACCCGAAGCTCCGGCATCAAATGCCTCGCGCACATAATCGCGCTTCACCTGCATTGTCACAAAAATGATCTTGATCTGCGGCTGTGTCACTTTTAGCTTGCGGGCAACCTCAATGCCGTTCAGCAGAGGGAGAGTCATGTCAAGGAGCACGATGTCGGGCTGCTCGTCTCTCGCTAAAGTGAGTATGTCTTGTCCTGTAGTTGCGATGCCTGCAACCGTGCATTCCGGCTCCACAATGCGTTTAATTCCTTCCAGCACAAGCTGGTGATCATCCGCAATCAAGAGGCGCGGCCTGGATACGAATTCGCGCGTACCTAAACGCATATGTGGGCTGCTCACAGAACCTCCGTGCTGCCTTGACTTTCCGATCGGCTGGGGACGAAACGGTTGTAGCCTTTCGGGTTATTCCAGGCTACTCGAATTTCAACCTGCGTCAGATATGTTTACGTCCGATTGTACTACCGAAAATTCCTTGCGTACAGGCAGCCGATTCTACTGGGGCGGCTTCTGAGGTGCAGGAGAGGCTTGCGGTTCGGTGCCCGGCTGAGATTGGTGCTCCTGCGCCGGTTGCTGCGATTGTTGAAGGGCAGTGGCCTTGGCCGGCCCATTCTTGCTTGTCCAGTCGCCCTGGGTTGCGGCATTGCCGACCACGCCCTTCTGTAAATCCTGTTCGACATCTTTCTTGACGTCGTGATCCGCGGCTTTCGTGTCTTCGTGTGTTCCTTCCCCGAGCTTCACGACCTCGACGTGGACCACCTTCTTACCGAATTTTTTGCAGGCCTGTGTACTCGGGATATAGATGTCCAGCTTGCGTCCGACAATTTTCTCACCGGTGTCGGCCACTACGTACTCACCTTGATATTTACCGGCATGCCGAATTTTGATGATCGATCCGGCGGGCAGAAGGGACGGGTCGGCCGCAACTATGTGACGATTCGTGTAGAGCCCGGATGCGGTCACGCCGGTAACCGAGTAGGCGGTAGCGACATAACGTCCATTCAAGTGTGACGGGATGGTAGCTGCCGAAATGTGCATAGGCGCGACAAGAAGCACTGTGAGTAGAAAACTCAAAATCATAAATGGTCGGCGCACATCTGTTAGACAACGGCGGGGCTTCAGTCTGATCAGCCGATGTACGTGGGCGTCGTTACGCTTCAGGGGGCGACGGGCGTGCCAGCAGATGTGGACAAAAGGGGCGATACGAACGTTCATTGAGCTCTGAAAAGGGTGCTGGGCGGCGATGCTGTTAAATAAGTATTCGGGAACGCTTCTAACCAGTCATCTCCGGAAAGGGAAAGCCTCCGCTTGACATCACCGGTTTCACCGACCAGGACGAAAGTCATTGTTGCAACGACAGTGATGCTGTCGTTCATATCATTCTGGCGTGCAGCCGCGATTGTACTGAGCGATCTGGCATCCTCGGCTTACTACGTCGGGGGCATCTCCGAGACGGCAATCGGTAAATCGGCGCCATGGTTCATCCTGGCCATCATGCTTTTCGGCTTTGCGATACGCGCAATCTATGTAGAAAGTTCCAGCATGTTCGTGCGAGGCGGCGTCTACAAAGTCGTTCACGAGGCTATGGGTGGAACCCTGGCGAAGTTTTCTGTATCAGCGCTGATGTTCGATTATGTGCTAACCGGACCTATCAGCGCGGTCAGCGCGGGGCTGTATCTGGCGGGGCTGATCAACAATGTGTCGGACACGATGCACCTTCCGTGGCACATTCCGGCGCCTTTGTTCGCAGGGGGCTTTGCCCTGCTCGCGACCGTTTATTTCTGGTGGCAGAACATTATCGGTATTCATGAATCGAGCGAAAAAGCGCTTCGCATCATGCACATTACGACCGTAATGGTGGTCATGCTTTTCGTTTGGTGCGGGATCACGATGACCGTCAATGGATTCCAAACCGTACCATTTCCCTCAAAAACCAACCTGCACTACGGCAATGGTGCACTGGGATGGCTGCAAGGCACAGTGGCTCCGAGCATAACGTTTGTAGCCGTGCTGGTCGGACTTGGCCATTCACTGCTTGCAATGAGCGGATTCGAAACGCTCGCACAGGTTTACCGCGAGCTGGAAGCGCCCAAACTGCAGAACCTTAAAAAGACCGGAATGGTTGTGATCCTCTACAGCCTGATCTTCACTGCAGGTGTGTCGTTCCTGGCGGTGATGCTGATTCCAGATACTGTTCGCCCCAAATATCTGGACAATCTGATAGGCGGCCTTTCAACCGTTTTGGTTGGGCCTACCATACTGAAGCTTCTCTTCCACGCCTTTGTAGTGCTGGTCGGCGTTCTAATCCTTTCAGGAGCTGTGAACACTGCGATTATCGGATCGAATGGGGTTCTGAACCGGGTTGCCGAGGATGGTGTGCTCCCGGATTGGTTTCGCGAACCAAACCGCAAATATGGCACCACCAGCCGACTCATCAATCTTGTCGTCATTCTTCAGATCATTACCATCGTTCTCAGCCGTGGCAATGTGGACACGCTCGGTGAGGCGTACGCCTTCGGCGTGATTTGGAGCTTTGCGATGAAGGCTCTTTCTGTTTTAGTGTTGCGCTATAAGAGGCCGGAAGCGCGCGAATGGAAAGTGCCCCTGAATTTCCGCATTGGTCACACCGAAATCCCGCTCGGTCTGATCCTTATCACCACGGCGCTGTTCGCCCTGGCGCTGATCAACGTGGTTACCAAGAAGACAGCGACGATTTCGGGATCTATCTTCACGGTCGGCTTCTTCACTGCATTTTCCTTGTCAGAGCGGCAGAACCGGCAAAAGCACCTCTATGTGGAAGCGGAACAAGAGAAATTCCGGCTTGAGGAGCATCAAAACGTGTCGACGCAGGGCGTCCACGTGCGGCCCGGAAGCATACTCGTCGAAGCCACACACCCGAATCGTCTCGATCACTTGAGGAAGGTGTTGGAGGAAGTGAATCCCGCAAAGCAAGATGTCGTGGTGCTTGCCGTGCACCGGCTGCCGTTCCTCGGTTCAGGCGAGTACCGGCTCGACCCGAAACAAATCTGCGGCGATCGCGAAGTGGAGTTGTTCACCAAGGTTGTCAGCCTGGCTGAGAAGGCAGGCAAACACGTAGAGCTGCTGACGTTGCCGGGCCGGGATGAGCCATCGGCGTTGGTAATTGCGGCGCAGCAACTTGGAGCTTCACGTATTGCGATGGCGCAGGCTCCGACTCTCTCGCCCGATGAACAGGCGCGATTGATCGGGCAGGCATGGGAGCAGTTGCCTGCACCGCGTCCTGCTTTGTCGCTCGAGATCATTCCGGCTGACGGCCCATCGCACATTTACTCACTGGGACCGCATCAGCCGAGGCTCTGGCCCAGCGATGTTGATCTCGTCCATCAAATATGGCAGGAGCTAGCGGACCGCCCTGGCGTGGGCGGGAGACTACATCACCGCGACATCGTGAGCGTAGCACTCAGGCGTTTCGAGCAGCAGCTGCATTCCAAGCAATACACCGACGTTGTTGCTGATGTAGAAAGGGAACTCCGGCGCGACCGGCACGAGGCGCCGGACACAAACGTGGATGGCGCGGTCGCGCTGCAGCACGAAGAAGACGGTCGGGGACTTGCGTGATTTCGTAGCCGGGCCGATTGCCCGTTGCTACGTTTTGCCGTTCCATGTCAGCCCGCGGGACGTTTCAAAACGTGCCATAGTGCTACAGACGGGAATAAAATCGAGCGCGCGGGGAGGCCCGTATTGAACAGCATAACCAGGGTCTTTCTTTGCTGGATTTTCCTCTGCGGCGCGCTTGCCGCCCAGCAGAAATCGCAGCCTGAAAAGGCGAGTTCCGCTGCGCCACAAACGAGCGCGCAGCCATTAGCGGGGGCGGCTCCGAAGATTGACACTCAATCGCAGTTGCCGCCGCCACCCAATCTGCCCATCCAGGCGCCGTATACGAATACGCAGCTGCCGATTTTGATCGCGCCTCCACCTCCTCCACCTCCGCCCATCCCGAGCGAGCCGAAGCCGCGCAGCATTCAGTCCGCATCGGAAGTGATCAAGGTGGTCTTGGGCCTGGTATTTCTTTTCGGGCTCGCCTATTTGGCGGGCGACGCCGCGTGTCAAGGCGCTCGAAGACAAACTGCAGGTCACGCATGTGGTCACGGCGGGGCTGCCCTTCGTCTTCCTGGGTGTTATTGCGCACACTCGCAGTGTCGGCATCCTCTCGGAATCGGTGCTGTGGGAGCTACGGCCGTTGCTGGCGCTTGGCCTGGGCTGGATCGGCTTTACCGCCGGCTGCCGGTTTGATTCAAAGCTAGGCGAATCACTGATGCCTGGAGCGAGCGCGGTTAGCTTGATCACAGCCTCAGTGCCGTTCGCAACCATTGTGGCTGCCTGTGCGCTGCTGCTCGTTTTTGTCGAGCATTCACCCGCCAACGCGATCTTCCTGAGAGACGCCCTGATGCTCGGCACGGCGGGCGCCATGACGGCCTATACTGCCCCGAAGCTCTTGCAAGGCAAAGCTGCTGGTGTTTCGGCAGATCGTGTCGCGTCCATTGTCACCTTAGAGCAGCTCGCCGGTTTTATCGGGCTGCTGGTTGTTGCAGCATATTTCCGGCCGCAGAGCGATTCGGTTATGTGGCGCTTGCCGGGAACGGCGTGGCTGTTCATCACGCTGGGCATGGGAACCATGGTGGGCGCTGTGATCTGGGGCATGCTTGCGAAAGTCAAGGCCGGTCCCGAATTTACCGTTTTGATCCTAGGTTCGGTTTGTTTCACGGCCGGCATGGCGAGCTTCCTCAGGATTTCGCCGCTGGTGGTTTGCTTCATTGTCGGTCTGATTCTGGTGAACCTCCCGGGCGGCTCCAAAGATCAGATCAGGGAGACGTTGGAGCACATGGAGCGGCCGATCTATCTACTGTTTCTGCTGGTCGCTGGCTCCTTGTGGGACATAACTGCCTGGCAAGGCTGGGCCCTGATGCTGCTGTTCGTTCCCGCGCGCCTGATTGGAAAGTGGCTGGGCGTAAAGTTGTGCCGCCGCCGGGTTCCGGGCGGTTTCTCGGCCGACGAACAGCGTAGTCTCGTGTTTTCTCCCATGGGAGCGCTCTCGATCGCCATCGTGGTCAACGCTCAGGATTTGTACTTCGGCTTCGCAGTTCCATGGATGGTTACCGCCGTAATTGGCGGTGCGATTGTGACGGAGGTCATCGTGCAGATTTCTTCGCGCCGGACGATCTCGAGGGAAGAGCAGCTGGTGGGGCTCTCATAAAGCCCCATGCGCCTGCTGTACGTATTCATTCTCGCGGGCCTCATGCAGGCGGCGCGCTCGTTTGCGCCGGAAACCGCGCTCGGTGGCGGCGCTGCCGGAACCGCTCTGGCTTGTGGTTACCTGCTGCTTTCCGCCTTCCTGATGGGTTCCATTTTCAAAACGCTCCGGCTGCCGCGGCTCACCGGCTATCTGGCGACCGGCATTGTGGTCGGACCGCAGGTATTAAATCTCGTCAGTTCAGGAATGGTGGGCAACCTTCAAATCTTCAACGGCATTGCGACCGCATTGATCGCGCTCACTGCCGGTGTCGAGCTCGATCTTCGTTCCATGAAGCCGCTGCTGAGAAGTATTGGCTGGGTGAGCGGAATCGCCGTCTGCGGAACCATTCTGCTCATCGGCCTGGCGGTATTTCTTCTCGATGGGCGGTTGCCGTTCCTGCACGGACTTTCCACGCCACAGATCGCGATTCTGTCCGCGGTTTTGGGCGTCACCATGGTCGCCCAATCACCTGCGGTGGTGGTTGCGCTGCATTCAGAAATGGCTTCGGACGGACCTCTCACCCGAACGGTTCTGGGCGTTGTGGTGCTATCCGACCTGCTGGTTATTGTGTTGTTCGCAATCGTCTCTTCTATCGCGAAGAGTCTACTGGGCTCGCAAACGGACGCACTGCACACCTTGGGAGCGCTTACCTGGGAAGTGCTCGGCTCGTTCGTAATCGGCGCTTATGGTTGGAGTTCTCGTCGCGATCTATCTGCAATTTGTAAAGGGCCGCTCCGCGCTCTTTATACTCGCCGCGGCGTTTCTCGTCGCTGAAGTCGGCCAGCGAATCGATCTTGACCCTTTGCTCATCGCACTTGCCGCCGGAGTGCTGATCCGGAACGCGACACCGCACGGCAAACGCCTGCAACAGGAAATCGAGGCGTCATCGCTTCCGGTTTATGTCGTTTTCTTCGCAGTTACGGGCGCCACAATCCACATTCGCGAGTTGCTGGTGGTCGGCGTTCCGGCGGTGATCCTGATCCTGACGCGCGCGGCCGGCTTTATCGGTTTGGGACGGATCGCCACGACTCTGGCGAACGCGCCGGACACGGTGAAAAGATACATCGGCTGCGGACTCATGCCTCAGGCAGGTCTTGCACTCGCGCTCGCTCTGCTCTTCGTGCGAACCTTCCCGAGAATTGGCGCAGAGGCCTCAGCGCTGGTTTTCGGCAGTGTTGCAATCAATGAAATGCTGGCTCCGGTTCTTTATCGCTTTGCCCTGATAAAGGCCGGCGAGGCAGGGGAAGCGCTCAGGCGGCTTGAGCCGCTTGCCGGACCGGCCAGCGAATCCGCCGAAGAAGTACCAATCCCGGAGTTTGTGCCGCCGAACGCCGACGCTTTCAGATCTTGAGCAGCTCAAACTGCGGCTCAGGGCTGTCCTCGAATGTCAAAGCAAGCTCGAAGGCCAGCATTTCCCGGCGTTGCTTACGTAGGAAATGCCAGGTGTAGGCCAATATGGCCGCGAGGACCACGAGCCGTGCTGGCGCTGCGAGCATCCAACACTCGATGGCCGCAATCAAGGGCACCGCGACCAGCACGCCGAGAACTGAAGCCAGAATGCGGGCGAGCAGTTGCTTGATATCGGGCTGCGTACTGCAGGTAAATGGGATTTTGCGGAAACGGCGAAGCAAGACATCAATGAACAGAATGCTCAGCGCGATCACGACAGAAGTATGCAGGAATGCGATCGGCCATCCGAATTGCCGGGCGGTAATCCAGCTGAGCAATAACAATTGCCAGGGTATGACAGCGAGCAGCAGGAGCCGCCGAGCGACCGAGCGTGGTTCCGGGTATGGGTTGTCCACGCTCGCGCGAAACGCCCAGTTTGCATCCAGCGCCGCCGGAATGTCGAAGACAAATCGCAAACCGCTCAACAGGAAAAAGGAAATCATCAGCGGTACAGCCAGATATTCCGTGTTGGGTAGCGCGGAAATACCGCTTTCGGCGGCATCCATTGCCGTCTGAGCGACCAAAACGCAACCAATTCCCAGATATGCGCCCAAAAACATCAAGTGAGATTCGCTGCGTGTGAGTACCTTTAAGGCGAAGCTGGCGCAAGCGTGTTCGAAAGGCGAGCGAAATAACAGCCGTTGCAACCAGCCCGGCAAATGGACACGCGATGAGACACGTCCGCTGGTAATGACGTCGAGCGACTCACTGAGCTTAAGAAAGTATCGGCGATAACAGAGCGCATAGGCGGCAATCGCGACTAGAACCACGCCTATTAGCCAATAGAGTCCCTGCAGACCGAGGATTGCCATTTCAGGCCTTGCAATTCCGAGCATCTTTTCGTATAGACCGAGAAACCAGAATGACGGCAGCAGTCTGACGTAGGAGGCAGCCGCGCCGGGCACTCTTCCCGCGAAAAATTGCAGGAACAAGTTGGAGAAAAACTCGGTAAGCAGTGCGACCACGAGTAAAACGCGAAGCACGATGGAAATACGGCGAAACCACGCTCTTGGAAGCAGCAGCATGGTAAGCCCGACTACCGCGAACACGCCAAAGAAGCTGAACAGGCTGGCGGCGAAAACACAGGTAAAATGGCTGATCGCGACACGAAGAAACGCGCCTGTGGTGCCGATGCTGAGAGTGACAAACAGCGGAAACAGGAACACGGATACTCCGTTCACATCCAACCCGAAGACCAGCGCCAACCCGAGCAGTGCCGCTAAGTTCGCAAGAAAAACATTGCGAATTGGAATGGGCAAGATCGCCAGGTTTGAAAAATCCCGGCGATCCGGAAGCAGGCGGTTCCAGCGCATCACCATGACCAAGCCGGTGATCGTCATGGAGAGCACGATGAAGAAGTATTCGTCCGACGGCGAGGCCCGAATAGGGTCAATGAAATGGCCGCGCAGATATTGGACGAGCGTCGAGTATTTCCCGAGCAGGAAAATAGACGCAAAAGCGCCGGGCGCAGCCAGGACGGCGAGCACCATCCCCACGCCGATGCCCAGCGTGCTGCCTCCTTGCTCGTTTTCGCTCGCGAATAGGCGCTTGACGAAATGAAGCGTGAGCGCTCCGAACGGTCTCTGAGCGGCGTTGGCGACTGAGAGCTGCGACCTTCGCTCTGATCGGCGCCCGCTTAGGTGCTGGTGACGGCATCTACAATCGCCTCCGCAGACTTCTCCGCATCTACTTCCTGCACCAGGTGAGAGAACGCGGCTTCGAGTGAGGGCATCGCCTGGAATCGCCTGAGATCCTCAATACGGCCGTAGGCGAGCTGCCTGCCTCTCTGCAGAATGGTCACATGCGAGCAGACCTTTTCAACAACTTCGAGAACATGCGAGCAGTAGAAGATGGTTTTGTGTTCGCGGCTCAGCGCCGTGACCATCTTCCGAAAGATGAGCGCGGACGTCACATCGAGACCCGACAAAGGCTCATCAAAAATAATCAGCTGCGGATTATGGAGCAGCGCGGAAATGAGAAGAATGCGCTGGCGCATGCCTTTGGAGTAGGTCGCAATTGCTGTGTGGCGATGCGTATACATGTCAAATAACCGAAGCAGCGCATCGGCGCGACGCGCGCTCAACGATGGCGGCAGGCCGCGCAGGCGGCTGACGAGCTCCAGGTATTCGAGTCCGGAAAGAAAAGGATAGAGATTCGCTTCTTCGGGCACATAGCCTATGAGCGCCTTGTACGCAGTGAGGTCGTCCTTGATGTTGCTGCCCTGAAACAGCACGGCGCCTCCTGTAGGATCCATCAGCCCGGTGATGATCTTTACGGTTGTGCTCTTGCCGGAACCGTTCGGGCCGAGATAACCGAGCACTTCGCCGGGCCGGATAGTGAAACTGACGTTATCTACCGCAGGAATGGAAGAGTAGGTTTTGGTGAGGGATTGTACCTCGAGCACAAGGGTAGGATACTACATAGCGGCGCCGGTACGCAAGCGACGGAAGTACTGCGCCTCACTCGGCGTCTTGGGCACGCGCAGGTGAAACGGAAAACAGAGACCGAAGCTCCTGCGTTACGAGTGTGGGTTTTCGTGTTTGTATGTCGAGTGCGCACCAGATTGTACGTGCGCTGGCAAGAATAGTGTTATCACTGGCTCGGCTAATTTCCGTGAATCTCTCGAACTTGAACCGGCTCGCCGATCCGACCCACGTGCGAACCGCGATCTCATCGCCAAGATGTGCAGCCTGCTTGTAGTCTATTTCGTGGCGAAGTATAACCCAACTGAGCCTCTGCTGGTCTGAAGGCGGCGCGAGTGCGGCCCAGTGTGCGGCTGCCGCTTCCTGCGCCCAACGGAGGTAAGCAAGGTTGTTTGCGTGCGCATTTTGATCGATATCGGCCGGTTTTACGGTCACGTTTATCTCAAAGAAATTTCTGTTTTCGCTCATGGAGCCGGTTAGCGGCGCGGCCCGCACACCACGCCGGTTAACAGTTGCGCTCAAATGTAGCAAATTGGACGGCGGGCATTCGCGTACGAAGCCGCGTCCGGCTCAGAGTCACAGGTTGAGATCGTGGCGAAAAATAAAGTAGAAACGATCCCTGAACCGGACCTTCACAGTCCGTTCGCTATATCCATCTCCGCATAATTCCAACGCGCTGCCCGGCGGGAGTTGGCAAATGAGTCCGAGTCTGTCCGCGCCGTTCATATGACTTTGGAGTTGAACTGCGGAAGCCGCCTTTGCGAGCACCACAGTGGTAGCTCTTGCTTCCGAATTGGATTCCGACAAGCCATCAAACTTCATAAAATACTACTGCCCAGTGGACGCCCAAATCAGATAAATCACAAGCTATGGAAAACCCACGTTTTGCCATCTTCGTGATCCATACCAAGTGCAAATAAATGACGGAAAGCAACGATTAAGCGGCGGCGTAGGTGCCGAACAAGTTTTGTTTAAAACTAATGTACGAAGGAGACCTGAGTGTCTGGAACGAATATCTTTTGCTTAGTACTACTCGCTGCAACCGCGCTCGCCCAGGAGACCCCGGTTCCGCAGACCGATTCCAGCTTTATCGACGAGAACGGTACCGCACATGTTACGAGGGTTGTTCCTGTTCCACAGACGGTCAGCTCGCAAGCTCAGCAGAGCCTCGCCCGAAAGATGCCGGACAACTTGCCGCCCGATACGTTGCAGCAGCGGCGATCTAAAACTGACGCATGGCAGCTGCGCGCGGGGGAGGCGGCAAAGGCCCTGTATCCCGTCAATGTGGCCGCTGACACGCTCGCCGGAGTGCCGGTTCGAGTAATCACGCCGCTGTCTATGCCAGACGGCAAACGGGATCGTGTGCTTATCAACCTGCATGGCGGCGGGTTTAATTCCGATTCAGGATCGCTCTCCGAGACGATTCCCATCGCCAATCTCGCCGGTACGAAAGTAGTCGCCGTGTTGTATCGCCTTGCGCCCGAGCACCCGTTTCCGGCTGCGGTGGACGATTCGGTTGCGGTCTATAAAGAGCTATTGAAGACATATAAACCACAAAAGATTGCTATTTATGGCACGTCCGCGGGAGCGATTCTTACGGCGGAAGTCGGGGTCAAATTGCAGCAGCTCGGCCTTCCAATACCGGGCGCTATGGGAATTTTTTCGGGCAGCGGCGATTTCAGCCGGTACGCCGATTCGCAAGCGATCTATGGTCTGTCCGGATTGAAAGGGCCACTCCAGGTCCCCGGTTCAGTCCCACCCGATGGCCCGTACGTGGGCAGTACAGACCGCCGTGACCCGGTGCTGTCGCCGTTATTTGCCGACCTGCACGGCTTTCCACCTACGCTTTTCGTGACAAGCACCCGCGACCTCCTGCTGAGCAACACGAGCATCCTGCATCGGGCATTCTTGCGTGCAGGCGTGAAAGCCGAGCTGGTGGTTTTTGAGGCGCTCCCGCACGCTTTCTGGAATGACGCCAGCCTTCCGGAATCGAAAGAAGCGAATCAGATTATGGCTTCGTTCTTTGACCAACATCTTGGCGACTGACCCGGTCTGCTAGCCGTGGCTTGGCCGCATTGTTCTCTGCAGTCACGAGCGATGGGTACGGAAGCTTGGCATTGACCCTATCCTGCTTCAGTCAATCACGCAAGATCTAAACTAGAGAACAAATGCCCAGTAAGAATTCGTTTGGAGCCGCCTCGACGCTGCGGGTCAACAATGAGAGCTACCAAATTTTTCGCCTGGATGAACTGGAAAAATCGGCGCCAGGCGTGAAGCTATCGCGCATCCCATACTCGATCAAAGTTCTTCTCGAAAACCTTCTCCGCTTTGAAGACGACCGGACAGTAAAAGGCAGCGACATCGAATATGTCGCGCGCTGGGATACCAAGGCGGCCGCGCAAGAGATCCAGTTCCGCCCGGCACGCATTCTGCTGCAGGATTTCACCGGCGTGCCATGCGTTGTTGATCTGGCGGCAATGCGCGATGCTCTCAAGAAGCTCGGCGGAGATCCTGAG
>CAWJVA010000025.1:0-149463 GCA_963846185.1 uncultured Acidobacteriaceae bacterium | reverse complement strand
ATACTTCTTTCGATTACTGCATCGCAGGCCTCGAAAAGATGACCGATGCGGAGTTATTGAAGCCGATTACGAAGAATGGCCGCGCTGCCACACCGTTTGAGCTCTTCTGGGGCGCATACACCCACGCCGCGCATCATCGAGGGCAGGCCGAAGTCTATCTCAGGTTAAAGGGAGTTACGCCTCCGTCCTACAAGTTTTGAACCATTCAGACCGCGTGCGACAATGCGGACGTGATTGAAGTTATTCGTAGCGGCGCGACAGCAGCGAAAGCAAAGGTTGTGATCTTTGATTTCGACGGCACGTTGTCACTGATCCGCTCCGGATGGATGGATGTCATGGTGCCGATGTGTGTCGAGCAGCTCGCCGAATGCCGGAGCGGGGAATCGGACGCGCAGCTCCGCAACATCGTTGAGGAGTTTGTCTGGCGTTTGACCGGCAAGGAAACCATCTACCAGATGATGGCTCTCGCCGATGAAATCAAGCTGCGGGGCGGACAATCGCTCGAGCCACTGACTTACAAGAAGATGTATCTCGAGCGCCTGTGGCTCAAAATTCGCCAGCGCATCGAAGATCTCCGCGGACGAAAAGTGCATCCGGAACGGTACCTCGTCCCTGGTGCTCTCCAGTTACTCGATGAGTTAGCCGGCCGCGGCTTGCGGATCTATTTGGCCAGCGGCACTGACGATGCCAACGTCAAGGAAGAAGCCGAGCTGCTCGGGGTCTCGCGGTTTTTCGGCGACCGCATATTCGGAGCGCAGGATGATCTCGCCAGTTTTTCGAAGGCACTGCTGGTCAAGAAGATTCTGTCAAAGACCGAAGGAACACAGCCCGACGAGCTTTTGGTGTTTGGTGATGGTTACGTCGAAATCGAGGAAGTCAAGAATGCTGGTGGGACCGCGGTGGGAGTTGCCACATCTGAGCCTGCCTGCCTCAGTATCGACGAATGGAAACGGCAGCGCTTGATAAAAGTGGGAGCGGACTTCATAGTTCCTAATTTTCTTCAGCTTCAAGAGCTCGTCTCTGTTCTGTTCGCTGATTCCCAGGTAAATGCCTAGGGCTTCGCTGCGGAGGCGTGAAACAGAGTACGATGTTGGTTTCTACATCTTTATGCCCGATTTCCCGGATTCCTCCGCACCACGGCGGAAGCTCGACATTCTTATCGTCGAAAACGATCCTGCCGCGGTACTTCTCACCAAGGAAGCGTTCCGTGAAGCCGGCCTGACCGAATTTGTCTATTCGGTGCCAGACGGCGACGAAGCCCTTGCTTACCTTCGTCGCAAAGAGAAATACGCCGATCGCCCTCATCCTGATCTGATTCTTCTTGATCTCCATCTGCCAAAGAAAACGGGATTGGAGATTCTTGAAGAGCTGAAAAGCAGTCCGACTCTAAAAGTCACGCCGGTCATCGTGGTTTCCGGCTCTGCGGATCCGCGGGAAGTGCGGAAGGCATACGAACTGCACGCCAGTTGTTTTATTCGCAAGCCGGACGATCTCTATGAATTTCTAGAATTTGTCAAGATCTGCTTCGATTTCTGGGCCTCCGTCGTAACCCTGCCTGACAAATCCGAGCTCGCGGGCAGCATTCGCTAACGGGCAGCATTCATCATCGTCAAGTTCACCACGCGGCCTTTTGGCCCTGCTGCCCACACCGAGGTTCTCGCGCCAGCAATCGCGTTCAGGTTGAGATTCGAAAAGGTTTGCCAGCTCTCGCCGCTATCTTCTGAAATGTCGCTGCCCGACATTCCGACCGCTACTAACGTTCTCGAGTCGATGAACAACACACCGGAGCGGTAGCCGCCCAGTTCAGCCTTCGCCGCTCGCCACGTGCGGCCGCCGTCTTCTGTAAGGGCAACCGTATGCTCTCGGTTCTGCGGCTTCTGGTAATCTCCGCCTACAGCGATGCCGTGATGCTCATCCCGAAATGACAGGGAGTAAATGCCGGAAGAAACGGATGCGGCGCTGAGTGGTGTCGGCGCGACATTCCAGGTCCGGCCTCGATTGGTGGTGTGAAAAACACGCCCTGCGCCCGCGCCGCCCGTGCCTAACCAGGCGTCCTGCGTGCCAAGCGCGATCAGGCAAGTACCGCTCGCCGCGAACGCGCCTTCGTTGGGGAGTGCGGGCGGCATCTGCTGTCGAATCCAGTGCTCTCCACCATCGGAAGTGGTAAACACCACAAAGTGGCCATTTACAGGATCTCCCAGCAGGATGCCGTGCTCTCTATTCCAGAAGGCAAATGCGTCAAAGAAGCCGTTCGGGTCTGCATTGGTAAAGACCAGAGACCAGTGCTCTCCGCCATCGCGTGTTCTGTACACGCGTGATTGCGCCCCTGGGCCGCTCGAAAGCAACAGAGCATTTCTCGCATCGAATGCTTTGACATCGCGGAAATCGAGCGACTCGGCGCCAGCTACCACCGCCGCTCTGAAGTGACCGCCGCCATCAATGCTCTTCAGGTAAGTGCCGTTTGTACCGCTGGCCCAAATCACGTCGCTTGAGACTACGTCGAGACCGCGCAGGCTTGCTGTTGTCGCACCGCTGTGATCCGTCCAGGAAAGCAGCAAAGCGGCGGCCGCCAGTAGAACCATAATCTTGTGCTATCACGCGATATCATCAGGGTTTTGAAATCAGGAGAGAAATGGAAAACGGAAGCTGTGATATCGGACTGATTGGGCTCGCCGTCATGGGGCAGAATCTTGTCCTTAATATGAACGACCACGGTTATCGAGTCGCCGTCTTCAACCGCACGACGTCGAAGGTTGACGAGTTCCTGGCGCATGAAGCTCGCGGCACGAAGATTGTGGGTGCGCACTCCATTCCGGAGCTCATCCAGGCTTTGAAACGGCCCCGGCGCGTGATGCTGATGGTGAAGGCCGGCGATACAGTCGACCAGATGATTGATCAGATCGTGCCGCATCTCGAAAAGGGCGACATCATCATCGACGGTGGTAACTCGCATTACCCCGATACGAACCGCCGGACCAAGGCACTCGAAGAAAAAGGACTCTTCTTCATCGGGACCGGAGTCTCGGGCGGCGAAGAAGGCGCGCGCTTTGGCCCCTCCATTATGCCGGGCGGCAGTCCCGCAGGCTTGGCCGCACGTCAAAGAAATCTTTCAGTCAATTGCCGCGAAAGTAGAGGATGGCACACCCTGTTGCGATTGGGTCGGCGAAAACGGCGCAGGCCATTACGTCAAGATGGTCCACAACGGCATCGAATACGGCGATATGCAGTTGATCTGCGAAGCGTATCAGCTGCTCAAAGATGGTCTGGGTCTGAGCGCGGACGAACTCGGCGACATCTTCGCCGAATGGAATAAAGGCGAGCTGGACAGTTTCCTTATTGAAATTACTGCCCAAATCTTCAAGAAGAAAGATGAAGACGGCTCGCCGGTGATCGACAAGATCCTCGATACGGCCGGCCAAAAAGGAACCGGCAAGTGGACCGCCATCAGCGCTCTCGATCTCGGTATGCCGGTAACGCTGATCGGCGAGGCTGTATTCGCGCGCTGTCTTTCGGCCATCAAAGAAGAGCGGACTGCGGCCTCGAAGGTCTTGACCGGCCCCGACTACCGGATGGATACGCATGGGCGCGATTCATTCGTAGAGGAAGTCAGGCGTGCGCTGTACTGCTCGAAGATGATCTCGTATGCGCAAGGCTACATGCTGCTACGCGAGGCGGGCAGAGAAGAAAAATGGAATCTGAACATGGGCGGAATCGCGCTAATGTGGCGCGGCGGCTGCATCATTCGCAGTCGTTTTCTCGGCAAGATCAAAGAAGCTTATGAGAAGAATCCAAAGCTGAACAATTTGTTGCTCGATGATTTCTTCAGTCGCGTGCTGAATGAGTATCAGACCGCCTGGCGTCAGGCAATCATTCATGCCATCGGGTTCGGAGTTCCCACGCCGGCGTTCTCGACTGCACTCGCGTTTTTCGATGGGTATCGCACTGCGCGCCTGCCTGCAAACTTATTGCAGGCGCAGCGTGACTTCTTCGGCGCACACACCTACGAACGAATCGACCAACCGCGCGGGCAGTTCTTTCACACGAACTGGACAGGCCGCGGTGGCCGCGTCGCTTCCGGATCTTACAACGCTTAAACTACGAGCATGAATTACGGTCTGAATATCCGTCAGGAAGGTGCTCTCGATTTCGTTTCGATCGGTGGCCTGGTATATCGTCTGGACCCGGGGATCATTCCCTTCCGGAAGGCGACCGAATGCCTGATTCATGTCAGCGGCGGCGAATTCAACGTCGCGGCAAATTTGTCAGATTGCTTCCGTATGCAAACAGGCATCGCCACCGCCATGGTCGATTATCCGATCGGCGATCTGGTTGCCGAGCGCGTGCGTGCAATGGGTGTAAAGCCGTTCTACAAGCACTTCAAGCACGATGGAGTCGCCGGCCCGAACATTGCAACCGTCTACAGCGACCGCGGACAGGGCGTACGCGCGCCAGTGGTTTTCTACAACCGCGCCAATGAAGCTGCAGCGCTATTAAAGCCGGGCGATTTCAACTGGGGCGCCATTTTCGGCGGTGGCGTTCGCTGGTTTCATAGCGGCGGGATCTTCGCGGCTCTGTCGGAAACCACCTCAGAAGTGATTATCGAAGGCATGCAGGCCGCGAAATCCGCCGGCGCAGTCATTTCCTTCGACCTTAACTACCGCGAGAAACTGTGGAATGTCATAGGCGGACACAGTAAGGCCGTTGAAGTGATCGACAGAATCGTCAAGAACGTGGACGTTCTGGTCGGCAACGAAGAAGACCTGCAGAAAGGGCTTGGCATTCCGGGCCCGGAGGTTGCAGCAAAATCGAAGCTCGACCCTAGCGCGTTTTTCAGCATGATCGATAACGTTCGCAAGAAACATCCCCATATCAAGGTGGTCGCGACAACGCTGCGCGAGGTCCATTCCACAAACCGGCATAGCTGGAGCGCGGTTGCCTGGATCAACGGCCAGACATATACCGCCCCGACGGCCGAGTTGGACGTCTATGATCGTGTGGGCGGTGGAGATGGCTTCGCCGCGGGGTTCTTCTACGGCCTTCTTTCCGGTCTACCGGAGCTCGAAGCAGTGAAACTCGGATGGGCTCACGGCGCGTTGCTGACCACGTTCCCCGGCGATACCACCATGGCGACGCTCGAGCAGGTGCAAGCGTTCGCTAAAGGCGGCTCAGCCCGTATCCAGCGCTGACGGGTAGCCCGGCCTCGATACCAGGCCGCGGAACGCCCGAGAACGGGTGATGTCTTTCCCGTTCAGAAAGTTCCCGGTTCCAGAAAGTTACCAAGTCTGTGGTTTTGGTTACGCCGCGTCCTCGTTTGGGCCGACTTTCCGGTGCTATGATCGACTCCAGAGATTACTCGAAATGGGGATGTGGGCTTTGTCCCTCTGCCGTCTTAGGTCCCTGCGAAGCGGTCGTTCCAGGGGCGTGCTCGCAAAGGCATCGCTAGTATGTGTCGCGGCTGCGTTTTCGTCTGTTTTGTTTGCTCAATCGGCTGGTCTGCCCTCCGATACTCCGCAAGCGGCGAAGACTACCCCGGCCAGCTCCGACGAGCCAGTCACAATCGACTCTCGTAAGCCAACCGTCACGCCGCCAAAATCGGATTCCCATACAGTAGATCTGCGCGTCGATAAAACGCTGGTTCTGATCAATGTAACCGTCACGGATCCGCTGAACCGCTTTGTGACGGGCCTCGAAAAGGAGCATTTCCGGCTATACGAGGACAAGGTAGAGCAAGAAATTACCCAGTTCTCGAGCGAGGACGCGCCGATTTCGATCGGGCTGGTGTTCGACACTAGCGGCAGCATGGGCCCGAAGCTGCAGAAATCGCGTCTCGCCGCGGCGGAGTTTTTCAAAACGGCGAATCCAGCGGACGAATTTTTTCTCGTCCAGTTCAACGATCGGCCTGAGCTCAGCGTCCCGTTCACAACTGACACGGACAAGATTCAGAGCGCCTTGACGTTCACCCAGTCGCGTGGGCGAACCGCATTGCTTGACAGCGTTTATCTCGCCATGCATGAGATGAGAAAGGCGAAAAATCCACGCAAAGCGCTGCTGATCATCTCTGATGGTGGCGACAATAGCAGCCGCTACACCGAAACCGAAATAAAGAACGCGGTGCGGGAAGCGGACGTGCAGATCTTCGCTATCGGCATTTTCGAGTCGATGTCGAACCGGGGACGGACGCCCGAAGAGGCCGCAGGCCCGGGTCTGCTCAACGAACTTGCAGAACAAACAGGCGGGCGCGAGTACGCCGTCGAGAACGTCGCGGAACTGCCGGACATTGCTGCGAAAATAGGGATTGAGCTTCGGAACGAATACATCCTCGGCTACACTCCGAGAAATCGCGAGCGCGACGGCAAATACCGCCGCGTACAAGTGAAATTGAATCAACCACGCGGATTGCCGCCTCTTCGGGCGTATTTCCGGCTTGGGTACTATGCACCAACTCAGTAAACGTTTTTTGAGCTCATGTGCCCCCGCCAACGCAGTCGTTCTGGCCTTGTTGACCGGCCTGTTCGGCACCTGTGTCTTGGCTCAGTTTCGGTCCGATACGCGCCTGGTTGTTCTTCACGCCAGCGTGACCGACAAAAAGGGCAAGCTGCTCACGAACCTCAACCAGAATTCGTTCAAAGTCTTTGAGAATGGCCAGCCGCAGCAGGTGAAGATTTTCCGCAATGAGGACGTGCCGGTATCTCTCGGCATAATCATCGACGATAGCGGCAGCATGATGACCAAGCGAAGCCGTGTAGAAGCGGCCTCGCTCGCAATGGTGCGCGCCTCGAATCCGCAGGACGAGGTATTCATCGTGAACTTCAACGACGATGCCTATCTGGATGTCCCGTTCACGAACGACATTCACAAGATGGAACAAGGCTTGGCGCGAATCGATTCGCGCGGCGGTACCGCTATGCGCGACGCGATCGGCATGTCGCTCGATTACATCCGGCAAAAAGCCCGGAAGGACAAGAAAGTCCTGATGATCATTACCGATGGCAATGACAACGCGAGCAACATATCGCTCGAGAAGGTCGTTGCACGTTCGAACCAGAGCGATACTCTGATCTACGCCATTGGACTCTTCACGGAAGAAGAAAAGCACGAAGCGACAAAGGCGCGCCGTGCCCTGAATGAACTCACGGGAGCTACGGGCGGACTTGCTTTCTATCCGAAAGACGTGAATGACGTCCAGTCACTTGCGGTTGAGATTGCGAAAGACATTCGCAGCCAGTACACCATCGCCTATGAGCCGAGTCTGCAGCAATTAGATGGAAGCTATCGGCAGATCAAGGTTACTGTCGACGCCCCGGTAAACCAGTAGTGCGCACGCGTTCGGGATACTACGCAACGCCGGATGTAGAAGCTACAAAGCAGACCGCCTCGGCTGCAGCTCGCGACGCAAGCAGCTTCGATATCAACCACTGATGCTCAGCTTTCTCTGGGTGGCAACGCGCGGCTATCGCCTGCACCCATGGGATTCGCCGTATCTGCGCTGGCGGATTGAGACATACTCCGGCATTCCTGCCGATTCGATCACGCCGCGAGTCTTCTTTCGTTTTCTTTGGACCGAACGGCAACCCATGTGGCAGTATTTGTGCTGGGTGAGCCGGATGCGGCGCGCCTAGTTGCTTCGGGAGACAACATCGCTTCTCTATTCCTCGCGCAGCGTCTTGGCTGCGTCGATTGTTGCAACTCTGAGAGTAGGTACTGTTGTTGCGAGAAGCGTTACGGCAGAGAGGGTCAGCACGACGACCAGAATCGTCGGTACATCGTACACAGTTACGCCGTAGACAACACTACGCATCGCGCGAAGCGCCCCTGCGCAGAGTATCAATCCCAGCACCAATCCCAGAGCCGAAGCGCCCACTCCCGATCTCCCGATATCCATCATCGTCTTTTGAATCGTCGAACCCAGCGCAATGCGGATGCCAATCTCCCGCGTCCTTTGCGCCACGATGTTCGCCACCAGCGCGAAGATACCAACCGCGCTAAGCAGCAGTGCAAGCGAAGCCATCGCAGCCAGTAGCGCGACCTCAATCCTTTGCATCGCGAGTGTCCCGGCCATAAGATCCTTCATCGAGTAGAAGCCGGAAAAAGGCAGGTTCGGGTCGACGCTTGCCAACGCGTGCTGCATCTGCGCAATCAGATGTTCGACCGGTCCCGCTGTGCGGACCACCCAGTTTGGCTGAAACCAGGTATTCACTAAGAGAGAGAAATCTGCCATCCGACGAATTGTGCGGCGGGAATATAGATCGCCTCCTCCTTCGTTAACGGCGCCGTGCCGGCATTCAATCGGGAGGCGGAGGACAGCACAGTATCCGCTACGACGCCCACGATTAACAGGTTCGTGTTGCCCCTGTTGAGAAATCGCCCCACAGGATTTACCTCGTGGAAGAACTTACGCGCGAATGTCTGATTGACGATTACAACCGGTTGCGCATTTGGGCCGTCTGCATCCAGGAACGTTCGGCCCGCAAGCACCGGAATCTGCAGCGTGTCGAAATAGCCAGGTGTGACATACACCTCGTTAGTTGTAATTTCCCGCCCTGATTCCTTACCGCCCGTGAGCGTCACTGAATTCAGCGGCGCACGCTCATACGGGAGGGTCAACCCGACAGCGGCATCCTGTACACCGGGGATTTCCCGCATAGCGGCGAGGCTCTCGTTGAGCAGCTTTCGAAAGGCTTCCGGGTCCTGGTATCGGACATCGTCCAGCGACGCTTTGGCGGTTATCACTCCATTCGGATTGAAACCCGGAGGCAAGGTCTCCAGGTGGATGAGCGTGCGAATGAGCAACCCAGCGGCGGCCAGCAGGAGGACTGTCAGCGCAACTTCTCCGGCAATCAAAGCCTGCCGGAGGCGCACGCTACCCGCACCAATTACGGCTCGGTTGGCCATAGAGGACCTCAAATCGACTTTCCTCGTCGTGAGCGCAGGTAACATCCCGAACAACACACTTGTCAGAAGAGATACGAAAAGCGCGAAGCCCAATACCCGGTTATCGAGAGATACATGCGCAATGGGCAGAAAATGTTCAGGCAGAAGCAGCAACAGCCCGCGCAGCGCTGCGAAACCCACGCCGATAGCTGCGGTTCCCCCCACCAGAGCGAGCAGCAGGTTTTCGATCCAAAGCTGTCTCTGAATCTGCCAGCGCGACGCGCCCAGCGCCAGCCGCGTGGCGATCTCACCCGTGCGGCGCAACACGCGGACCAGTGTTAGCCCGGCCAGGTTCGCGCAAGCGATCAGCAGAATGAATCCTGCCGCCAGCATCAGCGCCAGCACCTGAGGTCGAAGGGTATTCGTTTCGCCTTTTTGCAGGGGCACAGAGTAATACGTTATCCGCTGCCCTGTCTTCACGAGACGTTGTGCACGGACGCTCTGAGTCAACGCACGGTTGATCTCGGCTATTTGCCTGTTCCCACGTCGCGCCGTTGCGCAGCCGCATGATCGCTTGAAAATTAGTTGCCTGCCCTTCGCCCTCGCGGCTCGGTTGGAGCGCCGTGTATAAATCGGCATTCAAAGGAGTAGTTGCGTTCTCGGGCAGCACGCCGATGATCGTGTATGGCTCGCCTTTCAGCAGAACGGTTTCGCCTATCACACTGCGGTTTCCGTCAAAGACCGTGCGCCACAAAGTGTAGCTCAGGATGGCTGCTCTGGGGCCGTGCGGACGGTCCTCGTTCTGCGAGAAATTACGTCCTGCAAAAGGATGGACAGCCAGCACGTCCAAATAGTGCGCCGAGACACGTCCTTCATGAACGTATTGCACATGGGAGCCGGCTTCAAGGTTCACCCCCGACGTGTGTAGGGCGGAAACAGCGGGCATCACTGAGGGCACGTCGTTGCGCAGCAACTCCCATTGCTCACCGTCGATGTTTCTTCGTGCGTCGGAGGATTCAGAGCCCGTCGTCCGCGCAAAGATTGTCCCCAAACGTTCCGGATGAGAATAAGGAAGGCTTTTCAGCAACAGCGCGTTCACTATCGAAAAGATTGCGGTATTGGCCCCAATCGAAAGCGCAAGCGTGAGCACTACCGTAACAGTGAACCCGAAGTTATGCCGCAGTTGTCTCACCGCGTGCTTTCCATCCCGCCAAACGGATTCGAGCCCGTGCCACTGCCAAGCCTCGCGGCTGCGTTCCTCAATGAGAGTGGGATTGCCAAACTCGCGGCGAGCCCTGTACGTCGCCTCCTCCCGCGATAGACCCTGCTCGATCAGTTCCTCGGTCTTTTCTTCCAGGTGTTCTCGGATCGACTCCGCAATCTCGTCATAGCGGGCCCGGCGAGAGAAGATTCTTTAAGCCATCCCATTATGAGCTCCTAAGATTCAGCGGCCCCGAGTACGAGCCTGATGCCTGCGAACATTCTTTCGAAGCTGGATACTTCTTGCTCCAGGTGCTTGAGCCCCGCACGAGTGAGGCTATAAATCCGGATTGGGCGATTTTTCTCGGACACTCCGAGTTTGGATCGAAGCCATCCTTGCTTCAGCATTCGCTGTAGCGCTGGATAGAGCGATCCCTCCTCGATTTGGAGCAACTCCTCCGAAGCCTGCTTGATGTGCTTCGCCAAAGCATAGCCGTGCATGGGCTTCACTCGAAGCGATTGCAGGATCATCATCTCCAGTGCTCCCGGAAATAAGTCGCGGTATTCAGGAGTCTTTGTCACAGGCTATTTCAGCATATACTATTTCGGACATAGCTATACCGAAAGCGATCTCTGCGCGGGAAGTACTCAGTTTGTAAAACTCGCCAGATCCTGAACCGAATCACTCGCAACGTAACCACAGCGCGAAACTGCCCAAGCGCGTCTTGGCGCCCCTTCGCAGCCGTTCACAGAAAGTGAATATCTATATTTGCTTTTCTCTCAGGACCTTACAAACAAAAATTTTCTAGACCGTTCGTTTTCGCCCCTTCACATGCTATGCTCCGGCAGGCTCGTAAGCGGTCAGGATGACCCTTTACGGGCCATTTTCTTTTTCAGGAGAACTGCCGCCGTCATGACCCCACGAAGCATTCGCCGCGCACAGGAGCGTAAGGCCGCTAAAGCAGCTCGCCGAGCCGCAAATCAAGCCGCATTGCCTGGCTGCCCGGAGCCGCTCGCCGCAGAACCGCGCGCGCTGGCAAGCGGACGCCTCACCGCCGCCACTTCCGAAGCTCGGCTAGCAGCCAACCGCGCCAATGCCCTCCTGTCGACCGGCCCCGTTTCCGAAGCCGGTAAATCCGTGTCCTGCCTGAATGCGGTCAAAACGGGTCTCACCGGCCGCACCGTTCTGCTGCATTCGGACGATGCGGAAGCCTATCGCCGTCATGTCGCCGCCTATCAGAACGAATACCGTCCCGTCGCTCTGCGCGAATGCGAACTGGTCCAATCTCTGGCCGATACGCAGTGGCGTCTCAATCGCATACCGGCTCTGGAAATGGCGATCTACGCGCAAGGCCATATCGAATTTGCCGCCGACTTCGAAGAGCATCCCGCCGGGTTGCGTCCCGCCATGATCGAGCTTCAAACGCATACCAAATACGAAAAGCAGCTTCGCAATCTCCACATCCAGGAAGCGCGCCTGGTCCGCCGCTATCAAAAGGAAATGGCCGAGCTCCGTGGCCTCCAGGATGAGCGATTGGCTTCGAATTTGGAACTCCCGGCCGCAGAAGATATCCATCAGAGCGGACAACCCTCCCGCCCTGCCGCTCACGCCGCGCAAGCAGCCTTCGACGCCACGCCTGCCAGCCGGGACTTGCAAGCTCAGTCGGATCTATCACCGTTCACCGGCGCCATGACAGCCAACCAGCTCACGATCGAGTGCCCCAATACCGCTTGGCGGTAAAATTCTTCTAACCGGAATCGGGGCGAAAACATCGGCGCGTCGCGTCCGGCGCGGCAAGGAGCAGAGCGGATGAACAAGATCGGCATCATCTACGGCATGGAAAACACCTTTCCATCCGCCTTGGTGGAGCGCATCAATGCAAAAAAGATCCCGGATGTCATGGCCGAGCACATCCGGATCGGCGGCATCAAAATGGCTCAACCGAGCGGCTATCGAGTCATCCTCGACCGCATCTCGCATGACATTGATTTCTACCGCGCATACCTGAAGAACGCCGTGCTGACCGGAACCATCGTCATCAATAACCCGTTCTGGTGGTCCGCCGATGACAAATTCTTCAATTACGCCCTGGCCAGCAAAATCGGCGTGGCCGTACCCAAAACCGTCGTTCTGCCTCACAAAATGCATCCGCCCGGCACCAGCGTCCAGTCGATGCGCAACCTGGCCTTCCCGCTCAACTGGGATGAGGTCTTCGACTACATCGGCTTTCCTGCCTTCCTCAAGCCGTTCAGTGGCGGCGGCTGGAAGCACGTATTTAAGGTCAACTCACGCGAGGAGTTCTTCGAAGCGTACGATCAAACCGGCACGCTCTGCATGACTCTTCAGTCCGCCGTCGAGTTCTCGGACTATTTCCGCTGTTATGTCGTCGGTCAGGAGAAGGTGCGTGTCATGCGATACGATCCCAGGCAGCCGCATCATCTACGCTACGTTCGCGACGATAATCCCAGCGCCCACTATCTCTACGACCGCGTCGTGAAGGATTGCGTCACCCTTTGCCGCGCCCTCGGTTATGACTTCAATACGGTTGAGTTCGCCGTCGAGGACGGTGTTCCCTATGCGATCGATTTCCTCAATCCGGCGCCCGACGCCGACGTCCACTCCGTGGGTCAGGACAATTTCGAATGGGTCGTTGAGAACGTTGCGCAATTAGCCATCGATAAAGCCCTCAGTGACGAGCAGCCGCAGGATCAGTATCGCTGGAATGCTTTTCTGAATGGCGCGCAGCAGGTCGCCATGGCAGTCAGATAGCCGGAGAGTCTCACAGCCGGAGGAACTCGAGCCTTGAAACCAAGCTTTACCATCGGGATCGAAGAAGAGTATCAGACCGTCGATCCCACCACTCGCGATCTTCGCTCACACATCGATTCGGAGATCATCTCCAAGGGCAAGATGCTGCTGAAGGAAGCAGTAAAAGCCGAGATGCACCAGTCGGTCGTCGAAATCGGAACCGGAATCTGCAAAGACATCTCGGAAGCATCGCATGAGCTAAAGGCGCTCCGTTGCCAGATCTGTGATCTCGCAAAACAGAACGGCTTGCGCCTCGCCGCCGCCGGCACTCACCCGTTTGCCGATTGGCGCAAGCAGGATATCTACCCCGACGAGCGTTACGAAATCATCATCAAGGATATGAAGATGGTGGCGCGCGCCAATCTCATCTTCGGTCTCCATGTCCATGTGGGCGTCGAAGACCGCGAGACGGCCATTCATCTCATGAACGCCGCCCGCTACTTCCTGCCGCATATCCTGGCGCTCTCGACCAACTCGCCCTTCTGGCTCGGCATGGATACCGGCCTGAAATCCTATCGCTGCAAAGTATTCGACAAGTTCCCGCGCACCAACATCCCGGATTATTTTCCAAGCTACGGTGAGTACGAGAGCTTCGTAAATCTGCTGATCAAGACCAACTGCATCGACAATGCCAAGAAGATCTGGTGGGATATCCGGCCGCATCCCAACTTCCCGACGCTCGAATTTCGTATCTGCGATGTTCCGCTGCGGGCTGACGAGACGCTCGCCATCACGGCGCTCATTCAGGCCACCGTCGCCAAGCTCTACAAGCTGCATGCCGCCAATCAAGGCTTCCGGCTGTATCGCCGTGCGCTGATCATGGAGAACAAGTGGCGCGCCGCACGCTACGGGATTGAAGGTAAGATCATTGACTTCGGCAAGCAGACGGAAGTGCCGGTTCGCGACCTGATTTACGAATACCTGCACTTCGTCGACGACGTCGTCGATGAACTTGGCTCACGCAAGGAAATCAACTATATACACCGCATTCTCGAACAGGGCACCGGCGCCGACCGGCAGCTGCGAATTTTCCAGGAAACAGGTGATTTGACCAAGGTTGTCGATTACATCGTCTATGAAACTGAGGCCGGTCTGACGCGAGAGACCGTCGGCGCCGGCGCCGCTCAACAATGACTTCTGATTTAACCAAGAGATCCTTTGATCCCGAACTTATTCCAGGCGCGCACAACGCTGTTTTTGTCTGCCTGAAGATCCAACCGTCTGAGAAAGTCACGCTGATAACCGACCGCGCCTGTGAGGAGATCGCTGCCAGTCTTGTCGATCAGTTGACCCGCTGCGGCTGCACGTTTGGAACCTACGTGCTGGAAGATTTCGCCCCGCGTCCCCTGACAGAGATGCCGCGCCGGATTCTAGAGGACATGGAAACCAGCCAGGTCAGCATCTTTGCTGTTCAGGCTCAGGCAAACGAGCTGAAGACGCGCATGCAGATGTGCGATGTAGTGAATCGCAGGAAGCTACGCCACGCGCATATGGTCAACATCGACAAGCGCATCATGTTGAACGGTATGCGGGCCGATTTCAACAAAGTGGACGAACTCACTCTGCGCGTGATGAACATCGTCAACAGAGCCAAAACCATCCGTGCGACTACGCCGGCCGGAACCAATATCCTCGCGGAATTGACGCCGGACTACAAATGGATCAAAACCAGCGGAATCATTAGCCCGGACAAGTGGGGCAACTTGCCCGGAGGCGAAACATTCACCTCGCCGCTCGAAGTCAATGGGACATTCGTCGTCGATGCCGTCGTCGGCGATTATCTGTGTGCAAAATTCGGCGACCTCCAGCACACCCCGCTCACGCTCCGCGTTGAACGAAACCGGCTGGCGGAAGTGAGCTGCTCGAATCCCGAGCTGCGCGACGAGTTTTGGAACTACACACACCGCGATCCCAACAGCGATCGCGTCGGCGAGTTCGCTATCGGAACCAATCTGGCCTGCACGGAAGTGGTCGGCAACATTCTGCAGGACGAAAAAATCCCCGGTGTGCACATGGCATTCGGAGATCCTTACGGCTCTCACACTGGAGCTCAATGGTCCTCCACGACGCACATCGACGTTGTTGGAAGGAACTTCGATATCTGGGCCGACGAACGGCAGATCATGCGAAGCGGTCAGTTCGTCGTCTGAACAAGCGCCATCCCGTGATACCTGAGCTACGCCGGCAGTTCAATCAGCGGTATAGGCCGGAGCTGTATCAGGATCTCCTGGCCGCCCTCGATACCACTGCCGCAACTCATGTCGCATTCCGCTGCAGCGAGACGCCCGTGTTCCTGCCACCGCCCTTGCTCGCGAAAATGGTGCGCTACGGCCAGGAGCTCTACGCCCAGCTCACCTCAGATGCCGAATACCTGAAGGCCTCCGAAGCCACTATTCCTTCCGAGTTCCGCGTTCCCGGTGATCCCGGCTATCCGCTATTTCTCCAGGTCGATTTCGGCCTGGTGCGCGATGCAAACGGCGCGCTCGAACCCAAGCTGGTCGAAATCCAGGGGTTTCCGTCTATCTACGGGTTTCAGGTGGCCATGGCGCACGAGTACAGTCGCGTCTACCGTCTGGCCGAACTCGATCCTCGTCTCACGCCGTTCCTGGGCAGCCTCGATGACCAGAGTTTCCTCGATCTGCTGAAGCGCGCCATCGTCGCAGACTGCCGGCCCCAGGAAGCTGTACTGCTCGAGATCGACCCGTTCGAGCAAAAGACCTTGCCCGATTTCCTCGTCACCCAACGCCTGCTCGGAATCAGGATCGCCTGCATCTCAGAGATCCGGAAGCGCGGCCGTGAGCTTTACACCGCCGACGGCACGCGCATTCGCCGCATCTACAACCGCGTCATCGTCGATGAACTCGTCAGGAAAAGCGTGCGGTCCGAATTCAATTTCACGGACGAGGTCGATGTCGAATGGGCTGGCCATCCGAATTGGTTCTTCCGCATCAGCAAATTTTCGCTCCCCTGGCTGCGCCACGAATGTGTGCCCGAAACTGTTTTTCTCAGTAACCTCAGCGAGCTTCCGGATAACTTGAACGACTACGTCCTGAAACCGCTCTACTCCTTCGCTGGGCTCGGCGTAAAAATTGGACCCTCGCGAGAAGAGATCGCAGAGATCCCGCCCGACCAAAGAGCGGAGTTCATTCTGCAGCGGCGGATGGACTTCGTCCCTACCGTCGAAACGCCCGCCGGTCCCACCAAGGTCGAAATTCGCATCATGTACATCTGGGATGGCGTGCTGAAGCCCGTCACCACCGTCATTCGCACTGGCCGCGGCAAGATGATGGGAGTAGACTTCAACAAGAACCTGGAATGGGTCGGCGCATCCGCCGGGTTCACCCTTCGCTGAAACCGGTCCTGATGCCTGAGCGATGGGTGCTGAATGTCCTTCTACGGTAAACGAATGCCAACGGCAATGAAAAGGAGATCGCATGGCCATCCACCCAAACGCGGGTAAGCCCGCGGACCCTTCGCAACTCGTCAACGTCCCCAGACTGATCGCAAGCTATTACTCCATCAAACCCGATCCGCATCAGGCGACGCAGCGGGTCAGCTTCGGAACATCCGGACACCGGGGATCCTCCTATTTAGGCAGCTTCAACGAACCTCACATTCTGGCCATCACTCAGGCCATCTGCCGTTATCGCGAACAGCAGGGAACCGGTGGCCCGCTCTTTCTCGGCATGGATACGCATGCACTCTCCGAGCCGGCCTTCATGAGCGCTCTCGAAGTCCTGGCCGCCAATCACATTGAGGTCATGATCGATGATGCCGGCGGCTACACCCCTACACCGTCTCTTTCGCACGCGATTCTCAAATACAACCGGCATCGGAAGGGTGGGCTCGCCGACGGCATCGTCATTACTCCCTCGCACAACCCTCCCGAAGACGGCGGCTTTAAATACAATCCGCCTTCCGGAGGTCCTGCCGATACCTCCGCCACCAAGTGGATTGAAAACTGCGCGAACGATTTGCTCTCGAATCATCTGCGCGATGTCGTTCGCATCCCGTTCGAGAGAGCGCTCCGCGCCGGCGCCACTAAGCGCTACGACTACGTTTCCAACTACGTCAATGAGCTCGGTACGGTCCTCAATCTCGACCTCGTCAGAGAAGCTGGTCTGAAACTCGGTGTCGATCCGCTCGGAGGCGCGGGTGTCGTCTATTGGCCCAGAATCGCTGAGCGCTACGGACTGAATCTCACCGTCGTCAATCAAGCCATCGATCCCACCTTCCGCTTCATGACGCTCGATTGGGACGGCAAAATCCGGATGGACTGCTCGTCTCCCTACGCCATGGCGAGTCTGATCGCGCTGAAGGATCGTTTTGACGTTGCGTTCGCTTGCGATACCGATCATGACCGGCACGGAATTGTTACCCGCAGCGCCGGCTTGCTCAATCCGAATCACTATCTGGCCGTTGCGATCGACTACCTGTACCAGAACCGCCCGCACTGGAAGCGGGATGCCGCGGTTGGCAAGACACTGGTCAGCAGCAGCATCATCGACCGGCTGACAAGCGACCTCGGCCGACGCTTGGTAGAAGTTCCCGTCGGGTTCAAATGGTTTGTCGATGGATTGCTCGATGGCTCGCTCGGCTTCGGTGGCGAAGAGAGTGCCGGCGCTTCCTTCCTGAATCTCGATGGCGGCGCCTGGAGCACGGATAAGGACGGTCTCATCCTCGGTCTGCTGTCGGCTGAAATCACCGCTAAGAACGGCGAGGATCCCGGCGAACGCTATCGCGAGCTGACTGCTAAATTCGGGGATCCGGTGTACGAGCGGATCGATGCCCCCGCAACTCCGGAAGAAAAGGCCATCCTCAGCAAACTCTCCCCCGAACAGGTCTCTGCGAAAGAACTCGCCGGGGAAAAGATCGAAGCCATGTTAACCACCGCGCCCGGCAACGGCGCTCCCATTGGCGGCCTCAAGGTTGCGACAAAGAATGGTTGGTTCGCTGCCCGTCCGTCTGGTACCGAGGATGTCTATAAAATCTACGCCGAAAGTTTTCTCGGCAAAGATCATCTACGTCGAATCCAGCAGGAGGCGCAGAAATTAATCTCGAGAACTTTCGAGAGCGCAGGAGCAGCCAAGGCCTGACAAGTCTATAGCTCGGCATAATAGCGATCGGTCGCCTGAACCAGGAGTGCCCTCCGGTTGGTCTTCAAAGACAGCTTCCGGAATCCGGGAACTCGCACTGGCTCATCGGACACGAAGCCGAGACTGTACTGGCTCCGCAATTCATCTTCGATGGTTTTGTAGATCTGCTCGATCGAACGATCTTTCGAGACTTCGAAGTACCCTCCGCCTGTCTCGCCGGCCAGTCGCTTCAGAACGCCTTTGCCATTCGGGCCTAATGAGAAGTGCCCGCCATAGTACGATTCATCGGAAAACAGAATGCAGTAGACCAGCGTTCCCGCTCGCTGTGCCGCTTCAATCGCGTCGGTGAGCGTCACTTCACTGCCGAAATCGACTCCGTCGGTCAGCACGATGAACGCCTTGCGGCCCTGCTGGCCGCGCATGATCTTGATTGCCGCCGTTCGTACCGCGTCATAGAGCAATGTGCCGCTGCCGGCGCGCGCCTGCTCGGCTGTTGGAGTGTCGAGCAGTGAGAGCGTGTCCTGCAGATCTTTGTGCGATCCCGTCAGGCCCTGCCGGATCACCACCGCCTGATCGAACTGCACGATGACTGCCTGGTCCTTCTTCTCGCGCAGCACCTGATCTAGAAAGCGGTAGCTGGCGCCGCGTTCGTCCTCGAGCACGCGGCCCTGGCTAAGGCTGGTATCGACCAGTAGACCGATGGTGAGCGGAAGATCCGAATCTTGCGAGAAGTAGCGAATCGTCTGCGGGTGCCCGTTCTCAGTCAACACGAAATCGTCCTTGGTCAGCCCCCGCACAAGCTGGCCACCTTTCTCTCGAACCGTGGCGAAAACGTTTACTACTTTTACGTCCGTCGAGAAAGTCGGCTGCTCTTGACTGAATGAGCTCCGTGCCGCCAATAGCCCGCCTGCCGCCGAAACAAACCATTCGCGTCGAGACGATGCGCCGCCAGTCAGAGCAAACCTTCGAGACATCTTCCAACAATCAGCGTAGCTGAAGCTTTTCTACTGAATTTTGGATCGCTGGGCGGCGCGTCTGCACACAACTTGTTGGCCCGGAGCCTCTTGTCAACGTACTTAGAAAGGTCCTTTGCGTGCTACTCACCTAGTACATTCGTGAGTGTCAGGGACGGTGGTTCAACGGCTGAAGATGAGATCGAAGCTAATGCTCGCGTGCTCGAGCTTCGAGCCGGAAATCACAGTTTCTGCTTAATGCTACTCGGAGGAGGAAGGCGGAGAGTCCTCGCGGTACTCTCCGTTTCCTTTGAATCTGCCCGCCTGCTGAGCGCCTAGGCAGCTCACAAGCCTGAAGCAATCGCATCGACCTCAGTCGAGGAGGGTGCCTCTCCCGGATTTCAGCCCGTTTGCCCGCCTGCCCTGTGTTAGCGTGGGCGAAGGAGCTGGTATGCACGGTTGGAGTAGGCGTGATTTCCTGAAATCGAGCGCAGCGGCTGGTGCCTTTGCTGCGCTTGGCACGAAGTTAGGTAGCGCGGATACCGCAAAAGGATCCGCTACCGACTGGGTCACCCTCGGAAAGTCGAACGTGCAGGTCACACGTCTGGCCTTCGGTACAGGAACGTTCAGTGGTCGCGTCCAGCGCGAACTTGGTCAGGCACAGTTCAATCGCTTGGTCCGCTATGCGTACGACCGCGGCATCCGATTCTTCGAAACCGCCGATTCGTACAGCGGCATGCCCCAGATGCTGGCGACCGCCCTGAAAGGTCTGCCGCGTGATTCATATCGCTTGATGACGAAGTACAACACGCACGAAAACGAGCATCCGCAGCAGACCATCGATCGCCTGCGCAGCGATCTGGATGCCGATTACGTCGACATCATGCTTCTGCATTGTGTTCGTAGCCCCAGCTGGCCCGAAGATCAAAAGCGCCTGGAGGATGCATTTTCCGAGGCCAAGCAGAAGAAGATCATTCTTTCCCATGGCGCTTCTGTCCACGGCCTGCCGGCTTTGCGTGCCTTTCCCGGAACCGAATGGCTTGATGTCGCGATGATTCGTATGAACCACAAAGGCACGCGCATGGACACGCCCAGCACTCAGGACGTCGACGAAACCGGCAACGTCCACGAGGTGGTCCAGCATGTGAAGCAGGTTCGCGCCGAAGGTAAAGGCATTATCAGCATGAAGCTCGTGGGCGAAGGCCGCTTCACTGATCGGCGGGATCGCCAGGAAGCCTTACGCTACGCGTTCCGGGTTGCCGGCGTCGATGCCGTCACCATCGGCTACAAGAACACGGCCGAGATCGATGAAGCCATTGAAAACATCAATCACGCCTTCGCCGCATAACCACATGCGGCGGTGCGTCTATCGGCTGTTCTAGTCTTCCTGCTGCCGGAAGACAGGCTCTTTGCCGGCCAGCATGAGCCGCTCGTCGAGCGCGGCTTTCACCAGCTCTTCTTCCATTTCGGAGAGCCCGTTGCGCGTCCTTTTCGATGCGTGCGAGCAGGCCTTTCATGCGGCCGCGCGAAACTTCGGCGGGAAGCGCGAGCGCGTAGGCGAAGAAGCGCGTCCGAGCGCAGTTCTTCGTGGTCGAAAAGCTTGCGCACGCGCTCCAATTCGCTTTTCAGTCCGTAGTAGCCGACGCCCCAGATCGCCCCGCGCCGGACTTCGAGATCGGGGTCATCCAGATGCTTCGCGAAGTAATCGCGGAAACTCGGATGCACGGATCGCCACATCGCTTCGAGCGCTTTCGCGCGGCCTTCGGGATGCTCGTAGAGCTCCATGATGGCCTTGCGCACTTCGTTGCGATCCGCTTCGGGAGCAAGGCCGACCAGCAATCCGCCGCGCTCTTCGACGGGAGGTCCGGGTCTGCGCAGGGCCGCGAGCATGGCTTCGACCACTTCGGACTCCTCGGTCGAATCCATCAGCGCTTCCCAGGCGCGCGCCCGCACTTCAGCGGCCGCATCGTTCCTTGGCCACTTGCGAGCAGCTTCTTGCGCTGTTCGGCCGTGAGTTCACGATTGAAAAACGAATTGGCCGCCGCGGCGCGCACGCGAGGCACCGGATGATTGAGCAGCTCCGCGCGCTCGTCTTCATCGAGCAAGTCCACCGGAAGCTCGTCCTTCTCGGGGTAAAGACGCCCAGATATCGAAGGGTTCCTCCGTTCGGGCTGTGTCGCAGGCTGCGGTTTCGAGAGCGTCTCGAGCGTCTCTGCCGACTTCCTTGCTTAGCTCGCGTTTCGCCTGCTGCCAGACTCGCCTGAGCGCTGTTCGAGCGCGGGAATCGCGGCCGGATCGCCGTAGATGCCGAGCAGCAGAGCGGTATCGGAGAGATCGAATTCGAGCCGGTCGAGCAGGACTTTCGAGAATGCGCTCGTCGCTGACTCTGCAGATTCGCGAGAATGAACGCGACCTCGCCGCTTCGGACTCTTCGAGTTCGTGCATAGAGCGTCAAGCAGCGGCTCGAGCGCGGGAGCGCCGATCGCGACCAGCGCCTCGACCGCTTCGTCCGGCACTTCTCCGGGATCTTCCTTGATGTAGCTGACCAGGAAAGGAACGGCTTTCGGGCGTTTCCAATGACCGGAACAGCGCGATCAGTTCGGGGCGAGATCGACCACGTCGTGCTGGCGGTCGCGCTCGGCAAAAGCAACAACGGCGGGCAATGCCTCTGCTCGCGCCGGTCGAGGAGCGCGTGAAGAAAGCGATGATCCAGGCCGAGGTGGCCGCGCGAAGCCGCGTCCAGCACCTCGGCCGGAGTCGCCTCGCTGAGTTTGTCGGGATCGAGAAACAAGCGCGGTTACTGCTCGGCTTCCACGATCACCTTGATGTCGGTCGGAACGTCGCGGTGCAGCCGCAAGTGTCACCTTATGCTCGCCGAGCGTGCGGATCGGCTCCTCGAGCTGAACCTTGCGGCGGTCGATGTGGTACTTCTGCGCTTCGAGCGCGTCGGCGATATCCTTCGCGGTCACCGAACCGAAGAGTTGATTGTTTTCGCCCACGCGCTGGCGGAACGTCAGCGTCACGTTCGACATCAGCTTGGCCAGCTCCTGCGCTCGCCCTGCGCCTTCGCTTCGCGGCGCAGATGGGCTTCGCGCTCCTGCTCGACGATCTTCTTGTTGGCCTCGGTCGCCGGAACAGCCAGGCGCTTCGGCAGCAGGAAATTGCGGGCGTAACCGTCGGCAACCTTGACGACCGCGCCGCGCGCGCCGACCTTTTCGACGTCTTCTCTAAGAATGACTTCCATGGTTGCTCCTCGCTCCTCACATGCGCGAAGCGAACGGCAGCAGCGCGATGTTGCGCGCCTGCTTGATGGCTTCGCTCAAACGCTTCTGGTGCGGCGTGCAGACGCCGGAGATGCGGCGCGGCGTGATCTTGCCGCGCTCGGAGATGAAGCTGGAGAGCAGCTTCGACGTCCTTGTAGTTGATGTCGTCGACCTTGTCGACGCAGAACCGGCAAACTTTCTTGCGCCGGAAATACTGCTTCTTGCCGGTTGCGATCGCTTTGTCGCCGCCGGTGGGCCGCTGCGAGGCCGCGATCGGGCGGCCGCCTCTTTGTTCTGGCATGATGATTCTCCTTGCTTCCTCGTTACGCTCTCGCGGTCGTGCGGTGCGCTGTGCAGGTGCCGGAGCGCCAGGCGCAGCGGGCGCTGCCGGGCTGGAGCGCTCGGGAATCGGGAGCCGGCGGTTCATGCGGCAGCAGCGGCGAAGCAACCGCCGGCGCGGCAGCGGCGGTGGGCGCGGGTTTGCGGGCCGCGCGCTTCTCGCGCGCTTTCTTCCGCTTCTCGATGCGCTTCAGCTTCTCGTCGATGCGCACAGTCAGAAACTTCAGAACCAGATCGGCAACGCGCAGGCGGCGCTCAATTTCTTTGACGGTTTCCGGCTTGCGCCGTGAACTGCAGCAGAATGTACTGCCCTTCGTTGTACTTCAGCACGCGGTAAGCGAGCTTGCGAACGCCCCACTTTTCGGTCTTATCGAGCGTGCCACCCGCTTGGGTGATCACGTTCTTCAATTGTTCGATAAGCGGATCCACTTCTTCATCGGTGGCATCCGGACGAACGATGAACAACTCTTCGTAGATTCTCATTCTTCCTCTTCTTGTATGCCTCGGGCGCGGCGATTGAATTTCGCCATGGCCTTTTCGGCGCCTTCGGCAACGATGGATTCGACAGCATCCGCGGTATACGACACCACCTCTTCCACCTCTTCTTTCATTTCCCGCTCCAAGGGAGCGAGAACGTATTCCGCCGCATCTCGACTCGGATGATCCGGGCGTATACCCACCCGGACCCGAGTGAAGACATCCGTCTTCAGAGCGGCGATGATCGACTTGACACCGTTGTGTCCAGCCGCCGAACCGTTCTTCTTGATCCGCAGAGCGGTCCAGGGAAGATCGAGTTCGTCATAAACCACGATCAGATCCCGGTTCGTCAGGTTGCGGTACTTCAGCACGGCGCCGATGCCCGCACCCGAATGATTCATAAACGTCTGCGGCTTCACCAGGACCACGCTCTTGTCCCGGATCCTGCCGCTCCCGTAACAGCGCGTCGCTTTCCGTTCTTGTGACCCGAATCGCAGTGCCGCCTGGCCAGCTCATCCAGCACCAGGAAGCCGATGTTGTGAGGAGTTGCCTCATAGCGGCGTCCCGGATTCCCGAGCCCGGCGATGCAGAACGATGCGCGGCGTCGCCTTCCGAAGCTCGACTCGGCCGCCAAAGGAGCCAGCGAGGCTTACTTCTTCTTGGCGGGCTGCCTCGCGCGCCTTCCTCTTCCTTCTTGCCCTTCTTGATGACTTCGGGCTCGCCGCCGGAGCAGCCGCGACCGCCGTCTCGGCAGCGGTCGTCTCTTCCGCCTTCAGCGAGACAACGTGCGAAATCACGGCATCGGCCGGGCTGAGCAGCTTCATCGAGCCGCCAGCGGAATATCGCCGGCGCGAATGCTCTGGCCGATCATCAGCTCGGCGACATTGACCACGAACTGCTCCGGAATCTCGTCCGGCAGGCACTCGATTTCGATTTCGCGAGTGATGATCTCGTGAATACCGCCCTGCAGCTTGACGCCCTTCGGATCGCCCTGCGTGACCACGGGAACCTTGACCGTGATGCGCTGGCTCAGATCGATCCGCTTCAGGTCGACGTGCAGCAGCGAATCCTTGATGGGATCGTACTGCCAGTCGACGATCATGACCGGCGTGTTTTCGCTGCCGGTAACGCTCAGATTGAAAATCGTGTTGTGGCCGGTCTTGCTGTGCAGAATCGCTGTCAGTTCTTTCGGGTTGACCGCCACCGGCGTCGGGCCCGCGGGCCGCCGTAAACAACAGCCGGCATGGAGCCCTTCGCGCGCAAGCGGCGCGCTTCATTCTTGCCGCGCGAATCACGCGACTCCGCGGCAACTGTAATATCTTTCCTCATCCTTCACCTCGTCGCCAGGACGGCTGCCTGCCACAACTTACCGAGCCGCCGGCCCCTGGCTTGATTACTGGCTCACTTCGAACCCGGAACTTCAACTACATAAACAACGTGCTGATCGAGCCGCCTTCGTGGATCGATTGAATGGCCCGCGCCAGCAGCGGCCCAACCGACAGCGTCCGGATCTTCGCGCACCGCGCAGCCTGCTCGGAGAGCGGAATCGAATTCGTCACCACCAACTCCTCAAGCGGCGACGCCGTTGATTCGCTCCACCGCCGGACCCGACAAAACCGCGTGCGTGGCGCAAGCCGTCACGCTCTTTGCGCCCTGCTCGAGCAGCGCCTCCACGCCCTTCACCAACGTGCCTGCCGTATCCACCAGATCGTCCACCATCAAACAATGCTTGCCGCGAACATCGCCGATGATGTTCATCACTTCGGCGACGTTCACGTCCGTCCGCCGCTTATCGATAATCGCCAGCGGCGCATTCAGCCGCTTGGCAAACGAACGGGCTCGCTCCACGCCGCCCGCATCGGGCGAAACGACGATCAATTCTCCGCGCGTCGAACCGGTCCTCGAAATACTCGACCATCACCGGCGCGGCAAACAGGTGATCGACAGGAATATCGAAAAAACCTTGAATCTGAGCGGCGTGCAGATCGAGCGCCAGAACCCGGCTCGCACCGGCCGTTTCGAGCAGGCTGGCGACCAGTTTCGCGGAGATCGGCATCCGCGGCCGGTCCTTCCGGTCCTGCCGCGCATACCCATAATAGGGTAACACTGCCGTGATGCGCTCCGCACTGGCGCGCTTGAACGCATCGATCATCAGCAGCAGTTCCATCAGGTGATGGTCGACCGGCGTGCAGGTGGGCTGGACGACGAAAACGTCGGCGCCGCGCACGTTTTCCTGAATCTGCAGGTGAGTTTCGCCGTCGGCGAACCTCTTGATCATGGCCTCGCCAAGCGGACAGCCCAGAGCGTCGCAGATTTCCTGGGTCAGAGGCCGGGTTGGCGGTGCCGCTAAAGACCTTGAAGTCGGTGAACAGCGCTCGAGCCGGTCTTGGGCAGCGGACATCCTCTGATCGATTCTCCTTTACTGAGCAAAACAACTTGCTTCGGCGGCCGGACCCAGAGCGCGGCGCCAGAGCTTCCGATACTGCCGCCGCGATACGAAACGAACCGGGAAGCGCGGTCCCGGCGGGAAACGGGCGCCGCGGCTGCGCGCGCTTCCGACGCGTCGCGAAAAATACCGAACACAGCCGAACCGCTGCCGGTCATCAGAGCCGGTTTGGCCCTAACCGCCGCAACTTACGCACAGCAGCCGCCAGCTCTGGATGAATCTCGAAAACGGCTTCTTCAAAATCGTTCTTTAGCGGAAGTTGATCCAGACCGAACCGCCGATCGATCCAGCCAGATCCCAGGCGATCGTCTGAAACTCTCTCAGGATAGGGGACTCGGCCGCTGAAGTCAACGCATTTGTAACATCGCCTGTGCCCAGCGCGCGGTAGGCCTCCGGCGTCGAGACGTGAACGCCGGTCGAGACCACGATCAGCGCGAGCGCGGCGGGCTGGTCCGGCAGCGGATACAGCTCCGTTCCCCGCCCCAAGCCCAAGCGCTGTACCGCCGTGCAGGAAAAACGGAACGTCGCTGCCGAGCGATTTCTGCCAAACGAACCAGATTCGGGATAGGGAATCGGCTTTCCGGCCAGCGCCGGCAGCGCGAGCAGGACGGCGGCGGCGTTGCTCGAACCGCCGCCCAGCCCGGCGCCCATCGGGATGTGCTTGTGCAGTACGAAACGAACTCCAAGCCCGGATTTTCAGGTGCTCCAGGACCATTTTTGCCGAACGAACTACCAGATTGTCCGCGATGTCGATCGAACTACTTAGGTCGATTTGGGTTCGTTTCGCGAACTCGAACTCGATTGTGAGCGTGTCCTTCAGGCTGATCGTCTGGAAAATGGTTCGCAGTTCGTGATAGCCGTCGGGCCGCTTGTGGAGGACGCGCAGATCGAGGTTGAGCTTGGCGAACGACGGAACGGTGACGCTGCACGGCTAATACTGCAGCAGCGAGAAGACGTCGTAGTCCGGCAGCTTCTGCGCGCCCGTTCAGGAAACGTGAGCTCAATTACGAAGCCGAGCCCAGCGACTTTGCCTCCGAGCTCTCGAACGAGGCGCGCGACGGCCGAGGCGGTGCCCCCGGTCGCGAGGACGTCGTCGATGATCAGAACGCTTTGGCCGGGCTCGATGCGCGTCGGCGTGGATTTCGAGCTGATCCGTGCCGTATTCGAGGTCGTATTCGACGCTGCGGACGATGTGCGGCAGCTTCTTCGGTTTGCGCACCGGAACGAATCCGGCGCCGAGCGCGTGCGCCATGGCCGGAGCGAAGAAATAGCCGCGCGCCTCGATGCCGACCACGATGTCGATCGGGTTGGCCGCGGTAATGTTCGCTGAAGCGAGTCGATGGTTTCGCGGAAGCCTCTCTTGTCCTTGAGCAGAGTGGTGATGTCGTAGAAGTTGATGCCGGGCTTCGGAAAATCGGGAACCTCGCGAATCAGTTGTTTCAATCGATCACCGGCCAGGGCGGGAGTAGAAGCGGACACGCCGCGATTGTAGCAGGCATATCCGCCCCATAGCCGGCGCCGCACCCGGCCGAAAGCATCCCACAGCTCGCCCGGCCGCCCAAATGCTCGCCGGCGCTCTCTGCACCGCGATTGATGCCGCACTCGCCGCAGAGCAGTATTCCACCGCGAAAAAAGCACATTTCAGCTTCAGCTCCGACGACATCCGCGCCATGGGCATCTCGCTGTACATCGGATGCCACCAAACGGGAGACCCGCTAACACAGTACCGATGCTTAGCCGCAAGCATCATGCTTGCGGCTAAGCTCAAAGAGAAGGCGCAGATGAACGACCACGAAAGCAGAATCAGCGCGCTCGAACAGGCCCGCAAGGAGCTCGAAGACGCCATGATCGTCATGGCGCACCTCGAAAAGCGCCAAACCGAACGCGCCACGGAGCACGCTACCTACATCGCCAACCACGAGCAAAGCCTCGCCGACCACGACAAACGCATGAAAGACCTCGATGTACGAATCGACCGCCTGGTGTCGGCCATCGGCGAATGGATCAGCCGCATGCCCGCGCCGGGAGGCAAGCAATCATGAACCCCGCCCAAGCCCCTCTGCGCTCCAAGGCGGCAGCCGCCGCGCGCGCCTTCGGCAAACTGGGAGGGCCGCGCCCGCGCGGCTTCCCTCACCTCACAGCAGCGCACAGCCATTGCCAGGAAAGCCGCCCGCGCCCGCTGGGCGAAGCGCCGCCGGCGTAAGCTGGCAGCGTGAAGAAAACAGAGCGCCCGCCAGCAAGGCGCAACATCGCCACGCCAACAAGCAGCGCGCAAACACGCGCCACGAATGCGCGTACGCTTTGCGCGTGTTAGCGGAATGCTGATGCTGCATGAACTCCTCGTGGGCACCCGGGGCGCGGCTCAAAATCGATGCCCAGATCGAACAGGGCGTACTGCTGGCATTGGGACACAGTGGACATACCGGGGATATTAGCCGAGAGGTAAGAACGCAGGCCGCCCAGATGCTCGCGGGCGCTCTCTGCACCGCGATTGATGCCGCACTCGCGGCAGAGCAGTATGCCACCGCGAAGAAAGCACATTTCAGCTTCAGCTCGGACGACATCCGCGCTATGGAAATCTCGCTGTAGATCGATGCCACCAAACGGGAGACCCGCTAATGCTTGCCGGCAAGCATCAGCGCTAACCTGAAAGGGAATACGGTAATGACCATCGACGAACGCATTCAATTCCTGGTCCAGTCCCAGGAATCGCTCGGCAAGAACATCGAAAAGCTGTATGAGAGCGTCTCGCAACAAGCCGAAGCCAGCAAAAAGCACGAGGACGAAATCCAGCGCTTTCGCCGGGCCATGAGAGCCGCCCTGGAAGCCTGGCTCGAAGGCTCAAACGGCACCGAGGGCCAATCGTGACGAGCAAAGCGAGTCTCCAACCCACCGCTTTAGCGCAGGAGGCCCGGAAACTGTGACGAGCAAGGCGAGTGTCCAACCGGAGGCCCGGAAACCGTGACCGTCAAAGCTCTCGCCCAACCTTGTTGTACGCCTCAGGATAGCCAAACACGAGTGCTTAGCGCCAAGCATGCTGCTAGGCGCTAAGCTGAAGGCAAGCCCACATGAACATCGACGAACGCATCGAAGCGCTCACCCACAGCGTCGAGCTGCTGTCCCAGATGCACCAGGACAACGAGAAACGCCATGCCAGCTACTTCGGCGCCATCTCAGACGCCATCACGCGCCTAACCGACATGGCCGAATCGCACGAGCAGAGAATCCGCGAACTGGAAAACCACCGTGAGCAGTGAGATCAGAGCCAGCGGCCAAGGCGCTCGGCAGCAGAGGAGGCCGTGCCCGCGCAGCCAACCCCTCAGCGGCACGTAAGCGGGCGATCGCTGGGCGAAGCGAAGCCGGCGCGTAAGCTGGCAGCGTGAAGAAAACAGCAGCGCCAGCGACGATGGCCGCAATCCCGCACTAAACCGCGATTGCAGTAGGCGCGGGCGAAACAAAGCGTTGCATCTCCTATCCTTGAGTTATAGGAAGCGAATTTGTTTCTCGGTCCGAGCACATTTCGAACTCTTGCTTTCGTCTTGATTGCTTTGACACTGGCGTTTATTGTTACGGGCTTTGCGAACTCGGCGTACCGGCGCGAAAAGCGTGCAATGGGCGAGAGGCATTTCGCTCGGGGCCAGCAACTCGCAGCCCACGGCGATCCGAAGGCAGCGGCCGAGGAATACCGGCAGGCCTTGCTGTTCCAACCGGACAACGCCGATTACCGGCTTTCGCTCGCGTCAACGTTGATCGATGCGGGCCGGTTGAACGAGGCTGAATCGCACATCGAGGAGTTGCTGCAGGAAGATCCCACGGATCCGGATATCAACCTTTTACGCGGACGACTCGCGCTGAAGCGCAACCGGCTGAACATTGCGACTGAATACTATCAGCGTGCCGTTTATGAGTACTGGCCGCCAGACAAAGCTGCTGAACGGCGCGAGGCGCGCTGGGAACTGGTGGATCTTCTCTCGAAGACCGGACAACGAAATGCTCTGGTTGCCGAACTGATTCAACTCTACGCCGACACGCCCCACAGCGCTGACGAAAAAGCAAAGATCGGATTCCTACTGCTGAACAACGGCGCCGCGTCGGAGGCATTGCAGGTCTTTCGCGACCTGACGAAACAACAGCCAAGCAATGCGAAAGCTCATTTCGGACTGGCGCAGGTCCACTTCTCACAAGGCGATTTCGTCTCGGCGCGGCACGAATATCAGCACGCCGCGCACTTGGACCCACACGATCCGCAGATAACCCAAGCACTGGCTGTCACAAACGAAGTTATCGACATGGATCCGGAACTGCCGTCGATTTCGGCCGAGGAGCGATTCCGGCGCAGTCAGAACCTATTGAGCCGTGTGGTGAAGGATCTGCGGCAGTGCCCGGCGACGCCGAGTCCGGCTGCGGCTCCGGCTGCCTCACCGCCAGCTCCTGAACCGGCGACCAAACGCCTGTTCGAACAGCTGAAAGACAAGCTGGCTTCGCCGCTGGGGGGCAAATCGACCAAGGCGAGTTCGAACGCCGGAACAGGTAATTCAAATGGCGCCCCTGCGGGCACGGCAGCAGTACCGCCTGCACCAAGTGCAATGGAACAGCGCCTTGCAGCGGCGCAAAACCTGCTCGCGATGCCGCGCCGCGAAGATACATCATCCGAACTGCAGAATACGGCTGAAAGTTTGTGGCAGGACCGGGCACAAATATGCGGTGCTGCGCCGGTAAACGATCGCGCGCTGGAAACGGTGATGGCGAGGGTAGGCCGTGAGTAACCTGCTGCGAAGGCTTGCACCGAATGGCAAGTTCTCGCTCGATCGCCGCGTGCTCGCCAATTCCCTCTCGTATGTGGCGGTAAGCGAAGCGCAGCGCTTCGTGCTGCTTTCTTTGCTGATCGGCATTTTTTCCGGACTGTTGGTCGTGCTGTTTCACATTTCCATCGATGTGATCAGTTGGAGCACGTTGGGCGCACTGACGGGACGCTTTCACTTCGTCCGGCTGTTTACGCCTGCAATCGGAGCCTTGATTGCAGTTCTGATTGTTCGACGTTTGTTTCCGCGGGCGAAAGGTAGCGGCGTGAACCAGACGAAGATCGCGATCTACAGCTCGGAGGGTTATGTTTCCTCGAGCGCGATCGTTGGAAAATTTGTGGGCTGCAGCGTCTCGATCGGCACTGGAACTTCGCTCGGGCCGGAAGATCCGTCACTGCAAATGGGCGCGGGAGTTGCATCACTGCTTGGGCGTCTATTCCGGCTGCCGCGCAACAGCATGCGGCTAATCGCTCCGGTTGGCGCCGCGGCAGGTATCGCGGCAGCGTTTAACACTCCGATCAGCGGCGTGCTGTTCGTGATGGAAGAAGTGCTGGCGGACTGGAGCGCCACTGCCGTCGGCTCGATCGTGCTGGCAGCGGTTTCGGCGGTTGTCACCACGCGCGCCTTTCTGGGCAACGAGACGCTGTTTCAAATTCCTGTCTTTGAGCTGAGCCACATCACGGATCTGCTGGTATATGCCGGCATTGGGATCGCGGGGGGACTGCTTTCCGCGCTGTTCATGCAGCTCATCGGGACATTGAAGAAGGAGATCGAAGGTCTGCCGCACTGGCGATACTATGTGCTACCGGTTGGGGCGGGCTTCTTCACCGGCGTGGTGGGTCTGTGGTTTCCGGAAGTGATGGGCGCCGGCTATGCCGCAATCAACAGCGCGCTGCACGGCGAGTTTGTCTGGCAGGTACTGCTTTATCTGGCCTTGGCGAAACTTCTGGTCACGCTGCTCTCGTTTACGGCGGAAACGCCGGGCGGGATGTTTGCGCCGGCTCTGTTCGTTGGCGGCATGCTGGGCGGAGCGCTGGGCGGTCTAGCTCACCGCGTCTGGCCACAGAACGCGTCGCCGGCAGAGGCTTACATGCTGGTGGGCATGGGTGCATTCTTCGCAGGTGTTTTTCGCGCGCCGATCACTTCGATCTTCATGGTGTTCGAATTGAGCGCGAGCTATGTGATTATTCTTCCAGTGATGATCGCGAACACGACAGCCTTTCTGCTTTCGCGCCGGCTGCATCCGACTCCGTTTTTCAAGATGCTGGCGGAGCTGGAAGGCGTGAACCTGCCCTCGGCCGAAGAAAAGCGTAATTTTCAGCCGCTGCGAGTGGAGGACGCGATGCACCGCGTCTCCGCGGCTGTGCAGCCCGAACCAGGATTGCGTTTGTTTCCTGATGAACCTCTGGACGCGGCCCTACGGCTACTTGCCTCGCAGGAGCGCATTCAAGTGATCAGCCGCTTGCATCATCACGAGGTGTTGGGGACGCTGACGCTGGAAGATGTGCATCGGGCATACGGGATTGCAACGCCCGAGCCGGGCGCGAGTCAGCCGGAACAGGAGAGTCCAGCGGCCGCCGAACTGATGAAGTAGTGGCGGATTCCGGCCGCCCTTGTCGATAGGAGTCTCTGGTTCGGCATACTCGTGAACAACCTGTGATTATGTTCAGGGCAGATCACATTTCAGCTCAAAAATCTCCGGCGCCCTAATCCCGGCCAGTCCCAAGGGAGTTCCGTCGGGAGCGATCCCCCACCAAGTCTCGGCTGGCCAAGTCAAATTCGTCAGGCCAGTAACTCGCTCCAGCCGACCTTCCGGCACGTGCAATCGGAATAACCATTCCTGCATGTCTTCGGTATGTCCATTGAACTGAATGAATCGAGAGTCTGCCGACCAGGTTGCGTTATCAACGGATCTCATTCTTACCAACTCTTTCCATTGACTACCTGGCCAGCAAAGGATGCCGATCGCCTGAGAATCGGTCGTAATCGCTGCGATGTAGCGTCCATCGGGCGACCATCTGGGACTCCACAGACCCTTGGTCCCGGGAATCTCAGAGAGATGGCGATTGCCGATGTCGAACAGGTAAAGAGCCATTTCAGAACGCCGCTTTGTGTTCATGCGGTTCCCGAATAGGAGCGATTGGCCATTCGGAGACCAGGTCGGCACTCCCCAATCGTCGCCTTGTGACAACAGTTCTTCCGGTCTGCCCCCTTCGGCCGCTATTCAAAGATTTCCCACCGCCCCGTTTTCGTTTCACCCATGAAGACGATGCGCCTTCGATCAGGCGACCAATGGGGCTGGTGCGCCTCTTGAACGACTGAGTTGTCCGTCAATTTTACCCGCTTGCTACCGTCGCATCTTGCCGTCCAAATTGTGTGATCCGGCAGATGTGTGTATGTGGCCCATTCGGAGTCCCTGGAAAAATCGAGTTCATAAACCGCCGCGCCATCCCATTCGGGCTGCCATGACTTCGTTTTAGGGTCGAAGCGTGATAGCTGAGGATGCACGGCCTCGCGCAGGGCAGGATTGTTGAGGAATCCGATGTTGCGGCAGGTGCGCCCCATACTCCGATTGAGTTTGTCAGACGGAAGGGTTTTTTGGTGGGGAGTAAAGAAGAGAAGTATCTGTTCACCGGTGACACCCAGATGTCCCAATGATGGCCAGGTGCTCCCGCCAGATAAAAGAAGTGCCTTCCATCATGGCTCCATGTCCCTGCTCGGATAAACGGTTGACCATCGGTTGGAAGCGTGAGCCGGCGTAAGCGCCCGTCTGCTGCCGCTACTTCCCACTCGGACATGGCGTCCGATCGGTCGCTGAGGAGAGAAAACCGAACGGTTTTGCCGTCGGGCGACCATGCAAGATCTTGCGGTATCTGACCGACTGGGATTTCTCGCCGGTTGTCTCCATCCGATATGCGAATGGCGAGTCTGGCAGGAACTGAGGCAGCAAACGCATGACCGTTGGGAGCCCAGACGGCGTGGATGAGGCCGCCATCTACGAATCGAAGGGAACGCGAAGAAAAGTCATATGTCCAGAGCTTGTCGCGGCCCGGTTCATGGGACGTGATGAGTAGTCTCGACCCATCGCTTGAGAGATCGTCAAGTTCAGGATTGGGAAGTGAGGTTTTTATTGGACTCGGATCGCCGCCGGAAACGGAGGTGCTCATGATCTGTGTGACACCCTCGACGGACTCCACATAAAGGATCCTCGAGCCATTTACCAGGAGCGGTTCGTATTTCGGCTTTCCCGTCGGTGAGTTGGATTGAATTCAGTATTCTTCCGGCACCCGAGGCCGGTACCCGCATAAGCGTGGTGACGCCGGCCATCGCGGCTGCAGCCAAACAGAACAACAAAAGTATTCGCGGACGCCGATTCTGGTTAATCGGCAACACGGGTGATGACTGGGTAAGAGCTACGGATTCAGGTTGGATCATCTCCTCGGCTGAGTCGGGCTTTGACCGGCTCTCGCTGGGAGAATCGGGCCGTGCGTTCTCACCTGAGTCTGTTGTTTGGGTTACCGCCGCTACGAACTGCCAACCACCCTTGTACTTCGTCTTTATAAAAAGCGGCGTCCTGGGCGAATCAGCCAGTGCGGCGCGGATTGCGGAGATGTGTTGATCTATCGTGTTGCGCTCGACATTCAACTTTGGCCATAGCCGGTGCATCAGTTCTTCCGCCGAAACGAAACGGCCGCGATTGAGAATGAGGTATTCGAGGACGGCTGCAGTCCGAGATGGAAGTTCGATTAACTCCTTGCCGCATATCAGCTCACCTTGATCGCAGTCAAACGTATATGGGCCAAATTTGATTAAGTGCCTGTTACTGCTGGACATATCGCTCGACGCCACAGATCTCAGAAAAAAATCAGAATTGCCAACCCGCTTTGCAGGATAAGATTTCGGCTAACTGAGAAGTAATCGTAAACCTCACTGGCCAGAGTCGCAACAGCAGCGGGTCGCATACCGGGTTGTTGATGATCGCCGGCTGCTGGGAAGAAGCAACGGAGTAGGCAGGTAAGAGGTGTCCGTCCCGGAGGATGTTTCTTCCCGCGTGAGTAACCAATGCAGGGCTCTGGAAATTACAGAAAGGAATTCTATGAAGACCTACCATCTACTGCCCGGATTGATTCTTCTGGCAGGAGTCGCAACCGCAACCACAATCTACAACGCCGGTCTCGGAAGCTTGCCGCAATCCCAGGGATTCACGTACTCCGGAGATAACGGTAATCCCAGCCCGTTTGTGTGAGGTGGATTGCTGCACGAAAATACAACAGTCGGGAACCAGAGTTGGTCTACACAAGATCCCACTATTGATTTTTCAAAGACGGCAACACTCGAGGGCACCCTCCTTGTAAACTCCTCGAATTACGTACCGAACGTGGGTGACGGAAGCGGCCGTGAAGGATACTACCTCTTTATCACCGACATAAATTCCTGGGTGTTCGACATAGGATTAGCCAGTAACGGTTTTCTAATCAACAATTACCCTGCAGGCAGGCCATTCATGCCCTACTCAATCGCCGGAGGGTTCCATACCTATATGTTGACAATCAATGACTATACCGCCACGTTTTCCGTAGACGGCAAAGTCGTTCAGAGCGGCATCGCTGCTCAAGATCCAAGCTTCATTGGCCCTTTTGCATCGCGGTTTCTTTTTGGAGGAGCTGCCGGAGCGTCGGTGAGCAACACTGAATTGCGTGAAGCGTGCGTCACCGATTCGGCGACTCCTTGTCTAGCGACCACGACTCCGGAACCAAAATCGTTGTTCCTGCTGCTAGCAGCTGCTATCCTCATCGGGATTCACCAACTAAAAATGTTCAAATCTCGCCGGCGGCAGGGGAGCATCAAGGCGTGAGCCGATTATGTGCGGAAATCATGAGATCACCCACGTCACCCAAACTGGGGCGCAGTTGAGGAAATAGCGGAGACCTGTGGGTGCCGGGCCGTCGTCTACGTACCCAGGTGGCGTCGCACTTGCTGCAGAGTACTTCTATCCACTCGAGACCCGGGCCGAACTGATGAAATACCGGTGCATCATTTAAAAAGCTCTTCTAAATCCCTGGTCCCGTGAACCACTCGCAACACTTCAATACCGTCATGAAGCGGCAAATAGAAAATGAGGTACTTGTCGAATTCTTTTACCGCCCATTTCCTCACGGCGGCAAATTTCGGATTGCGGAAGGTTCTCGACATGCCCATGTGCGGCATTCCGGCCAATTCTTCAAAGGTTTGGTTCGCTGCCGCCAGGAAACGTCGCGCAATTTCCATGCTCGCGTTCTCCCCCAAAAACACGAAGTGATCAACTAAATCACGTACCGCGGTAATGCGTCGGATAACGCGCGGCATTAGCAGGTTATGCCGATTGACGCGATCGGATTCTTTTGAGTCCTTCGTTCTCGATACTGGCCCAATCCTCGGTCGTCATTTCCGTTGCCGGGCCACTATCCACGGCCTCCTGAAGCAAAGATTCGAGCTTGCTTTCTGCTTCGTCGCGCCGTTTTAGTAGCTCGACAGCCGCGTTAAGCGCTTCCTCTGTCGATCGGTATTGCCCAGTTGCAACAACGTGGCGAAGAAATGTCTCCAACTCTGGTTTTAAAGAATGACTCATCATCGACGTGGCTCCTTGAAGGCGTGGCGTTAGCGTTTCTCTCCGACTCTCTTTTGCAGCCCCTCGATTTCAATTCGAGGAGGCTTTTCTCGTTCCGGCAGCGAACGCAGTGTTTTCGAACCAGCGCGGCGGTGCAGGCAAGAACCGAGTGTCAGGCTTGTGTTCATCATCGTCGTCACTCTCTTGTTCGCCTCACTCCATAATGCCATCCCTCCAAGATTGGTACTTAACGATGGCCGTTCGAGGCGAATAGACGGTCGGCTCACTCCTGGTGTAAAACAAGTACGAGGCGAGGGCTTACATGCGCAAACGACCGTTTTATGTGGCATTAGTGTGGGGCGCCGTTGGCTCTTCAATGGTGATCGTGCCGGCATTTAGCCAAACATCGCCAAAGGATGTGGCGGCAACGGTGGAGCGTTTTGCGCGTGTAGGCAGTGCGGGAAACCCAGACTTTTCACCCGACGGCAAGTGGGTGAGCTTGGTCACAAACTTGAGCAGCACGCCGCAGGTATGGGTTGTTCCTTCCGAAGGCGGTTATCCTCGCATGGTGACCAACGGGAACGATCCGGTTACTCAAGCGCAATGGTCGCCGAAAAGCGACTTGATTGCAGTGAGCATCGCGCCGGGTGGCGGCATGAACACGCAGGTATACCTGGTGAATGCGGACGGGACCGGCTTGCGCCGTCTGACCGAGGGAGGAAAGGACAACAACGGCATCGATGCGTGGTCCGACGACGGACGCCATTTATACATCGATTCGAGCCGGAGAGATCCAGCAGCACGCGATGTTTTCGTCAGCGACGTGGCCGAGGGCGGCGAACTTCGGTTAATTGCGAAGAACCCTGGCGTTGGCGGAATTGAGAGCTTAAGCCGCGATGGAACGCGTGCCGTGCTCAGCCGACTTCGCAGCCGTGGCAGCAACGATCTGTATCTTCTCGATACAAAAACCGGCAAAGACGCACTCCTAACGGAGCACACCGGGCCCGGCGAGTTTTTCGGCGAGATCTCACCCGATGGACGAACCGTGTATCTGGGAACTAATAAGGATCGCGATCTGGTTGCGCTTGGGCGTATACGGCTGGGGAGCGATGGATCTCCCGGTCCGATTGACATTGTTGCGGAGCGCGAGGACGGCGAACTGGATCAAATCCGTCTGAACTATGCGGGCGACACGGCCGCCCTGATGTGGAACGTTGCTGGCCGCAGTGTCATGACTTTATTCGACACGAAGACTGGGCGTCAAACACCGGTAGCGCTACCCGGGGAACTCGCTGGAGTGGGCGCCTTCTCACGCGATGGAAAAGACTTGGCGCTTACCGTCCTCGGCGCAACTCAACCAGCAGATGTTTGGATTATGGATGTCGCAAGCCGCCGGTTTCGACAGTTGACGTTCAGTCCTCATGTCGGTATCGATCTGAATGGCTTGATCAAGCCGGAACTGGTCACATTCCCGGCGGGAGACGGGCTAAAGCTGAGTGGATGGCTCTATCGTCCGAAGCAGGCGTCGGGCGCTTACGTAATCAGCTTTCATGGCGGTCCGGAAGGCCAGGAACAGCCCGTGTTTCGCAGTGACTACCAGGCTTTGCTCTCGCAAGGAATTGGAGTCTTTGCTCCCAATGTGCGCGGCTCATCGGGCTTCGGCAAACGCTTTGTCAATCTGGACAACGGTGAGTTGCGAATCAACGCTGTCCATGACATCAAGTCGTGTGTCGATTATCTGGTGAACAACAAGATCGCGAATCCACGTCGGATTGGAATAACGGGCGGTTCCTATGGCGGGTATATGACGATGGCTGGCCTGACCGAGTATCCGGATTTGTTTGCAGCTGGCGTGGATCTCTTCGGCATTGTGAATTTCGTGACTTTCTTTCAAAACACGGAACCGTGGATGGCGGCAATCTCGACGGTTGAGTATGGCGATCCTACAACGCAAAAGGAAATGCTGGACCGGCTGTCTCCGATTTATAAGCTGGACCGGATCAAGGCGCCGACCATGGTGCAGCATGGCGCGAATGACACGAACGTTCCTGTCATAGAGGCGGAGCAGATTGTAAAGACCTTGAAAGAGCGGGGCGTACCTGTGGAGTACATCCTCTTCCCCGACGAAGGACACGGCTGGCGCAAGATTCCCAACCGAATCCGGTCGACCGTGGAGATGGTGCGCTTTTTCAAGCAATATCTGCTTGGTCCCGAAACGTCGCCGGGATCGGCTAGTTAAAGATCATCGACCCGCCTCAGCGGCCGTTCTCTCTTGCGAATCCCGGTCAGGCTTTCTCCTCTGCCTCGCGCTTTCGCGCTGCTTCTTGAGGATCGGTTATTATGTCGATCCACTTCGGGTCAGGCGAGGCCTCGGCGCCGTAGTTGTCGTGCCAGTTCCACCACTTATATGGCGGCGTTTGGGGGTAACCCTTCGGGGAGTCCTCCCAAGTTTCCTGACGGCCGAGCGGCGTGATATCAAGGTAGCTCCAGGTGCTCCCCATCGCCTCGTCGCCCCTGTTGTTGATGAAGTATGTGCGGAAGATCTTGCCGTCGTCGTCGCGGATGAACACGTTGTGGCCATGCCATTCATCGACGCCGAAATCCGCATCGAAGCGGTCCGTGATGGTGTACCAGGGCATCGCCCAGCCCATGCGCGCTTTCAAGCGTGCGATGTCCGCCTGCGGCGCCCGCGAGGCATAAGCGAGGGTCGTGTCGCGAGCGTTCAAATGCGCCAGGTGGGCGACCTGATCCGCGCCCAGGGAGCAGCCGCGGCAGGCGTGCTCGGGCCAGCCGAACACGCCGGGCTCGAAGAAGGCGCGATAGACGATCAACTGGCGGCGGCCCTCGAACAGGTCGAGCAGACTAACCTTGCCCTGGGGCCCCTCGAATTCGTACGCCTTCTCGACTGCTATCCACGGCATCCGCCGGCGTTCCGCGGCCAACGCATCACGCGCGCGAGTCAAGGATTTCTCCTTTATGAGGAGCTGCTGGCGCGCGGCCTCCCACTCCTGCCCAGACACGACCGGCGGCGTGTTCATTCCTAGGTATCCTTTGTGGCGCTGTATATCTCCGGCTTTGCTGTCCATGTGTATTTCCTCCTCTTATTCGTTGTTGCGCTGCCAGGGCAGCGCCATTTTGCGGGAAGTGAGCATCTCGCGTTAACCCGCTTTCGGACGTTTCTTCGTTCGTATCTCGGGTATTTGAGCAGCGGCACGTGTTTTTTCAGCGTCTTCTTTGACCCGCAGCAAGTGGCTCGCCCACAACTCCTCGAAGCGGCCCACCCAGCGCTCATAAATTTGCCGAATCGGCACTACATTCAACGAGTTGATCCGTTGGCGGCTCTCTTCACGCGTGTGAATCAGGTTGGCCTCGCGGAGCACTTCAATGTGTTTCATCACCCCGAAGCGGCTCAGGTGCGGAAAAGCCTGGACAATCTCGGTTGTCGTTCGGGGGCCCTGCCGTAACAAGTCGAGAATCGAGCGTCGTGTATTGTCGGACAACGCTTTCCACACCGCGTCGAGTTCATCAGTGGACACGTTACCTTTGTTGTACCTGCGCCGGCGCGGAGCAATCCTCGGCGACTCGCTCCAGCATGTACTTCCAGCCAGTGCTGACGCCCTGCCGGTGCGCCGGCTCGATGAACCCGATGGCGCGGTGACGAAAGTCGACGTGGGTTCCTCCCGGCCGCTGTTCGAGCTTCACTTCGATGTGATTCAGTGCCGGGTACGACATGAACATTGGGCCGCTCAATTCCAGCAGCACGGGCGGCTTAATGACCTGCACGTGTCCCCACAGGTGGCCGATGCCATTGCCGCGATCGCGAAACCAGCGGCCGCCGGGCCATTGTTCCAGGATCATCTGCAATGATTCACCTTGCGGGTTCACAAAGCCCTCGCCAAGGCGATGCAGCACGCTGCGAAAGACATCTCCGATATCGGCTTTGATGTCAACGGTCTGTGTTGTGTCCAGCTTCAAATCATCAAGTGTCACGCTTACTCGCTCCTCTGTTACTATATGGTAACGTGACCATATAGTAACGTCAAGCAGTTTTTTCGAAAGAGCGGGCTGACATTGATCATTCCATGCGTGCCGGAGCTATTCTTCGCGTAAAGCGATCATCGGATCCAGTGTGGCGGCACGATGGGCGGGGAAACTTGCGGCAACCAGCGCCGTGATTATGAAGAAAGCAATGGCGGTGGCGGTGACGAACGGGTCGGCCGTTCGAATCCCAAACAAAAGCGATCGGAAGATGGTAAGCACCATCAGCGCACCGGCGAGACCGGCGATTACTCCTCCGCTGGTCAGTCCGATCACCTCTTTGAGGACAAGTGAAACGATCTCGCGGCGGCGCGCCCCTAGAGCAGCGCGGATGCCGATCTCTTTCGTTCGGCGTCCGACGGAGTAGTTCAGCAGCCCGAACAGCCCGACAGCGGCCAACACGAGACCGAAGAATGCGAATGCGCCGCCGACGCCGGCGAGCAGCTTCTCACGAAGTAATGTGTTCCCCACGATGGCCGGGAGTGTTGTGATTTCCGTAACTCGCATGGTTCGATCGATGCCACGCGCTTGCCGGCTCAGCAAGGAAACCAGCTGTCCCAGCGGCAGCGCAGTACGCACATACATGCAGAAGAAGCTGCTTCCTTCGAGTGGAAGATACACGATGGGATCGGCCGGTTTCCGCAGATCGCCATAGTTGGCATCCGCCGCGATACCGACGATAACCTCGCGCGGGCGCGAGCCAGGCTGTGTGTAGCTGAACTCGCGGCCGAGAACGTTCATGCTGTTGAAGTATTTTCGTGCGAATGCCTGGTTGACGATGGCGGGAGTGGGGTCCTTCGCATTCGCGTCATTCGGTACGAAATCGCGGCCGGCCAGCAAGGGGGTCCGAAGCGCGGCGAAATAGCCGGGCGATATGCGGTACAAGATCTCTTCCTGCTCGGATGGTTGTCGGCCGGGTATGAAGATCTGCTGAGACCAGCCTGTGCCCTCAAAGATAGGCCACCAGGCGAGCGCCGCGGCTTGGATACCGGGCTGGCTTGCGACGCGGTTCTGAAACTCGAGCATCGCATTGCGCGCACGAATCATTTCTTCGGGATGCTTGGCTGCCCACTCAGCCGGATCTCCGGACTGCCTGCGATTCGGTGACCAGGCTCAGCACGGCCACGTTCCGCGCATCGAACCCTGGATTCACGCGCAGCAAATTTCCGAGACTGAAAAGAAAAGCCGCGCCTACTGTGACGAGGCAAAATGCGCACGCGACCTGAACACTCACGAACAGTTTTCCGAGGCGAAGTCTTCCGGCTTGGCCAGCGGACGCATGTAAGGCGCGGACAGGCGATGCTGCAGAGGCTTGCCAGGCCGGAACCAGCCCGAAAAGAACAGCGGACGCCGTGGATACGCCAATGCAGAACAAGAGTACGCGCGTATCAATTGCCAGAACGAACTGCACCGGATTGCTTTCGCTCGAGAGCACATTCACCAGTAGCGGGGCAACCGCGCGCGCGAAGAGCCAGCCCAGAGCACCCGCCAGAACAGACAGCAGCAGGCTTTCGGTCAGCATCTGGCGAATGAGACGCATCCGGGCGGCCCCGAGCGAAACGCGCATTGCCATTTCCGTGCCGCGAGCCGCAGCACGCGCCAGCAGCAGACTGGCGACGTTTGCGCAGGCGATCAGCAGAATGCCGGCGGCGACGGCAAAGATGATCCATAAAGGCCGCGAGAACGTTCGGCGGAAATCGGAGATGCCGGCGGCCGCGGAACGCGCATGAATCCTGCTTTCAACGAACTGCTTGCGAATGGCTTCAGGCATGGTCGGCATCTGCTTCACGCGCTGCAGCTGGAAATCATGAAACGAGGGCTGGATGCGGGCTTCCACCTGGCGCTCCGATATGCCGGGTGAGAGGCGGCCGATAATGTGGAACCAGTGCCAGCCAAACTGAGTGAGGGCCTGCTGTTCGTATGCGGTGCCCGGCAACCAGACGTCCACAAACTTTCCGGGTTCCACACCGAAAAAGCCTTTTTGAGTGATACCGGTGATTTCGAACACCTTGCCGTCGATCGCGATGGTGCGTCCGACGACGGCGGGATCTGCCTGGAAGCGCCTTTGCCAGAAGTCATAACTCAGTACCGCGACCGGACGGGTGAGTGGAATGCGATCCTGTTCCGGCGAGAACAGACGGCCGAGCGCGGGACGAACGCCGAGCAGATCGAAGCCTTCTCCTGACGTAAATGCTCGCGTTAGTTTTTCGATAGGCGAATCAAGATGAGGTATGCGCGCTTCGATGCGAAGTGGAATGCTGAAGAGTGCTAAGCGGGCCGCCGGGCCGGCCACAGCAGCGTACTGGAGCAGTTCCGGATAGCTGAAAGTGTTGCGGTCCGGTCCGGCCGGGCTGCCTGGCTCCGAGATGTCGGGGTACGAAAGAGTAAACAGCCGGTTTGGTTGAGGGAGGGGCAGAGGCCGCAAAACCGCGGCGTCCAGGATGGAATAGATGGCCGTGTTTGCGCCGATGGCAAGCGCGAGCGACAGAACTGCCGTAGCCGCGAAGGCAGGAGCTCTGCGCATGCCGCGCCAAGCGTAACGAACGTCTTGCAACGTGCCGTCGAGCGCGGCCCAAAGGCGGATGCCCCGGCTCTCTTCGCGCAACAACGTTGTGTTTCCGAAGCGCAGTTGTGCGCGCCGGCGCGCTTCGTCGGGGTTGAGACCTTCGGCGCGTATGGCGGCAGCGCGGCGCTCCAGGTGGTCCGCCATTTCCTCGGCCAGGTCTTGGTCGAGCCGGCGTGGATTCAATGCATTTCTCAGCCGCGAAAACCAGGACATAACTCTCCTCAGTGCGCTCTACGCGTTACGCAGTACCCGCGAGACGCCGGCCGAAAAGCTGGCCCAGCGCTCCGATTCCGATCCCAACTGCTTCTTTCCGGCCTTCGTCACGCGGTAGAAGCGGGCGCGGCGGCCGGTGTCGCTGATACGCCATTCGGCGGAGATCCAGCCCATCTCCTCCATACGATGCAATGCGGGATAGAGCGAGCCTTCCTCGACGCGCAGCGCTTCGTCCGAAAGATTTTCAATGGCGCTGGCGATGCCGTAACCATGAAGCGGTCCACGGCGGTCGAGGACGGTCAAGACCAGCAGATCGAGCGCCGTCTGCGCCGAGTTATAGGCGGGCAAAGCAAATACTCCGAACGCTAGGCATAGTGCTCTTATCATAATCCGGACGCTTCGTGCCTGCAAGCGCCGGCTGGAGTATGGCTAGGAGGCGAGCGCCGCGTCTTCGGCCGCGTAATCGAACTGATGAAGAGTTATGCCGGCGGGCGGTTTGGCGCGCTCCCAGGCGATGGTCGTTCGGATCGCTTCGTCCGTTGTGACCGGTTCGCGATAGTCCAGTTCGCTGCGGATGCGCTGGGAGCTCGCCACCAGATGCTGCGCAGGGTTTGCGGGGATGAATAGATGTTTTGGCGTTTTCTCCCGAGGCAGTGTGACGAACTTGCCGTCCCAGTCCGTGCGGGCTGCGATGCTCTGTTGCCATTCGAGATCAGAGAGGCACGGCTCCTCACAAACGTGGTAGATTCTGCGGCGCGCCGCGTCCGAGATGGCTGCCAGGGCAATTGCGTGAGAAACGTTGTCAACGTATCCGCGCGGTCCTCGCCACGCAGCGTAGTCATCTGCCAGGATGATGGCCGGTCTGCGATCCGCGATCCGTTTCAGGACGGGATGCATGCGATGCAGCGGATCGCCGGGACCATAAACCATGGGCAAACGGATGATGGTATTTTCGGAGCCGTCATGCATCACGGCTCGTTCGACCGCGACTTTGTCATAGCCTTCGTTTACCCAGGTGAAGATGTTCTGCAGGAAGTTGATCACTTCAGGCGGATAGGTCCGCGATCCGGAGCGCAGCGGCGAGTCTTCGGTAATTGGCAAGGGCTCGAGGTCGCCCGGCTCGGTTTGTAACATCACACCCCAGGCCCGGTACACGTCCATGCTGCTGACGGCGAGAAGGCGAGCGTTTAGAATTTGAGCAACGCCTACAACCTCTTCCGCCTGCCGGCCGGAGCTGAGGATCATGTCCACAATAACCCGCGGGGCAAAATGCCGGAGGGAGGGTAGAACGTCAGCGAGCCGGTTGCGGTCGCCTTGGAGTTGCACGGTTCCCGGAGTGGCGGCGCCGGTTGGGTTGCGATGCATGACGGCAACGGCGTGGCCGCCCGCCAAAAGCTCGTTCACAAGCGGTGTGCCCATGAATCCGTTTCCGCCGATGACGAGGATTCGCATAACTCATCATGTCGCGTTACAAAGAGCGCGACCGCGAGCACGCGGCCGCGGTTTCAATCGGTTGCCTAATTGGAAGGCGGAGTGGTCGAGTAGAGTCCAGTCAGGGTGGCTTTGGCGAGGATGTGGCGATCTTCCCCGGCCTTGATCAAAGCTTGATACAGAGTTTCAGCGTTGTTGGGAAAGTTTGTGGTGCCCGGCAGTTCCAGCCTGATATCGAGCGCGTAGACCGTGAAAACGTAATGATGCACATAAGGAGCAACACCGGCCGGAGGGCATGGACCGTCGTACTCCGGGGCAATGAAGAAGTCGTTATAGACTTGCTGACCATACGGACTGTTCGGCACGCCAGCATTCTGCGGAAGGCCGGTTGCATTCGCGGAGATGTTGTACATGCCCCAATGAGTAAAGCTGGCGGTTACGTCGAATGCGGTAACCACAAAGCTTCGTGTGAACGGCGGGGCGCCCGTCCAGGAGAGCTCCGGCGATTCGTTTCCGCCCGGCGCTCCGTTTATTGAGCAGGTGTTCACTCCGCTCACAATGTTGTTATGTATTGTGCTGATCGGCATGAACGTGTCATTCGCGAAAGTGCTGCTGCTTAGCTGAAGCCAGCCGCCGCCGGGCCAGTCACTTTGAGCGAATGCGTTCGCGGTCAGAACGGTGAAGCCGGCGCCTAGCAACGTAAGTAGCCGAAAGTAAGTGTTCAATCTACGTTTCATGGTTCTCCTGGTATTCTGCAATCGGGGACCTTTCCTTCATCCGAAAACAGGAAGGAATGATACAACACTTCATGCCGGTTCCTGCGCAAGCCATTGAAACATTGCTTTCGTTGATCACCGAACTGCGGTCGCGCAACTCCAGGAAAATGCGCTTCGCGGAGTTCATGGCGGTTTTGCTCGCCATTTTGTTGTGGCAGACGCGGTGGCTGCAACTCCGGCCAGGGCTGATCATTTTGCTGCTCGGACAACTCGGACTGGTGCTCCTTCTGCTGAACAGAAACTTGCGCCTGAGCAGGGAAGCGGAGCGGGCCAAATCCCATGGCCTGGATAAGGTGACACTGCTTGCCTGGTTTGAAGACGAAGACGCGTTTGCAAAGCGGTCATCCCGGTTCGAGAACGTAGTGCGAATCGCGGGGCTGGTGGTTCTTGCGTACGGATTCTGGGCGATCACTCGCAACGTTTGGATTGCCGCAGCAATCGGCGTGGTTTATCCGGCGAGTTTGTACTTCGGAATGATGCGCCAGGGCAGCGCGAGCGTGTCGCGATATCTCGAAAAGCGCAAGGGCGAGTTAACCTTGATGTTATGAGACGACTAACGTTGATTTTGAGCGCGGTCGTTCTGGTGTCGGCAACCGGCGCAGGCGGTTATGCCGGTTACCGCAGTCTGAAGGAAATGCGAGCCGAGTTGAGGGACATGCACCGCGAGGTGAATGAGACCAGCAGGCTCGTGCAGGAAGAAGCGGCGGCTGCTGCGGCTGCGGGCAGGCGCGCAGATGAAGCTGCTGCCCATGCTGAAGTGGCCGCGCAGGCGCGGCAGCAAGCTGAACAGCAGAGGCAGCAGGCGGATTCGCAGCGGGAACAGGCGGTCGCGGCGGCCGCGCAGGCGAATCAGCAGGCCGCGCAGGCCAAAGACGAGATGGCGCGCATGCGCCGCGAGCGCGAGGAAGAGCTGAACCGCATGCAGGAAGCTCTCGACAAGGTTGTGGAGACGCGCCGCACGCCCGCCGGCATGATCATTGTTCTGCCGAACTCGACTTTCCGCTTCGCCTTCGATAGCGCGGACCTCAATCAGAAGAACCGTGAATTGCTGAGCCGGATTGCAGGAGTTCTGCTCGTCTCAAAAGGGTATGGCCTGTCCGTGTTCGGTTACACGGACGACATCGGAAGCGACGCAGTACAACCAGCAGCTTTCGATAAGACGCGCCAAGGCCGTACGAGACTATCTGGCGCAGGCCGGGATTGATCCGGCCATCATGAACAGCAAGGGATACGGCAAAAGCAGCCCGCTGGTGAATGGCACGAGCGATGAAGACCGTGCGAAGAACCGGCGCGTGGAGATCGCACTAACGGACAGCAGCATCCGGTTCGAGGGCGAAGCCAATTAGCGGGACGTGAAGCTCTCGATGCGAATCTGGCCTTTGCCCCACACGGTCTGACGGCCGACTCCGGTCCAATATCCGATTTCCAGCAGCGGCAAAAACGGGCCGACAGGGCCGGAATATTCAGCCCAACCTGTAAAGCCTCCAATCGAGTGAAGCTGACCGTTACTCGAACTGCGGCGGAATTCATCCGTGCGCGACCATTCGTAGTCAACGAGTTCGATCTTTTCAGAGCCGCTAATCAGATCATCGTGGCTCTGGCTGCGCGGCCAACCCTGATACAGGCAGCCGAGTGCGCGCACGCGTTCGGCAAGCCGCTGAAGCAACACCGGGAAGCGCGGTTCGGGGATGATCACAGATGAATCCTTCAGTTCGGTCGGCGTTACGAACCGTAACCGAAGAGTACCCGATGCTGCTTGGCCGGTGAGGGGCAGGCTTAGAGGTTGAGCAATCTGCATGCTGCGCAACCTGGCCTTGGCGCGAGCGGGCCCGAAGCCATTTCGCAGCGGCTTGAGCAAATGCTTCTTCGAGCGCGGGCCTGGATGGGTGTTCAATGTCGAAAAGAATGAGCTCTGCCGCGAACGCCTGTCCGGGTTCAATGCATCCGCTCTTGTGCGCGCTGCGCAAGACGAACGGGCGCGGCGCATTGCGGTATCCGCTGGGACCTGCGGGCCAGTGTGGTTCGAAGAAGCGCCGGTAAATGTACGGGTCCACGCGGTGAAGTGCGGATCCAAAGGCGCTCCGAAAGATGTTGGATTCCTTGCCGGCCGGAAGCTCAAGGCGATCTCCTGCTTCGAAAACGGCGCAGATGGGCAAGACCAAGAAATTCATTGCGAAAACTATTTGAGGCGTGTGACGGGGCTTCGCTGATGAAACGAATCGTGCGGGAGGGGGTCCCATTTGTAGGATCGCATGCGCACTTTTTCGAGGGCGGCAGCCGCAATCGTGCTGATGCCGCTGATAGCACGGGTGATCAGCGGCCAAGGCGAAGCGAAACAGCCGCCTTCCAGCATGACGAAGATGGTGGTGCGGCTCATGGGACCGGGAATCAGGCCGGGCTCCCATGCGGCAATGCCGAAAACTATTTATCGCGCGGGACCACATTACGCGCGCATAGAAGATCCGCCCGATGCGCGGCAAAGACAGGAAAAGCTGACGATCATTGCCGAGCCGGATGCTTACAGTGTGAATTTGATCGACAAGCAAGGCACGCATGCGATCGATCAAGGCGGCCCGAACGATCTGCATCTTCCTATCGTGCTGCCGTTCGACCCGAAGCACGAGCTGCCTCAACTCGATCAGCTGGAGTTCGGCGACGAGCTGGCGTTTTTCGAGCAGGCGGGCGCGACGAAAACGGCGGGGCCGATTATCAATGCCAAGCCGACCGATGCTTACGTGCTGAAGACTGCGGCGGGCCCGGCGACGCTGGTGGTGCGTGAAGGCAGCGATGTCCCAGTCACGTTGAGCTGGCCGGCAAAAGACGGCACCTACAAATACGAGTACATCACCTATCAGGATCTGCCGTTCAATGCGGCTCTATTCGCGAAACCGGCCGGCATTCATTTCAAGAACATCGCTCCCGACTCAAGCGGGGAAGAAAAGTGAATCCCCAATCCTGCCCCGGCCGGCGCTTACTGCACGGTGATTGGCGGTAGTCCAGCCGATTTCAATTCTGTATTTAGCTTGGGAACATCAGTGGACTGAACGGCCTGCCACTGCTGCATTACCACCGAAAACTTCTTCTTCTCCTCGATCGCCGCCGTTAAGGCCTGCGTGGTCGGAGCAACATCCGCCTCCTGCAGCATCATCATCAGTGTTCGCAATGACCCGGAGACACGGTTGAGCGTTTCCGCCCCGGTCCACGGCGCTCGTCCGCCGCCGCCGAATCTCGGCGGGATTTTGCCTTCGAGCGCCGCAACCTTGTCATCCAAGGCCGCAGCGGCCTGCCCCGCCTCGCCTCCCTTCGATTTCACGGCGCTCAACTGCTCGCGTAGCGCTTTCACCTGCTCCATTGCAGCAAGCGTCACCTTAATGTCGTCGTATAACTCTTTCGAAGCCGTTGTACTGCTCTTCCAGCCCCTGTTCCGTCGTTTTCACGCGCGGATCCATTACCAGCTTGAGCGGCTGCGAGTAAGTCTTGCTATCCACTGTGAGCTTCACTGTATACGCACCGGGCATAACCCATGGCGAACTCGGCGTCCGCGGAGTGTCGTGATAAATCGCCGTCATCGGATACTCCTCTTCGCCGCCTAATCCCGGTAGCGGCGGCAAACGCATATCCCAAAGGAACCGGTGCATACCGCTCTCGGCCGAAAGTGTAATGGGCGGCCGCACCCAGTATTTCGGAATCGCCAACATCGGATCGACCGGCTTCACTTCGTCCGTACTTGAATAGCGCCGCACCACTTCGCCCGCCGAATTCACGATCTCGAGCACTAGCGGGCCTTTCGCCCCCGAACTTAAGTAGTAATCGATAATTGCCCCATCCGGCGGATTCTTCCCCACCGGCTCGTCCGGCGGAAGCGGTGTGTCCGTGTTAGTGTTCCAGCGAACTCGCATGGCCGTCTCCGGCTGAAACAGATAATTGCTGCGCTCGATCTCCTGGCTGATCTGCCGCAGCGGCGTCACATCGTCCAATATCCAGAACCCGCGCCCGTGCGTCGCCGCGATCAGGTCGTCATCTTTCACCAGCAGATCGCGAATCGAGGTCGCCGGCATATTCAACCGCAGGGTCTGCCACTGATCGCCGTCATCGAACGAGACATATACTTCGCGCTCGCTTCCCGCGTACAGCAGGCCTTTGCGCTTCGGATCTTCGCGAATGACATTTACGGCTGCCCCATCCGGAATGCCGTTCACGATTTCGGTCCACGTCTTCCCGCAGTCATGTGTGCGTAATATGTGCGGCCGCAGGTCATCCAGGCGGAATGTGTTGATTGCCGCGTACGCTGTGTCCTTATCAAAATGACTCGGCGTCGATGATCGAAACCTTGTCCCAAGCGCTCAACTGCCGCGGCGAGACGTTTGTCCAGTGCGCTCCGCCATCTGTTGTCACATGCAACAAGCCGTCGTCCGTTCCCGCCCAGATGCGGTTGATATCGAGCGGCGATGGAGCGCAGCGCATACACCACACCGCGCTGCGTGACCTTCACCTTGCCCTCATACTTCCCCACGCTCGGCGGCACATCCCAGGTCTTGCGCGTCAGGTCCGGGCTGATCTGCTGCCAGCTCTGCCCGCCATTCAGCGTCTTCCAGACCGTGTTCGCGCCGAAGTACAACATGTGCGGATCCTCAGGCGAAAACACGATGGGCGCCGTCCGCACCACGCGATAATCGTCACCACGTAAAGGTTTCGGGCGCCACGGGCGTCGTCTGCGCGGTGCGCCGGTCATAGCGAGACAGCTTGCCGCCGTACACCAGATCGGGGTCCAGCGGATCCGGCACGGCATACCCATACTCCTCGGCGCCCACCGGATGCCAGTCGCGGAATGTGATCTCGCCATCCTTGCCGCGCGTGGCAACGCATGCCGATCCGCTTTCCTGCTGCCCGCTGCACACCCGGTACGGAAATGCATTGTCGGCATTTACGTGGTACATCTGCGCGGTCGGCTGGTTGTACCACGAGCTCCAAGTCTCACCGCCGTTCACCGTCACAATTGCGCCCTGGTCGCTAACAATCAGCATCACGTTCGGATCGTGCGGATTGATCCAAATGCTCTGATAATCATCCCCGCCCGGCGCGCCGCGAATACCCGTCCACGTCTTCCCCCCATCGGTGGATCTCCAGGTCACGATGCTCGCGGTATACACAACTTCCGGATTTTGCGGATCCACCGCCGGCACGGGCGTATCTCCGCCGCCAATTCGCTCCGAAGGCCGCTCGTCAGTCGTCGTCTTCACCCAGGTTGCCCCCGCATCGTTCGAGCGATAGATGCCCATGACCTGTTTTGCGTCGCCACTGCGGCATAGAGCGCGTCCGGATTGCTCAGCGCGATCGCCAGGTTCGCCTGCTCCACTTCGTTCCCATCGCCGGGCAAGCCCTTGCCAAGCTTTGTCCAGTGCGCGCCACCATCCGTCGATTTGAAAATGCCGCCGTTCATCCCGCCCCACTGCGAGTTCTCCCATGGCCCCTGCCGCGCCTCCCACAGACACGCATACACCACGTCGGGGTTCGCCGGATCGATCTCCACATCATTGGCGCCCGTATTCTCGTCCTTGTATAGAACCTTCTCGAACGTCTGTCCGCCGTCGGTCGACCGGAAGACGCCGCGCTCCGCGTTCGGTCCGTAAGGGTGCCCCAGCACCGCTACAAACAGCCGGTTCGAATCGTGCGGATCCACCGCGATGTGCGGAATCTGCTGCCCGTCTCGCAAGCCCAGATGCTCCAGGTATTCCCGGCGTCCGTCGATTTGTAAATTCCATCTCCGGTTGAAAGATCGGGCCGCTGCAGACCCTCGCCGCTGCCCACGTAGATGACATTGGGGTCCGGCGCAACCGCGATTGCGCCGATGGACCCGGTCGGCTCATGATCGAAAATCGGATTCCAGGTGCGCCCGTAATCGTTGCTCTTCCAAACACCGCCATTCACTGCGCCGATATAGAAAACATTGGGCTGCCCCGCTACTCCCGAAAGCGCTCGCGTGCGCCCTCCCCGATACGGCCCGATGTTTCTCCAGCGCATATCGGAAAACAAATTCGGGTCGAGCGATTGTGCCCGCAACGCCAGGCCGCCGCTCATGACTACTGCCACCATCGCGATTCGAAATCCGTATCTTCGTCTCAAACTTTTCCCTCCAACAACATCCGCAGGAAGTAGAAGTATACCCGCCGCCTGCCGAGCCCGGACGAAACGTTTCCAGGTGTTCAGGGTCATTTCAAATGAGAACTGGACGTGAGATTTGCCTATGTCCGCTGCGCCAGGCACCCGGCTTTCCCCGGCTAAAGCTCACGCTCCCGGCAAGCGCTGGCATGAGGGCAGAATCTGGCTGCTCACGCTACTGGTCCTGGTCGCGATCGTCCTCTTCTACACGATCGTTTTCACCGCTTACTGGCCGTTTAAAAAACAGGCTCTGATCGATGTCCTCCAGGAACGCTCCCGGCGCTCGGTGAGCATCGATCGTTTCCGGTCCACTTATTTTCCGCCCGGTTGCATTGCCGAAGGGGTGAAATTCTGGCGCTATAAGCACAAGGATCAGCCGCCGCTGATTACGATCCAGAAAGTCGAGATCTCGGTCACTTATCCAACGCTGCTTACCTTTCGGCACCGCCTTGATACGGTTGCGGTGACCGGCTTGCATCTTATAGCTCCCGCAAACGAACCTGCCGGTGAACCAAGTCCGATGCTACTGCTCACATCGAGCACGTCCGAATCATCGCTGCCAATCCAACATCTGCGCGCGTACAACGACGTGTTGGAGTTCTATCACGGCTCCGATCCCCGTCCACTACGCATCACCTTTCACAACGTTTCCGCCGAACATGTCAGCTCTAAGACTGCTATCTCCTACAATGCAGAACTATCGAATTCTGAAGTTCCGGGCCTAATTCGGTCCACGGGATCACTTGGCCCCTGGAATGCGAAGCAGCAGGCCGCCATCCCGGTACGCGGTTCGTTCACCTATCAGCACGGTGACCTCGCGCCCATTCAGGCCGTCTCTGGCACGCTCGATTCGCAGGCTGTTTTCAATGGCCAGCTCGGCAACCTGAACGTCAACGGCTCGGCGCACGTCGGCAATTTCCTCGTTTCTGGCAGCAGCCACTCGCGCGATCTTGCCGTGCAATATAACCTCGTCATAAATGCCATCACAGGCGAGATCACGCTCAAGAAAATAGCCGCTGAGTTCGACCATTCCGACCTCCTGTTCACGGGCGCTATCTTCACCACGCATCCAGTGAACGGCCAACTCGTTTCGATGGATCTTTCATCTCATCACGCACGCGTGGAGGACTTACTCGACTTATTCATTTCGTCGAAGGACCCGGCCATGACCGGCGACATCGACTTCAGCGGTCACTTCGGCCTGCCTCCCATCCAGCAGTCCTTTGTAAAAGATATGGCCCTCAACGGCAGCTTCGAAATCGGTAAGGCTATCTTTACCAACCCTCCCACTGAAGCCGGTCTCACCAAACTCAGCCAGACGTCGTGGACCGGCAAACGTGAAGATCTGGCAGACCGTACCAGCGCCGTCCTCTCAAATCTGAGAGCTCAGGCCAATGTGACTCAAGGCGTTTCTCGCCTTTCACAGGTGGAATTTCGTGTGCCCGGCGCGAAGGCTCTCCTTTCCGGCACTTACAGCCTGCTCACCTACGAGGCGGACCTCCACGGAGTGCTTCTTACCAGCGGCAACATTTCGCAAACCCAGACCGGTGTCAAGTCCTTGTTTATCAAAGTGATCACCCCCTTTTTCAAGCGCCACAAACATGGCCGGGTCATTCCCCTGAAGATTACCGGACCTTACGGCCATACCAACGTCTCGCTCGATTTGAAGCACGAGCCGAAATAAATTCCTCTTGAACTTTTCGGATCGGCCCAACGTTTCCTAACTAGTCGACGTCTAAAGCGCGACGAATACTAGAGGGAAGAATGTGTGGGAGATCGGTTTGCCGCTCCGATTCGCCGCTAGTTTGCCAGAGAATCCGACCGACGCCGAGCTTATAAACGAGTGCAAGCGTGGGAACATCCACGCGTATGAACGTCTTTATGAGCTGCACGCTTCGCGCATGAAGAGTCTCGCTTTCCATCTGCTGGGCAGTCACGCCGATGCGGAAGACACGGTGCAGGAAACCTTTCTCAAGGTGCATAAGGCCGTTCCGTCCTTTGAAGGACAGTCGTCCTTTGCTACCTGGATCTATCGCATCCTTATTAACTGCTGTTATGACTCGCTTCGCAAGCAAAATCGCCGCGCCGAATCGGCACTCCATCCGGAGCGCCCGTCGCGCTCCGATCCTGCGCTCAAGCTGGCGCTTCAAAACGCGCTTTCCGCGCTGAATGAGCGGCAGCGCCTCGTGTTCCTCATGTTTGAAGTGGAGGGCCTGAAACATTCGGAAATCGCGGCGGTGCTGCAGGTCCCCGAAGGGACCTCCCGCAGCTGGTTGTTCGAAGCCAAACGCGAATTAAAGCGCCTCTTGACGGAGTCCGCCGTATGAAGTTTGAATGCGGAGATCTCGATCGCGCGCTCGAGCATGGCCAGCTGATGCCGGAAGCGCGCGAGCACATCAAATACTGCCAATCATGCCGCAAGGAGTATAGGCTCTGGACAGAAATCTCAAACACCGCGCGCGAGCTGCACGAGGAGTGGGACACGCCCTCGCTCTGGCCATCCATTCGCGAGACATTGAGCCACCAGATTCGTCCCCGCCCTGAGCGTCCCTGGTGGGGCAACCGCAAAATCTGGACCATCGCCGCCGGTTTCGCCATCTGTGTTGCGCTCGCGATTCTCTTCACTGGCCCGTGGCGTCCTCAGCCTTCCGCGCCGGGCGATCAGCAAGCGAGTACAAACGAGCCGAACACCACCCCGCCCGCTGCATCCACTCACGCTTCGAACGGTCGTGATTTCCTCACCGAACAGGCTCTCGCTGAAGTTGAGCGCACGGAATCCGCTTATCGCCAGTCCATTGACAAGCTTTCGCACATTGCCGCTCCCGAACTGCGCAATCCCCATTCGCCGGAAGCAGCCAACTACAGCGAAAAGCTGAAGCTGCTGGATACCGCCATCGCTGAAACCCGCGCAAACCTCGACCGCAACCGTTACAACATCCACTTGCAGACCGCGCTGGCGGATCTCTACCGCGAAAAGAAGCAAACTCTTCAGGAGTTACTAACCCGTGATCAGAAGAACTAGCTGGATCTTAATGGTGTCCTTGCTCGCGTGCAGCGCCTTCGCGCGCGACGAATACACACGCGTGTTCGACAAGACTATTTCGCTTCAGCCAGGCCAGCGTGTGTTTCTTGAACACAAATTCGGAGACATCATCGTTCGTACTCATCCTCAGGGTGAAGCGGTCATTCATGCGGTTATTCACGTTTCTGCGGGTGATTCCAATGAGGCGAAAAGTTATGCCGACCGCGTCGAGATTCTGGTCGAGCCCTCACAAAGCGAACTCTCCATTCGCACGCGCTACCCGGACACCTCCGGTCATTTTTTGAATTTTCGGAATGTCTCTTATTCCGTTCACTATGAATTGACTTTGCCCGAAGGCGCTCCGCTCGAGCTGCATAACGCGTTCGGCGGCGTTTCCATTGTGGGAGTGAAAGCCGGTGCGCAAGTCGTGAATTCGCACGGCGATCTCGAAGTACGTGACTGCCGGGGTGCTCAGCACCTGGAGAATTCATTCGGCTCGGTGCGCGTCACGAATGACGCCGGCGACGTCTCCATTGACAACACCAACGGCTCGGTTGATGCTTCCGACATCGGGGGCGCACTGACCATCCATGACCGTTTCGCCAGTATCAATGCCGCCCGCATCGCCAAAGACCTGACCATCGTGAACAATAACGGTTCGGTCGAAGTAAGTGACTGCGGCGGTGCTGGTAGCATCAAGAATTCGTTCGGCAACGTCGCGGCCCACAACATTCGCGGTGATCTCATCGTGAACAATGCCAACGGAGCGATCGAAGCCGGTCACGTGGGCGGCTCTGCCGAGCTGAACACCAGCTTCAGCCGCATCGTCTTCGACCACATCGGACACCAGCTCTCCATTCGCGCCAGCAACTCGCGCATCGAAGGAGACAACGTCAACGGTCCCGCCAGCATCAAAACCTCATTCGGCGGTGTCCGCGTAAATGACGTAGCCGGCCTGCTCACCGTCCGGAACCAGAACGGGGGCGTTGAGGTGTCGCGCGCCCGGGGCGCTCAAATCACCACCAGCTTCTCGTCAGTCGCCCTCGATTCTATCGACGGTCCCATCCAGGTGGAAAATCAGAATGGTTCGGTTGAGGCCTCAAGCTCCACCCATGGCCGCTGCCAGCCTCTGATCATCCATACTTCGTTCTCATCCATTCGCGTTCACTTGCCGCCAGATGCCAGTTACAACGTCTTCGCCAAAACGTCATTTGCGAAAATCCACACGGATTTTCCCATGATGGTGTCGGGCTCCGACGACCTCTCGAACGGCGAGCTCAATGGCAAGATCGGCGGCGGCGCCTGCGAGCTTCGCCTGACCAACAACAATGGCTCAATCGAAATCCTGAAATCCGGCTCCTGATTCCGATACTCGAAGCGACCGCCGCCCGATCGCTAAACGCTGACGTCCCAGCCCTTGCGGAACTTGGGCTTCAGCATTTCGTCGGCATCCTTATTGTTGGTGATTTTCAGGTTCTCCGCATCCCATTCCAACCTTGTATTCAGGTGGATTGCGATCGCTCCCAGTGTCACCCATTCGGTAAACGGAGCCGCCACATCGAAGTTCGAGCACGCCGGCTCGCCTCCTTTGCAGGCCCTGATCCAGTCACGGTAATGCCCGGGCGAGCGCGTCAGCACCTCCGGCGGAAACTCGTAGTCGCGCATCTTTTCTACCGGAATCAGCCGCGTCCATTCGCCATAAGTGCCGGTCGTGATCATGCCCTTGTCGCCAACGAATAGACTGCCGTTCGTGCCTTTTCCGATGAGCGCCATCCATTCCGCCAGCTTCTTCTCATGCTCGTCCATGGGCTTCTGCGGCTGTTCTTTTTTCGGCTGCATGGTCTGCTGGGGAGGAGGCGTGGGGTTAAAGTAACCGCTATTAAACACGTGCCCCTGCACCTGCCTCTCTCGCGGCTCGATGTCCCAGTTCTGGTTGCCCCAACGCGAGCGCGGCAGGTCTCCCAGAATTTGCCCCTGTGGCGCATTCGGGAAGGTCGGCTGTTCGTCCCGCATTGCGTCATACCAGAACACGGTCACCGCCGGCATGCTCTCGCGGGCGGGGAACTCGAACTTTACCACCGACTTCGCCGGATAATAAAAATCGCTCTTGCCCTCCTGGCTGATGCACTCAACCGCAGTGGGTGCGCCCAGGCGCAGGGCCATGTTCGGAGCTCCCAGGATGTGGCACGCCATGTCGCCCAGCGCGCCGGATCCGAAATCATAGAAACCGCGCCAGGTAAACGGCAGATAGTCTTCGCTGTACGGCCGGTCCTCCGCTACCCCCAGCCACAAGTTCCAGTCCAGGTAAGTCGGAACCGGTGTCGTCGGAGCCGGCAGGCTCGCAATCCCCTGCGGCCACACCGGCCGGTTCGTCCAGGCGTGCACCTCCGTCACATTGCCGATGACGCCGGACCATACCATTTCCGCGCACTGTCGCGTGCCCTCGTTGGAATAACCCTGGTTGCCCATCTGGGTTGCAACCTTATACTTTGCCGCCGCCTTCTGCAGTTCGCGGCACTCCCAAACCGAGTGCGCCAGCGGTTTTTGGACGTACACATGTTTGCCGCGCTGCATTGCATCCAGCGCAGCCGCCGCGTGCATATGATCCGGAATCGTCACTATCACCGCGTCGATCCCGTTACCCTCTTTGTCGAGCATCACCCGGTAGTCTTTGTATTTCGGAACCGAGGGATACTTCTGATAAACCTCTGCCGCGCGCTTATCGTCCACATCGCACAGCGTCACAATGTTTTCGGTTTGGGCACACGCCGCAATGTCGCTGGTGGCCTTGCCCCCCGCTCCAATGGAAGCGATGTTCAACTTTTCGTTCGGTGATTTGTAGCCCAACGCCTTGAGCGAGGGCTCACTGCCGAACCCTGCCAACGGAACAGCACCTGCCAGTAAGCTGCCGTAAAAGAAGTAACGCCGGGTTATCCCTTCTCGTGCCATATTTTGATTCTCCCTCCATGCCCTCTTGGCAATTTCTGCATTCCGCCTACTCGCGCTCGAGTAATGCCCGTGCCGCTTGCAATTCCTTGCAGCGCTTGCTGGTCAGCTTCGGGAGCTCGAGATTCAACTCATCTAACGCATTTACCAGTGCCGAAGCAGCCACCAGGCGCGTAAACCACTTGTGATCGGCTGGTAGCACATACCAGGGCGCATAATCCGTCGCCGTGTGCCGGATGGCATCCTCGTACGCCTTCGCATATTCGGGCCAGAACCCCCGCTCCTTTACGTCCTTCTCTGAAAATTTCCACTCTTTCCCCGGGTTCTCCAGCCGGCTCAGAAATCGTTTCTTCTGCTCGCCCTTTGATAGATGCAGAAAGAACTTGCGGATGATTGTCCCGTTTCTTGCTAGGTGCCGCTCAAATGCGCAAATATCTTCGAACCGCTCCCGCCAGATTTTCTTTGACCGCAGTGGGTCCGGAATGTGTTCGGCTTCGAGCAGGGTCTGGTGCACCCGCACCACAAGCACCTCCTCGTAGTAAGAACGATTGAAGATCATAATCTTCCCTCGCTCCGGTAAATGGCGGCTTGCTCGCCAGAGAAAGTCGTGCCGCAGATCTTCTTCGGAAGGCTCCTTGAAGGAAACCACGTCGCAGCCCGTCGGATTCACGCCTGACATCACGTGTTTGATCAGGCTGTCTTTGCCGGCGCCGTCCATCCCCTGCAATACAACCAGCACCGCCCACTCCTGCTGGGCATACAACTTCTCCTGCCGGTCTTGTAGCTCCTGCAGTCCGGATTCGAGCAGCTCCTTCGCCTCTTCCTCGCATCGAATGCCGGCCGTGTCTCCGGGATCCACTTCATTCAGCCGGAACGTATTCCCCTTTCTGATGCAGAATCGCTGGGCCAGTTTTTCGAGTTTCGCCATCTTGGATGGGACGTTCCCGCAGCCTACGCCAGCGACTTTGCCAGAAACGGCAGACCCTGCACTCCGTGAAACTCGTGTTCGCCGTCAAAGATTTCCTGCTGCGCTGCATCGGCTGCCCCGAAAACTTCATAGACCTTCTTGACGCGGCTGAAGCTCTCGCGCGTCGCATTGACAGGGAAGATCGGATCGCGAGTCCCGCCTTCGGAAAAGAAAGGTCTGGGTGCAATCAGGCCCGCTACATCGTAGTTCTCGGCCCAATTCAGAATCCCCGGCACGTAGTTGTCAATGCAATGCGAGACGCTCATAATGCTGTCCCGAAACGTATTCAGATACCCGCTGACGAATGCCGCTTTGATGCGCGTATCGAGTGCTGAAGAGAACTGAGTGCAGGTCCCGCCGCCAGAAATCCCCATGCAGCCCACGCGGTTCGCATCCAGCTCCGATCTGGCGCCGATCCAGTCAATCGCCCGCATTACGTCCCACACTCGCCAGCCGATCATCGTTGAGCCGAACAGCAGTGCAGAGCCCGCCGCGGGTTGACACGCCGTTGCCTTCGGCCCGTTAGCTTCTGTGATGGGATCGCGCCGGTACCCGAATCCCATCGGTTCGATCGCGAGCGCCGCCATGCCGTGCTCAGCTACCTGAATCGCGAAGTCATGTTGATAGCCTGGCTTCCCCGTCCGGTCGCGTCCCTGTTCGTCAATGCCCACGATGTCGTTCACTCCGCGTCCGTGGCCGGGTATACAAATCACCACCGGGTGCGGCTGCCGGCTCTCGGCCGGCATTAATAAGTACGCGACCACCGCGACGCCCGGTCTGCTCTCAAAGGTGAGCTTCTCGCGCGAGTAGCCGGGAAAGTTGCGTGTCTCGATGCTTCTCGCCTTCAGCGGAGTCCGTGCCGGAAACCCGCCCAACAGTTCTGCCAGCTTCGCCCGCAACTGCTTCTGCCATGCTTCGGCCTCCGCCGGGTTGTTCGCGTTAAACGTGAGTTGAAGCGGGGCAGACGCATAGAGATCTCGCGTCCACTCCACTGGATCGAGATCGCCGATGGCTTCCCGGCCGCTCAAATCCTGGCTTGTCAGCGTTGAAGCCAGGCCTGCTACTGTCATACCCACTCCCAACTCCCTCCGCGTTATCCGGATTGCCATAGTCGCGATTATATGGCGGCGTTATTTCAGCAAAGCGGAGTCGCGCTTTCACTTATCGCGCAAGCTCGAAGAGGCGACAGTTAGTTTTAAGTCATGCACGAACCTGGCGCGCGGGCTTTTCGGCGGCCTGCGAAGTACTTGTAGTACTTTTTAGCTCCTAGCGTGGCGACAAAAGCCGTGTTTAGATCATAGGTACTGCGCCTGTATCTTTGGGCCTTTCAGTTTTCCGCCTTTGTAGTTTGAGGCCGGAATCGGTGATGATTGCGTTTGCCTGATAATTTGGCTTTGCAGCCGGTACGGCATTCGCCTTTACTCAAACGGAAGAGATGAAAGGAGGTCTGGCGCCATGCGCAGGCCAATCATTACACTTTCGGGCATCTGCACCATGATTATGTGCATGCTTGCCGTCATCCCTGCGGCTCGCGCCGACGAGGTGATCTACGCCAATAACGCCGGCTCCCATGACTATGTCTGGCAGCTTGATTTGAGCACCAACACACTCGCAAAGCAGATTGATACGACGATTAGCGCCAACGGGCGCGGCGTCGTCGACGTCAATAACATACTCTACATCACGACTGCCAACAGCGGAAACGTATACTCTTTCAACCTTTCCAACAATACTTTGTCGACTGCCTTCACGGTAAGCGGCGCCTCAGGCCTGGCAAGTATTACTTATACAGGCTCAGATTTCTGGATTGGCGACTATACCGGAACGGATAAAGCCTATCTTTATACACCTGGCGGAACACTGGTGAAGACGATCAGTCTGTCCAACTGCACTGGATTCTGCGATGGGTTGACTTATCTTCCGACAAATGGCGGCGAACTCATATCCAACCGTGCCGACGGATACAACCAAAACAGTATCTATGACGTGTATAACACCAACGGTACCCTTCTGCAATCGGCCTTCATTGATACCACAAATCTGGGAAGCATGGGTTGCCCGCATACCACCGGCATCGCATGGGATGGCACGAACTACTTTGTATCTTGCCTGGACGCTCCGACGCCGACCGTGGCGAAATACGGTCCTACCGGAAATTTCATTGCGTTACTTCCTCTTGCGAATCCCAACGGCTTCGATAATGGAGGTTTTGGGCCTTTCATGGAAGGGCTCTCCGCTAATTTCGCGGTAACGATTCCCACTCCCGAGCCGGCAACCTTCTCGCTCATCGGTTTCGGACTGGTCGGAGCCGCCCTTCTTGGCAGAAAGCTACGTTCCCGGTAGACTCCTTCCCTACAGCAGCGTAAAGGTGGGCTGAAGTCCGCTGGCTTTCAGCCCACCTCCGCGGCTCGGATCCATTGGCGCGGCCGGTATAAGCTAGAATCCGATTGACTCGAACGTCTTTTTCCAAGCTGGGAACAAAACTGTTTGCATGCCTATCTAGTTTGCTTTGGACGGCCGCACCCGCACACCCGCAAACGGTTTGGCAGATCGGGAAATTTGATCATTCTCCGCTCGAGTTCTCAAGCGAGCCGCGAGATCAGATCACCTTTGAAGTAAGCAAGAGCAATCCGCAAAAGGATTGGTCGGCTTTCCAGCCAGTGAACCATCCCTATCGGATTCGCTTCGTGCTGGATTCTGTGCGGGGCGTGTACGTCTTGAGAATCGCCGCCATTATCGTGCAATCTCGCGTTCCAGTCCTTCGAGTCGACATTAATGATCATGTTGGGACCTTTTTCTTACATCCGCAGCTAAGTTATTTTCCGGGTGATGTCGAGTCGAGTTATCACCCTAATCATTCGGAAGCGAATCTGGAGATCGAAATTCCGCCGGCATTTCTCAAAGCCGGAACGAATACCGTCTCGCTGATGTGCTCGGATGATCCACCTTCGGAAGAAGAAGATGCCTCGCAGGGCATTGCTTACGACGCGTTAGCTCTTGACCAGAATCCGGACGGCGCCTATGACGATGGCAAGGTTACCGGCGACGTGAAACCGACGATCTTTTACCGTTCGCACGGAAAAGGGTTACTCGAAACGATCGACGCATTCCTGCGATTCAACGGAGCGACTAACGACGGAGTTGCCGAATTGCAGCTACATAACCAGCGATATCAAGCCAAGTTCCCGCGCATGGAGGGTTTCGGTGAGCGGCGTATCTCATTTGAAGTTCCTGAATGGACGGGTGAGGCTGCCGCCCGCCTGGTCGTCAATGCGGGCCGCCGAAAACAGTTCGACTTTACTCTGCAACCCGAACGCAAGTGGACGTTATTCGTTGTGCCGCACACACACTTAGACATCGGATTTACGGATTACCAGGGGAAAGTGGCGGAAACTCAGTCGCGTGTTCTCAGCCAGGCCGCGGAGCTGATTCACGAACACCCGGCTTTTCGCTTTTCGATGGATGGGTCCTGGAACCTGCAGCAGCTTCTGGAAACCCGGCCAGCCGCAAAACGGGACGAGATCCTCAGCCTGATCCGCAGCGGCAAGATGGCCATGCCAGCTCAGTATTGTAACCTGCTTACTGCTTACGCATCGCTCGAGACGCTGTACCGGTCGCTTTACAACTCGAAATCGCTTTCCCGGCAATTCGGTCTTCCGTTTGAGTACGCGAACATCACGGACGTTCCCGACATATTCCGGCAGCTATCCTTCCATACTGGCCGACAGCGGAGTGAATTACTGGGTTGCGGCGTCCAACAACTACCGCGCACCACTGCTGTTCCGTGAGCACTGGAACGAGAAATCGCCGTTCTGGTGGGAAGGCCCGGACGGCGGTAGGGTTCTTTTCTGGTATTCGTGGGCATACCTGCAAGTGCAGACTCTGTTTGGCTTGCCGCCCAGCTTGTCCGCGGCGCGAGAATCATTGCCGATCTTCCTGCAGGCATACTCGAAGCCGACTTACAAGCCAGATGTAGCGCTGATATACGGAACGCAAGTGGAGAATACGGACTTGTTTCCTTCAACGGCCACCTTCGCCACGGATTGGAACAAGACGTACGCATATCCAAAACTAACTTACGCCACCTTTCCTGAGTTTTTTCACTACGTTGAATCGCACTTCGGTTCTGCTTTGCCGACCTTCCATGAGGACGGAGGCGCCTATTGGGAGGACGGCATAGCTAGCGATGCGTACTTCGCAGCAGAAGACCGCCAGAATCAGAATCGAGCTCTCTCGGCTGAAATCCTATCGAGTATCAACCACAGCATCGATCCCGACCTGAATATGCCTGCTGCTCTGCTCCACGAGATCTGGAACAACATCATCCTTTTTGCAGAGCACACATGGTTGTCCTACAACTCGGTTGTACAGCCGGATCACGACGAGTCCGTCAAACAGCTTCGAGTGAAGGACGACCGCGCCGAACGCGCCTCGCTGGATATCGAAGACGCCATGAATCGCTCCCTGAGTCAACTCGCAGACCGGATTCAGATCCCGGCGGATACTCTTGTAGTCTTCAATTCGCTGAACTGGCGTCGCGACGTATTGGTGGAAACCGACTTGCTCCCGAAGCCGAGACTCATTGACTTGACAACCCACCAAGAGACGCCGCTCGAGACCCTTTATCAGAAAGAGAAATTCGTGCGGGTACGATTCCTTGCGCGAGACCTGCCCTCCGTCGGCTATAAATGTTTTCGGATAGAGTATGGCAAGGAATCCCCGCGCCCACAGCCCGCAACAATAAGCCAGACCGTCCAGAATTCGTTCTACAAAGTCACGCTCGACGGCGCCAGCGGAGCGATCGCACATCTTTATGACAAGCAGCTTCAACGGGAGCTGGTGGATTCTAATAGTCCCTATAAATTCGGACAGTACCTATACGTAACCGGCGGGGATCGGGATACAGAAGCAGGAACATGGCAAACGGTACTCGCCTACGGTGGAACACAAATCATCAAATCCTTCTTAACCCTGCCGAAGGCGGAGCTCACGGTTCATGCCGCATCGAACGGAAGGCTGCTGAGAACAGAACACGAACCGTGGGGAACGTCCATTTTGTTGACGAGCTCCGCGCCGAACACACCCACAATTGAAACCGAGATCCTGCTTTTTGATAGTCAAAAGAAAATCGAAATCCGCTACCGCCTGCACAAGAACTACACGACTAACAAGGAAGCCGCTTATTTCGCTTTTCCGGTAGCATTACCTTCTCCGCAGTTCGCCTACTCTTCACAACAGGGCTGGGTGGACCCGGCCCACGATCTAATGCGCGGTGCTGGTGTCGAATGGTTCAGCGTGCAGCATTGGATGGCAGCTCATGACGCGAACGTAGCCGTAGGCGTTGTCCCGATTGATGCTCCTATGGCCAGTTTCGGCGATATTAATCGGGGGCAATGGCCGGAACGACTGCATCCTGCGAGCGGAACGCTGTTCTCCTATGTCATGAATAACTACTGGGACACAAACTACCGAGCGGGACAGGAAGGCGATTTTGTTTTTCGCTACGTGATGACCAGTGCGAGCAAGCTCGACGGCGCAGGGCTGACTCACCTTGGCATGGAAGAGATGCGGCCCGTGGAGGTGGATCACGTTGTAAGTCAGGATAAGACAGGAAACCCGGAGCGGCCACTACCCCCGACCGGAGAAGGATTTCTGGAGACGGAAGGGGACGGGATTTCGCTCATCACATGGAAACCCGCCGAGGATGGCAATGGAAGTATCTTGCGCTTGGCCGAAACCCGGGGTAGGTCCACGGAAGCTACTCTCCGGCTTCCGCACGCGGGGATCACCTCGGCCAATCTCTGTACAGGTGTCGAAGATAATAAAAGCCCGCTGCCCGTTGAGGATGGTTCCATTCACCTGTCTTTTAAGAAATTTCAAATCTTGACGGTACGGATCGTGACAAAACCTTGAACCGTTTCTGCGAGAAGCGATCGATACTTTAAAAAGAACGGACTGGCCCGGCGCGCATCGTGAACAGTATAGGTCAATGGCACCTGCTGTTCCATGGTGAGAGGACTAACGAAGATGGGTCTGCCGGATAGATGCATACAAGCGATCGCCTGGGTGATGACAATATGCCTTACCTTGAATTCATCGGCTCTTGCGACCGGTCAGGTAGGCGGCGCAGCGGATGAAACTGATCCATGGCCTCGACAATTTGCAGGCGCTGGGGCGACGATCAAGGTCTATCAGCCGCAGCTAGACAGTTGGACAGGTAACAGTCTGACGGCCTATGCTGCCGTCGCAGTAAAGACCCAAGGCTCCAGCGACACGACGTATGGGGTCATCTGGTTCACCGCTAAAACGGAAGTGGACAAGGTGAACCGGCTTGTCACCCTGGACAGCGTTCAGGTCACGAAGTACAAGTTTCCATCCCTGCCAAACAATGGCGAGCAGTATGCTCAGGCTCTCAAGGCGGATCTCCCGAAGAGCCAAAGCATTCCGTTGGACATGCTCGAGGCGTCATTAGCGACGACCGCGGCCGTAGATCAGCAAAAGAAGTTCACCGTCAAGAATGAACCACCAGTTGTGGTTTTCAGTACGACACCCGCGGTTTTGGCGTTGATCGACGGCGAGCCGGTGCTCGGACCGGCGGAAAAGCATTTGCAAAAGGTGGTAAACACAAGATCACTCATCATCTTTGATTCCGACAGGCAGGTTTACTATCTGGGTCTGATGGACGGGTGGGTACAGGCGCCCGCCATTACGGGACCCTGGACGCCTGCAAAGCACGAACCTGGCAGGGACCTTGAGAAGCTAAGAGAGCATGCGGCGGCAAGCAATGAGAATCAGATTCTCGGCAATCCCGATCAATCTCTGAAAGCGGCTTACGAGGATGGAGAGGCTCCCGCCGTTTATGTCAGCACGACAGCGGCAGAGCTGCTCCTCAGCACCGGACCTCCACGACTCGTTCCAATACCGGGTACGAGCCTGTTATACGTGCAGAACAGCGGTGACGATATTTTTATGGATACATCCAACCAGCTGTACTATATTCTGCTGGCGGGGCGATGGTTCAGCTCGAACCAGCTGCAGAATGGAGCCTGGAGTTATGTGCCTCCGAACACTCTGCCCCACGATTTCGCCCAAATCCCGGATTATAGTCCCAAGGCCAGTGTCTTGGTTTCGGTACCGGGGACGCCTCAAGCGAAAGAGGCAGCGATCGCCAACTCCATTCCGCAAACTGCGTCTATTTCGCGGAGTGCCGCGACTCTGCAGGTCACTTATAACGGCACACCACAGTTTCAACGCATTCAAGACACGAACTTACAGTATGCGGTAAATACTCCCACACCTGTGATTGATGTCCCTGGCGCAAGTTACTATGCTGTCCAGAATGGGGTGTGGTTTACTTCCTCGGATGCTATGGGACCGTGGCTAGTAGCGACGTCGGTTCCGTCTGCAGTCTACGCGATCCCTCCTAGTTCTCCGATTCACTACGTAACCTACGTTTATGTATATGGCTTTACTCCGACCACTATCTATGAAGGTTACACACCAGGTTATTACGGCACGGTTGTCTCCACCGATAACATCGTCGTATATGGAACCGGCTATAACTATCAGCCGTATACCATTGCAAATACCTGGTTTCCCGCTCCGTACACATACGGAGTGGGTGCGGCGTTCACCTGGAGTGCGGTTGCAGGCTGGGGGCTCGGATTCGGATTGGGTATGGCGATCGGGTCCGCGTGCGGTCCCTGGTGGGGCCCGGTTGGCGGCTGGGGATGGGGGTACGCAGCGCCGGCATGGGGTTGGGGTGGCTACGGCGGCGCGGCAGCTGCCAACGTGTATGGGCACTGGGGCAACACTGCCTACTCGGGAACTCGCGCCGCATGGGCTAACCCATACACAGGGAATATTGGTCAAGGCGCGCGCGGAAGCTATTACAATCCAGTGACCGGAAACAGAGGTGTCGGCGAGGCCGGCCGGAATTACAACGCCTATACAGGTAACTACGAATCTGGCGCGAGAACCGCTGGCTATAACTCCGCTACCGGAACCCGGTACGCAGCTGGCGCCGGCACCGTGGGTAATGCGTACACAGGCAACTATGCGTCAGGTGCAAGGGGCGCAACATACAACCCTTCGAGTGGCATTGTCCACGGGAGTGGCGCAGGCACGGTAGGTAACGCCTACACAGGGCAATCCGCCAGTGGAAAATACAACTATGCGTATAATCCGCACACCGGCAACGGAGTCGGATACTCGAACAATAACGTGTATGCCGACCACGATGGAAATGTTTACAAATCTACTCCGGGATCCGGATGGCAGCAGCACACCAGCAGCGGATGGCACGCACCTTCGGGTGGATTTGACTCTGATCGACTAAACGGCGATCAATTCGCAAGAGATCAAGGCGGCGACCGCTGGAGTAACTTCCGATCCGGTGGCGGCTTTGGCGGCGATCGTGGATTTGGCGGTGGAGGGTTTGGGGGCTTTCGGGGCGGCGGCTTCGGCGGTTTCAGACGATAACAAGTCATTCCGCCGCTATGCAGCCTACGCGAACCAAAAGAGACAGCCTACCGCGGGGCCTTACACGAACGAATGAAGCTTTTTCCTTTTGTGCAGGACGCTGCGAAGGGCCACCGGAAAGGCGCCGAAGAAGGGCGGATTCTCCACGCTAGCAGGCCGCAGACGTGGACGGGAAATATCGGATAGTAAATATTCGCCTTGTAGCTCCTTCAACAGGTGTGGTTCAATGATGGACCAACCGGCGGTGATCTGGCCACCGATCACGACCACATCCGGCGCGAGCCCGTGCGATAGGCCCTTGATCGCGCGGCCCGTGTGCGAAGCGCTTGTAATCAGTTCGCGCCTGGCTGCTTCATTACCGGCCTGCGCAAGAGCGATCAAGTCGTGCAGAGAAGCAGGCAACCGTGCGAGATGGGCGTTGGCAGCCGCAAATCTGGCGAGTGTTGCTTCATCTGACGCCAGGGCCTCCCAACACCCAACGCTTCCGCAAGAGCACATGGGACCAGCCGGGTCCAGCGGAATATGTCCAAACCCGCCCATACCGATGCGCGAACCTACGTAAACTTCGCCGTTGAGAATCAGCCCCGTTCCGATTCCTTCCACAATCAAGATGAACAGCAGGCAATGTGCTCCCCACACGTCCATGGGTCCATACCAGAGTTCGGAGAGCGCGGCGGCATTGGCATCGTTTTCAACGTGCACAGGCAAATTGAGCTTGCGCTCAAGAATGGAGGCAATGGGCACGTCGCGCCATCCCAGGTTGGGTGACCGAACGAGACGACCATCCCCACGATCGACGAGACCAGGTACACTGACGCCCACACCTGCCAACCGGCCACTGCGGAAGTTAGCTGTTATCTGTAACGCAATGTCTTCTCCCAGATCAGCAAGGAACCGTCCGCCGTCGGAATCGGTTCGGACGGTGCGCTGATTTAGAATTCGTCCATTGAAGTCACTAACGCCGTAGACGGTCTGGTGGACACCGATGCTGATTCCGACGACATATGCCTTTTCGGCATTAATCTGAAGATACGTCGCGGGCCGCCCACCGCTCGACGGAGCGAGTTCGCCTTCGTGCACCACAGATGCGCGCAGCAGGCGGTTGACAATGACGGACACCGTCCCGGCGCGCAATCCCGTCGCTTTTACCAGATCTACGCGCGAAATCGGTTGCCGGTCACGGATGATATGCAGGAGCTTGAGTTCGTTTGTCTCGCGAACATCATCCACGCCCAGCATTTTGACCTTGCCCGGCAGACTCGTTCTCATTCAGAAACTCCGCGTGACCAATGTTGTACGACACTTCCGCGCGGTATGAGTTCGGTCATGGCTGCGCGCCGGCTGGAGGACTCTTGAATCGATCGTCTCCTGGATAGTGCTGCCTGCCGCGCTCCATCGCCGCATTAGCACGATCTTTCATTCCAACCTGCTTCGCCGCCGCCGCGAAACCAAGGAGCCCGTCGGCATTATACGGCTCGCGCTTTAGAACTAGAGAGAATTGAGCGAGGGCTTTCTCAGGCTGTTTCTGTTCAAGCAATATTTGGGCCAGCAGAAGCCGATATCTATGTGCGTCGGGTTCGATCTCAAGCAACTGAGTGATCGCTCCCGCAGCATCCAACCGCCGGCCGGAATCGAGATAAACAGCGATCAAGGTTTCGCGTGCCTCGAGGAAAGTCGGTTCGATTTCGATGGCCTTCAGAAAGGACTCAGCGGCATGTTCCCATTGCTTGTCAATCTGAGCCTGCTTGCCCTGGTCATATGCTTTCTCGGCAGCTTGGATATGTGGAACTCCGGGCTGATTCACAGCAAGAGCTGTAAACGTCAACAGAAAGCCGAGAAACTTCACTCTTCCTGACCAGCCTTCCCGGTGAGCGCATCATTCAGGCGCGTATCGGTGATCTCATTCAGAGCATCGGCGCTTTGTGATCGAAGTTGCTGGAAAAGCGCCCGCGCTTCCGTGATCCGGCCTTCGGCCTGGTACGCTCGGGCCAAATTATAGAGAGCTGCTCGTGATTGAGGATCTTGTTGCCGCGCGAGCTCGAGGTCGGCGACAGCTTGTTTCGTACGGCCGCTCTCGAGCAGCAGCTTGCCCCGCAATGCTCGGGCAGCCACGGACTTTGCATTCAGGTCCACAGCGAGATCCAATTCCTTCAGTGCTTGTGCCTGATTTGCTGGATCCTGCTTTAGCAGACACTCCGCCATGAGATAGTGCAGATCGGAATCGGCTAACCCATCCTTCAGGGCTCTTTCGAGAACTGCGACAGCATCGGAATACTTTCCCTGCTTGTAATCCACTAATGCGAGGAAGAATCGCGCATCCGCTCGCGATGGCGCCAGCCGCGCGCCGGTCGAGAAGTCTGCATAAGCCTGCTCCAGGTGGCCCAGCATGGTCTCTGCCGCACCGAGCACGATTGCCACGTCAGCGGAATCTGGGAAAAGCTGCTTCGCCTGCGCCGCTATCTGTGCCGCTCTCGCCACATCGCCGCCTTCCGCACAGACGGTTACCAGATTTAAGTAGGTGGTGAGATCAGTTGGATTGCGATGCGCTTGTTCGGCCAGAACATCATATGCATTCCGGTAAAGTCCCAGCTTGGAATAACACACGGCCAGCAGGTTCATCGATTTATCGTCCGCTTTGCCGGATCCCTGGTATGGGCGAAGAACGTCGATTGCCGCCTGATACTGAGCAAGCTCAAAGCGGCTCAGAGCAATGGCGTAATCGTGCGTGAGGGGATCGGGCACGTCGTGCGGAACAGTTTCGAAGAGTTTCAAAGCATCCTCGAAGCGCCTGGCGCGGCCGAACAGCCAACCTAGCTGGAAAGTGTCCAACGGCTTCCGGCCAGGGCAGGCTTCGAATCGACTCAGCAGTTCGCTCGCGTGGTCATACTGTTTGGCTTTGATCAGCTGGTCCGCACGCTGGAAGGTCGTAGCTTCGTCACACTCTTGCAGCGGGGTCTGAGCGTCCATAACAAAAACCGGCGCGCAGCTCACCAGCAGCGCGAGAGCCAAGACCGGTTTAGTGCACGTACGTGTGAGGATTGTCAAAGCGCAAAACATTTTGATTGTTCGCCTGCAGTTCGGTAAATGCATCGCGCTCGGCGTGTGCGTCGGCTGGACGATGCAGGAGAGTATAAATTTGCGCTAATTGAAAGTGGAAAGCTGCGGAGTCCTCCATTTCGGGACTGATCGATTGAAGAAGCCGTAACGCGTCCTCCGGCCGGGCTTTTTGTTGGTATGCCCGCGCGAGTTCTAAGCCAATGGTTGGGTTCGAATGATTCTCTTGCCACGCCTGTTCAAGGTGCTGCAATGCTGCGTCCCAGCGCCCATTGCGCGCCTCAACCAGTCCTATCTCGCCATTGACGACCGGATCTTTGGGATCACGAGCCAGCGCAGTATTCAGCAAGCTCCTCGCTTCTGCTTCTTTGCCGGTCTCCAGATCTGCGCGCGCAAGACCTACCAGGGCCGGCGGAAATCCTGGCTTTTCGGTCAGCGCCTTTCGATAGCTGATAACGGCCGCCGCTGTATCCCCCTGCGCTCGCTTGAGATCACCCTCGGCAGACAGTAGTAACGCGTCGTGCGGCGCGCTTTCGAACGCTCGCGCCAAAACTTCTTTTGCGCTGTTGAAATACTCGAGCGCTATCAGTTGCCCTGCCAGCGCATACGCAATATCGGAGCGTGCCGGAGCAAGACTCTGCGCCTTATATAACCACGGAACGCCCATTCTTGTCTTTCCGCTCGCCACATAATCCAGGCCCACGTGGAAATATGCATCCACGTGATCGGGATGCTTGTCGATGGCCGCGAAGTAGCTGCGCCGGGCATCGTCGAATTGCTGCAGGTGAGAGTAGGAGAGACCCAGATTGAAGTACAGCGCATCATCGGCCATGTCTGCCGGCACCAGCTTGAAATACTCCACCGCCTGTTTGTACATTGCGTGCTGTGCGAACAGTGTTCCCAGCGAGAACAGGAGCCCCGGAGGCATGGAGCTCTGGTGAGCCGCCAGCATCGCATCCAACTGATCCGCTTGCTTCGTCTCGAGAAAAGTTTGAGCCAGCCACAAAGTGAGGATCGGCTCTTCTTCAAGCAAGCGGCTATTGTTCTCAATATTCAGTTGCCGAAACAGTTCCGCGGCACGCGGCCAATTTCGCGATCCCACCGCTGCCCCGATGGCGTATTTCAATGTGACCGGATTTGACGGATCGAGCTTTAATGCCTCATTGAGAGCCTTACTCGCGTCCACCGGCTTGTTATTTTTCAGAAGTGTCGCTCCAAGTTCCGTCAGAAGCCGTGGTGACGCGGCGTCAAGCCTGACCGCTCTACGAAGCGATTCTTCGGCCGCGCTCTTGTTTCCCGATAACTCGTTTGCCAATCCCAGAACTTCATAGAACGAACTGGATTGTGTGCACTGCGAGCGTAATGGCTCAAGCAACGTTAGCGCCTGTGCCGGGTTGTTTTGCTGGAGCGCCGCGATAGCGCTCTTCACACTGTCATCACATCCGGCAACTACAGTGAGCAGTATGATCGGCAGCACAACCATTGCGAGTTAGGGCCCTTTCGAGCAAGGGCCCTAGCTCAAGCATTAGAACATCAGCTTCAGTGCGAATTGAATCTCGCGATTGGAGTCCGGAAGCGCAGTACTGGTGATCACACCATAATTGGCGTCTGTGACCGTATTGTCCGGCAACCCGAAGCTCGGGTGGTTGAAGATGTCGAAGAACTCAGCACGGAACTGTAATCTAAATCGTTCCGTAAACAAAAAGTCCTTGTACGTGATGAAGTCAAGATTTTTGAAGGCCGGTCCGGTCAGGTTATTACGACCTTCGTTGCCGAATGTGTAAGGCGCCGGGAGCGTAAACGCAGCAGTATTAAACCATTCGTGAATGCTCTGTGTGAATCCGGAATTGGGGTTTCCGACGTTTTGCGCGCGTTGGCTGCCTCCGCCCACGTTGGCGATATCTCCGCCGGCAAGTACGTCGTACGGCTGGCCGGTATTCAACGTAGCAATCCAACCTACATTCCAGTTGCCGAGCAGGTTCGTCACAAACCCGTTGGCGTTGGAAAGATGGGCCATGCCCTTGCCGAAAGGCAATGCATAATTGCCGCTGAAGACGAACATCTGAGTTCGATTGAAGTCCGACTGGCCCCCAGTCACGCCGGTAATCGTAAATCGTTTCGATGCTTCCCGACTGTCCTTCAGACTGGATATCCAGCGACTTCGACCACGTATAAGAAAGCAGGAAGTTGAGTCCCGAAGAAAGGTTCTTCTGCACCTTGAACTTGAAAGGCGTTGTAGCTCGAGTTCCCGACGTTCTCATCGAATGAAAACTGACCCGCCATACTGCGGGAAATGGTTGCCGCGCGGAAATGGGACCGGGCGCCGGGTACAACGCAGTGTTCGCGGCTGGCTGAATGAACAGGTGCCGGTCGACGGAACCTACATAATTCAGCGCTCACACACAGTAGAATGCGGTAGTTGTTGTTCAATGCCAAAGTTGTATTGCATTGAGTATGGAATCTTGTTCCTGTTATCTGCGCCAAAGGCTACTAGCGGCTGAAGAGGGTTGAAGAACGAACCATACAGCGGCAGGTTATTGAAGTATGTGGTGGGTAGTCCGCGATTGAGCCCACTTTGAGACGCCCGACGCCCTCCGGCCAAGATATGCGCGGATCTTGCGCCTCCTGCACCAACACATTGTTGTGATCGTCAAACATGGCAAATGCCAGTCCGAACGACCGTGGTTTGACTAGCGCGATAAGCAGCCCCAAAACGTGGCTGGAAGCCGTTGTAATCCGGATCGTAGTAAGTCTTGCGAACATTTGGCGTGCGGATACAGCGGCGGAACGGGCGCCGGACACCAGGAAATCGCCTGTTAGAACATTTAGCCCGGAAACGATCTTGCTGCCATAACTCGGCGGCTGCACAAAATCGTAGCGCAGCCCGTACGTGAGTGTTAGCTTGTTCGATGCCTGCCACTGATCCTGAACATATCCGCCATACCACCAGCCGCGCTCGTCGGCGGATGTGTTGCCGAGAAAACCATATAATGCTGTCCGGCAATCCGAGCATGAAACTGGCGGGGCCGTAACCGCGTTCCGTTGACTAGTCCACCCTGAGATGTTGCGTTTTGCGTGAAGCTCGGCCCCATGCCCCACCCGTCATCGAAGCTATGGATGTGATAAATCATCGCTCCCGACGCCGATCGTGTGCTTGCCATGCACGACAGACAGGTCCACATGGCCGTCGTTGTTGTATTGGGGGCCAAGCGGGATGGCAAATTGGCCGACTCCGGTGTAACCGTTCGAAATACCCATGTTCGGTCCCAAGCGCGAGGCCATTCTTAGCCGGCGCGAGTTGGACGAAGTTAGTCGCGGTTATAAACGCCTGTCCCGACGGGGTCATCGAACTGGCCGAAATTCGTATTCGTCCAGCCATAGTGAACATTGAAGATCACCGTTGGGCTGAATAGGTGGGTATATCCGAGTGGCAACAGTCTGGGCGTAATTTACAAGCGATTGATTGTAAGTAGGGAGTCCTTCGGGCCGAAGGAGTGTTGCGTTTGACCGGTTATAGCGGCCGAATATCGTGTCGTTGTCGCCGAAACGATGATCCACTCGTATTCCGGTCTGGTCGCTGCTACGTGTTATTGCCGCCTGCCCATTGGTAATTTGGAAGAACACCCGGAGCGACATTCAAGTTCGGGCAGAGGATAATACTTCTGCAGACAGTAAGGAGTGTCGCTGGATTTAGCCGGTTCGCTGGAATGATGTTTCCCGGGAATGGATCACGAATGATGTTCGCCGGGTTTGTAGGATCCGGGCGGCTGGTGCTCGGATCAAAAATCTCGTTTTGATAGATTGGCCGTGCCGAGGCTGTCCGTTCCGATTTGAGGCCCGAGGACGGCCGAAAAGTCGCCGTTGCGCATCGCCTGCGTTGGGACGCTGGCGAAATTGTTCAGGCTCTGAACCGACCGGAATCCTTCCCAATAGCCTTCGAACCACGTGTTGTTCTGCCGTTGAAGTCGGGAATTGACCGGCCCTCCAAATGTCACACCATACTGGTTTTGACGGTACGGCGGTTTCGTCGCATCGAAGAAGTTACGCGCATCCAGCACGTCGTTTCGAAAGAACTCCCACAGGTCACCGTGAAACTCGTTGGTTCCTGAACGGCTGACGATGTTGATGTTCGCACCTGACGAGATTGCGAATTGCAGCGTCCGTGATGTGGGACTGAACGTTAAATTCCTGCAGCGCATCAGGCGGCGGGCTGATCGCCCAGGTATTCGTGTAAATGTTGTTGTTCAGCAGCCCGTCCATCGTGAAGTTGTTCTGCTGGCCCCTCTGTCCGTCGACCGACGGACTGATCGCGCCGGCGCCTTGTTTGACCGTGAACGCACTCTGCTGGCCCGATTCCTGCGGCGCGGCGCCCGGCGTAAGCAGCGTCAACTGCGTGAAGTTGCGGCCATTCAGCGGCAGGTCCACGATCTGCTGATGCTGAACGACGTCCCCAATGTCGCGTTCGTCGTGTTTAACTGCGGCGGCAGCGCCGGTGACCTCAACAGTTTGCGACACCGCGGCGACCGACAACTTGAAGTCGAGCGTCGCGCTCTGATTCACCAGCAGTTGAACGCCCGGCTGGGTTTCTTTTGCGAAACCCTGTTTTTCAACCGTAATGTTATATCTGCCGGGCGGCAACTGGGGAATGATGTACGTGCCGTTGTCCTGCGACGTCGCGGAGCGCTGTTCGCCCGTGTCTTGATTTGCGACTTGAACCTGGACACCGCCAATGGCGGCGCCCGAGGGTCCGTGATGGTTCCGGTTATGGTTCCGTTTGTCGTCTGCGCGTGTAGCGCGGCAACGAAGCCGACAAGGAAAGTAAGGCTACTGAGCCTTCGAATGAGCGTCACTTTCAGACTCCTGAATTTGCGTTCCTGGTCTTGGACAAGCCAAAGATTTGCGAGCGATAGACCTTTAGCAATAGCTATAAGGCATTAATCCGACTCCGGTCAAGACTTTTTTAACGGCTGAGTGAAAGTTTAGAGCCGGTCGTTAGATCGCTACTTGCTAACGAGTCTGAACGGTGAGCACTTCGAAAGGCTGAAAAGTAAGGCGGACGGCGTTATTCTCGACCGGCAGGCTATGCATGTCGTCCTCCACGCCGGAGCAAAGCGCAGCCGAAGATATGCCGGCTTTCGGCATGCTGATGTCGGCTTCGCCCGGCTTTCCCTGCGATCTCCTGCAGCCGCAGAATCGTCCCGTTGCCATCTTCCGCTTCCTTCCACGTGACCAGCGCCACGTTGTCGCCGTCGCTGTTCAGGAAATTGGTGCCTTCGGCGGGCAAAGGCCGCGGCGGATCTCCCGGTTTGTCCTGGCTGACCACGTAATCCAGTTCCGCCGGCCGCATCTCCTCCAACCCGAGTTTTGTGAGCGCCGCCGCCTCCAGTTGCGGCGCGCTTGTCATCGCGTAACGGAACGTAAAATCGCCGCCTTGACCGGCGCGATAATTGGTGTGCCAGTAGTTGTTCATGATGTAGGAGAAAATCGTCCGCTCTTCGGCGCAAATGTTCCCGGCCAAGTGCCGCGATTGATGTCGCCGAAACTGGCGAGCGACGCGTCCAGCGGAACGATCCCGACCGCCACGTTCGCGTCCCGAACTGCCATCCATTGCTGGATATTGAACCATTCCAGGCTGCCGCCCTTCATCAGGTTGTGGGCTGGGTCGACCCATTGCTGCTGGGTTGCGTACATGAATTCCGGCTGCGCGAGCTGCCACGGGAAAAGCAAAGTACACGCCCTCCTTGCGAGTCGTGTACGTCTTTTGCACGTCGTACCGGAACTCGATCTTCTTCTCGTCGTTGAACAGCAGAATTTCAGTGTCGATCCGCGGCGTATTCGTGCTCGGAACTGGTCAGGCGGATGGACTGGCCCCACGGCATCTTCTCGACTCCCAGGCACTTGCCTTGCGCTGGCCGCATGTACAGTCAATTGCCCGGGCGGCAACGCCGGAAACGGATTGATCATCTGCGTGTCGCCGTCTCCGCCCGTAACGTACAGATACTGGCCGAATTTGTAGGGGCTCTTCGCATCCACAATTTCGCGCCGCAGTTGCTTGTCGTAAATACTGCTGATCGATCCGGTCGCCTCGTCCACCCTGATCCGGTAAAAGGAGTTTTCGATCGTCTCGCTCGGCGGATCGCTGCGGCTCCGCCGGGCCGCCCTCCTTCGCATACTCGATGCTGAAACACTTGTAGCCGACAGCAGGCACGTCTTTGGCAAGATAACGCACGTGCAAGAAACTTCTCTTTGTTGTACAGCACTTCGAGCGGAATCTCCTGGTGGGTGGTCAGATCGACAAGGTTCGGATGTTCAAACAGATCCGTCTCGACCACCAGATCGCGCTTCCAATTCAGCGAATTGAACACCACCAGTGTGTTCGCCGGAACGTGAATGTCGTTCGCAAGCTGGCTCATGGACCGGTTGATTACGTCATTGATCTCGATAGCGGCCCGATCCGCGCGGTCATCCTTCACTCTTAGCTGCTTGACGGTTTCGTCGTGATCCGGCTGCGAGACGGAATTATAAGAGGCCCACGTGTGCTCGGCAAACAGGATGATGTTCTCCCAAATATCGGCGAACAGCCCTTTCGGTGGATTCAGATTAGCGTCAACCGTATGCGTGGCGGTGGACAGGATTTCAGCCGATAGCGCCCGGTTCTGATTTTCGCGATCTTCCTGAGCGTAGTAGGCGTCGCTGCCGATACCGTCTTCCCAATATCCGCCGCCGTCGCCTTGGAACGTCTCCAATTGCTCGCCGTAGTGCTGCTCCAGGTAGTGGAAGAAGTCAGGAAAAGTCGAGTAAATCAGCTTCGGATAGGCATACAGCTTGTTCCAGTCGTCCGCAAACGTGGCGGTGGATGGAAACAGGTCCGTGTTCTCCACCTGCGTGCCGTAAATCAGAGCTACGTCGGGCTTGTAGCTTGGCTTGGAATACGCCTGAAGATAAATAGGAAGCGACTCTCGTACCGCATTGAGCTGCGGAGGCAGACCGAACAGCGTCTGCACTTGCATGTAATGCCGGGAATACCAGAACAAGACCTTCTTTCCGTCCGGGCCCACCCACCAGAAAGGCGATTTTTCGTTCCAGTGATCGTAGAAGAAGATGGGAGCGCGATCATTATTCGAAGCCGCAACCCAGTACTTCACGCCGCTGCTCGCCAGCACAGACGGGTAACTGCCCGAATAAGTTGGAACGTCGGTGATGTTAGCGTATTCGAATGGCAGGCCGTAACGCTCCGCCAATTCCTTTGAGGCATATAGCGAGCGGTAAAGCGTTTCGAGCGAAGCATAGCCTGTTAGCAGATTGCAGTTTTGCACCGGCATCGCCATCTTTCCGCTGCGAATCAGGTTGAGAATCTCTTCCTGCTTCTGCCTTCGGGCGCGTGCTCAAGCAGCTGCTGCAAGTTCCATGAGCCATCCATCGAAAACCGGAAATCCGGATGTTCTGTTATGAGCGCGTCCGCTTGGCTCAGGACTCGCGCTTGGGTTTCCGCAACTTTTCCCTGGTAGTCCGTGTAACCGACGTCCAAGTGCGTATGTGGGACAACGTAGATGGTCCACTTACGCTCCGGGGTCAGACTCACCTCCACCGGACGCCTCAGCCCGGCAGACAACTGAACTTTGCCATGAACTGTTCCGTTCCACTCGGGAACATCGAACGAAAGCCGCTGCTCGCCGAATTCCCCGGCCGGGAAATCCGCTGTGTACCGCTGCCCGTTCACTTCGAGATCGGCGTGGCCTGCTTGCCATGGACGCGGCAAAACGTACAAATGCATCCACGACCTCAGCCAGACCCGCCGGCGTTTGCCGATATAGGATCGTGGGCTCCACCTGCACTTGCGCATCGCGCTCCGGCTCGGCGCGAGCTGCGTCCTGTTCGAGGCTTAAAGCGTCATAACTGATTCCACCGATCTCCTCCGCGCCGGCAGGGGTCGCGGGTTCGTCCACACAAGTGATCGTGATCGCGTTTTGCCCGGACTTCAAAAATGAAGCAGGCACTTCGATATCCACCGTGCTCTGCGACTCGTGAGGATCGAACGCATAGGAGAAGTCACTGCGGGAGTAACTCAGCTTCGGATGAAGAAAAAATGTGCCCGCATGGCCGTTCACATCGATATGCAGCGCGGGAACGCGAGGGCGCTCGATCAACGTCGCTACCTTTAGCGTGTAGGAACCGCTTGTCGACTCGAGCGCAAAGAGAATCCGGTAGGGATGCCCGGTGATCTGCCGCCTCGGCCAATCCGTGCCAGCATTGTTCTTGCCAACTTCGAAAGTGACATTATCTTGCGGAGCGCGTGTGAATTCGACCGGTGACTCGTCAAATTTCCCGATCTGCCAGACGGTTTGCGCCTCCGCCGTGGCGGTAATAGCCGTCGCAAGGGCCAGCACCACCCACGACCAGTTATTAAGCTTCATCGCATGCCTTACGTTACGCAGAAAGTTTGATTTGCTCGAGAATGAGAACATCCGGCCATAACGACGCCTGTTGCCTGCCGTTACCATAGACGATTACAATACCACTGTCCCTTTCTCTTCGGTCAAGATAAAGTTTCTACCAACTACCATGGTCGAACCCGGCAGCCCTTTAGCTAAACAGTTTGAAGTTAGGAATGCCGGTCGATTTGCATTATGGATTGCGACGGCCGTTTCCTCGCTTGGCGGTTTTCTGTTCGGTTACGACAACATCGTGATCAGCGGCGCCATCGGCCATCTGTCGAAATTTTTTCAGCTTCAGCCTGCTTCGATCGGCTGGGCCGCAGGCTGCGCTCTTATCGGCTGTCTGTTCGGTTCAGCGACCGCCGGCAGCTTCGCCGACCGCTTCGGCCTTAAACGCGCTCTCTACACCTGTGCTGCCTGTTTTGCGCTTTCTTCTTTCGGCGTCTGGATATCCGGTTCCTTCTCGCAGTATGTTGCATGGCGCATAGTCGGCGGAATCGGTATTGGTGCGGCATCTATCGTTGCCCCAATGTACATCGCAGAGATTGCCCCCGCCAGGGTGCGCGGCCGCCTTGTGGTCCTCTATCAGTTCGGAATAGTCGCCGGAATTCTGTCCGCTGTCTACGTAAACATGCTGATCGAGCGTTCGGGCGGTGAATCCTGGCAGGTCGCTCGCGGTTGGCGCTGGATGTTCGCCGCTGCCGCCATTCCGGCAATCATCTTCGCGCTCGCGATCTTGTTCTCCGAAGAGAGTCCGCGCTGGCTGATGAAAGTCGGCCGCCGCCTGCAGGCAGAGCATGTACTGGCGATCATCAACGGCGAAAGTGCAGCGCGGTCAGAATCCGCATCTATCGAGCAGTCTCTGGCAGAAGAGCAAGGCGGTTTGAAAGAACTTTTTAAAGGACCGTTCCGCCGCGCCCTCATCATCGGTTTCCTGCTCGCTGCGTTCTCTCAGACAAGCGGCATTACCTGCCTGCTCTCTTTTTTGCCTGAAGTCTTCAAGAGCGCCGGTCAGAAAGCCTCGGACGCTTTCTTCCAGTCCGTATTAGTCGGCATCGTGAACCTGGTATTTACCGTGCTAGCAATCTGGCTGGTGGATAAAGCAGGCCGTAAGACCCTCATACTTTTCGGCACGTGCTTACAGACGCTTTCACTCGCGATGGTCGCGTCTCTCTACCTGCTTGCTATGACAGGCGACGGTATCCTGGGCGGCATCATGGCGTTCGTAGCTGGCCACGCAATCGGTAACGGCGCCGTCTGCTGGGTGATCATATCGGAGATATTTCCAACCAAAGTTCGCGGTACTGCGATGTCTATCGCTACTACTGCGATCTGGATTTTCGCCTATCTGGCCGACCAGTTCTTCCCTCTCATGATGGCCCATCTTGGCAGCTCCGGAGCCTTCTTTGTCTTCTCTGTCATGGCTGCCGTCAACTTCATCTTCGTCCTGCTCTTCGTTCCGGAAACCAAGGGTTACTCGCTCGAACAGATCAGTCACATCTGGCTGCCCCAAACCGCCGCTAATGCGGATACGGTGAACACACGACTCTCCTGATTAGGACTCGTTTTATGAAACTAGGCTTCGGTCTTTACAGGCACATGTTGAATCCGGCCTATCTCGCATTTGCGCGGCAGGTCGGAGCCACGCACGTCGTCGTGCATCTGGTTGACTACTTCAAAAAGGGAGGCGCTGCTAATCCCCGTCAGGATCAACCAGTGGGCGAGCTCGCCGGTTGGGGCTACGCGGGCGATCCGGAGCGGCTTTGGACTGTTGAGGAAATGCGGGCAATCAAAAAGCAGATTGAAGACGCTGGCCTGATTTGGGAAGCCATCGAGAACTTCGATCCCGCCCACTGGTCCGATGTGCTGCTCGATGGACCTCGCAAAAAACAACAACTCGACGGTCTCAAAACCATCATCCGCCGGGTGGGCGAAGCAGGCATTCCGATCATTGGTTACAACTTCAGCATCGCGGGGGTTGCAGGCCGTGTCACAGGCCCGTTTGCACGCGGCGGCGCCATCAGCGTCGGTATGAACGGCCCGCTGGACACGCCCATGCCCAACGGTATGGTCTGGAACATGATCTATGATCCTGACGCGCCCCCTGGAACTCCGCCCGCTGCCACTTCAGAGCAGCTCTGGCAGCGCGCCGCTGACTTCTTAAACGAATGTCTTCCCGTTGCCGAACAAGCCGGCGTCCGCTTAGCCGCCCATCCCGATGATCCTCCCTTACCGACCCTGCGCGGACAGCCGCGACTCGTCTATCGTCCCGACCTCTACCAGAAACTCATCGATATCAATCACAGCATGTCCAATCAGCTTGAATGCTGTGTGGGAACTATCGCCGAGATGCCCGAGGGCGACGTCTATGACGCCGTCGATCGTTACAGTTCGCAGGGCCGCATTGCTTACATTCACATGCGAAACGTTCGCGGGAAAGTGCCCGAATACAAGGAGACGCACATCGATGAAGGGGACGTGGATGTCCTTCGCATCTTTCGCATTTTGAAAAACAACAACTTCGCTGGAATGATTATCCCGGATCATGCGCCGCAACTCGCCTGTGATGCCCCTTGGCACTCCGGGATGGCGTTCGCGATGGGCTATCTTCGCGCATGTTTGAAAGCCATTGAGGGATAACCGCCGTGCAGGACTTCATAAACAAGGTAGCGATCGTTACCGGAACGACGGGCATCGGAAAGGCCGTCGCAAAGCGTCTTGCTTGCGGCGGAGCTCATGTGCTCGCTTGCGGTATCGACGCCGCGGCAAACACCGAACTTCAAAGCGACGCCGCTTCCGGGAATCTTTCAATAAACGTTCAACGCTGCGATGTCTCTTCTCCCGATGATGTGAAAGCCGCGGTGGCGAAATGCGTTCAGTTGTTCGGTGGTCTCGATATTCTTATTAATGCCGCGGCCATTCACCCCTACGGCACTGTTACAGAAACAGACTTCGAAACATGGAACCGCTGCCTGAGCGTGAACGTTACGGGCATTTTCCTGTTCGCACGATTGAGCGTTCCCGAAATGAAAAAGCGCGGTGGCGGCGCCATCGTGAACGTTGCATCCGTTCAGGGCCACGCCTGTCAGCGCGGGGTTGCTGCCTATGTCACTTCCAAAGGAGCGATTCTGAGCCTAACCCGTGCGCTCGCGATCGATTACGCTTCTGACTCGATTCGAGTCAATTCGATTAGCCCCGGCTCCATTGCTACTCCCATGCTGGAGCTGGCTGCCCGCACGTTCTCACCAGAACTGCCCGTCGATGATGTATTGAAACGTTTCGGCGATGCGCACCCGCTCGGGCGGGTCGGTACGCCCGAAGAAGTCGCCGAGTTAGCGGCATTCCTCGCATCGAGCAAGGCAGGCTTCTGTACCGGGGCCGACTATCTCATAGACGGCGGGCTGCTCGCTGGACTGGCCGTGAAATAAGCGGCCTGAGATATGAATTAGATCGGAACCTTGAAAACGTGGCCGGAATCGCGCTCGACAATTTCTAATGCTTGCGGCCCGATTCGAATATCAGCGGTTCCGCGGTAACTCTCAGAAACAGGATGCAGGAAAGCGATAAATCGCTTGTGGACCGCCGAATGGGCGTCCAACCATTCATAGGTGGGCACACCCCATATCTCGGAAGCGCGGATCAGCGTCTTCATTGTTCCGTGGTGCGGCGTGTTGCTGAATTCCATGCCGCGCGTTTGCATCTCTTCCGTGTTGCACTGCCAAACATTTAGCCAGGGAAAATCGGCTCTCGCGTACACGTATCCAAACAGGAGTGCGAGTCTCCGCTGAAAGACGGTGAAGAACGCCCACTCGCGCTTCGGGTCGGCCAGAAACGAATTGACTAAGTCTTTGTGGGGGACCTCTGAATACCGGCTCAGGTCGAAATGCGGCATCTCCGAGCACCGGCTGACGCCTTGCGGCCATTCAAAGTGTGGACCCAGTGAATCGCCTGTCACAAAGCCCTTCAACAGCGATGCGTCGAATCGCACCTCACGGCTCTCAAGAAACGGCGGTCCGATCGTCACGTGCTCGCACCACGCAAACGGCCGATCCCACGTACTCGTATTCGTGGCCTGCGAATCACAATGCAGGGCGTGCCCATGCACACGCCAAAGGCGCTTCATTTTTGTGGCCGACTCCGGCAGTGCGACCTCGATGGTTGCTTCACCCGGACTTTCGTCTACCAATTGCCATCGTCGAATATTCGTTTCTCCGTGAAATGTCATTCCTGCCGCAAATTCCGCAGGTGATGGATTCCCCCAGAAGGGAAAACACAAGTTGTGTCCGGCCAGTCCGCTCAGTAGCCGCGATTCGGGATTGTTACCGTAGATCTCTCGGTGAATGCCAGGATCATACGTATCCGAATCGATGGTCGGCCGTGATTGAACCCAAAGAGGGCTCACGCGTTCTCCGTGCTTCAGAACGATTTCGGCCAGATGACCTCCGCTCTGCAGCACTGTCACCCGGAGATCGTCGCTCTCAATGGTCCACGCCGCACGGCCGCGGAAAGAGGTTTCAGGCATCAGTTGTCTTGCGCTCGTAGAAGATCATTCGAGTGATAATCTACCATCCATAATCTGCCAGTAACCAACCGCATGCCGATCTGGAAGAACGATGACGAACTGTTCGCGATTGCCCGCAGCGAGCTCTTCAGCTCTGTTATCGGCGATGTGATGGACAAACTCGGCCTGCTCCATCAGTTCCTCCCGCCCGCCATACGGCCCTTGCATCCTGACATGATCGTCATTGGCCGCAGCATGCCCGTTCTTTCCGTAGATGTCTTTCGCGAGCGCATCGTCGGAAGCGCCAACAAATTGATGGAAAAACCCTTTGGCCTGATGCTCGAGGCACTGGACGATCTCAAACGCAATGAGATCTACTTGAATACTGGTTCATCGCCGCGCAATGCTCTGTGGGGTGAGATGATGAGTACCCGGGCGCTCAAGCTTGGCGCTGCAGGAGCTGTTCTAAACGGTTACAGCCGCGATACGCGAGGCATTTTGAGATTGAACTTCCCCACTTTCTCATGGGGAAGTTATGGTCAGGACGCGGCTCCTCGCTACAAGGTGGTCGATTTTCGCATACCGGTCGAGATCGGAGGCGTCCTGATATCACCCGGCGACCTTCTGTTCGGCGACATCGATGGCGTTTGTTGTATTCCGCGAGATGCAGAAACTGAGGTCTTCACAAAGGCGTTGGAAAAAGCCCGCACCGAAAGCCGCGTACGCAAAGCGCTCGAGGCTGGTACGAGCGCTGTAGCAGCTTTCGATGAATTTGGAGTGATGTAAGACTTCGCCGCGGTATTTTGGGTTACTCGTTCCGCAGTGCCCTCATCGGTTCCACTCCTGCGGCTCGTGACGCGGGAATCGCCGAGGCGAGCAGCGCTGCCAGGCCAAGCATCAGGCTCGCCCCGGCCAGCATTGCTGGATCCCAAGGCCTAACGCCGAATAACTGGTCGCTCATGAGCCTGCCCGCCGCAATCGCTGCCGGAATGCCCAGCGCAAGTCCGATACCGACCTGTGAGAAGGCGCCGCGCAGCACCATCTTCACCACGCGGCCACGGCCAGCTCCGAGTGCCATCCGCACACCGATTTCGCTCGTGCGCTGCTCCACCGTGTATGCCATTACTCCGTACAACCCGACCGCCGCAAGGACGAGTCCAAGCACGCCAAACAGCATCGTCAGTGTCGCAATCATGTTTTCCTGCTGAAAATCCGCGCTCACCACCTTCGCGTATGGGTCAACCTCATAGAGGACGAGGTCTGGATCAACGCTGGCCAACGCCTTGCGCACCCGGTCCTCGATGTGCGATGGATTCCCCGGAGCCCAGATCACGATGTTGTACAAGTAGTGCGACCAGATTTCTCCGCTCCGAAAAGCTGGATCGTCGTATTCTGTTGTTTGTGTTTCCGGCAGCCAAAACATTGGCCGGATAGGATCCTTGTAGTCGTAAGTCATATAGCGCATGTCACGGATGACTCCGACGATTTCGTATGCGTTCGAATACTTGATCTTGTCCGGCCCAAAGTGCTGCCCGATCGGGTTCTGGCCTTTGAAGAATCTTTTTGCAAAGGCTTCGTTGATCACCGCCACTTTCCGCGTCGTTTGCCTATCTTCCTCTGTTATGGCTCGGCCCCGCACCACCTTCGCGCCGATGGTCTCGAAGAATCCCGGCATCACCCGCGCCCAGCCTGCGCCTGTGTCTTCTTTAGCGCTGGGCTCCGGTCGTCCCGCCACTCGAATGCTGTCGTTCCAACTGTCACCGGTCATGGGCGCGTATAGTACCGGCGCCACCATGCGCACGCCCGGAATGCGCAACAGGCGATCATCAATTTGCCGGAACAGCGGCTCCAGTTGCTCCGGCTTGTAGTTGCCCAGCATTGGATTGATTGAGGCGATATATCTGCCCTGAGTTTCGAACCCGAAGTTCTGGTGCTCCAGGTTTCGCAAGCTCTGGCCCAGCAGGGCCGCCGCCGAGAGCAATACCAGTGACATTGCCGTTTGCACAACCACCAATGATTTTTGTGCTGACGACCGTCCACCTCCAACAGAACGGCCGGCCCCACGTAGCGCCACTACCGGATCTGCCTGTGAAGTCATCCATGCGGGAGCGATCCCAAAAACGACTCCGGTCAGTACCGATACCGCCAGTGCGAACAGCAGCACCGGCCACGAGGGCGTCGCGTCGATCGGGACGTAGTTATTCGGTCCACTCAGGTGGAAGGCTAGGTAGAGAATCAGGCTTGTACCGGCGTACGCCACGCCTACACCAGCCACTCCTCCAAGTAGTGCCAGCAGCACGGACTCTACCAGGGCCTTGCGCACCAGGCGCCCTCGCGAAGCGCCTAGCGCAACCCGCACGGACGTCTGCGCGCGATCTTTCAAGCCGCGCGCCAGCATCAAATTTGCCAGATTCGCGCACGCCACCAGCAGCACACATCCGGCCGCGATCAGTAGCAACTTCAAACCATCTTGGTACTGATCCCGCATAGCCGCCACGCCTGCGCCGCCCGGAGTCAAATGCAGCGTCTGCTGGCGCCAGAGTTGCTTCTCGCTTGGCTCCATATCCGGAACGTGGCTAGCCAGCCAGTCATGGAGTTCCACCTTCAGCTTTGCTTCGAGCGACTTCGGGTTGACTCCCGGACGTACCCTCCCGATCAGGTCCAGAAAGTTGCCATTGGGCCTGTGCAGTCGCGCGGTTTCTCCGTCGATCAACGGTTCCTTTGTTACGGGTAACCAAAAATCCGGCATGCCCCAACCTGCAAGCTTCGCGCCATAAAAGCCGGGCGCTGCCACGCCGATCACCGTAAATGGATGCCCGTTGATCTGATAACTGGCGCCAATCACTGACGGGTCAGAGCCATACTTGTCCTGCCAGATGTGAAAGCTCATCACCGCAACGGAGGGCGCGCCCTCCTGATCGTCCGCATCGGTCATAAGCCGGCCGATCCACGGACGCACGCCCAGTGTCCTGAAGAAATTTCCCGACACATACTGCCCATTGCGTGTATCCGCCTGAGCCTGTGATCCCGCTCTACGGACGCCGAGCGCTGCATTGCCGGCCTGCAGGGCCGCCAAGTCCGCGAACTCCGGCGTGTTGGCGCGAAAGTTCCGGTATGCCTCCCACGAGAACAGCGAAAAATCTCCGTCGCTACCCTGCGTGTACCCTCCCCAATTGCAACAGCGGATCTTATCGCCGATTCTCCACAGCTCTTCCGGCTTCGTCACCGGCAGCGACTTCAGCATGACCTGGTGCACCAATGTAAAGATTGCTGTGGTTGCTCCGATTCCGAGCGCCAACGTAATCACGGCCGTCGCTGTGAATCCCGGCGCTTTTCGCAATTGCCGCAGTGCATCCCTCAAATCTGCCAGCACCGGCCTCTCCTCTCCTCGTTGTGAGATATGAAACCCATCTTTTGATTACGAGAGCGCATCAGCGGCAGTTCCCGCAAACAGCGCCCGATGTAGAACAACGGCTGCTCGGCCCGATACCGTTAGCGATAGGCCTGACTGCGATCTGTCAGGCCCTTTGGGCACAGGATAAGACGATTCAGATCAAGGCTCCCGAAGGTTAGGACGAAATCACATACAATGCAAGGCGGGTAAGTCGTCAGGAACTTAAATCAATTGGTTGGCGGTGTATGGCTGGGCGAATTGTACGGGTGACAAACTGGAAAGATGGTGGGCCCTAGAGAACTCGAATCTCTGACCTCTACCGTGTCAAGGTAGCGCTCTAACCAACTGAGCTAAGGGCCCCGGGGCACATGTATCTTTTAAAATACCACGCCAGTTTGCGGGGTTGGACGGTGACAATTATCACCAGCGGCTCAGCCGGAATGTTACAAGTATTTCCGCAGGCAATGTTGCGGATTGTTACCCGTGAGTACCGGCGTTAGCCTAGGCGTGAGTCGCACGGCCGGATCACCCCCCAGGGCTGGTGCGCGCTGTGCGTCGTCAGCACAGGTGCACCTAATGTTCATACACAAAAAAGAGTTACTCGTTCCTGTTACGGTCAACACGCCTGACCCGCGGTTCGGCCAATATCTGCTTGAACAATTTGGGGGGGCGACAGGTGAACTGACTGCCTGTCTGCAGTACTTTGTTCAATCGTTCCATGTCGAAAATACGGGCTTAAAAGATATGCTGCTGGACATCTCGACTGAGGAGATCGGCCACCTGGAGATGGTGGGCAAACTCATCGAGATGCATACCGTAGGTGAAGCCAAGATCAAAGCGGAAGAGAGTCCGCTATTTGCCATGCGCGGCAAGGGACCGCACTTCCTGGACAGCATGGGCACGGCCTGGAGCGCACAGTACATCAATGAAGGAGGAGATGTGGTTCGAGATCTGCGCGCCAACATCGCCGCGGAAGCGGGCGCCCGCCAGACATACGAGGAACTTATCAAGCGCTGCACGGATGATGGCACCAAGAAAGCGCTTGTTCATCTGCTGACACGCGAAGTGGCCCATACCAAAATGTTCATGGAAGCTCTTGCTTCACTTGGGAAGCTGACTGATGCATACTTCGGCAACATTCCGCCGGACGATACCGTGCAGATCTACTACAACATGAGCTCGAACGGTACCGATCAGCGCGGACCCTGGAACAGCGAGCCTAATTTCAAATACATTGCGGATCCTTTGGCTCGCGGCTCGCAGCAGGTGCAGCCTGGTATCGAAAGACCTGATCTGGTCGGTGTCAACAAGGTGGAAGCAAAAGCGGCAGGCAGCTAGAACCGCGCTGCGGGCTTGCTGCGGCGATCCCGCACTCACATCCGGAGGCGCCTGCGCGACACTGAGGTGACTGGCTCTTCCGGATGACTCAATTCAAGCGCGCGAATCGGATGCTTGTATGACCCCTTCGCGCCTGCTCGACCGCACTTTTGAGCATTTTCGCTCCAGGCGAATGTCTCTCTTTGAGAAGACATTCCAAATCACCCCAACTACGCGCGTCCTCGATGTCGGAGGCTCGCTCGAAATCTGGCAGTTTGCATCCGTTCACCCGAAACTTACCTTGCTCAACTTGCCGTCGGCGCTCGCAAACTCAGCCGGTCGCGCCGATCAGGTGGCCGGCGATGGCCGCATGCTGCCCTTTCGGGATCGGGCTTTCGATATTGTCTTCAGCAATTCCGTCATCGAACATGTCGGGAGTGCCGACAACCAGCAGCGCTTCGCCAGCGAAGTGGCGCGCGTAGGCCGATCTTACTGGGTGCAGACCCCAAATCGCCGGTTTCCGATGGAGATGCATTTGATGTTGCCGCTTGTGCATTATCTGCCGAAGCCGGTCCAAAGACCTATCGTCAACCGGTTTACAATTTGGGAACTTCTCGTGAAGCCGGACGGGTCCGCCCGCGCCGCATACCTGAACCATTTCCTGAATGAACTCAGACTTCTCGATGCTGAAGCGCTGCAGTCTTTATTCCCTGAGGCTCACATACTCGAAGAGCGAGCGTTCGGCTTCAGCAAGTCACTGATCGCAGTTCGCGGGTGAGGGTTGCACGATAGCGCGTCTATGGGCGTTCTGAGAGAAGAGTATTGATGTTTGCTTCGACGTTTTCTTTATCGATAAGTCCGACGTAGGTTGCTGCAATCCGGCCACCGGCGTCGATCAGATAAGTTACAGGCAACGCCTCTATGCTATAGCGTTTTGTTACGGAGTTATCCCCCATGAGGACGGGATACCTGATCTGGTGGGATTGAACAAAGGGATTCACTCTGGTCCACGCTTCCGCAGCGTTCTTGAGGTTCTCATATGAGACATCCATGGAAATGCCGACAACCGCAACCTTCTTATTTCTATAACTACGGTCAATTTCCACAAGCCAGGGAATCTCAAGGCGGCAACCGCCGCAATCGGTAGCCCAGAAATTGAGCAGAAGCACTTTGCCTCGGTAGTCCGCAAACTGCACCGTCTTCCCAGAAGCATCCATCAGGTTAAAAGCCGGCGCGGCACTTCGTGCGCTTGAACTCTTCAAAGGCGCGCGTATGGTATCGGGAGTGGCCGGCGTAACCAGTACGGCGCAAGTCAAGAGCGCAACACAAAAAGCGCGGCGTCGAGCATTCCGCATGGCAACTCCTTATTAAATGTTTATGATGGATAGCTTTGTATTTATCAGATCACATGTGCCAGCAGGCGTTTCGGAAGCTGCACTTAGTTAGCGTGTCGTATCGGGACCTGGTGGGGCCGTTTTCTGGAGGCGCTTGAACTCTCGCATTTCACTTTCCGCTTTGGCCGTATTACCCTGCTTGCGGTACAGCGCGGCGAGCCCGAAATGCGCCTGCGCAGCGAGCGAGCTCTCCGGCTCGATCTCAATCAGCTGTAGCCAGGCTTTCTCCGCCTCGGCCGCATCACTGTCGAGCGAGGCAGCCTTGCCGAGCGAATACAGCGTTTCGGGCATGCCGGGCTGCAGGCGATCAGCACGCTCCAGCACTTCTTTCGCTTCGTGTGGCTTGCCCTCCTGCAGCAACGCGGATCCGAGGCGGAAGTTCGCTTCCGCATTGCCTGGCCGCAATTGCAATTCGGTTCGAAACTGTTCTTCCGCCTTCGGCCATTGCGCCGCGCCCGCATAGACGAGACCGAGTTCCAGGTGCAAGCCGGGGATATCGGGGCGCTCTTTGAGCGCTGTCTGCAATTCGCTTTCAGCCTGCGGCATTTGACGGAGCACAAAATAGTTCTCCGCCATGGCTTGGTGGGCACGCGCAGAATCCGGATAGGCTTGCTGCAGAGTGTCTATGGAACGCTTCGACAACAGGCCGCTTGCCCGGCCGAGATAATACAACAGGTCGGGTTCACCGGGATGTTTCGCCAGCGCGGCACTCAGATTCACGATCGCTTGCTCATATTGACCCGTTTCGGTTTGGGCGATCCCCAAAGCTTCGACTGCGTGAGCGCGCTCCAGATGCGGTATCGCTTCGGCGGCGTATCCCTGCGAAAGAAGTGCATACCCCAATTCGAGATGAGCTTCGTCCAGGTCCGGCTGTAGCTCTAGGGCGTGCTTCAGCGCCGGGACCGCATTCGCGTAATCACGAACCTGTACATACTCTTCACCGAGATTCAGGAAGGCTTGTGCAAAATTCGGATCGGTTTGAGTCGCTTTCTGGAATTCGGCAATGGCTGCTTTATAGTCCTTGTTCCGGTGCGCCTCCACACCTGCCTGCATGTGCTGAGCGCCTTCGGAGGTCAGGCTCTGAATAGCGAGCAGAAGAACCAGACCACTGTGAATCAAGCGCGCTCCGCTTCGGTGACGACAAGAAACTGATCGGCCTTGACGTCATTCAACGTTTGCCGGATACCGGAAGGCCAGATAACCTCGACACACGCTTTGCCCTTCGAGCCAAGTCCGAAATGAAGCCGCTTATCATTCGCCGACAGATAGCTTCCCGAAGTAGTGGCGAAGCGAGTCTGCCCATTGACGGTCACTTTTGCACCGAGTCCATCGCGGTTACTCTTTGTTCCACGTAAGGTGATCGTGAGCCAATGCTGATTGCCGCCACGATTCATCAGAATCACCGGAGGTCCTCCGAGAACAGTCATGACTCCGTCGATCCAGCCATCATTGTTTAAGTCTCCGAGCGCCAGGCCACGTCCGGCGATTGGCCTCGTCATGCCGGATTCGGCGCGTTCGAAGCGGCCCTGCTTGTTCAGGGCGAGCAGCGGCGGCTCCAGGTAATGCAGAGAATGATCGATGGATTCAACGTTGTCGAGCACGTGGCTCTGCGCGACCAGAAGATCCTTCCAGCCGTCATTATCGAAATCTTCCAAGCCGACTCCCCATCCGGAACTGCCGGAAGTTAGCGTGCCCAGCCCGGTTTCCAGGCTACGATTCGTGAAAAGACCATGGCCGTCGTTGTGGTAAGCGCCGTAGATCTCACGCGGCAGTTCGGTAACAAAGATATCCGGTAGACCATCGTTGTCGTAGTCCTGAAAAACAGTACCCATTCCCGACAGCGGTTTGCCATCCGCCGAAAGAGCAACGCCGACGTCAAGAGCGCACTCGGTAAACGTGCCGTTTCCGTTGTTGTGGAACAGGTATTGCTGCATGCCATCATTCGCGACGAAAATGTCGGTGAAGCCGTCGCCATCGTAATCCGCGAAGGCGACGCCCAGCGCACGCCCTTTTTTCGAGGTGATGCCCGATGCGCGGCTGACATCCTCGAAGGTGCCGTCCCCGCGATTCCGGTAAAGAAGGTTCGTGGTGGGCGGGAACTCGCCCGGCGGGCAATAAGTGCGCCAGGCTCCGCCGCAGGTTTTGCTGTGGGCGGTGTCCCACTCCATGTATCGGGTGACGAAAAGGTCCACATGACCATCGTTGTCGAAATCAAAAAAGCCGGCGGACACAGACCATCCGCCGCTCCCGGCGACGCCGGCTTTGGCAGTAACGTCTGTAAATGTCCCGTCTCCGTTGTTGTGATACAGGACGTTCTTGCCATAGCTGGTGACGAACAGATCCGGATAGCCATCGTTATCGTAATCGCCGACGGCGACACCCATGCCATAATTCGATGCCCCGGCGCGGTTTAAGCCAGCCGCGGCGGTGACGTCCGTAAACGTGCCGTCTTTGTTCTGGCGAAACAGCCGGTTCCAATAGCGCGGGTTGCCTCGATCAAAGGTTTCCGGTAAGCGCATCGGGTCCGTCAAACGCCCGCCGTTCACGAGAAAAATGTCGAGCAGACCGTCGTTGTTGTAATCCAGCAAGGCCACGCCGCCCGGCATGGTTTCGATCAGATATTTTTGCGAAGTGGGCGAATTCTGAAGCGTGAAGTCCAGGCCCTTGGGCGCTCTTACATCAAAGATGGGTAAGACGGCGGCGGCTAACGACGAGCGGAAAAAGTCGCGTCTGTTACAGCCGCATCTAGACAGTCGACTCTGCATCCTCAGTTATCGAGGATATCGAAAACCGCTTGATCTTTTGGCAGCTCCGATCAGAATGCGAATTTCAGCCCGAACTGGATCAGCCGTGGGTTATTGACAGTATTACTCACAACTCCGAACGTCGTACTACCGGCCGACTCGTTCGGCGGCCCGAACTGGGGATGATTGAACAAGTCAAAAAATTCGGCGCGGAACTGGATACCCATCCTCTCACTCGGTCCGAAATTGGTTTGCTTAAATACCGCGAGGTCGAAGTTCGCAGGGCCGTCCATGCGGATCACCGGATCCACACGCGCTTCCGAGCCAAAGCCGTAGGCGGGAGGCGCAGTGAAGCAGGAGGTGTTGAACCATTGGTTTAACCTGCTTCCATCGCTACCCGAGGTGGTTTCTTTGCAATTTGCAATCACGTTTGGCCTCAGAGTGCCAATTCCCAAGCCCAATGCAGAGAGTGGTGTTCCGTTAGCCTCGCTGATCTTCATTGGGAAGCCTGTCTGCACCGTGGTGACACCATCCAGGCCCCAACCGGACACGAGTTTGTTGCCGAATCCACTTAGATTGTTGAGATATCTCTGGCCTCTGCCGAACGGGAAGTCGAGGACGTAGCTGATCACGAATCGCTGGGAGACATTCTGAGACGACAGCGACCATTCATTTCTGAGATTGTTCCAATCCTGGATTGATCCGACACCGCCCGTCGTTCCTCCCTCCAGCCATGACGTCAGAGTATCGGTATTACTCATGAGTTTGGACCACGTGTAAGCCGCGAGAATGGTTCCACCGCCCGCGAAGCGCCGCGTCAGTGTGGCTTGAAGGGCATTGTAGCTGCTACCGCAACAGCCGTAGCCGTTCAAGTTCAGTCCGCCATACTCGGGGTACGGACGATCGAGCTGTCCCTGAATCAGATTGCCGCGGCCTAAGCTGCCTGGCAGATTCAAGCTAAATGGATAGCCTGAAACAGGTTGTGCAATCGTGACGGGCTGGCCGGACGTGTATTGCTGCTGAGCCTGGCTGATGCAAGTTATCCGGAATCTGATTGACGTTAGTGTTGAACTGCGGTAGGTGAACGCCGTGCGCTCCGGCGTAGGCTACATCGGCGAAGAAGCCGCCTGGCAGTTGACGCTGGAGGTCCAGGTTCCACTGCTGGTTATATTGCGACCTTTGCACCGTGTAGCCCGTCGAGGACAAAGTCGCCTGCTGAAGGCCGTACACGGAGATATTGGGCTGTGGATTTCGGCCCGGCGGGATCACTAGAGATGGGCCGAACGGACCCGGCGTCGCGCAGTTCAGGCTCCCTCCCGACAAAGCGCAGTTGCTCGCATTCACGGTGCTGGCTGGGGTCAAGCCTTGATTGTTGCTGGCGAAAAATGTCGACGTTCCGCTGTTCGTAACGTCGACGTACGGATTGACACCGAACGAAACAAAATTAGGAATGAAGAAGATTCCGTAGCCACCGCGAAGAACCGTTTTCGTATCCGGGCTGTAGGCAAATCCTACCCGAGGGGCGAAATTATCTTTGATAAGCGGCAGGTTGTTCCTGCTCTTGTTAGTGCCTGTCTGTACCAGGAACAGATCGCCAGGACACGGGCTGCCGGCAGCCCCGCTACAGCCCGTCACGGAAGAATTGGCGACGCTCGGATTGAAATAGGTCAGCCGGTTATAGCGCTCCGACCAGGGCCCTTGCAGTTCATAGCGAAGCCCCAGGTTTAGAGTGAGCTTGTTGTTGACGTGCCAGTTATCGGCAACGTACAGCGCGCGATAGGTCTCTTTGCCCGCCACTGGCTGGGAAATCACAACGCTACCCGTGGTTTGATTGCCAAACGAAGCGCCAGCGCCTAGACCGTAACCAAGCAGAAAATCGGCACTATCGATTCCGCCACTCGCACCCGTCGCGTTGCGGGCCAGGCTCTGAGTCCAGGAACCGTTGAATGAAATGATTCCGCCGCCATTGTTCGTCTGAAGGTAGTTGTCATAAGTGTACTGAAGTTGACCTCCAAAGACGATCGTGTGCCGCCCCCGGACCATAGTGGCCTGCGGAGAGATGTTATACATGGTGTCGTAGTCGGAGATCGCGCTTTGGCCCTGACTGCAGCTGATTGTCGGGTCGCTTATAGCCAGGCAAGGTGTCAGCGGATTGCGCTCGATGTTTGGAACCGCGCCATTATAAGCTGCCGGCCAACCCTCTTTGGTAACATCGAAACCTTCATTCTTGGGTGTACGCAAGTAAGTGAAGCGGCCCAGACTGGCGTTCAGGTTGAAGGTCGTTGTTGGAGTAATAACATACGTATAGCCGAGCGCGAGGCTTTTACTGTTAGTATCCTCTTCGCAGCGATCTTTGCAGAGGCCGGTGCCGTAGGGATCTTGTGCAAGGCTGAGCAGCTTCCAGTAAGTAAACCTCCCAAAAAGTGTTTGCCGGTCAGTGATGTTCTGGTCTACGCGCGCCGTGTATTGATCTGTATTGCCACCTGAACTGGTTGCTTTTGTGAAGTTATTCACGAGCGCAGGGCTGGTTGGCAGCGCAAAAAGATTCATCAGATAACTTGACGTCGGATTAATGCGAGTTGATGGGATGATATTGCCGGCGAAAGCAGACCGGGGACAGACACTTGACGCCGGGCAGTTCGGATTCACTGTTAACGGGTCGTAGATCGTAGCAAGTCCAGGTTCTGAGAAGTTCCCCGACCTCTCCGCCGCGGTCGGAACGGTTGTGGTGTAGACGGTGGCAGTCCGTAACCGGAAGCCCTCATATCCGCCGAAAAAGAACGTCTTGTTCTTGACGGCCGCTCCACTTACGAAGCCGCCAAACTGATTCTGTGTAAATGGGGGAGGCTGGTTCTTCTCGCCTGCCTGAAGCTGTGCAGTCTTATTGAAGAACTCATTTGCGTTCAGAACTTTGTTGCGCAGGTATTCATACAATTCCCCGTGCAGCTGATTGGATCCCGATTTGGTGCTCAGATTGATAACGCCGCCGGCGAATTTTCCCCATTCGGGTCCAAGGTTGTTGTACTGAACTTTGAACTCTGAGACCGAGTCCTGGGTGGGGACCACGAGCGGCAGGTTGATGTACCCGGTATTGAGCGGCTCACCATCCAGATAAATCGCGCCCTCGTTCGCGAAAGCGCCGCCGATTTGATAATTTGCGAAATCGAACGGGTTCTTTCCAACCACAGTGCCCAGCGTGTTTCCTTGCGGAACTACCGATGGCGTCACAGTTGTGAGATTGAAGATGTTTCGGCCGTTCAAAGGCAGTGTGTTTGCTTCGCGCTGATCCACAACTGTCCCAAGCGATGAAGTTTCGGTCTGAAGTAACGGGGTCTGGGCCGTGACCTCCACAGTTTGACTCACGTCTCCGAGCTGGAGGATTGCGTCGATGCGAGTACTCTGATTGACGTCGACGCCAACATCTGGACGCGAGTACTTCTTGAATCCCGCCTTCTCAACATTGACGCTGTAGCGACCCGGGGGCAGGTTGACAAATGAAAACAGACCGTCGTTGCCGGTCTCCTGCGCGCGTGTTTCACTAGTACCGAGATTCGTTAGCGTCACATGTGCGCCGGTGATAAGTGCACCGGACGCGTCAGTGACGGACCCAGCGATCGAGCCGTAAGTGGTTTGGCCCAACGACAGCGTGGGGATCGATAATAGGCCACTCACAACTGCCAAAAGCAACGGAGTCAGCGACCGTTTGTGAGAATAGAGAAAGATCATGAACCTTAAAGCCCCTGTCTCGCGTTCATAGCCGCGGATACTCAACTAATACGAGCACCGGCGCGGATATGTACCAGGGGAGCTAAGATTATTCGACGTGCAAATCGCGTAAGGCCGAACTCTTACGAAGCCGCTGAAGCCCGCGGTAGAGGTAGTGCCGGACGCTTCCAAGAGGCTGGCTGAGTTTTTCGCTGATGTCTCTTAAATCGAGTTCATCAAAGTAAAAGAACTCAATGGTTCTACGTTGCATATAAGTAAGCTCGGAGAAAGCTCGCTGGAGGTGTTCGCGTTTAAGCTTTGTTTCTATTTCTTTCTCCACGGTTGCACTCTCAAAGATATGTAAAGAGTCGAGCGTCCGGCTGGCGTAAAAGCCCCGGCGCGAAAGATAAACTCTTCTGTCCAGCGCCCGGCACAGGGCAATCTGGACGATCCACGATTTTACGCTGCCTTTCGACGGATCGAAGAGCTGCTGCCGCCGGTAGATATATAAAAAGACGTCCTGGACCACATCTTCGGCCTCATTGGGGTCGCGAAGAACGCGGTATGCCGTTCCCAAAACCAATCTGGCGTACCGGTCGAAAAGAACATCGATGTGATCGCAGCCATTAACAGCTTCGCAGGGCTGGTGGGCTTGGCTGTCGCTCGATGGACCGGGCGCCGCGCAGACGATAGAGTCAAGGCAAGAAGACGCCTTGGAACGGCGAGAGACCATACCCGAATCTGTTTTCTAAGCTACTGGACCCCAACCTCCCGAGAGAGAGGCTGCAATGTAGTTGCAAGATATCACAGTATTTCGGAGCGGTCGCAAATAGAAACAGATATAGAACAGGGTTCTCGATTTCGCGGAGCCGATTCTTTCCGCCTCCCGCGCTCACAAAATGACGCAAACCTCTTTCTAGCGTCGAATCCACAACTTAAATGTTCCATAGTCCGGCGCCCCGCCTGCCAGAGTGCCATGCTTCAGCAGGTTTTCCCTCCACCTATGACCGCACGCCAAGCACGCAACGCCCGCCGCGCCGCCGAGCGCCAGGCCGCCAAACAGTCCAAAAACACTGAATCGATCGCTCCCCTCGAAAGCGCTCCGGCAGAAGCTGTTCGCCCGAACCGCTCTGGCGGCCCGTCCACCCCGGAAGGCAAAGCCACCTCCCGCTGGAACTCTTTCAAGCACGGCCTCTACGCCAAGCAGCTCGTGCTGCCCGGCGAAGATCCGGCACAGTTGGACGCGCTCCGCTCCCGTCTGTGCGCGGAGCACCAGCCTGTAAACGAAACCGAAGAAATCCTGGTCAACGAAATCGCTGAGAACTTCTGGCGCTTGCGCCGCTTCCGCGAACTCGAAGCGCGCGGGATGCAGCCGGAAAACATGCTCGACTGGCTCGATCGCGGCCTGCTCCCTCTGATCGCTCGTCAAATGGCCTCCGCAGAGCGCGCCCTGCACAAGGCGATTACCGCCCTGCGCCGTCTTCAACTCGATCGCGGGTTCGTTCCTTCAAAATCCGAACAGGCTTCCGCCGCCGGTGCTGGGTTCGTTCCTTCAAAATGCGAGCAGGCCGCAAATACTCCGGCTGGGTTCGTTCATGCAAACTCTCCGCAACCGGAGTTCGTTCCGCAAAACGGCGCTCAGCCCGGGTTCGTTCCTTCAATTTCGCAACAAGACTCCCGTCAACATGTCCTGTTGCGGGTGCGGTGAAGGGGTTTGGCTGGGACATACGCAGCTGCTACGCGGAGAAGCGTGATCATCTGTTCACTGCCTCCAGGTCTTCCGGCCGGCCGACATCGTGCCACTCGCCCCGAACCTCAGAGATTCGCAGCTCGAGCCCGTCGCGCAGCATGTCATCCAGCGCCGACGTCAGCTCATATTCATTGCGAGGCGAAGGCGTAATGCGCGACAGGTAATCGAAGATGACAGGCCGAAACGCATAAAATCCGGCGCTGTTCCAGTGCGTAGTCGAACTGCCTTTCGGGGGTTTCTCAATAATGCGCTCGATTCTGCCCGCTTCCTCATAAACGGCCGCGCCCTGCCACGGGTCCTCAACCTTCTTCACCGCCAGCACACATACGGCGGAGGGATTGCCGCTCAGAACGGCCGCGCACCGGGTGTATTCGGCCGGGTCACAAAGAATATCGCCGTAGGTCAGCAGAAACGGCTCGGTCCGGGAGAAGTCCTGTGCCAGAAGAGCCGCCGATCCCGTTCCGTTGACCGGCTGCTGAAGCCGGAACTCAACCGGAAGACGCCAGTTCCTGAAATGATTCTCGATCAGCTCGTGGCCCACCCCCACCACGATCAGGTAGCGCTCGATGCCCGCCGCGGCCAAGCCATCCAGGATGTGCTCGAGCATCGGCCTGCCGTGGACGGGAAGCATCGGTTTGGGTATATCGTGCGTCAGGGTTCCCATCCTGGTTCCCTTGCCGGCCGCCAGAATGACAGCGTTCGATATTTGGCTCTCAGGCAAAGAGCACCCCCGCGGAAGGTTCTGCAAAGAACAGGTGCGCTTCCGGGCAGAAGCCGTCCCGGCGCGAATAGAAACGTTCGATCAAGTCCGCGCGCAACCGCTCCCCATCCGCCTTCGCACAAAGGGCTATCACGTAACCTCCGAAACCAGCCCCTGTGAGCCGCGCGCCTGCCGCGCCGCACTCGATCGCACATTCGACGAGTTCATCGATGGAACTGTTGCTGACCCTGAGTTGGTCGCGCAGGCTGGCGTGCGAAGCCGAAAGCAGTTCTCCAAACGCGCTCAGATCGGCGTCGGACATCGCGCGAACCGCCTGTTCGACGCGCTCGGCTTCCGAGATCACGTGCAGAAAGCAGCCTTGCTCCATCGCACTCAAACCGGAGCGCCGGGCGAGTCGGTCGAGTTCTGAGGCGCTGTGCTGGGCCAAAGCGGACCGGAAAGACGGGAAACCAGTCTTTCTTAGAGCCGCAGTTCCAGCCTCGCGCCGCGAGTTGTATTCGAGGCGCGCAGCCCCGGACTTCTCTGCCGTGGTCAGGCTGTGGGCGGCAAGGAATGTCCAGCCGTCGGGAACCGCAATCGGTTCCAGTTCGAGCGGGGCAAAGCGAATCAGCAGCGCTGTTCCGGCCCGCGCGCCGAGGATCGCTGCATGGTCCATGCCGCCGCCCCGAGTGCCAACCAGTTGCTCGCCTTCGGGGAAGATCTCCATCAACTCGTCGAAACCGGGCCTGATCCCGTTTGCCGCAAGCAAAGCCAGTGTGAGGCCAATGAGCAGAGCTGAAGAAGAGGAGAGCCCCGCCGCGGGCGGCAGATCGGATTCGACAGCCGCGTCGATCCCGTGCTTGATTGGCCAATAACTTGCCGCTAGCTGCGCAGCGGCGTTGACGTAATTCCCCCAATCACCAGCTGGAAAGTGAGGGCTTTTCTCAAACTGCAAGCAACTCTGTCGCGACTCGTAACCTGCAGATTCTACTCGGACGCTCGGCAGCGCACTTGCTTCGAACGCGACGTCGATATGGCGCTGGATCGCCATCGGGAGAACCGGCAGATTGTGGTAATCGATGTGTTCGCCAATGAGATTGATCCGTCCGGGAATGGATAGCACATGTGAAGCATCGCCACCGAAGCTGATCCTGAATAGCTGTCGTACCTCTTTCAGTGTTTTTGCATTTGAGTTGAGCACAACCACACCAGCATTGCATCTAAGTAGCTGTGCGCGGCGCGGAGAAGCGTCTAAGATGCCGCTGCCGGCGTGGACGGAACATTTTCGGATCTCAGCCGTATCCCCTTCAGGAGCGGGCCCGGACTGTATCATGGATGAAGGTAATCCCTTCCTATTAAGTAAGCAGGAGTCGTGCGTATAAATACCCCTAAATTCAGGTTGCTTGTTGCCGTTGTGTGTGTGTCGGCTCTGGCAGTGCTGTTTTCTGCCTGTGGAAAAAAGAAGCAGGCCGTGAATCCAATGGCAATGATGATGGAAGCCGCCCCGGTGCGCGCTGTGGCTGCCGTCACCAAAGATGTTCCGCTCGAGGTGTCAGCGGTCGGTAACGTTGAAGCGCTGAGCACGGTAGATGTGAAATCGCGCATCGCCGGCCAGGTGCTGCGTGTTGCTTTCGAGGAGGGTCAGTTCGTTCAGAAAGGACAGTTGCTGTTCCAGATCGATCCCGAGCCGACAGAGCGCCAGATCGCTGAAATTCAGGCCGACATCGCCAAGGACATGGCTCTCGAGCAGCAGGCAAGAGCCAACGTGGTCAGAGATCAGGCTCAGATCAAGCAAACCCAGTCATCGGCCGACCGCGCCCTCGCTTTGGCCAAAGAAGGTATTTTCTCCAAGGAGCAAACCGAACAAAGTGTCGCTACAAACGAAACGGCGCTGGCATCCCTGGCGGCCGATCAAGCCGCGGTCGAGAGTGCCGTCGCATCGCTCAAAGCGGATCGCGCGCGCCTCGCCCAGACGCAACTGCAACTGCAGTACACCAACATCACGGCTCCCATCTCCGGTCGTGCCGGTGTTATCAGCGTCAAGGCCGGCAACCTTGTCAAAGACAACGACGCTGCGCTCGTGACCATCCTGCAGATCTCCCCCATTGAGGTGAGCTTCGGGGTCCCCCAGCAGCTACTGCCTGACGTGCAGCGTTATAACGCACAATCGCCGCTGCTGGTGCAAGCGACCACAGACGATGGCAAGACCGTGACCGGCCACTTGAACTTCATCGACAACTCCGTGGATACTACCACTGGAGCCATCAAGCTCAAAGCCGAGTTCGATAATCCGGACCGCGTTCTCTGGCCCGGACAATACGTCAAAGTGCAAGCGCGCCTGAGTTTACAAAAGAACATGATCGTGGTCCCCAGCAGCACCGTAGAGACCGGCCCGCAAGGCAAATACGTTTGGATTATGAACTCCGGCAATGATACGGTCACTATGCGTCCGGTGAACGTGCTTCGCAATTACAAATCGCCGAAAGTCGCCACTGAGGAAGCGGTTATCGGTAGCGGGCTGCAGCCCGGCGATATGGTCATCACTGAAGGGCAGATGCGCCTGATGCCAGGCGCCAAGGTTCGGCTTCTGAACGGGCAGGGAACTCAACTCGGAGACAGCAGCCGCGACAACAACCGCGGAGATTCATAGATCGCATGCACTTTACGGACTTATTCATCCGCCGGGCCATCACTACGACGCTGGTGATGACCGGCATTCTCGTATTCGGTCTGCTCAGCTACTTCACCCTCCCGGTCAGTAATCTGCCCGCGGTCGAATATCCGACCATTCAAGTGCAAGCCTCGCTGCCCGGCGCGAATCCGGACGTGATGGCATCGTCCGTCGCGACTCCGCTCGAGAACCAGTTTTCGACCATCGCCGGCATCAACAGCATGTCTTCTTCGAGCTCTCTCGGCTCGACCTCGATCACCCTGCAGTTCGATCTCAACCGCAACATCGATGCCGCCGCTCAGGATGTGCAAGCCGCGATCGCGAGAGCCCAGGGCTCTCTGCCGACCGACATGCCATCACCGCCTTCTTATTCGAAGGTGAATCCGGCCGAGCAGCCCATCCTCTATATCGCCGTGCACTCGCCTACCATGACTCTCTCGGCACTCGATAAGTATGGCGAAGAAATGATGGCGCGCCGGATCTCCATGGTCAGCGGCGTGGCGCAGGTGCAGGTATTTGGATCCCAAAAATATGCTGTTCGCGTGCAAGCGGATCCCGCAAAACTGGCCGCGCACGAAGTGGACCTGGAGCAGGTTCGAGGCGCGCTGCAGAACGGCAGTCTGGAGTTGCCGGCCGGATCTCTCCACGGATACAACAAAGCGTTTACCGTACAATCCAACAGCCAGCTTACTTCGGCCGATCAGTTCCGGCAGCTCATCGTCACTTACAAGAACGGCAGCCCGCTACGTCTGGGTGATCTCGGCAATGTGCTCGATAGTGTCAGCAATGACAAAACTCGTTTCTGGATCAATGGCGAGTTGAGCATGATTCTGGCTATCAAAAAGCAGCCGGGCGCCAATACGGTTGAAGTCGCCGACGCAGTCAAAGCTCTCTTGCCGCGATGAAAGAGTCCATGCCGGCCGGCGTCATCATCGGCAAAGCATTCGATGCCTCGCAGAACATTCGCGAGTCCATCGCTGACGTGAAATTCACGCTGGTCCTGACCATCTGCCTGGTGGTCGCGGTCATCTTTTTCTTCCTGCGAAACGTTTCCGCCACGCTCATCCCGAGCCTCGCAGTCCCGCTGTCGCTTCTTGGCACATTCGCCGCGATGAAGCTGCTCGGCTTTACCATCGACATCTTCTCGATGATGGCCATGACCCTCTCGGTCGGCTTCGTCGTGGACGACGCCATCGTGATGCTCGAGAACATTGTCCGCCATATGGAGATGGGCAAGCCGCGTATGCAGGCAGCCCTCGACGGCGCGCGCGAGGTCGGCTTCACCATCGTGTCCATGACTATCTCGCTCGTCGCCGTCTTCATCCCGGTCCTCTTCATGAGCGGGATCATCGGCCGCCTGCTCCGGGAATTCTCGATCACCATCGCCGTAGCCGTGCTGATCTCCGGCTTCGTTTCGCTCACACTGACACCCATGCTCTGCAGCCGCTTTCTGCGGCATGAGAGCCATCCGACAGGCAAATTCTATGTGTGGTCGGAGAAATTCTTTGATTGGCTGAATAGGACGTATCGACGTACGCTGCTGGTCGCCTTGCGTCATCGCCGGATCACACTGTTTGCCAGCATTGCGTTAACCATCGCGACGGTGTACCTGTTCGTTGCCATGCCGAAGGGCTTTATGCCGACTGTGGATCAAGGCTTCGCCTTTGGCGGTACGGAAGCATCGCAAGACACCTCTTTCGACAAGATGGTCGGCCTCCAGCAGCAAGTGAATAAGGTCCTTTCACAGGATAAGTGGATCTCGACCTGGGGAGCTCTCGGTACTCCCATGAGCGACCAGAACGCAGGGTTTATATTCCTCGATTTTTCATCTACCAGGAAGCGGCCCGCCTGCGAACGCCATCATTGCGGAACTGGAGCAGAAGTTTTCGAAAATCCCCGGCCTCATGGTCTTCTTGCAATCGCCGCCGCTCGTCACGCTGGGGCAGAATGAAGGCCGCGCTCAATACTCCGTTGCTCTCGAAGATGCGGACACCGCCGAGCTCTACAAGTGGGCGCCTGTTCTCGAGACCAAGCTCCGTTCCATCCCGCAGTTGCAGAACATCTACAGCGATCTGCGCCTGGCCAGCCCTCGCCTGAACGTCGATATCGATCGCAATCTTGCGATGGCTGTTGGCGTGAACCCGGACGCAATCGCTAACACCCTCTACGATGCATACGGAAATCGCCGGGTGACGACCATCACCGCTGCTTCCGATCAGTACGACGTGGTTCTCGAAGTTCTGCCGCAATTCCAGCGGAATCCGGCTGCGCTCGATGATCTTTATATCCGGTCCAGCTCGGGCAAAATGGTTCCGCTCGCCGCGGTCACTCGCATGAAGCAGACCGTCGCTCCGTTGAGCGTGAATCATATCGGCCAGCTTCCTGCCGTGAATTTCCAGTTCGACCTCAAACCCGGAGTAGCGCTGAGCGAAGCAACCAAACTGGTAAGCGAGGCAGCGCACGAGATCGGCATGCCCGATACGGTGAGCTTCAGCTACCAGGGAACCGCGGCTGCATTCCAGAACTCGCTGCGCGATCTTGGTCTCCTGCTGCTGATCGCAGTGCTTGTGATTTATCTCGTGCTCGGCATTCTGTACGAGAGCTTCATTCACCCGATCACGATTCTTTCGGGACTGCCTGCGGCCGGCATCGGTGCGCTTCTCACGCTTCTCATCTTCGGACACGACCTCAACCTGTATTCCTTCGTCGGTATCGTTCTCTTGATCGGAATTGTGAAGAAGAACGCGATCATGATGATCGATTTCGCTTTGGCCGCTGAACGCAACGAAGGCAAGTCTTCCGAAGAAGCCATCTTCGAAGGCTGCTTGCAGCGCTTCCGGCCGATCATGATGACCACCATGGCCGCGCTGCTCGGCACGCTTCCGATTGCATTCGGAACCGGCGCGGGTGGCGAAGCCCGGCGCCCGTTAGGTCTGGCGGTAGTGGGTGGTCTGGTTGTTTCCCAGCTGCTTACGCTTTACATCACGCCTGTCATTTACATCTACCTTGACAGGTTCACGAAGCCTCGCAAAGCGCGCGCTCCAAAAGCAGAAAAAGTGCCTGCCTGGACACCGGAAGAGAGTCTCGCTAAGTAACGCATTGCGCGCCTGCTATTCGTAAAGCATGGCCGACGTGCGCGATCCTCTTACCGACATTCAGAACGACGAACTCCGGCGCCTGCTGCCGGAGTTCGACCTCCGCGGAGCCCTGGCGCCCATGACGGTCGACGAGAAGCGAAAGGCATATCAAGACGCCGTTTCGCGTTCCGGAGAACCCGAGCTGGTCAATGTCGAGGACCGGACCGTTCCAGGACCAGCGGGATCGATTCCGGTTCGTATCTACCGGCCCAAACAGCCGGCCAACGATAGTCAGCCCGTCCTGCTGTATCTCCATGGCGGCGGATTTATCAGCGGAGGTCTGGATACGCACGATCCGCTTTGCCACATGCTCGCCAATCACATCCCGGCGGTCGTGGTCGCGGTCGAATACCGCCTCGCGCCGGAGAATCCGTATCCAGCCGCAGCGGCTGACTGCTTTGCTGTGTTGCGCTGGCTTGCCGCAAATGCAGCGTCAATCGGCGGCGACACCGGCCGCCTCGCAGTGGCAGGTGACAGCGCGGGCGGAAACCTGGCCGCTGTGGTTGCGCTGATGACGCAGGAAAAAGACGAGATCTCGCTGAAGGCGCAGGTTCTGATCTATCCCATGCTAGACGCAACGTTATCCTCGCCATCTCTTGTCGAGAATGCGTTCATGCCGCCATTCACGCTTGTTGATTGCGTTTACTCCTGGCAGCTTTATCTGCCAAGAGATGTGGATCGCAGGAATCCGTTCGTATCTCCTCTGCATGCGGAGAAACTCGACGGGTTGCCGCCGACCCTCGTACTTACAGCAGAATTCGACATCCTTGCGGACGAAGGCGAAACCTACGTCGAGCGGCTCAGGGATGCAGGCGTGCGTGTCGAGCATGAGGAGTATCAGGGTATGATTCACGGCTTTTTTCAGTGGGCCGGAGTGGTGGCGGCCGCGCGGCTCGCTATGAATCGCGTCGTGCAATACCTCCAGCGGGAGCTCAACACCGTTCGCGGCGATTCCGTTGCGCGCCCCGCCGGAGCATCCATCTGAATCGCGGTCTGCGGATCGCACCATCCGCGCGCCAGCCGGAAACCCTCTGCCATGGGCGGAGTCCCACAGGCATATGCCAACGCAAGACGAGCACGACAAGCCAGAAAACCTGGTGGAAGCACCCGGCGAGGCCGAAATGGCTGCCCGTAGTCTCGAAGACGCGGTGGATTCGCACCACACGCTCCAGGGCTACTTCGCCATGAATGACATTACCGATCCGAAGGAGATTGAACGGCTCAAGAGAGAAGCTGAAGAAGATCTAAAGAAACCGGAAGACCGCGAAAAGGGTCATCCGGTTCCTTAGAGCACGTCTATCGCCCGCTAGTCTGTTTTGCGGCTGTTTTCTCGGTCTTGTTCAGATTCTTGACCATATCGAGATGCTGCTGCAGAACAGGCAGAGTGCTGGAAGCGAAGGCCTTGATATTCGGGTCGGAGCCGCCTTGCGCCTCGGCCGAAAACTCCCGCACGTCCGTCTCGTGGTCTTTCACCTGGTTTTTGATATAGGCTTTGTCGAATTGTTCGCCGGACAGCTTGGAAAGCTTATCTACCTGCGACTGATGTTTGGCATCGAGAGTATCCGGAACGGGGATATTGTCCTTGCTCGCGGCCTCTTTCAGCTGGTCATTCGCTTTGGTGTGATCGTCAATCATTTTCTGCCCGAATTGTTTGACCTGCTCACTCGAAGCTTTCTGAGTAGCGAGCTTTCCGAGTTCCACTTCGGTCAAGCCACCGAGGGCAGCTTCTTTGACGAACTTTTTGTCGTCCACCTTGCTGGTCTGAGTTGTTTGCTGACCCATTTGGTCGCCGGGCATGTTATTGCCCGGACCATTCGGGTTTGCCGTGTTCGGGTTTGCCGTGTTCTTTCTTGGTCGGGCTCTGGCTCGGCGGCATGCCGCCGCCCCCGGCATGTTGCGCAAATGCAACGCTTGCCGGCTCTAAGCACAGGAAAGCACCGGTGCAAAGCAGGCTGAGTAGCAATTTACGGTTCATACGTTTCCCTCACTAAGTCAGATACAACCCGGAAAACGGATGTTTCACGGCCGCGCTGTCCGATTAACATGAAGATGTGAGACTCGAGCGAACAAGAGGACTACGCGTGGGGTTAGTTCTACTTGCCATCGCCTCGTTGACGCCGTTGGACGCGCGAGTAGAGCTTGCGCCATGCAAGAATAACTACTCGCCCGAACAGCAGATTCAACTCGGTGACAAAGTGAAAGCGCAGGTGTACCGGGAAATGCCCGTGCTGCCGGATTCCAGTGCCGTCTCGCAGTACATCCAGCAGCTTGGCAACAAGCTGGCGGCCGAAGCTCCAGGCTATAAATGGCCATACAACTTCCATGTTGCGAACGTGGCGGATATCAATGCCTTCGCGCTGCCCGGAGGCTCTATTTTCGTCAACCTGGGTACCATACAGGCGGCGGCCAACGAAGCCCAGCTTGCCGGGGTCATGGCGCATGAGATCTCGCACGTGGTTCTCCAGCATGCGGTGTGCAATGCCGAAAAGCAGCAGAAAGTGGGAGTGGTCGCCGGCCTCGGGCAGATTGCCGCGAGCATCGCGCTTGGGGGAGCCGCCGGGCAGCTTGCGGCACAGGGTATCGGCATGACTGCGGGGCTTGGTTTCCTTAAAATGTCGCGCGGCGCGGAGAAACAGGCAGATCTTGAAGGTGTCGGAATCCTCTACGACGCCGGCTTCGATCCGCATGGCATGCCCGAGTTCTTTCAGGCCATTGAAGCTAAATATGGCGCCGGGGGCGCCCAGTTTTTGAGTGATCACCCGAATCCCGGTAATCGCACCGAGTACATCGATAAGGAGATCAGCACCTTCGTGCCGCGCCCGAGCTATGTGACCACCAGCCCGCAGTTTGAGCACGTAAAGCAAGCCGTGTCAGGAGTGCACGCCTACACCGCTCGTGAGGTCTCCTCGGGAGTATGGCGCAGGCAAGGGCCATAACGCCTAATTTTTTGGACCTGTCCTTTCAGACACTTTCCACTGTTTCGAAGCATCAAACTCCCCGTAAATCTGCGACCATGAGGCGGAATGGCTCTACTGGCTCATTACCTGCGAAAACACTGGCGTCTGGTGGCGCTGGCGCTGGTTCTTGCGGCGATCAACCAAATCTTCTCGCTGCTGGACCCGCTCATCTTCCGGTTCATTATTGACCGGTACGCGACGAAGTTTCACCAATACACGACCAGCCAGTTTATTGAAGGCGTCAGTCTGCTGCTCGCCGCGGCCGTTGCCGTCGCGTTCGTTTCGCGTGTGGCCAAGAACTTCCAGGATTACTACGTCAATGTAGTCACGCAGCAAACCGGCGCCCAGCTGTATGCCGATGGCGTGGAGCGCTCACTCTCGCTGCCCTACATTGTTTTTGAAGATCAGCGGAGCGGCGAGACACTCGGCAAGCTGCAAAAGGTGCGCACCGATGTCGAGCGCTTCATTAGCGCCTTTGTGAATATTCTCTTCACCGCGACTGTCGGCGTAATTTTCGTGACCGTCTACGCGTTGCGGGTCGATTGGATCATCGCCCCTGCGTTCCTCGCCACCGTCCCGCTGCTCGGCGGAATCAGCTCTGTCCTGAGCCGGAAGATCAAAACGATTCAGAAGACGATTGTGGCCGAAACCGCCGCGCTAGCCGGTTCCACCACCGAATCGCTCCGTAATATCGAACTGGTCAAAACGTTGGGTCTGGCGCAGCAGGAGGTCTCCGCCTGAATGCCACTACGGGCAAGATCCTCAAGCTCGAGCTCAAGAAAGTGCGCTATCTCAGAAGCCTCAGCTTCCTGCAGGGTACGGCGGTGAATCTGCTGCGCACCAGCATCCTGTTCATGATGCTGTATCTGATCTTCACGCAGCGCATTACCGTCGGCGAATTCTTTTCTCTTTTCATTTACTCGTTCTTCATCTTCGGGCCGCTGCAGGAGCTTGGAAACATCATCAATATCTATCGCGAAACGGAAGCCTCGCTGAACATGCTGCAGGAAATCCTCGCCATTCCGCCGGAACCAAAGCCGTTGAACGCCATTCCGCTCGGAAATCTGCAGACCCTCGAGTTCGACCACGTGACCTTTCAACACCGCACGGCCACGCGCCCGGCTGTATTAGATGTAAGCTTTCAAATCTCACGCGGTGAGACCGTCGCGTTTGTCGGCCCGTCCGGCGCTGGAAAAACAACCCTTGTCAAGCTGCTGGTCGGCCTTTATCAGCCCGAAAAAGGCACGGTCCGCTATAACGGGCTGGAGGCCGCCGATATCGATCCCGAAGAGCTGCGCAAGCAGATCGGGTTTGTGACGCAAGATACCCAGCTCTTTTCGGGAACTATCCGGGAAAATCTGCTGTTTGTGCGGCCGGATGCGACGGATGCCGAGTGCTTCGACGTGCTTCACCGCGCGGCTGCGGATTCTCTTCTCGCGCGCGCCGACAAAGGGCTGGATACGCTCATCGGCGAGGGCGGAGTGAAGGTCTCAGGCGGTGAAAAGCAGCGCCTGTCTATTGCCCGCGCGCTTCTGCGCAAGCCGCGGCTGTTGGTTTTTGACGAAGCGACTTCCTCTCTCGACTCGATCACCGAAGAAGAGATCACCCGGACCATTCGAGACGTCGGCGAGCGCTCTGACGTCATGACCATACTGATTGCTCACCGGCTTTCCACGGTAATGCATGCCGAGCGCATCTATGTTCTCGAAAAGGGTCGAATCGTCGAACAAGGCAGCCACGCTGAACTCGTCGCAGAAACAGGCTTGTATTACGCTCTGTGGCGCCAGCAGATCGGCGAGGGTTTAGCCGAGCCTGCTCCAGCAGTTGTTGCTTAATTCAGGTCCCCGCACCTCCCGGCGCCAAGGGAGTACCATAGTCGCAGTTCTATTGCAGTAAACGAGTTGTCAATGGCAGATGAAGCTTTCCAGCGGCCGCTGGAACCATTCAGCGATGAAAGAAACGGTGCTCTAGCCAATGATGGAAAGATACCGGGAAGCGACAAGGACCTTCTTAGCGCTGAGCCCCCAGTTAAAAGTGATGGTCCGGACGAAAGTCGCCACTCGTTTCCGATCGCCGGCATCGGTGCTTCGGCGGGTGGCGTCGAAGCGTACATCGAACTTTTCGAGAATTTGTCGCACAAAACCGGAATGGCTTTTGTGGTTGTTCCTCACCTATCGACGGACCAGAGGAGCTATCTTCCGGAAATCGTTGCGCGGCATACTTCGATGCCGATTATTACGATACAGTCCGGTTTACGTCCGGAACCCGATCACGTCTACCTGTTGCCGCCTAATGCGCGCGCTTCGCTGAAGTCCGGGCTTTTTCACCTCGAGTCTCCAGCCTCGGAGGGGTTGCGAGGGCGTCCGATTGACGCCTTCTTCGAGTCTTTGGCAAGCGAGCAGAAGAATCTCGCGATTGGGGTCGTGCTCTCCGGCATGGATTCCGATGGCGCGATCGGCATGCGCTCGATCAAGGGCGAGGGTGGCATCACCATTGTGCAGTCGCCTGAGTCCGCGCGCTTCCCGGATATGCCGCGCAGCAGCATCTCCTCCGATCACGTGGATATGGTTCTGCCGCCTGCGGAGATCGGGAGACAGCTTGCTCATCTGGCGCAGCGCTTTCGCAATCCGCAGCTGCGCCAGCTCGAAGAAGAGTCTCCTCCGCCGCCCGATGAAGAACAACATCTGGCGCGTATCGTGAAACTCCTCCGGGGTGTTTCGGGCGTGGATTTCCGCCTTTATAAGCCCACCACAATTCGCCGCCGTATAGGGCGGCGCATGCTGATGCACCGCATCGACACGCTCGCCGAGTATGCAGCAATTCTGAAGGCGGATACGCAGGAGCTGGATGCGCTTCAGGAAGACATCCTCATCAGCGTCACCAGGTTTTTCCGCGATCCGGAAGTTTTCGAAGCGCTCAAGCAAATTGTGTTCCCTTCATTGTTTGCGGGCCGTGCTCCCGACCAGCAGGTTCGCATCTGGGTACCTGGTTGTTCCTCCGGCGAGGAAGTCTATTCCATCGCGATGTGCCTGCTTGAACACCTGACCGGCAATGCCATAGAGCCGCCGATTCAGATCTTCGGTACCGACGCGAGCGAGCCGAGCATTCAGAAGGCCCGGTCCGGAACCTACCCTGAAACGATCGTGAATGAGGTCTCGCCCGAACGCTTGCGCCGTTTCTTCATCAAGACGGAAAGGGGATATCAGGTCACCAAGCGCGTCCGTGATTTGTGCATCTTCGCCCGGCAGAATCTTTGCAATGACCCGGCTTTCTCCCGGCTCGATCTGGTCAGTTGCCGCAATGTGCTGATTTACTTCGGCGCGGAGTTGCAGAAGCAGCTGATTCCGACCTTCCATTACTCCCTTCGGCCGGAAGGTTTCCTTTTGCTCGGCAGCTCGGAGACGATTCGCAACTTCACCAACTATTTCAGCCAAGTCGATCGCAAGCATAAGATCTACGCCAAAATCGGGAACAGCTCCGGGAGCGCTTTCCTGGATGTTGTTCCGCGCGCTCTGCATCGTGACCTCTATGCCGAGGGCACAGGCCTGCGCCTTGCGGAGTCGTTGAGCGATCTCGAGCTCAAGCGCACCGCGGACCGGATCGTCCTTGCGCGTTACGGTCCTCCAGGCGTGATCGTGAATGAGCAGATGGAGATTCTGCAGTCTCGCGGGCACACCGGTTCCTTCCTCGAACTCGCGCCTGGCAATGCATCACTCCAGTTGAGCCGCATGGTGCGGGAGAGCATAGCTCCCCGGATTACGGCAGCCGTGAGACGAGCCATCGATCAGGATCTGCCGGTGCAAGTGCAAGGTGTGGAGATAGGTAACGGCGACCAGTCGCTACGAGTGATGCTTGAAGTTCTGCCCATGCACGCGGTCGGCGCCCGGACAAAGAGTTATCTCGTCTTATTCGTTCCATCCGACTCGCTGTCCAGACTTGTTCTGCCCGAAGATCCCGAGCTGTCGCCTGCCGAGATAGAGGATCAGGACAAGGACCGCCTGATTGTGCAGCTGCAGCGCGACATTTCTTCCACGCGGCTTTACTTACAGTCGCTTCTGGAGGAGCGTGATGCCAAGAACCAGGAGCTCATCTCGGCGAATGAAGAAATCCAGTCGGCGAATGAAGAACTGCAGAGCACGAACGAAGAACTCGAGACAACCAAGGAAGAGTTGCAGAGTTCCAATGAGGAGCTGCAGACGGTCAACGACGAATTGCAGAACCGCAACTCGGTGCTGACCCAGGCGAGCAACGACCTGCAGAATCTGCTGAACAGTGTCAACCTGCCGGTATTGATGCTCAGCAACGAATTTACTATCCGGCACTTCACGCCCCAAACGCAGCGCCTGATGAGTGTTCGTCCTTCGGACGTAGGCCGGCCCTTTGCCGATATCCGGCTCAATCTGAACGTTGAAAACCTGCAGCCGATCTTCTCCGAAGTGCTCGATACGCTCAGCGCCCGCGAGTTGGAAGTGCAGGACCGCGAAGGCCATTGGTATCTGTTGCGGGTGCGGCCCTATCGCACCACGGAAAACAAAATCGAAGGCCTTGTAGTGGTGCTTGTCGACATCGATCAACTGCGGCGCACGCAGCAAGGCCTCCGCGATGCGCGCGATTTCGCCGATTCCGTTCTCGAGAGCATTCCTTTGCCGTTGGTTGTGGTTGATTCGGATTTTAAGATCCGTTCGACAAACGAGGCATTTTGCACGCTGGCCGGGGCCAGCAGCCGCGCGCTGGCCAGCAGATTCCTGCCAGATCTGGCGGCCGTTTGCTGGGGAATGGAACAACCGCTACGTTCACTTCTGGAGAGCCTGATCCACGGCAAGTCCGCCGGTAGTTTCGAATTCGAATACAAGTCTCCCAACGGCAGTTCGAGGTGTCTGCTGGTTCGCGGCCGTCCATTACAGCCTGATGGCGAGCCTTTCCTGCTGATTACCTTCGAGGACATGACCGCGCAGAAAGAAGTGGAGCGCCTGCTGAAAGTCGAAGGGCAGCGCCTTGCAAACGAGGTTGAATCCACGAACAAAGAACTCGACCGCAGCCGCGAGGAGTTGCGCGGCCTGACCGCCAACCTCCTGAACACCCAGGAAGAAGAGCGCCGGCGTCTCGCTCGCGAACTGCATGACGATTTCAGCCAGCGGCTCGGAGCGGTCAATATTCTGAACGATCAGGCTTTGAGCTGCATGGGAGCCGAACCGGAGCAGGCCCGCGCCAAATTGGAGCAGAGCTCTTCCCACCTTGCCGAGCTTGCCGATGACATTCGGAACCTTTCTCACCGGCTCCATCCATCTATCATCGAAGACCTTGGGCTGCATGCCGCGTTGCGGCAGCTCACGGACGAGTTCGGCGAGCGCGAAGGCATGATCGTGAGCTTTTTTACAAAGGACGTGCCGTTGAATATGCCCGTCGACGTTTCAACCGGGCTCTACCGGATCGCACAAGAGGCTTTGAGAAATGTCGCCAAGCACGCGGAAAAAACTCATGTGAAAGTACAACTGCTCGGCCTGAAAGATAGCCTCGAGCTTCAAATCTCCGATTCAGGAAAAGGATTTGACACGGAGCAGAAGCGCACCGGACTCGGTCTAATCAGCATGCGAGAACGGGCGCTTCTTATTGGCGCGAGCATTACGATTGAGTCCGCGGTCCGGCGAGGTACGCGAGTAACGGTGCGAGTACCGCTATCCTCCGTTACCAATCAGGAGCCGCCCGTGCAATGAGGAAGGAGCGTCAGTTTGCATAGCAAAATGCTTCAACGCTTCAATATATGCCGAAACAGGACATCTTTGTAATCGGAGCGTCAGCGGGCGGTGTGGAAGCTCTCGAGAGGCTAGTGGCTCAGTTGCGCCCCGGCTTCCCAGGCTCATTGTTCGTGGTCCTGCATCTTCCGCCGCGCACTCGCAGCTATCTCCCCGAGGTGCTGTCCAAAGCGGGCCGGCTGCCGGCAATTCACCCGGAGAACGGCCAACGATTCGAACCCGGTCATATCTACATCGCTCCGCCGGATCACCACCTGATTGTTGAACGCGATCACGTACATCTCAGTCTCGGGCCCAAGGAGCAGCATCACCGGCCGTGCATCAACGTTATGTTCCGGTCCGCCGCTCTCGCTTATGGCGATCGCGTTGCCGGAGTGGTATTAACAGGAGAATTAGACGATGGGACTGCCGGTTTATGGGAACTAAAGAGAAGGGGCGGGATCGCTATTGTCCAGAACCCGGAAGAAGCGGCATTCCCATCCATGCCACTCAGCGCGTTGCGGGAGATCGAAGCCGATTATGTTGTGGAGTTGTCGGGCATCGGCGGTCTCCTCACCCGGCTGGCGTCCGATTCTGGAGGGCACAAAGGTACTGAACCTGAGGCTGCGAAAGTGGAGCCACGTATCACTGATTTGACATGCCCTGATTGCCGGGGCACCATTTGGGAACTGTCACGCAACAACGGAAAGGAATACCGCTGTCGAGTGGGCCATGCCTTCTCCTCGAAGAGCATGTTGTCAGAGCACTCCGCCGCTCAGGAAAAGGCGCTGTACGGGGCCGTTGTTGCACTGGAGGAAGGCGCTTCTCTGGCGAGCCGGCTGGCAGACCAGTTTGACCCGCCGCTAAGTGAGCGTCTGCGCGCCGAGGCGCGTGAACGGCAGCTTCAGGCGGAGGCGATATCCAACATTCTGAAAGAGCGTTCCACGTTCAGTTTGGATTCGTAAGTAGCATCAGGTAAGCGAGTTTTCCAGTAGACGGAAAGGGCTCCGGATGATTCTATGGAAGTGGTGAAGCGTTGGCGGCGGTGCGCATGGCTGTAACTGGACACGGCGACCCCCCCCCACGGAAGGTTGTGTTGATTTCTCACCCGTTACGGGTGGTCATCGTAGATGACAGCCCGGAAATGCGCGCCGGTTTGCGCGGCATCGTTGAAGGATTGGGGGCCGAAGTCGTCGGTGAAGCCGATAGCGGCCGCTCTGGAATTGAGCGTACCACATCTCTCCACCCGGAATTGGTTCTGCTGGATGTATCGATGCCCGGCATGAGCGGCTTCGAAGCAGCGCGCCAGCTGCGGCATATGCTGCCAGAACTTCTGATTATTATCGTCAGCCAGCACGATACGCGCATTTACGCCGAGGAGGCTCTCGATATCGGCGCCTGTGGTTACGTGTTGAAGCGTAATGCCGGAATAGATCTGGGACCCGCGCTGGATGCCGCGGTTTCAGGGCGTACTTTCGTTTCCGCCGCTACGGCATCACGCGTATCGGGCAGAATGTCTATGTAGGCGTGATTCCAAACGTAAGCATTCTTTCCGGGAATAGAATTCGGCCAAAGCTCTTTATCATCGCCGCCGTCGTCGTTAGCTTTACGACGCTGCTAAGCTTTTGGGCCTACGGCCACGACATCATCACCACCAATCTCACGTACACGCGGGACATTTCGCGGATCATGGCGCGGCGATGCCTCGCGTGTCACAATACGAACTCCGCAATCCCGCTTACGCGCTACGACGAAGTACGTCCCTGGGCGGTGGATATCAAGCAGCAGGTGCTCTCACGAGCCATGCCGCCGTGGGGCGCGGTCAAAGGCTTCGGCGACCTCCGGCCGGATAACGCGCTCTCACAAGAAGAGATCATGATCATCTGCGCCTGGGTGATCGGCGGCGCGCCGCAGGGCGACAAAACGCTTGCGCCAAAGAGCGCAGCGCCGCTGCCCGAATTTCCTACACCGCGCACAGTAGATGCCGAAACGATCGAAACGCGGGCGCACCTTGAAAAGGCGATGACGGTGCTGGGTATCCGTCCCATTGCCAGCGCTGCCTCGGCTCGCATCACGGCGCATTTGCCGGATGGACGGATTCAGCCGTTGATCTGGCTATATCAGTTCGACGCTAAATCGAAGCGCGTATTCTTGTTCCGCGAGCCACTTGCCTTGCCCTCTGGAACTGAAGTCGAATCCTCTGAGCCGCTGCGCTTTGCGTTAGAAGAACAGTCTACAGAGACTTCACAGGCACGGTGAATCTTACCGTGTTCACCACACCGGCGCGCTGGAATTGAGTCCAGATCCGGTATAGCCCGGGACGCGGAAAGATCACGTTGAACTGGATGCTTGCTCCGCCATTAGCAAGGAACGGATGCAGATGCAGGAGGTCAATCAGATCACTGCTGACTGCCAGCATGTGCCCCCAGGCGCCGAGGTAAGGCTGCAACCCCGCGGCAGGATCCAGCCGGTAGAACAGCTTCGTCTCCAATCCGGCGAGCGGCGCTTCGGGATCCAGCGTCAGGGCGGCGGTGAGGTTTTCCCCTGTGCAGGGCGCAAGGGAAGGCGCTAATCTCGATGCCGGAGAGGCGCCCGCAACATACAGCGTGTTCACTGCGAGCTGCGGAACCGAGCCCGCCGGATAGTAATCGGCGAGCATGCGGTACATTCCTCCGTACGGAAGACGCATGCGCAGCGTGAAAAAACCGTTGCTCTGCAATTGCGGGTGCACATGCTCGAAAAACTCGAGATTTTCGCTGACCACGAAGAGATGCATGAGTTTCTCATGCACGGTTTCGAACTGCTTCACGGTTGCGCCGGTGAACGGATTTACGACTCGAAAGCTCAGTTCCAGCGGGGCTCCGGGATTCAGCGCTTCAGGGCGGTGGGATACTTCCAGCGGATACTCGATGCGATCCGGGACCTGCGCTACCAGTTTCATGCCGCAGCGCGGACATACACCTGGCTTGTCGGACCGATAATCGGGATCCATCGGGCAGACCCAGTCCTTGGGAGCCGGCGAGTCGTCTTTGAGTTGAAGACCGAAACAGCAACCGGCGCTGCCGAGCAGCGCGAGCAGGGCGCGACGATTCACTTACTTCTGTCCTGACGGTTTTGAAGATGTTCCTGCGGCAGGCTTGCTTGTCGCAGAATCGTTTTTTTCACTGAGAGGTTTCGGGTCCGCATAGGCGAGCCAGAAGCCCATCATTTCCTCGTTACTGGGCTCGCCCCAGCGAATGGATTTAGATGGGTCCGGATTCAAAGGATTATTAGCCGAGTTATCGAAATACGCGGTTGTCACCAGTTTGGTGCCTTTGGGCAGTAGAAACTGGTGCTTCAGGAAATACGTTTCCTGCCAGCGGAAATCATACTTAGGCACGCTGAAGAGCTGCTCGTGGTGTCCGTCGGGGAAGATCGCTTCGGTCTCCATGCTCTTTCCCCGGAAGTGCATGTGTGCCGTGTAGGCAACCGCCATCACATCCTGCGGCAACGTGAAGCAAGAAGTCACTTTGTGATTGCCGTCTCCCGGCGGGATGAGGAACCAGTTGTTCCAGATCTCATATTGTGCAACTTCGTGCTTGACCGGCTCCCGTGCGAAGACCAGGCCGATGCTGGTGCGGTCCTTGACTTCCTGGTTCAGGCGATTGCTGTAGTGAATCTGGAACTGCAGATAGGATCCTGCCGAAATCCTGAGCGCATAACCAGCGGGCCGCGTCTCGGCTAAATGACCGGGAAGATAGATGGCCGGAACGTGGTTGATACCTCCCGACGTGTAATCTTTGATTGGTCCGCCGGCGGGAGTAACGCACCCATCGTCTGAAACAGGCGCGTCCGGTTTCATGTGGTTCACCTTGCCGGTGCGGAAGTGGAACTGATCGATATCTGAAGCTCCCGACCTCGGTTGCCATCAGCTTATGCGCTTGTTCGGCGCTGACCACGCTGACAGTCGCGTGATGAACTACGCGCCGGTCTCCGGGAACAACTTCGGCCGCCTGCACCCACTTGTCTTCGGTGAAATTGGTGGGTACGTAAATGTATTCGTATTCGTCCTGATTGCCTGCTGTGACTGTTGTTTCGGGAATGGTGAGGATCACGTCGGGTTTGATATGCCAGCCGTCCTGGTACCGCGGGGCGGGCGGCAGGTCCCGCGGATCGCCTTCCGGCGCGCCGCTTTTCACCCACGCTACGACGGTGGCAATCTCCTGATCCGAGAGCCGCGGGTCATTGATGTAATCGCCGACGTGTGGGTCTGCGTGCCACGGCGGCATCTTGCGCTGGACTACGGCTTCACGAATGGCCGCCGCCCACGGCCTCGCGTCCTTATATGTCAGCAGTGACATAGGCGCGATGTCGTTCGGGTGGTGGCACCCGGTGCAGTTCTTGTAGAGGATCGGCGCGACATCTTTGCTGAAAGTAACGGCGTTATCCGGTGCACTTTGGCCTGATGCCGTTATAGCCAGCACGAGGCCTGTGAAAATCAGTTTGCTCATCGCTGTGCGCCCCACCTTTCAAGTTTATGTCTTGGAGCTTGTGTCGCGCGATCGGCGCACGAGGAAAGTAGGTCCGCTTTGTTGCGCAGCGAACCGTCGATCCCTCGCGCACGTGTCTCCGCAATGCCGATCTGTTTCTCGGGAAAGGCCCAGGAGCTCACCGCGAAGGATTAGAATCAGAATGAGTTACGATGAACATCTCGGTCAAGAGCGAGTACGCTCTGAAGGCTGTGTTCGACCTGTCCGTCCAGTATTTTCAAACCCCGCCCGGGACCTCCATGCCGCCGATCAAGATAGCGGACATCGCCAGACGCCAGAAGATTCCCCAGAAGTTTCTCGAACTGATATTGGCCGGTCTGAAGCAAAGCGGCTTCGTCGATTCACGGCGCGGCGCCGAAGGCGGCTATCTGCTCGCTCGTGCGCCTGATAGCATCACCGTTGGCGAAGTGCTGAGGGCGGTTGAAAACTTCAGAATGGCGGGCAGTAAGTCGAATGAGGATCCGTTCGCCCCGATCTGGGAGCGCGTGGATGCCGCCACTTCTGATGTGCTGGATGGCACCTCTTTCGGCGAACTGGCTCGCGAGTGGCAGCACAAACACACGCAATACGTTCCCAACTGGGAAATCTGAAAGGACATTCTTTGGTCTATCAAGACAATTCATTCAGTATTGGGCGCACGCCCCTGGTGAAATTGAATCGAATCGTGGACGGCGCCAAGGCGACGGTTCTGGCCAAGATTGAAGGGCGCAACCCGGCTTATTCGGTGAAATGCCGGATTGGGGCATCGATGATCTGGGACGCGGAGGAACGCGGATTGCTCGGTCCGGGACGTGAGATCGTGGAACCGACCAGCGGCAATACCGGCATAGCACTTGCCTTTGTAGCGGCCGCGCGCGGGTATCCGATCACCCTCACTATGCCGGACACTATGTCAATCGAGCGCCGGAAGGTGCTGAAAGTTCTTGGCGCGACCCTCGTTCTCACAGAAGGCGCGAAAGGTATGAAGGGCGCGATAGCAAAGGCCGAGGAGATTCAGTCGAGCGACCCGAAGCGCTTTTTCCTGCCGCAGCAGTTCTCGAATCCGGCGAATCCGCGTATCCACTTCGAGACGACCGGACCTGAGATCTGGGAGGACACCGACGGTGTTGTCGATGTCCTGGTTTCGGGCGTGGGAACAGGCGGCACCATTACAGGCGTCTCCCGCTACATCAAGCACGAAAAAAAACATCCGCTAATTTCCATCGCGGTGGAACCGGTTAACAGTCCGGTAATCGCCCAAACGATGAGGCACGAAGAGCTGAAGCCGGGACCTCACAAAATTCAAGGCCTCGGCGCAGGTTTTGTGCCGGAAAATCTCGACCTATCCGTGGTGGATCGCGTCGAGCTGGTCACAAACGATGAGTCAATCGAGATGGCGCGACGGCTGGCTAAGGAAGAAGGTATCCTTTCAGGGATCTCGTGCGGCGCAGCGGCAGTGGCGGCCGTCCGCGTGGCCAAGGAGCCGGAAATGGCAGGGAAAACAATAGTAGTAGTTTTACCGGATGCGGGAGAACGGTATCTTAGTTCCGCGTTATTCGAAGGAATGTTTGACTGAAATAATAACCCGGCGGACATTTCCGGAAATAAGTCAGGAATAACTAGTAACCGCGGGTCCAGAGTTCTCGTTCTATAAGTACATCCCCGTAATGACGGCGGGCGCTCCACCCCCAGTACCCGAAACCCGGAGCTCCCGCCCCCCAAACAACTATCTACCAGCTAATTTCCGTCGCATTTTGCGATGGAGCGTAGCTATTTGTCTTCAAAGAACCTGATTTCCTTCATCGGATAGTGCTTGCGGTTGCGCGTCCAAATAGCGGCTCCACTGACCACTGCGCAAGCAGCGATCAGGGCGTCGGCAAGAGCGACTCCATCCGTCTTGCTGTGTTGCCGCATAAAATCGCCTGCCTTGCGTCCTACAGCTGGATCAATCGGAACGCATACGAGCGCTTCGAAGAGGGCGATCAGGTCTGCCTCCTCGTTGGGACGAGCTCCTGCCCAAAGTTCTGAAGCGCTGATCGGGGAATAAAGCATCAGGTTGTCGGATTCGCTAAATTCCGTCCATCTGCTTGCAATCTGCTGGTTCCTGCCTCGTGAGACCTCGATCAGAATGTCGGAATCGACCAGTACGGTCACTTGCGATCCAAGTCATCTATCCGGCGGTCTCGGCGAAGATTGCGAATGTATTTCTCGGTATCGCCCATATCCGTTCGATGTTTGCGCGAACCGAGAAAGGCCATCATCGCCTTCCTGCGCTTCTCCTTGTTGCCGAGGTAACGATCGCGAACAGCCTGGCGAACCAAATCTGAAATGGTCGTCGACTGAGTCTTCGCGAGCAGCCGAAGAGTCTGCCAGACGTCATCTTCCAGATAGAGCTGAGTTCGCCTCACGATGTATAGCATACATCATCTGCTTTGCCCCCGCCAATCCTGCATCCCATCAGTACGGCTGCCGCCAAGAAAAGCGGAATGGTCACCAGCCAAACTACCTCCGTATACAGCCTGTGATCCGCTAAAAATCCGATAATCGGCGAGATCACGGTTTGCAGAACGCCGAATGCGAAAGTCAGGGCCGCGATTGCCAACCCAGAGCGTTGCGGGCCATAGAGATCGATTGGAAGCGCGTAGATGTTCACGCTGCCGGAAAGAGCGAAGAAAAAACTAGCCGAGATGATGGCTGTGGACCAACGCGCGTCAGTTGCGAGCGGCAGCAAGACGGTACTGAGCGCTCCACAGGCGCTGAACCAGATCGCGCGCCGGCGAGCCGTGAGGGGATCGCGACCCGAGTTCATCCACCGAAGGGAAAGCCAGCCGCCAAAGAAGCCGCCGAAATTCGAGACGAGCGGTGGTATCCACACATAACGCGCAGTTTCGGGCAGGGAAAGGTGATTGACCCGGGTTAGATACAAGGTGGTCCAGTTCGACCAGAGCGAGTATGCTCCCATCCACAGCACATTTGCGGTCACGAGAAGCAGCAGATTACGCTCCCGCAAAATGGCGAACCTGCTTGTGTGTTTGGGCGGTACTGCGAACTCGTCCGAGGCGTAGCGCGCCGGAATGAAGCGGCTACCAGCAGCCACACCGGTATCCACACAAACCCGAGCGCACCGCTGATCACGAACGGCGTGCGCCAGCCGTGAATCAGAGCGACACCGATGAATAGCGGGGCAAGTGCGGCGCCCAGGCTGAGGCCGATTTGATTCACAGCCGCGCCAAGAGCTCTCTCACCTGGCTCGAGATAGATGCCGTTAAGCTTGCCCACGGCAGGAACACCCGCTGATTCTCCGATTCCGAGTGCAGCCCGGCACGCTGCCAGGCCGCCGAGACCGTTTACAAGACCTGTACTGGCAGCCGATAAAGACCACCACGTCACAGCAGCGCAAATGCCACGATTCACTCCGAAACGGTCCAGCATCCAGCCGGTGAAAAGCGAGCTGGCCGCGTAAGCGATCGAGAATGTCGAAATCAGCAAACCGAAGCCGGTCTGATTGAAGTGCATCTCGCTCATGATCAGCGGTGCGAGAACGTTCAGAATCTGACGGTCAAGGTAGTTCAGCGTCGAGGAAAGAACGAATACGCTCACGGCAACCCAGCGCAGAGAGAAACTAGAAGGCATAGATGTCAAAGCTCCATGATCAGGCAAGGTCGAAACGAGAGCTCGGATGAGTGATAGCGGGTTCAACCGGCGCAGGATGCTGGGCGCCGCTGCTGCGCTGGCCGCGGGTACACGTACCTTAAAAGCCGCGTACGTAGACGAGCTTGAACAGCCGCACGGAAGCATTACCGATGCCGGCGGTATCCGGGTAGGTCACTTCACCGACGATCGCAAGCCGACGGGGTGTACAGTCGTCCTCTTCGAACGCGGCGCCACGGCGGGTGTAGATGTGCGCGGGTCGGCGCCCGGGACGCGTGAGACGGATCTGCTAAACCCGATCAACACCGTACAGGAGGTCAATGCCATCGTTCTTTCAGGCGGCAGCGCATTTGGACTCGAGACCGCCAATGGCGTTATGCGCTGGCTCGAAGAGCGAGGCCGCGGATACCGCGTCGGTCCTTTCGTCGTGCCGATCGTGCCTGCAGCTATCCTGTTTGATCTGCAGATCGGCGATCCGAAGATCCGGCCGAACGAAAGATCCGGATACGCGGCGTGCGAGGCTGCTTCGAATGCTTTCGTCGCGGAGGGGAATGTCGGCGCCGGCGCCGGTGCGACAGTTGGCAAGCTGTTTGGCCTGCAATCAGCAATGAAGTCGGGAATTGGCACGGCCAGCATCCGGATCGGTGAGACCGGCCTGGTGGTGGGAGCGATTGTTGCAGTGAACGCACTGGGCGATGTACGCAGCCATCGCAGCGGGAGAATTCTCGCAGGGGCACATGCGGGAAACGGGCAGTTCCTGGACAGCATGGCGCAGATCGCGGCGGGTGGTGGCCGCAAGCACGAAGAGTCTAACGGCGCGGGCGCAAACACGACCATCGGCGTTGTAGTTACGAACGCAACCCTCAGCAAGCTCGAGATGACCAAGGTCGCGCAAATGGCCCACGACGGTTATGCGCGCACCATCAATCCTGTACACACGAGCATGGATGGCGATGCGATTTTCGCCGCTGCTACGGGAAGCTCACCCGCTCGAACGGACGTGACAACGATTGGAGCAGTAGCGGCGGAGGCCGTAGCGAAAGCCGTGAATCGGGCGGTGATTACTGCAACGAGCATTCAGGGCTACCCGGCCTATCGCGATATGCAGAAGTAATCGCTACTGCACGCTGGTTGTCTGGAAGCTATCGGGTTCAATATTCACCGTCTGTTCTTTGCGTGAACTGCCATTTACGACCACTACGTGATGAATGCCTGCTGAGAGATGAAGAGTGGCGGGTGTCTGGCCGGCGGTCCGGCCGTCCACGATCACCGTCGCGCCACTCGGAACGGAGGTGACAAGTAGGATTCCGGTGCTTCGTGAGAGAGGGATGTACAGGCTTGAATCCTGAGGCACTGTAAAGATGCGCCGCGCGGTGCTGTACCCGTTCATGTCAGCAGTGAGCGTATGCCGCCCTGCCTGCAAGGAAACCGTGCAGGGAGCGGAGCAGGTCGCATCGGTCCGGCCATCAATGGTGATCTTTGCCCCGGGAGGTTCCGTGAGAAATTCGACGTCAGCAACGCCTGGGACAGGCGCGCTTTCAGCCGGAGCCGAGGTGCTGCGCTGTGGCGTCGGCTTGGCAGGTTTCGTGGTCGCCTTGGCGGGCGTAGTGGGCGCAGGCGGCGGTGCAGCGGGAAGCTGGGTGAAGTCTTTTGGTATCCGGGGAGGTTGGTTCAGCGTCGAAGTGTCAGTTGGTGGAGGGGTCAGCGGGGCATTACTCGGGTTCGCGATTTGAAAAGGGATGTTCCCCGAGTTCATGCGTACGATAAAGACGATCGCGGCGAGAACACCCAAGCAAAGCGCCAGAATGAGCGCGATTTTCTTGCCTCTCGAGGAAGGCTCCGCGATTTCACTAGTTGCGGCATCGCGGTCGTCGCGGCGGCGGCGAGTGATGCTCGGCAGATCGTAAACCGGCCCAACGGCCGGTGCAGGCAGCGGTGGACCCGGCGCAGCTTTAGCAGGTGACTCCGCAACAGCAATCGAAAGTGCTCCAATGAAGTCGCTGCAGGAAGGGAAGCGGTCCTTCGGTTCCTTCGCAAGCGCCCGACGCAGGATCACGTCCACCGTTTCGCTCAACGCCGGATTGATCTCGTGAAGCGGCCGCGGCTCCTGTTTGCAGATCGCGAAAAAAAGTGCGGGCAGTGTATCGGCCGTAAACGGCTTCTCTCCCGAAAGGAGCTCGTACAGGACGACGGCGAGCGAGAACTGATCGGATTTTCCGTCGATCGGCAGACCCTGTATCTGCTCCGGTGACATGTAATTCGGCGTGCCGATCATGGTGCCGCTGTGCGTGATGTCGTGCGAAATGAATTTCGCGACTCCGAAATCGGCGATTTTGGCCACACGCTCGCCGGGCGCTACCTCAGAGATGATGATGTTCGCCGGCTTGATATCGCGGTGAATAATTCCTTTGCGATGCGCGTAATCGAGCGCGTCGGCAACCTGCCGTAAGAAGACGAGAAGTGTGGAGGTATCTGGCAGAGTGCGATCGCTGCAGCATGGAGGCGAGCGATTCGCCGGGCACGAACTCCATCACGATGTAGGCGTAGTCTTCCTCCTCGAGCACGTCGTAGACGGTCACGATGTTCGGATGAGAAAGAATACCGGCCGACTGCGCCTCACGAAGCAGACGTTCACGCACGCGCTGCCGCTCGTTCGGCATCGGTGAGCTCGGAAAGATGAATGGTCTTGATCGCAACGGTGCGCCCGATAGCCGGATCAAGCGCTTTGTATACGACTCCCATGCCGCCGCGGCCCAGTTGCTCCTGCAGTTGATAGCGGCCGGGCTGATCCACGATTTTCAGTATAGATGCGCTCCCGAAACAGCTAAGTAGCTAAGAATACAGCGCAAAGAGAAGCGATGGGGGCAGTTGTTACGATGAGGATACTCCCGATGATTCCTGAGGTGATTGAAGAAGGACTCACTTTCGACGACGTCCTTCTGCAGCCTGCCTATAGCCAACTGACGCCCGCGGAAGCAGACACAACGACGCGTCTCACCCCCAAAATTGAGCTGAAAATTCCGATTATCAGTGCCGCTATGGACACTGTTACGGAGTCGCACATGGCGATTGCGCTTGCGCAGCAGGGTGGTATCGGAATCATTCATCGCAATATGGCCATCGACCGGCAGGCCGAAGAAGTCGACCGCGTCAAACGCAGCGAGAGCGGAATGATTGTCGATCCGGTCACGATTGAGCCCGAACGGAAAATCTCGGAAGCGCTGGAGCTGATGAGCCGGTATCGAATTTCGGGCGTGCCAGTTACTAAGAACGGGCGGCTGGTTGGTATTCTCACGAACCGCGATCTGCGTTTCGAAACCCGCTTCGATCTCCCGATTCAGGAAGTGATGACGAAAGAGAACCTCATCACCGTGCCGGTCGGAACGACGCTCGAAGACGCGGAGAAGATTCTGCACCAGCATCGTGTCGAGAAGTTGCTGGTAGTGGATGAGAACTATACACTCAAGGGCCTGATCACGGTCAAGGACATTCAAAAGAAGCTGAAATATCCGAATGCTGCAAAAGACGCTCAAGGGCGTTTGCGGGTTGCGGCAGCGGTGGGGGCGACCGGCGATTTTCTCGAGCGCGCGCACAGAACTGGTCCGCAAGAAAGTAGACGCGATCGCCATCGATTCGGCGCACGGCCACAGCCAGCGCGTGATGGACGCGGTGAAAACCGATCAAGCAGAAACTACCTGAAGTCGAAGTACTGGCGGGTAATGTGGCTTCTTACGAAGGCGCGCGCGATCTCATCCGGTTGGGCGCGGACGGGATCAAGGTGGGCATCGGCCCAGGTTCGATCTGCACCACGCGCGTCGTCAGCGGAGCCGGCGTACCACAGATCACCGCGATTGCGCAGTGCGCGAAGGCAACACGAGAAACCGGAAATTCCGCTTATCGCAGATGGCGGCGTCAAATTCTCGGGCGATATTACGAAGGCGATTGCAGCGGGCGCTGATTCGGTGATGATCGGCAGCTTGCTGGCTGGAACGGACGAGAGCCCGGGCGAGACGATTCTGTATCAGGGACGAACTTTCAAGAGCTATCGCGGAATGGGCTCCATTGGAGCAATGCCGCAGGGCAGTTCAGATCGATATGGACAAGCGGCCAACGGAAAGCTGGTGCCGGAAGGAATTGAAGGGCGGGTACCGTATAAAGGACCACTGGCGGATTTAAGTTATCAGCTCGTGGGCGGTCTGCGCTCCGGCATGGGCTATTGCGGATGCCGGAGCATCACCGAACTCCAGGAACGGGCACGCTTCCTGCGTGTGACCGTGGCGGGCCTCCGGGAGAGCCACGTTCACGACGTGATTATTACAAAAGAAGCCCCGAATTACCGGCTAGAATAAGCCGGTAATTGGGGGTGTTGGAGTGACCGGAACCGCTTGTTGAAAGAGCGGCCGGCAAAATCTAGCGTCGCTTAGCTCGCGAACGCAAGCGGCTTCACGTTAATTTGCGGTATCACGAGCGAGAGCACTTCCTCCACGCGATTGACGAAGTGGAACTGCATCTCCTGGCGGACATGATCCGGCAGATCGCGTAGGTCTTTCTTGTTGCCTTGCGGCAGGATCACGCGGTGGATTCCGGAGCGTCTGGCCGCCAGAACCTTCTCCTTCACGCCGCCGATCGGCAGCACCAAACCGGCTAGCGTCACTTCGCCTGTCATCGCAATATCGCTGCGAGCCGGAAGACCGGTGTAGAGCGATGCCATCGCCGTGGTCATCGTCACGCCGGCGGACGGGCCGTCCTTCGGGATAGCGCCGGCCGGCACGTGTACGTGCACGCCGTTGTTCTTGATGATCTCGGGATCGACACCGAGGTCGGCAGCATGCGCCCAGATGTAACTCTGAGCGATCTTCGCCGATTCCTGCATCACTTCGCCGAGTTGACCGGTCATGGTGAGACCCTTACCGTTCGGCAGCAGAGCGCTCTCAATGTAGAGCACATCGCCGCCGGTTTCGGTCCAGGCCAAGCCGGTGACCACGCCGGGCGGAACCGTCTTACGCGCCTCTTCAGGCAGGAAGCTCTCCGGCCCAAGCAGATCGCTCAGTGCTTCCGGCGTGTCACCACTACCTTCTCCGTTTGGCCCTCTGCGAACCTGCAGAGTGACTTTGCGGGTAACTCGCGCTATGGCCCGCTCCAGGCGGCGCAGACCAGCCTCCCGTGTATAGCCGCGGATGATCGCTTTCAGACCTTCATCGGTGAACTCGATCTCCTCCTCGCGTCAGACCGGTCGCCTTGAGCTGCTTCGGAATGAGATAGCGCCGCGCGATCTGCTGCTTTTCTTCTTCGCTGTAGCCGGAGAGCCGCAGGATTTCCATGCGGTCTAGCAGCGGCTGCGGGATCGTATCCAAAGTGTTTGCCGTGGTGATAAACAGCACCTTCGACAGATCGAACGCCAGATCCAGATAGTTATCGCGGAACGTCTTGTTCTGTTCCGGGTCGAGCACTTCGAGCAGTGCTGCCGCCGGGTCGCCGCGGAAGTCGCGACCGAGTTTATCCACTTCGTCCAGCAATAGAACCGGATTCAAAGCCCCGGCGCGGCGCATCGCCTGTAAGCAGCCGGCCGGCCATTGCGCCGATGTAGGTCCGGCGATGACCGCGAAGCTCGGCTTCGTCGTGCATGCCGCCCGAGGCTGAAGCGTTCAAACTTGCGGCCCAGAGCGCGCGCGATCGATTGACCCAGCGACGTCTTACCGACGCCGGGAGGTCCGACCAGGCACAGAATAGGCGCCTTTGCGTCCGGATTACGCTTCAGAACGCTGAGCTGCTCGAGAATCCGTTCCTTGATCTCCTTGAGCCCGAAATGATCTTCGTCGAGCACCTGCGCGCGCGTGGGCAATATCCAGATTGTCTTCGGTTTGAGTGCTCCAGGGGAGATCAAGCACGAATTCGAGATAAGTACGCGTGACGTGATAATCGGGCGCGCCCGCAGGCAAACGCTCGAGCCGCGTCCAGTTCACGCTCGAATTCTTTCTTCGCTTCTTCAGGCAGGTTGGCTTTTTCGAAGCGCTCCCGCAGCATGTCGACTTCAGCCTTGTCGGCGTCTTTTTCGCCGAGCTCCTGCTGAATCGCGCGCAGCTGCTGGCGCAGCACGTACTCGCGCTGCTCTTTCGACATCTCGTCGCGAGCGTTCGACGCGATCTTCTGCCGTAGCTCCAGCACCTGGAGCTCATGCGCCAGGTAAGAGTGAATCAGCCGGAGCGCATCGACGCGCGTTTCGGCTTCAAGCAGTTTCTGCTCACGCGCGACATCCAGGCTAAAGATGCTGGCCAGCAAATAAGCCAGCCGAAGCGGGTCCTCGCTGCCCGATAGCATGCGTGTTAGCTCGCTTGCGGATTGCGGCTGAGCCAGCGCAATCGCCTTGGTGGCCAACTCGAGCAGCGCACCTGCGAGTGCCTCTACCTCCGAGCCGCCGTCTTCAGGCAGTGGAAGCACGCGATATTTCGCACGCAAATACGGCTCGTGCTCGAGCTTCATGACAACCACGCGCTCGACGCCCAGAACCAGAATTTCCATCATGCCTTCGCTCGGACGCGAAGACTTGCGGATCACAGCTTTGGTACCGATGGTATAAAGATCGTCCTGCTGCGGCGATTCCACTTGGGCGTCGCGTTGGGCGATCAGGATAATTTCTTTTTCCTCCGTATTGAGTGCCGCCTGCACGGCCCGGAGCGAACTCTCACGCCCCACAGACAGGGGCAGCAACAAACCCGGGAACAGAATCGTGTTCTTCAAGGGCAATGTTGGCAGAACCTGAAAGTCGTTATTTGCCATTTTGAGGATTCCCTATCATATCTGATGCGCCGTACATCGCTAAGCTGCGATTCGTTGCGCGCCCTATACTCACATTTCGCTATAGACGAAAAAGCCCGGGTAGGACTTGTGTACCTGCCCGGGCGTTTCAGGTTGCCGGAAGCTGCTTTCGGCTTACTTGGATTGGATTACCGCGAAGGTAACCTGGCCTCCGTTGTTGATGGTCAACAGCACCGGTTTGCCGTTCGCTGCGTTCATCAGGCGGCGGAAATCGGCGATGGTCGAGACCGGCTGCCGATCCACGGCGGTGATGATGCTCCCCTGCTGTAACGGAGCTCCGGCCGCGGGGCTCGACTGATCCACGTTGCTGACCACCACACCCCTGGTTGACGGAGGAACGCCAACCTGCTGGGCGATCTCGGGGGTAAGAGCTTCGACGGTGATACCGCGCAGGGTGGCGCTGTTGTTATCGCCGCCGTTATCCTGGCCGGAATCGTTGCCGTTGTTGTTCTGATCCTTTTGCTCCCAGTTCACGCCGCCCGGGCGCTGGCCGAGAGTGACCTTAACCGTCATCGGCTGGCCGTTACGGTTCACATCCAGAGTGACCGTGCTGCCCGGAGTGTGGGAGATAACGTCCATCGTGAGCTCGTCGGAGTTCTGGACCTTCTTGCCATCGATGGCTGTAATGATGTCGCCCGATTTCAAGCCAGCCTTGGCGCCGGGGGCATCAGGAGTGACGTTACCGACGATGGCGCCCGCGGTGCCGTGAATGCCGAACTGCTTTGCCAGATCCGGCGTCAGATCCTGGAGCGTCACGCCGATGTAACCGCGCGAAACTTTTCCGCTCTTGATGAGCTGATCCATGACCTGCTTCGCCATATTCGACGGAACAGCGAATCCGATTCCGATGTTGCCGCCCTCCCCGCCGAAGCTGTTGCCGCCGGTCAGAATCATCGTGTTCATTCCGATCAGCTCGCCGCTTGGCGTTGATCAGCGCGCCGCCCGAGTTTCCAGGGTTAATAGCAGCATCGGTCTGGATAAAGCTTTGTAGATAGCTGCCGCGTTCGAGGCTGCGGTTCTTGGCGCTTACGATGCCCATGGTGACCGTATGGTCTTCACCGAACGGGTTGCCGATGGCGAAACAAAGATCGCCTACACGCGCTGCGTCCGAATTTGCGAAAGCCAGAACGGGGAGATTGCTGGTGTCGATCTTTACTATCGCAACATCGGTCTGTGGATCGGCGCCGACCACTTTGGCGGGAAATCGCCCGTCCATCGGAAAGCTCCACCTTCAACGTGGTGGCTTTATCGACTACGTGATTATTCGTAAGAATGTAGCCGGAGGGATTTACGATGATGCCGGAACCAAGACCTTCTTCGCGCTGGTTCTGCGGCCGCTGCATTCCTCCGCCACCGAAGAACTGCCGGAAAAAGGGATCCGACAACAGCGGGTTATTCGATTGCTGCGCCTTGACGATTCTCGTCATGCTGATCTTCACCACCGAGGGCGAAGCTTTTTCGATGATGTCAGCGAACGAGTTAGAAAGTTCGTTGACCCGCTGATTGCTCGGACTGGTGTCTGCCCGCGCGACGACGCCCACGGGCGCATTCGAATGAGAAGCCACGGCGAAGGCCGCGATCAGCCCTCCGCCGACAGATGCCGCCACCAGCGTCAGAATTGCTGTGGATCGGCGAAATTGGACCACGTTTGACATGTCCTCCAGAATCCTTTCTATAAGCGGCTCGTCCTCTACGTGGCCGCGTTCCCTACATTTGACGTACTAAATTCAGTTTCGATTTACATGCGCGCTTCAGCTAGGCTGCTGCTATGGGCTGACGCACTTCGTTACTCGCCGTACGGAAGGTAAGACCAGATCCGTTGGAATCCGCATCCACCTGAACCGTTTGGTGTTCCCGAACCTCGCCGGTAAGAATCATTTTGGCCAGCGGGGTCTCAATTTCGCGCTGGATGGCTCGTTTGAGCGGCCGAGCGCCGTAATTCGGATCATAACCGCTTCTTACCAGCCAAGTGCGGGCCGCATCCGTCAGCTCCAGATCAATGTGGCGTTCCGCCAGGCGGCCACGTAAGCCAGCCAGTTGGATATCCACAATTTTCTTCAGCTGTTCTTCGCTCAAAGAATGGAAGACGATGATTTCGTCCAGGCGGTTCAGAAACTCCGGACGAAACGCCTGCTGCAGTTCGCGCAGTACCGCATCCTTCATCCGGCGGTACTCTTCGCCTTCGAAGGCGCCCCGATACTCGAGAATGCGGTGACTGCCGATATTCGAGGTCATGATGACGATGACATTTTTGAAGTCCACCGTACGCCCCTGGCCATCAGTCAAACGGCCGTCGTCGAGCACTTGCAGCAGGGTGTTGAACACGTCGTGGTGCGCCTTCTCGATCTCATCGAAAAGGACTACACAATACGGCCGTCTGCGGACGGCTTCGGTCAACTGGCCGCCCTCGTCATAGCCGACGTACCCGGGAGGCGCGCCAATGAGCCGCGATACGGTGTGCTTCTCCTGGTATTCAGACATATCAATGCGAACCATGGCACGTTCGTCATCGAACAGGAACTCCGCCAGCGCCCGCGCCAGCTCCGTCTTGCCCACGCCTGTGGGACCTAGAAACATAAAGCTGCCGATCGGCCGGTTCGGATCTTTCAGCCCGGAGCGCGCACGGATGACTGCTTCTGCGACAGCCAGGACCGCTTCGTCCTGCCCCACTACGCGCTTATGAAGCTCGTCCTCAAGGGCCAGCAGTTTCTTCATCTCCCCTTCAAGCAGCTTCGAAACAGGTACACCGGTCCAACGGCTGACGACGTGAGCGATGTCCTCCTCGTCCACTTCTTCCTTCATCAGACGCGTACCGCCCTCATTGCTCGCCACACGGTCTTCTTCGGCTTTGAGCTGCCGTTCGAGTTCCGTGAGGCGCCCGTATTTGAGCTCAGCCGCCTTGTTCAAATCGTAGGCGCGCTCGGCCTGGGCGATTTCGATTTTGATCTGATCGATCTGCTCGCGTAGAGCGCGAACACGCTGCACGGCTTCTTTTTCGGTTTGCCATTGAGCCTGCAGCGCGGTCGAATGCGTCTTCAGCTCGGCAAGCTCTTTCTCGATGCGAGCCAGGCGTTCCTTCGAAACGGTGTCGCTCTCTTTTTTCAGAGCCTCGCGCTCGATCTCGAGCTGCATGGTGCGGCGAAGCAGCTCGTCCAGTTCAGCCGGCATCGAATCGATTTCGGTGCGCAGCTTGGCGGCTGCTTCATCCACCAGATCGATGGCCTTATCGGGAAGGAAGCGGTCCGTGATGTAGCGGTTCGAGAGCACAGCCGCAGCTACCAGTGCAGTGTCCTTAATGCGAACGCCGTGGTGCAATTCGTACCGCTCGCGCAAGCCGCGCAGAATCGAGATGGTGTCTTCGACGGATGGCTGATCCACGAAGACGGTCTGGAAGCGCCGTTCGAGCGCAGCGTCTTTTTCGATGTACTTGCGGTATTCGTCCAGCGTGGTAGCGCCAATGCAATGCAACTCGCCGCGTGCGAGCATGGGTTTCAGCAGATTGCCGGCATCCATTGCGCCTTCCGCTTTGCCCGCGCCTACCACGGTGTGCAGTTCGTCGATGAACAGAATGATGCGCCCTTCAGAGGACTGAACTTCTTTCAAAACCGCTTTCAGGCGCTCTTCGAATTCGCCCCGAAACTTGGCGCCGGCGATCAGCGCGCCCATATCCAACGCGACTACCTGCTTGTCCTTTAGCCCCTCAGGCACATCGCCGCGCACAATGCGCTGCGCGAGCCCCTCCACAATGGCGGTCTTACCCACACCCGGTTCGCCGATGAGGACAGGGTTGTTCTTTGTGCGGCGCGACAGGACCTGAATAACGCGCCGGATCTCTTCATCCCGGCCGATGACTGGATCGAGTTTTCCTTTGCGGGCCAGATCCGTCAGATCGCGCCCGTACTTCTCAAGGGCCTCATAGGTAGCTTCGGGATTTTGAGTTGTCACACGCTGATTTCCGCGCACTTCGACTAACGCCTTCATCAGCCGGTCGCGTGTCAGGCCGAATTCCCGGAGCAGCCTGCCCGCCGCCCCCCTGTCTTCCGCCGTCGCGAGCAGCAGATGCTCGATCGAGACATATTCGTCTTTCAGACGCTTCGCCTCGTTTTCGGCCTTATTAAAGAGTTCCGAGAGGCGATTGGTGATGTAGACCTGATCGGGCCGCGTGCCGCCACTGATCTTCGGCAGCTTCTCAATGTCCTGAACCAGCCGCCGGTGCAGGGGCTCGACAGGGACATCTGCCCGCATCAGGATGGAGGGGGCGAGACCGCCCTCCTGCTCCAGCATAGCCAGGAGCAGATGCTCGACATCGACCTGCTGATTGCCGTAAGTGATTGCTGTGGTTTGCGCCTGCCGGATCGCTTCCTGCGATTTCTCGGTCAGTCGATTGAAATCCATAGGTTAGATAGCCTCAAGTAGAGGATAACATGTGAGCGAGATATGATGCAATAATCTGAGTGGATATGACTAAGAATTTTTCCTGCCCTCCGGCAACCGCGCACATCCGTTAGACTAATCGGGTGCCCAAGACTGTGCGCCGAGCTTTGAGCTTTGTGCTAAGTTGTTGTATTTTAAGACCGGTGCCAGCTTATTGCTGGTGGGAGAAAGGCCATCAGGGGGTCGCCCGGGTGGCAGCCGCTCATTTGACTCCGGAGGCACGCTGGCGGGTGGCTCGGATTCTGGGCGTCGACGATACGCCGGAGCTGGTCGCGGAAGCTCTCGCAACAGCTTCTACCTGGGCGGACGAGACCAAAACCGAAACGAAAACCGGGAGCTGGCACTTCATCAACCTGGCAATACAGGACGAGAAGACCGACATGGAGCGCCGCTGCCCGCAGCAAAACTGCGCCCCGGCTCGGATCCGCATCTTTGCCGCGCAGCTCGCGTCCCGGGAGCCACTCGATTCGCCCCTGGAGCGATCTCGATGCCCTACGCTATCTGGTTCACCTGGTCGCCGATATCCATCAGCCGTTGCACACCATCTCGAATGCCGACCTGGGCGGAAATTGTGAGCACGTCGATCCGGCAGTGGGCAATGCGAATAATCTGCACGCCTTATGGGACGGCGCGCTGGTGGATGCGTTGAACCTGAATAGCAAGTCTCTCGCCCGTGAGCTGGAAAGCAGCATTGAGCAGCTTCCAGCGGCTGAGCAGGCCGAGATCGCGGCTGGAACCCAAGATGACTGGGTTTGGGAATCGCATGATGTGGCGCTGAACTCCGTCTACCGCGCTCTGAACGTGCCAGTTGAGCCCATTGAGTTCCCGGCCAACTGCAATGTCGCACCGCAAGCAATCACGACTCTGACGTTCGAGATCGGAAATCGCTATATCGATGGAATGAAGCCCGTAGTCAGGCAACAACTGGTACGAGCCGGATTGCGGCTGGCGCGTTTGCTGAACGAGTCGCTATAGCTTCGGGGGCAACAGGCGACCTGCACTAGAATACGATGTACCTTTCGGGAGCTTGTCTCTCGATTGAAACACTTCCGTCCGAGGCCCTGGAGGATTCCTTTGCGTAGCTACATAGGCTTTTTGCTTGCCTGCTCACTCGCGCTGATTGCTGTTGCGCAGCAGCCCGCATCGCCTTCACGCGAGCTGCTGGGTTTTAGCGCCCAAAGCTCGAAGGGCGAACTGGAGTGGGAGGCGAAATTCAAAGCCATTCCGGATGCCAAGCGCGTGCATCAGAACATGACGCGCCTGGCTGCTCACCCGCATAATGTCGGGTCCGAGTATCAGCGAGAGAATGCCGAGTGGCTCGTTGCGCAATACAAAGACTGGGGCTGGGACGCGCACATCGAACGCTTCGACGTGCTGTATCCGACGCCGAAAGAACGGGTCCTGGAACTGGTTGCGCCGGAAAAGTATGTTGCCAAGCTCGATGAACCGCCGCTGCCCGAGGATCCTTACACCAAAGAAAAAGCCACGCAATTACCCGGTTTCAATATTTATTCGGGCGAGGGAGATGTCACCGCCCCGCTGGTCTATGTGAATTACGGAATGCCAGCCGATTACGAAGTGCTCGAACGGAACGGAATTTCGGTAACAGGCGCCATCGTGATCGCGCGCTATGGCGAAGGCTGGCGAGGATTGAAACCCAAGCTGGCGGCAGAGCATGGCGCGATCGGTTGCATCATCTATTCCGATCCAGGCGATGACGGGTATGTGCAGGGCGACGTCTTGCCAAAGGGTCCAATGCGTCCGCCTGAGGGCATTCAGCGTGGCAGCGTTGCGGATATGACGCTGTACGCCGGAGACCCGCTTACGCCAGGTGTGGGCTCGGTACCTGGAGAAAAGCGTCTGAAGATCTCGGAAGCACCGGCCATTATGAAGATCCCGGTCCTGCCGATCGGGTACGCAGATGCAAAACCGCTGCTTGCTGCGCTCGGCGGGCCGGTCGTGCCTGCTGCCTGGCGCGGAGGACTTCCGTTCACTTATCACTTCGGTCCCGGACCGGCGAAGGTTCATTTAAAGCTGACCTTCAATTGGGATCAGAAGCCGGTGCTCGATGTAATCGCGATGATGAAAGGCTCGGAGGAGCCGGACGTCTGGATCATTCGCGGCAACCATTACGACGGCTGGGTGAACGGCGCCGACGATCCGATCTCAGGACAATCAGCGTTGCTCGAGGAAGCGCGCGCCTTCGGTGAACTGGCGAAGCAAGGTTGGCGGCCCAAGCGAACCCTGGTCTATGCCGCTTGGGACGGTGAGGAGCCGGGCCTGCTCGGCTCAACGGAGTGGGCCGAAACGCATGGCGAGGAGCTGGATAAGAACGCGGCCGTGTACGTCAATTCCGACGAGAATGGCCGAGGCTTCTTCGGGGCGGGAGGCACTCACGAGTTGGAGCAGGTAATCAACAATGTCGCCAAAGAGATCACCGATCCGGAGACGAAGACCTCGGTCTGGAAGCGGCAGCAGGCGGCGCTGCTTGTGCGTGGCGGCCGGCGCGGCGGAACGCCGAACGCGGAGGTTCTGAAGCAGAACAATCTCCCGATTGAGGCTATCGGCAGTGGCTCCGATTTTGCCGCTTTCATGGACCATTTCGGAATTGCCTGTCTGAATGTGGGCTTCGGTGGCGAAGACCGTGGCGGTGTCTATCATTCCGCCTATGACACGCCCTGGTTCACCGATCATTTCGGCGATAAGGAGGAACTATACGGCCCTGTGCTGGCGCAAACTGCGGGTGTTTTCGTCATGCGGTTTGCCTCGGCGGATGTTTTGCCCTATGACTTCGCGCCCATGGCTCGAACGCTGAAGGGCTATGACAACGAACTGAAGGATCTGGTGAAGTCGCTGCAGAGGGAAGCCTCCGAGAGGAACCGGAATCTCTCGATGCAGGCGTACGCGCTCACTGATGACCCGACGAAGACAGTTGCACCCGCCGCCCTCGCTGGTGGCTCCGCCCGACATGGATTTTTCGCCACTCGACACTGCAGTGGCAGCTTTGGATCGAGCCGCCGCTCAATTCAACGAAGATCGAGCCGGCGCTCGAAGCCTTGGCGCCGGCAAAGCTCAAAACTTTGAATGCCGAACTGACTACGGTGGATCGAAAGCTTCTTAGCAGCCAGGGGCTGCCGCGCCGCCCTTGGGTGCGCAATGTGGTGTACGCTCCTGGCGTGTACGCCGGCTACGGAGTGAAGACGCTGCCGGGCGTCCGCGAGGCACTCGAGCAGGGCCGCTATCCGGAAGCCAAAGAGCAGCTGACGGTCGTCTCCAAAGCTATAAGCGACGAAGCAGCTTACATCGATCAGATCATCCAGGAATTTGGACCGAATACGAAGTAGGTCCGTGTCGAGAATGCGCGGCGTGCTCCGACCCACCTGTGTAAGCGCACAACAGGTGCGACGATCGAGAGGAGCATTCGATGAAATACATCTTGATGATGAACACGATGAAGGCAGGCGGCGAAGGGTTCCCGAGCTGGCCACAGAAAGACATTCAGGCGCATATCGGGTTCATGAAGAAAATGAATAGCGAAATCCGTCAATCTGGAGAGCTGGTGTCCGCCGATGGCTTGACCTGGCCGGATCAGGCCAAACTCGTGCGCGCGGGCAAAGATGGAACGCCGATTACAGATGGCGTCTTTCCGGAAGGGAAAGAGTTTCTCGCCGGATTCTGGATCATTGATGTCGACTCGCCAGAGCGAGCCTATGCGATTGCAGCGCGGGCCTCGTCCGCTCCTGGTCTCGGCGGCGTGCCCTTGAACATGCCAATTGAAGTCCGGCCGATGATGAGCGCGTGTCCGGATGAATTCATTTAGGGGGCGCCGGACGTGCCGACGGTTTTGCCGGACTGTTGCCCTGAACCGCTGCTCCGCGAGCTTGCGCCTTTAGTCCTCGGAATTCTAGTCCGCCGTTTCCGCGATTTCGCCAGTGCAGAAGATGCTGTACAGGAGGCGCTGCTTGCTGCAGCCCTACAGTGGCCGCGTGAGGGATTGCCAGAGAATCCACGCGCGTGGCTGATTCAGGTTGCAACCCGCAGGATGACCGATTACGTGCGCAGTGAATGCGCGCGCCGGCAGCGCGAAACGATTGTCGCGACTGAAGCACGTATCCAGACTGGGCCGGCGGATCTGGACGATGAAACCCGGCAGGACGACACGCTGAATCTGCTCTTTATGAGCTGCCATCCGGCGCTGACACAATCGTCGGCCATCGCACTGACGTTGCGTGCTGTCGGCGGATTGACGACCGCTGAAATCGCGCGTGCCTTTCTTGTGCCGGAGACCACGATGGCGCAGCGAATCAGCCGTGCGAAACAGACTATCAAGGCCTCCGGGGTACCGTTTCGCATTCCCACCGCGGAAGAGCAGGCGGAGCGGCTTGGAGCTGTGCTTCACGTCCTGTACCTGATTTTCAACGAAGGCTATACCAGCAGCGACGGCGCGGATCTGCAGCGGCCTGAACTCTCCACGGAAGCGATCCGCCTCACGCGCGCTGTCCACGAATTACTTCCAGATCACTGCGAGGCGGCCGGTTTGCTTGCACTGATGTTGTTGACCGATGCTCGCCGGACTGCGCGCACTGGGCGCGACGGCGAGCTGATTCCGCTGACCAAACAGGACAGGAGCTTGTGGGACCAGAAGCAGATATCGGAGGGGATCGCGTTGCTTAGCGCGGCACTGCCGAAGGGCTGCATCGGACCGTATCAGCTGCAGGCGGCAATCGCGGCTGTGCACGATGAAGCGCCGCGAGCGGAAGAAACAGATTGGCCTCAGATCCTCGCGCTTTATGAGCTTCTCAAGCAGTTATCAGACAATCCGGTCATGATGCTCAATCACGCGATCGCGGTTGCCATGGTGCACGGCCCTGCTAAAGGCCTTGAGCTGCTTAACAGGCTTGACACAGATGTTCGGCTTAACGGGCATTACCGGCTGAGTGCTGTTCGCGCTCACCTGCTAGAGATGTCGGGCGATTATCCGGCCGCGATAGCGCATTACCGTTCGGCTGCCGCGAAGACTAGAAGCTTGCCCGAACGGAATTACCTCCTCACGCAGGCCGCTCTTCTAAGCGACGGCTGCCAGGGACAAACGATACACTCTTAGCAATATGCGATCTATGCGCCGTGCTTTGCTGCTGTTATGCGTCTGCCTGCCCGGGCTCGCGCAAACCGCTCCCAAGCGAGTTCTTAATCTCGATGATCTGAATCGTCTGCGCTATGTAGGAGACCCCGAATGCTCGCCCGATGGCGCCTGGGTCGCTTACACCGTCGCGCAAGTAGACAAAGAGAAAGATAAGCGCGTGACGCAAATCTGGATGGCGAGTTGGGACGGCGCTCAGGACATCCAGCTCACGTATGGCACAGAGTCAGTAAGTGCGCCAAAGTGGAGCCCAGACGGGCGCTATCTTTCGTTTTCCTCTTCTCGCGAGGGACAGGCAAAGGGTTCGCAAATCTGGCTCCTCGACCGGCGCGGCGGCGAAGCGAGACAGCTAACGCACATAAAAGATTATTCGATCTCCGACTATTCGTGGTCGCCCGATTCAAAGAAGCTGCTTTTGGTGCTGCAGGAGAAGCAGGACGCGGATAAGGAGGACACAAAGCAGAAAGGCAAAGATGGCGAAGAGAAGCCGCCGAAGCCCATCGTGATTGACCGCTATCACTTCAAAGAAGATATGGAAGGCTATCTAGGCCCGAAGCGCAACCACCTCTACTTATTCGATATCGCCACAGAAAAATTGGACCAGATCACGAACGATAGCTTCGATGAAACGTCTGCTCGCTTTTCGCCGGATGGTACAAAGATCGCCTTCATCAGTAATCAGGACAAGGATCCCGACCGCACGGCGAACACTGATGTATTCGTCATGGATGCAAAGCCCGGTGCTGTAGCGCGCCGCCTGACGACTTTTCCGGGACCTGATACCGGACCTCTTACCTGGAGTCCGGACAGCAAGCTTATCGCCTATTTACAGGGAAGCGAGAGTAAGTACGACGCCTACAATCTGAACCGGCTCGCGGTCGTATCGGCCGACAGCGGAACTGCCAAGGTGCTTACGGAAGCGCTTGATCGCGGAGTATCCGACCCGGAATTTACCCGTGATGGAACTTCCATTCTCTTCGTCGTGGCGGATGACCGCTCGGAGTATCCGGCGTCAGTTCCGGCGAACGGCGGCGCAGTTCAGCGGCTTGTGACGGATCCGCTGGTGGCATCCAGAGTCTCGTCGCAGAACGGCCACACGGCGCTGTTGGTTACTTCTGATTACGCGCCGAATGAAATTTATGCACTGGAGGATAAAAAGCTCCGCCAGATCACGCATCACAATCATGCGCTGTTGGGCGAACTAAAGCTGGCGCAGGTCGAGCCGATTGCTTTCAAAAGTAAAGATGGCACAGATGTGCACGGCCTGGTATTCCAACCGCCAGACTTCGAGCAAGGCAAGAAATATCCCGGGCTGCTGCGCATACATGGTGGCCCGAACGGCCAGGACGGGCACGATTTCGACTTCGACCGTCAGTTCCTGGCAGCGCACGGATATGTCGTCCTCGCCGTCAATTATCGTGGCAGCAGCGGTCGCGGGCAGGAATATCAAAAAGCGATTTTTGCCGATTGGGGCAACAAAGAAGTTGCGGACCTGCTGGCCGGCGTGGATCATATTGTCAAGATGGGCGTTGCCGACCCTGACCGCCTGGGCATCGGAGGGTGGAGTTACGGCGGCATTCTGACGGATTACACAATCGCCAGCGATCAGCGCTTCAAGGGCGCGATCAGCGGCGCGGGCAGCGCGAATCAGATAACAATGTATGGCGCCGATCAATACGTTTTTCAATATGACAACGAGCTCGGGCCGCCATGGAAGAGCCAGAACCTGTGGATCAAGCTCTCGTATCCGTTCTTTCACGCAGATCGCATCCATACGCCCACGCTGTTCATGGGTGGGGATAAAGACTTCAATGTTCCGCTGATCGGCGAGCGAACAGATGTATCAGACGCTCAAAACTCTGGGCGTTCCCACAGAGCTGGTGATTTATCCCGGGCAGTTTCACGGTTTCACGCGGCCCAGCTTTGTCCGTGACCGCTACGAACGATACGTTGCCTGGTACGACAAGTATGTGAAGAACCCGGCTGCGCCGGCCGAAAACGCCAGTTCAGCAGCCGCTTCAGGAAAACGCTAGAGAACCGCGCTATTGTTCGCGTAATGTGCGCGCCGGGTCGATATGGACGGCACGAGCGGCCGGACCCCAGCAAGCGACGAGCGCGACCGCGATCATGAGAACCAGCGCGCTGGCATATGTCGCCGGATCGCGCGGCCCGATTCCGTAAAGAAGCGCGGAAAGCATCTTTGCCGCTGCGAGCGTAGCCGCGATCCCGAGCGTGATCCCAATTCCGCAAAGGACGACGGTGCGGCGTAGCACGGTAGAGAGCACTTGAGCCGGTCGGGCGCCCAGAGACATGCGAATGCCGATTTCCCGCGTTCGCCTCGCCACAGAATAGGCAACCAATGCGAATAGACCGGTTGCGGCGAGCACCATCGCGAGGACACCGAAGACTCCCAGCACAATCGCCGCTGCCCGCGCGGGGAAGAGCGGAAGAGCAAGCTGCTCTTTTAAACTTCCGGCGTTGAAGATCGTCAAGCCGGGATCGAGATCGAGTACGGTCTTACGCAACAGATCAGTCGCTTGCTGCGGAGGTAAATGCGTGCGGGCGATCAGAGTGGTAAACCCCGTCCTGGTCTGCGCGATAGGTAGAAACATGGCCGGGAGGGGATCTTCGCCAAGCGACTCGTATTTGCCTGTCTCCACAATCCCGATGATCTGCAATTTCTGATCCCCCCACCGGAGATATTTCCCGACTGGCCCTTCGTTGCCATATAGCAGATGCACGAGCGCTTCATTCACAATCACGACCCGCGGTGTGTTCTCGCCGTCATGTTCGCCGATATCGCGTCCCCGTAAGAGTCTGGTCTCCGCTGCCCGAAGAAAGCCCGGCGAGATGTTGTATGTGATCGCGCTATGCCACTCCGAACGCGGCGGCGCCGGCCGGTCCGCTCGCGAGATTACGTTATAGCTGGCGCCTATTCGCAGCGGCAGGTTGTTAATGATGCCAACGGACTCCAGACCGGGGAGTGTCGCAGCTTTCCGGAGCAGATCGGCATCGAAGCGGCGGCTGCGTATGTCGCTGTAGCCCTGCAATCCCAAGTCGAAAGAAACCGAGGCGGCATTGTTCGGATTGAAACCAAGATTCAGCGTCAATGCATGCTGCAGGCTTCTGACTACTAGCGCGGAGGAGATGACCAGCACAACGGATAAAGCAATCTGTCCGGCTATCAGGAAGTCACGAGCGCTGAACCGCCGCAAACGCCGGGAAACGGCTTCACCTTTCAGACTCGGAATCAGATCTACACGCACAGTCTGAAGAGCCGGTATAAAGCCGAACAGTAGCGTGGTCAAAAGGGCGGCAGCGAGTGTAAAAACCAAAACCACCGGGTCGGGCTGAAGAATAGTGCTGATGGGGAGATCGAAACTGGGGTGCCAGGAGCTGAAGAGCCGGCAGGCGCCAAAAGCCAAACCGAGCCCGAGCACACCGCCGCTAAGCGCCAGCAACAGGCTTTCGGTCATCAGTTGACGCATGAGCTGAAGGCGGCTCGCGCCGATGGCGAGCCGGATTCCGACTTCCCGGTTGCGGTCTGAAGCGCGAGCCAGCAGCATGCCCGCGAGGTTCACGCAGGCAAGGACCAATGCCAAGCCCGCGATGGTCATAAATGCCATTCCGAATCGATGTGATTGGGCCGCGAAGATATTTGCCAATCAGACCTGGACGCGATAGCTCGAATCTGGCTTTCGGATTCACATCGTTCGGGTATACCTTCGCGAGCTCACGAGCGATGCGATCGAGATCCGCTTCCGCTTGCGCATGGCTTACGCCCGCCTTCAGCCGTCCCATTGTCCACACTTGCTGAGAGCCGCGCGATTTGAGCCAGTCATTGCCTGGCTCGACCTGCGTCTCCATGCTCATCGGAACCCAGTAATCTCCCGCCATGATCAGCTCTGTACCGATGAACCCACGGGGAGTCACACCAATAACCGTAAACGGATGTCCGTTAACTTTGACTACTCTCCCGATGACGTGCGGGTCAGCTGCGAAATGACTCCGCCAATAGCGGTCGCTGATGACCAGACGGGATTCGCACCGGGCTTCATTGTCTTCGGCGGAGTGAAAAACCGGCCTAATTGGGGGAGATCCCGAGCGTCTCGAAATAATTCCCGCTTGCTTCATAGCCCCAGACGACGAAAGTTATCGCGCGCGCGGACGCTCATGTTGATCGCATTCACACGGGACGCAACCAGGTTTGAAAAGACTGTGTTCCGATCGCGGAAGTCGAGGTAATTGGGATAAGACATGTTGATGCTCCTCGCCCCAATTAAGGATACAAGCTGCTGCGGGTCCCGGGCCGGAAACGAACGCAGCACGATGTTCTCGACAAACGTGAATACGGTTGTATTCGCGCCGATGCCTAGCGCCAAAGTCAAAATCGCAATAGCCGTAAACAGCGGCGTGCGTCTCGCGGTTCGAATCGCATAGCGAAAATCGCGGAGAAAAGCTTCAATAAAGCCGATGCCCCTCGCATCGCGGCATTCTTCTTTATAAAGAGAAACGGAGCCAACCAGCTTGCGCGCCGCCGCTCGCGCTTGATCCGGGGACATGCCCGCGCGAATGTTGCTCTCGATTTCGCGCTCCAGATGATCGCGCAGTTCGTCATCGAGATCCGCCTCGGTCTGGCGCCGGCGGAACAGTGCGCGCCATAAGGTTTGTAATTGATCCAGCCAGCGCATCCCTGCTCCTACACCGCTTCAATCACTTGGCCAATAGCGGTCGAAAGCCGGCGCCAGTTCTCAAGCTCTGCTTTGAGCCGCTTGCGGCCCGCAGCCGTCAGTGCATAGTACTTCGCTCGCCGGTTATTTTCGGAGTCCCGCCATTCGGCTTTGATCCAGCCCTGGGCTTCCAGCCGGTGCAGGGCAGGGTACAACGACCCCTGTTGAACCTGCAGGACATTATCTGAGATCTGGACGATGCGCTTCGCGATCGCCCAGCCATTCATCGGCTCGAGAGAGATGATCTTCAGAATGAGCAGATCGAGCGTGCCCTGCACAAGATCGGTCGGTTTACCCAACGGCGCTATTTACCTCTCGACTATCTACAATAATTGTCCTTTTGTAGATAGTCAAGGGGAAAAGAGGAATTCAGGGTACGAGCAGGATCTTGCCCACGATCTCGCCTTTCTCGGCGAGTTCGTGCGCCTGCCTGATCTCGCTGAATCTGAAGGTGCGGGCGATCGGAATCTTTAGCTTTCCGTCTCTAACATCGGCCGCCAGTTGCCGCAGGCGATCCGCATCCGGCCGCGCATAGACCGCCTGTACACGTACTCCGGCTTTTTCCGCCGCGGGCGGTTTGCCGAGAACGCTTGCCAGCACGCCGCTCTTCTTTAAATGGGGGATGAGCTTGGCGATGGTGTCACCATCAATCGTGTCGGCAATCGCATCGAGGTCCGGCATGGCGTTCACCTCGTCTTCTTTATCGAGTGCCACCAGCATGTCCGCGCCAATCGACTGGGCATCGCTTTTCTGGCTTGCCTTGATTCCGGCGAGGACCTTCGCGCCGTGCTGGCGCGCTACGAACGCGGCTGTCCGCCCAACATTGCCGACCGCCCCGGTTACCAATACCGTTTGCCCCCGCGAGGGTTGCACACCGTTCTCGATCAATTGCGTTCCCGTCAGAGTAACCAGCGGTATCACGCCGGCCTTTTGTATATCGAGTCCCTCGGGAATTTTGGCAAGGTCATCCGCCGTGGCGATCAGGAACTCGGCATAGCTGTGATTCACAAGACCCAATACGCGATCGCCCGTCTGGAGCTTAGCGACGTTCCTACCCGTGTCCACCACCTCGCCCGCTACGTCACGCCCGAGAATCGCCGGAAACTGAAGAGGCATGACGTCTTTCATTTTGCCGCTTCGAATCTTATAGTCGATGGGATTGACACTCGTGGCCAGAACCCTGATAAGCACCTCACCGTTTCCCGGCTGCGGTGTCGGCACCTCCTCATACTGCAATTCCTCCGGACCGCCATAGTTACGTAAAACAATCGCTTTCACGTGTCTTCCTTTCCCCCATACGATGGCGTCGCCGCGACTGCAGGACGTAGGGATTGTTGCGAGGGCGCGGTGAAGAATCCGTTTCAGCCGCAACACTGGTTCGGTGAACTCAGCCTCTTGAGTTCATCTCGAAACAGGTCATTTTGAGGAAATTTCTCCGACAATTCTGCAAGCAGCTGTTTGGCTTCGCCTTTATTGTTATCTCGCAAGGCGGCGATTGCCAGCAGCACCTTCGCATACGGCTTTAAGTAGTGACCTTTGTCCGCCACAATACGAAGCTTGTCCAGACCCGCTTTCTTGTCCGTTTGAGCGCCGGTTAACTTGAGCAGCCAACGCTCAGGGGTCGGCTTCTGACTTAGCAGATAATTTTCAACCCCGGACGCGAGATACGCGTCGTAGCAGGTCGAGCATACTTTGAGCAGCGCTTCCGCTTCCGCCTCAGACTGCTTGATCTCGTTCAAGGCTTCCCAATATTGTTTATCGATCAGCGCTTCATAATCGGCGTGCAAGGCCGTCGCTATCACGCGGGCAAGCAAGGCATCATGATTCCCAGGCTCTTTCTTCAGCTTTGCCGCAATTAACTCTCTCGCCTTGTTCAGATCGGCCTCGAAATTTCGTCTTACAACGGGATCCGGCTGCAGCTTTTTTCCACCCAGGAATTTTTTGTCTTGCACAAAGAAATCTGAGCGCAGGATCTTCATGCGGTCAAACTCATAAAACAGATAGGCAGCGGCATTCGAGACCGGTCCCATCGGATCTTCGGGGTGGTTTTGGTGGTATTCCGCAAACACCTTGTGCGCAGTTGCAAACTGCAGGTTGTACATCTGCTCGTAGCCAGCTTCCAGAGTGCTATTGAGCTGAGGCACATCGGCGTTTGCCCTCTCGCCGCAGAGCAGCATCCACGCCAGCATGATGGCCGCGCCACCGATTGTTTTCACTCATTGCCTCCGCTCATTCGACGCGCCCCGGCTCACAGACGGCACAAACCGAGTCTGCATAATGGGAAAGATATGCGCGTTTCATGGCCTAACTTACTCGTCTTCGCGATCTGTTCTGTTTCTCTGCCGGCTCAGAATCCTCAGCCTCTTCGAGTCGCGATTATAGGGCTTGCTCACGGGCACGTTGCCGGGTTCCTAACGGGCGGCGCGCTGGTCCCGGCCGGCGGGGCCTTGCACCGCTCCGACATCGAGATCGTCGGCATCAGCGATCCCGACCAGAAACTGTTTCAGACCTACGCAGCCCGTTATCATCTCTCTCCGAAACTGTACTATTCCGGCATCGACGCGCTGATCGAAAAAACGCATCCCCAGGCTGCATTGGTCTTTACCAGCACCTTTGACCACACCGCCGCGGTTGAAGCGTGCGCACGCCACGGGGTCCACGTAATGATGGAAAAGCCGATCGCGGTCACTTACAAAGACGCGCAGGCCATGGCCGCCGCTGTAAAGGCAAACAACGTTCATGTGCTCGTCGACTATGAGACTACCTGGTATGCAAGCAACAAAGCCGCGCACGATCTCCTGGAGGAAGGTGCTCTCGGCGAGGTGCGTAAGGTGGTTGTTCGCGACGGCCATCGCGGTCCCGTTCTGATCCACGTCCAGCCGGAGTTCCTCGCGTGGCTCACGGATCCCAAGCTCAACGGCGCCGGAGCTCTTTATGATTTTGGCTGTTATGGCGCGGATCTCATGACCTGGCTGATGCATGGCGCAGCACCACAGACTGTGACCGCTGTCACGCAACATCTGCAGCCGGATAAGTACGCGAAGGTGGATGACGAAGCGAACATCATCCTGACTTATCCGAATGCCGTTGCGCTCGTCCAGGCATCCTGGAATTGGCCGTTCGATGTAAAGAATATGGACGTCTTTGGCCGTACTGGCTACGTCAAAACCGTTCTGCGCGACAAAATCGAGCTACGCAAAGAGGGAGAAAACAGCGCACAGACGACGTCTGCCGGCTCCGTCAAGCCGCCCTACGACGATCCGCTGCACTATTTGGCCGCTGTGATCCGCGGGGACATTTCGGAGGACGACAGTCCTTCTTCTCTAAAAGCGAATCTTATCGTGGCTGAAATACTCGATGCGGCGCGCCGCTCGGCCCAGACTGGTAAGACGGTAAAGCTGCCCCTGAATGACTGAGGAGTCATGCACACAAGCCACCGGCTCGCCCCAGATCTGCCTGGTTGTACCCTGCTACAACGAAGCGCATCGCCTGGATATCAAAAGTTTCCGCGAATTTGTTGCCCGCAAAAACAATGTCCGGCTGCTCTTCGTAGATGACGGAAGCCGGGATAATACGCTTGCTGTGCTCGAGCAGCTGCGCAAGAGCTGTCCAGATCGCATTGACGTCCTGGCGCTTAAGCAGAACAGTGGAAAGGCGGAAGCCGTGCGGCGAGGCATTTTGCACGCACTCGACGCTCTTCCGTTGCGTGCTGTTGGATTCTGGGATGCGGATCTGGCCACCCCCCTCACAACCGTCGACTCTTTTTCGGAAATCCTCGACGGGTACCCGGAAATTGAGATGGTCCTGGGCGCGCGCGTCAAGCTGCTGGGGCGTCACGTCGAGCGCAGGCTAATTCGCCACTATCTAGGCCGCGTGTTCGCAACTGCCGCATCTACGGTTTTGAAACTGCCCATATACGACACGCAATGCGGTGCAAAGCTCTTTCGTGTTCGCGCCGAAACGCGCCCGATCTTCGAGCCGCCGTTTCTGTCGCGCTGGGTTTTCGATGTGGAAATCATCGCCAGATACCTGATCCTCTTCCGCAACGAAAACAGGAATGCGGAAAGCGCGATTTACGAGTACCCTCTGGAGACCTGGGTTGACGTTGCTGGATCGAAGGTACATCCTCCCGACTTCTTTGTGGCGTTTGGGGACGTGTTGCGAATCTACTACCGCTATCTGAGGTGAAGTGCATCAGACGCGCCAGTAATCGGGCCGCCACTCGCGTATCGCGTCCTTGATTTCTTTCCCGGCGAGTTTTTCCACTGCCGCACGTTCGGCCAGTCCCGGCAGTTCGGCGTCCGATGCGAACCTTAAGGCGATCAGCTGCGCCTCCGTGAGCTGCGGAATGAGCCTTACCGAGGCGTCCGGGTCCAGCATTGCGAGCCTTACCCGCTCCTCAAGCCGGATGAGCCGGTCCTGAACGCGCAATGCATAGAGCCGCGCTTTGAGCACAACAAAAACCATGAGGACTGCGAGACAGAAGAGCATGCCCGCAGTTCCCGACGGATGGCGCACCAGGTGAACGCCGCTCCACACAATCAGCGCCAACAATGCCGGAACCAGAAAGAAATGGAACATGGGATCGTATCGCACATGATTGCTTCGCGTTTGCGGGGTTCTGCCGGCCATGATGTCGTCTCCTTTTTCTGAATCGATTCTAGTGCAGCGCACTCAGCGTTAGCGCACCCATTCAGGTTTCACATACGCGTAGAAGAGCGTGATGAGCCCGATGAGCGTCGCAAGCAGAATACTGTGCCGGAGCGTAACCCGGAAAAGCTTCGGCTCTTCGCTGCCCGCCATGCCCGTGGCAGCTGCTGCCACCGCGATGCTCTGCAGGCTGATCATCTTCCCCATAACCCCACCGCTTGAATTCGCGGCTGCCGTCAACATCGGGTTAATATGCAGCGTGTGCGCGGTGATTACCTGCAAATTGCCAAACAGCGCATTCGCCGAAGTATCGCTACCTGTGAGGAAAACACCCACCCAGCCCAGCAAAGCGCTAAAGAACGGAAAGGCGGGCCCGGTGCCCGCAAACAGCAGTCCTAAAGTAGCCGTTGCGCCGCAGTAGTTCATGACAAAGGCAAGCGCCAAGACACAGGCGGTCGTTACGATGGCCCCGGCCAGTTGCCTGGCGGTCGAAACCGCCATTGCCGCAAACCGGCCCGCTTTTATACCGAGCCCTGGTAACGAGGCGAATACTGCAAACATGCAGGCTGTTCCAGAAGCCGTCAGGAAGTTCAGCGTGTACAGCGCCGGATAGGGTGAGCCTTTCGAAACTACCGGCGGAACGCGGACCACTGCGTTGTGGAGCGCCGGCCACGCTACTCGCATACTCACGGAGTCGAGGAGAGCCTTGGCGCCGGTTGTTCCCCAAAGCAGAACGAAGAAAACCAGGAATGCATAGGGCAGCCATGCCTGGAGGACTTTCCTCGTCGGATGCTGGATCAGCTGAGCTGGCGCGCTTACGTTCGCCGTCGCGAGCGGCGCTTTCGGCTTCCAAATCCTCAGCAGAAGAATGAGTGCGAAGATCGCGCCCAAGGAAGCGATGATGTCTGTCAAATAAGCGCCAACAAAACTCGAGATGAGAAATTGTGCAGCCGCGAACGTGATTCCGCACGCCGCAGCAGCGGGCCAAACGGCCATCAGGCCGCGCCGTCCGGAGAGCACGAGCACAAGATACGCCGGGATGATGAGCGAAAGCGGTGCGCAGATCCGCCCCACATTCGCACTCAGTCCCGAAAGAGGCAGCCCGGTTGTGCCTTGCAGAGTGACAAGCGGAATACCGATTGATCCGAACGCCACCGGAGCGGTATTGGCCAGCAGGCAGATGGCCGCGGCTTCGAGCGGCAGAAATCCGAGACCGGAAAGCATGGCCGACGCAACCGCAACAGGCGTTCCGAATCCCGCCGCACCTTCAATGAACGCGCCGAAAGCGAAGGCGATCAGCAGCGCCTGCAAGCGGCGATCGGAGGTCAATCCTCCGATCGAGTCCTTGATGATCTCGAATTGCCCGCTCACGACGGTCAATCTATAAAGAAGAATTGCCCAGAAAACAATCCAGACAATCGGAAACAGTCCGAAGGCCGCGCCATATGCCGCCGCACTGACCGCCATCACAGGCGGCATGCGATAGCCCGCCACCGCAATCAGCAGAGCCGCGCCCAATCCTGCCAGCGATGCGCGCCAGGCCGATGTTCGCGCTACCCCGAGCATGAACAGCAGGACGAAGATGGGCATGGCAGCCATTAGTGAAGAAAGGACAAGACTTCCGTGAACGGGACTGTAGACCTGTTGCCACATGAGCGAAGTGTTCAGTTGATCGTAATACCCTGCACGATGCTCCCCGCAGATAATAGTGGTTTGATTCTGTAGCGATACTTGATGCAAACCACACTGAACATACTCGAAACGGTTCTATTGGTCCTCACCATATTGGTCGCCTTCGCCGTGCTGGCGGCCGTGGTCATCGCCGTTTTGCGCCTGCTCCGGACCAAGCGGGGCGGCAAGAAACATCCCGAATCCGATCTGGAGATCACGCAACTCGACAAACAACTCTCGGAGCGCGTCCGCGAAGTCAAACGCAGTTTTCTGCCGGAGAAGGAGCGCAAGAAACTCGCGAAAGAAAAGACCGAGGCCCACTACGACAGCACTGTATTCGTCCTGGATTTCCATCCGAGCTTGAGAGCCCACGAAGTGCGCACGCTGCGTGAAGAGATCGATATCATTACGCAGGTCGCGACCCCGAAGGATGAGGTAGTCGTGCGAATCGATTCGCCGGGAGGATCCGTTAACGGGTACGGGCACGCCGCTTCGCAGCTGCTAAGGGTCCGTGAGGCGGGCATTCCATTGACGATTTGCGTGGATGAAATCGCTGCATCGGGCGGGTATATGTGTGCCGCCGTGGCCGACAAAATTATTGCCGCGCCCTTTGCCTATATCGGATCCATCGGCGTGGTTGCCGGCATACCGAACTTCGTCGGCCTGATGAATAAGATGGGGGTTCGTTATCTTGAGTTGACTGCGGGCGAGAACAAGCGCACGCTTACGCCATTTTCCGAGCCCACGCCGCAGAAAGAGGCGATTGAGCTCGAGCGGCTACAAGCCATTCATACAGCGTTCAAGAACCTCATCAAGCAGCGCAGGCCGAATCTGGACATCGATAAAGTGGCCGACGGGAACTATTGGCTCGCGCTGGATGCCAAGGAGCTCGGGCTTGTCGATGTGATCGAAACGAGCGATGAATACCTCAGCCGGCAATCGAAAGCGAATCGCCGTATCTTGAAGATCAGTTGCAAACCCGAGAAGACAGGCTTGCTCGATAAGCTCCTGGACGCGGTGACATAAAACACGAGCGGGTCAGGCTGCTTCTAGAACGGCCAGAATGCCGGCTCTTCATCGTCGCCAATTGGCTGCCCGGGCGGTGGTTCGATGGAAACCGGAATTTGAAAGTCTTTCGGATTGCGCCGGAACTGGCCAATCAACTGGCGGCCGAACGCATTCGCTTTGCCTTCACATAGGCCAACTCCGTACTCGCTCGCGGCACGCACCGCGACTGGAGCCTTCTCGTTCGCGGCGAGGGCAAGCAATCGGACCAGCACGACATTCTGAACGGTTTGCGCAATCGTGTTCTGGAGCCCGGGCGGCGTTTTCTGTCCATAAGTGCTCACGACCAATCTCTCGATGACCTCCCGAAGCCCGGGATTGCTGCCATTGCGCGCGTGATACTCCTCGAGCCGGGCGGCACGCTGCGGATTGAGGACCAGGCTGACCGTCAGGTTTGCGGCAGCGTCCGCTCCCGCAACCGGATCAAAAGTCACACCTGTCTGGTTCGGGAACGTCTCGCGAGTGCGCGGGTATGCGGGAGGACGCGGCGGTATCAGATTCAAAACTCTATCCGGGATCGCGAGCGTTGCCGGTTCTATGGTACGCAGCAACGCATCCAGAGCCCGCCGTTGTTCCGCTGCGGGCACAATCTCCGTCGCCCGCTGGCCATCGCCGCGCAGAGCGTAGGAGTACTCGTTGCCAGCCAGCACCTTGGCCGCCGCTTCCGTCTGATACCTATGCAGGAAATAAAGCGGGACCAACACCTCGTCGAGAGTCGCTAAAGGAGCTCCGACGCGAATATTGTTCTCGCCGAAATGCGAGAGCGCGATCTCTCGAACTCTCAAGATGTGTATCAGCCCGTCCACGGCGTTCGGCCCGTTGTCCCACAAATGCGATTGCGGATGAGCGCCGCCAGGAGGGCGGC
>CAWJVA010000024.1:0-83821 GCA_963846185.1 uncultured Acidobacteriaceae bacterium | reverse complement strand
TCGCTGGTTCTGACCTGAACTCGCAGAAATGGTTGCGGATGCGGCTGCTCCAACCGGTTCCCCAAATAGTAAAGGCGATCGAACAAACACGTATGATTCGCCTGATGTATCACGAGAAGGAGCGCATCCTTGAACCGCACGATCACGGTATCCTCAACGGCTCTGTCCAATTACTCGCGTATCAGACCGCTGGTTCCAGCAGTCGCCGCATCCCCAACTGGCTACTGATGAAAACGGATGAAATCTCTGACTTGACATGGCTGGATGAGACCTTCGCCGGAGGACGTCCCACTGCCAAAGGCCAGCACATTCAATGGGACGTGCTTTTTATCCGGGTTAAACCTGCCGACGAACCCAGGAAGGCTGCGGCCCGCTAAAGTCTCGCCTTCGCCGGTCGCGCGCGGATCGACCACTTGTCTTAAGCGATTTCACGATTGATCACTGCCGAGACATGTTGCCGCTGCGCGAACGCGCTTATATGCTGCGGGGCAGCTAGCCCGGATATCTCACGAGTAATCACTCAGGCGGGCTGAGCGGGAGGGGGCAGGAGCCGGAAGCATGTGCTTGGCTGGTAGACAGTGCGGCAGCATAGCAGACCGCGTTTTTGAGCAAGCTCCGCCGGGCAATTGCAGTTCGGAAGATCGAAGTTGTCAAAGATCTGTACTGCTTAGGATTCAGAGCCGCAGCTGCTCATAAGCTTGAGCAAACACATGCGCAGTGCGGATAACTGCTGGCGATGGCGACCCAGACCTTGCGTGCCGTGATGCGCACTTGGGCGCCGATACGCAGCAGTTGCAAGCGGATGGTCTCGCATTGCGCCCGCGCCCAGACGGTGCCTGAAAGCGCAAGCCGGCGAAAGGCGCTCATCAACACATAAGCCGCGGCCGAAAGATACAGGCGCAGTTGATTGGCTCGCAGGGTGGCGGCGCTTACGCGCCCAGCAAACAAGGAATACTGTTCCTTGATGCGGTTCTCCATGTCGCCACGCGCACAGTACAGTTCTTCATACAGCTTCTGGGCGGCCCAGTTCGCTGCTTCGAGTGAGGTGACCACGTAGCGTGGATTTTCTTTGCCTTCGATGTGCTCGGCTTTGGCCACCACACGCCGTGGCCGGCTCCAGCTCGTGTTCGTCTCGTAGGCGAATTCAGTAAACACTCGGGCGGCTTGGCCGGTTTCCCGATGCAGCGCAGCCGCTTGCTGCATTTCTGTCTCGATGATGCGCCGCAAGCGCTCATTGCGCGCAAAGCCGAGGACATAATCGACCCGGTTGGCTTCACACCAGCTCATCAACGGCTCACGGCAGAATCCGGAATCAGCGCGCAGAATGATTTTTACCTCCGGCCAACTCTGCCGAATCTGTTTGACAATGCGCTCGACTTCCTCGAGCGCGCCTGCGCTGGCGTCGATGTCGGCAGGCCGCAATCGTACCGCGAGCAAGTGTTCGCCGCACACGATGTACAGCGGCAAGTAACAGTAGTGGGAATAAAAGCCGTGAAAGAAGCGCTGCTCCTGATGGCCGTGCAGCGCCAGATCGGTAGTATCCAGATCCATCACGATCTCCTGTGGGGGCTCCTGGTGCGCTTGCAGGAAAACGTTTACCAGCACGGCGTCGATCGCCTCCGCATCATAGTGCACCTTTTTATAGCGGTCTTCCGCGCCCGCCTCTCCGGCCAGTTCCAGACGGTTCAGCGTGCTTTTTCCCGCCAACGGGCTCTCGTCGTCCACGCTCCCGGCCAGCAGCATCAACAGCGGGTCTTCGGCAGCTGCTCGTGATCGTTCAGATCCTCGTAACCCAGCGCCAGCCCGTACACGCGTTGTGAAATCATTTCCCGCACACTATGCCGCACACGCCTCTGATCACGGCCGTCCCAAAAGCATCGACTTAACCGCTCCCACAATCCGACCCGCCGGTCTACCTCTCGCAACAGCAGACCGCCCGCATGCGAGGTGATCTTTCCTCCATCGAAGCGCGCTATCACCGATCGCGACCACACCGCTGCAAACTCGAAACTCGATTGGGTACACTCTGTCATAGCGAGAGCCGCCTCCTCTGGTCTTCTAAACATCTGGTTGCACAAATGTTTATGCCAGATTCCGCGGCTCTTGGCTACTATTTTCGTGAGATATCCGGGCTAGGCAGCCGGCACATAGAGCGACTCTAACCGTTTTCCGCTAACTCTTCCCGCCAGCTTCGTTTGTACTTTGGTTTGCTGCGCCCGGAGCCCTCTTCCAGAGCCCGCGTTGGCTTAGGTGATCCCACCCGTTCTCGCGCAATAGCCTTCACACGTGCGCTTTTGGTCGAGAGTTTCCGGGGGTGCTTAGCGGACATAGCGGTTCTACTGAGCTACTCCACTAGCCGGTTATCCCCAGCGCGGGTTTCAACAGATGGGTCGACCTCTTGCACCGTGAGCATATTGAACGCGATCTTTGTACGTGAGGGAATGAACTTCCACACCCTTTCAGCAGTGGTGCTTTCCTGCCGCTGAATTTGACGCGCCAGTTGCTCGGTAGCCAAGTCACCCGCAGCGCGAGCGGCGCAGGCGAGCGCCTCATACATGGCGCACTCCGCCATCTCCACTGTATACGCGGATATCAGATTCTGGGAGATGCGCTCTTCAGGCACATTCGACCGAACCAGCTTCGGAGCCGTCTCGGCAGCTTGCGCCAGATCGCTCTTTGTGCCTGACGGCTTCTCGCCCAACGTGAGCAGCCGTTCAGTCAAGCGGTCGAGCTGTTCGCGAATCTCGTCTGCGTGGGTTGCGAAGACTGCCTGGACCTCTTCGTCGTCCCCCTCCGATGCAAAACCGCGGAGCTGAGCCTCAAAGCTCCTCTCCGCGGCAATTGCATCTTCGAGATATCGGGTGATGAGTGCGTTTGCGCTCGCGCTCAAGAATGCTCCTGTGGGCGTTAGGCTGCAACTCGATGCTGGGCAGGAGTTGGCCAGATGCCGAGTTCGACGAACTCGTTTTCAAACCGCGCTTGCTCCCGAGGATCTTCGGAAGGCCGCAGCTCGCGGCAGCACTCTCGCAGTGAATCTTCAAGCGGTTGACTGAGCGCACTCTCGCCGAGCACCAGCCGGACCAACTCGCGAGCGCTGCGGCGCGCTTCTTCGGCCGACTTGGCAAACATCATCCCCTCGTAGCGGTCATTGATCATTTGTGTGTGCCGGTTCATAGTCAACCTCCAAATGGTTCGATGCACGAGAAGACCTTTTTGGTGCGCCCCGGGTCCCCTAGTGGTCTTTTTTCGCATTAAGGTTTGTTTGGTCAAAAGCTACTTACAATTACCCTACCCATTGCGCGACCAGCGGCCCCGCTCCGTTTGCATGCCGTGATCGGGACAGGGCGGACCAGGGTTTTCGCGCAAGCCTAAGATGTTCTGGCGCGCCCGACATCAGTACAAGTTACCGCTCCGCTGATAGAATTCGTCGCTGCTGCTATCACCAGTGGCAGGCAGAATGACCGTATAAACGAATTGTGTGGGGAGTAACATTTCCTCGGAAGCCGTACTCTTGGCCGACGGGTTTGCATGTGATGGTGGCCAGTTCAAGGGCTCTCGCCGCTTTGTTCTCCGTCACCGATATAACCGCCCTTGCGTGGGGTGCTCATCTTGAGTAAACGACGAATCTCGGTTGCTGTCCGACGTATCTGCAGGGTTGTACGCCCGGCACGCCGGGCATATACTCCTGACAGAGCAGTGCAGTTCCCTAGACCGCGCTGCCGAGAGGACATTGCAATGAAAGTGCTCGACACCGTGGAATCGGTCCTACGCGAAAAGCGCGGCGAGATCTGGTCCATCAGCCCAGACTCGACTGTGTATGAGGCGTTACAGATCATGTCCGATAAGGAAATTGGCGCACTCCTTGTTCTGGAACATGGTCATGTCATGGGAATCTTGTCCGAGCGCGACTACGCCCGGAAAATCATCCTGAAGAACCGCTCTTCGCGCGATACGAAGGTGCGCGAAATCATGAATGCCCCCGCTATAACCATTACGCCTGCGTGCACCGTCGATGAGGCGATGCAGGTAATGACCGAGCGGCGTATCCGGCATCTTCCTGTGGTGGATGCAAAGGGCCTCGTCTTGGGGATTGTCTCTATCGGCGATCTTGTCAAATGGATCATCACCTCGCACGAAAAGACCATCGAACAGCTGCAGAGTTACATCAGCGGTTGACATACCGCCCAGACGACGTAATGGGTACATTGACGTCCGGATCGCACTGCCGTGGTTCGAGGAGCTTCCTGCCCGGATTGATACTTTGAATTGCCCGAATTGATACTTTGAATTGAATGTTGTCCACTGAAACGAAGCGGATTGCACCCCCCAGGCGCCTGATGTACGGTCCCGGCCCGGCCATGGTGGACAGTCGGGCCTATGAGGCGATGGCCCAGCCCATCGTCGGCATTTTCGACCCTTATTTCATCGAAGTCATGGGCGAGATCCAGGCGGGACTCCGACAGGCTTTCGGCACCGAGAACGAAAAGACCTTCATGATCCCCGGCGGTGGCAGCGGCGCTATGGAAGCTGCGGTCGCTAACTTCGTCGAGCCCGGATCGAAGTTTGCCATCTTTGCAGCAGGCCACTTCGCCGACCGTATGACGCTCATGGGTCAGCGGCAACGCGCCAACGTGGTGCGATTCGAGAAGCCTTGGGGCACGATCTTTGGCCAGGCGGAAGCGGCGGCATTCATTGACCGCGAACGCCCCGACGTGGTCGGCTTTGTGCAGGCTGAGACGTCGACCGGCGCTTATCAGTCAGGCCGGAACATCACTTCCGCCGCGCGAGAATTCGGCGCGCTGGTGCTGGGCGATTGCGTCACATCGCTGGGCGCCATGCCGGTCGAACTGGATGCCGTCGGCATCGACGTTGCTTTTAGCTGTTCGCAGAAGGGTCTGAGCTGTCCGGCCGGTCTCTCGCCTATTTCCATCTCTCCCGCTGCCTGGGAGCGGATAGAGAAACGCTCCGAGCTGCCGTCCACGTGGTATCTCGATCTCGGCGTGATGGCGAAATACTTCGAACCGCCGTTCGTGTACCATCACACTCCGTCCACGCCGCTGTATTACGCAATGCATCAGGGACTGATGGTGATTGAGGAAGAAGGACTGCGCAACCGTTGGGAGCGACACCGGCGAGCGGGCCAGCAGCTGATCGCCGGACTCGGCAATCTCGGGTTTGAGCCGTTCGTGAAAAATCCGGACGATCGGATCTGGCATTTGACGACTGTCACACCCCCCGCCGGCATCGACGAACTCAAGCTTCGCAAGGCGCTGCTTAACAAATACGGAATTGAGATTGCGGGCGGCCTTGGACAGGTCGCCGGAAAGATCTTGCGGATCGGAACAATGGGCCCGCTTGCGACGGAAGAAAGCGTGGCCTTTCTTCTGGACGCCATTTCGGCCTCCCTTTAGTGACTTATGTCATCTGATTTTGTGATCCGGCTCGGCCTCTCTGAGCTGCAACTGCTCAAAGGCGATATCACGGAGGTCGCGGTCGATGCCATCGTGAATGCCGCAAACTCCGCGCTTGCCGGTGGCGGAGGTGTGGATGGAGCCATTCATCGCGCCGGTGGTCCGGAGATCATGCAGGAGCTGGACGAGATTCGAAAGCGCATCGGGCATTGCGAAACAGGCAACGCGGTGGTAACCGGGGCAGGGAAGTTGCCGGCGAAATATGTCTTCCATGCAGTCGGGCCGCGCTATCGGGACGGACACCACGGCGAGCCGGGCCTGCTCGCCTCCTGCTATTCGACCTGCCTTAAACTTGCCGCCGAACATGATCTGAAATCCATCAGCTTCCCATCCATAAGCACCGGGATTTACGGTTATCCCATCGAGGAAGCGGCCGAAGTTTCGCTGCGAGTGACGGCCGAGTGGCTGCGCGAACATTCGGGACCGGTACGTGTCGTCAAATTTGTTCAGTTCAGCGATCACGATCACGATGTCTACCGCCGGTGCGCTACTTCCTTGCGCGGTGGGCTCGTCGCCCAAACCCACAGCTAGAATGTAGATGTTGAATGCAAGTCCTTGAGGCTGGAACGAACAAGTATTTGCTGCTGGAATTGGATCCTGAAGTAGTAGCAAACATAGCGAAACAGGCGGGATTCGAGTTTAAGATCGACGACCGGCAGCGTGTGATGTCCGTGGATCTTGCCGCGGGCGACAGGCAGGCGCCACTCCTGCTCTTTGATGCCGCGGATCCAGGAAACCTGGGATGGTTCTCCCGCTGCCAATTCTATGTAGACGGGAAGACCGGCAGCGTGCTGCAAACACCGCTGTCGCTGGCGAACCAGCGCGACAAGAGCGGGCGCGCGCTTCCCCACGCCATCCGCCTCCAGATCGCGAAGGAGCTGCCCAGCGGCTTCCGCATGCCCGGGCGCCAACCCGTAACCGAGCAGGTGATTTATGCGGTCATGTTTAATTTGCTGAATGCGTTGCTGAACACGGGCGTCGGCGTCTGCGGCGGCCCGACGGTCAAGCCTTTGGCCGGGCGCACGGAAGCAATCGGTCCCCGAAACTAAGCCGCGTCCTAAGCCGCGCCCACAGCTTCTATCGCTTTCACGACGATTCCCTCCATCTCGCGGCGATACTCGCTAAGATGCTCGTCGCTGGAAGCCTCAAAGCGCATGACCAGGACGGGTTGCGTATTCGACGCGCGCACCAGTCCCCAGCCATGTTCAAAAGGGACACGCACGCCATCCACATCGATCACATTGTGGTGTTGCCGGATGAGATCCGCAACTTTGTTCACAACCTCGAATTTCTTTTCGTCGGCACACTCAACCCGCAACTCCGGTGTAGACACCAGGCTCGGGATGCCTTCGAGCTGATAGGAGAGCGGCTTACCCGATTTCGAAACGATCTCGAGCAGCCGGCATGCGGCATAAATTGCATCGTCGAAGCCGTAATAGCGGTCCGCGAAGAACATGTGCCCCGACATCTCGCCCGCGAGTTCAGCCTTCTCCTCGCGCATCTTTTTCTTTATCAGAGAGTGGCCGGTCTTGAACATGATGGGACGGCCGCCGAGTTCGCTAAGTTTGTCGTACATGGTCTGCGAGCACTTCACTTCACCGATGAAGGTCGCGCCCGGTTTCCGGGTCAGAATCTCGCGACCGAAGATCAGCAGCAGCATATCGCCGTAGACCACATGGCAGCTCTCATCCACTGCTCCGATGCGGTCCGAGTCGCCGTCAAAAGCGATCCCCAGTTCAGCGCCTTCCCGCCGCACGGCATTCTTCAGATCCGTCAGATTCTCAATTACAGTAGGGTCGGGATGGTGGTTCGGGAAGCGGCCGTCCATCTCGAAGAACAGCTCCGTCGCATCCACATTCAGCCTGTTGAGCACGCGGCGTAGCACGGGTCCCGCTGTGCCGTTGCCTGCGTCGAACACGGCCTTGACACGCCGCTCAAAGGAAAATTGCCCGGCCACCTCGTCGACATATGAGGTCACGGCATCCACCCGCTCGCATGATCCTTCGCCCGAATCAAAATCGCCGCTGACGATCAGTTTTCTGACGTCCTGAATCTGCTCGCCATACAGGGTGCCGCTACCGCAGACTGTTTTGAAGCCGTTGTACTCGGGCGGGTTATGGCTGCCTGTGATCATAACCGCGCCGTGCGCCTGGAAGTGAATATTGGAAAAGTACAAGACCGGTGTCGGCACTACGCCCAAATCGAGTACCCGCGCGCCGGTTAACATCATTCCTCTGAGCACAGCGGCATGCAGGCGCTCCCCGCTCAATCTGCAATCGCGGCCAAGGCAGATGGTGTGTCCCCCGTGGCGGATCAGATAGGTGCCGAGTGCGCGCCCGAGAGCTTCAACGTCCTCGTCCCGCAATTCTTCGTCAGCGATTCCGCGAATGTCATATTCGCGAAAAATGCCCGGCTTCAGCATGTACTTACTAAGAATAGCGATACGGGCTATGGCTTTCGTGAGCCGCCAGGAGAATTACTTCGATTCGAGTCGTTCCTTGCGGATCGTGATGCTTTCGAGGTATTCGAGGTCCAGGTCGTAACCGAAGCCGGGAGCATCCGGCGCCTCAATCGTGCCGCGGGCCGTGACCTCAACCGGGGGTATGATGATGTCCCGCTCCCAATAGCGCTTACTGGCTGAGACATCGCCAGGCAAGACGAAGTTCGGCAGCGTGGAAAGCGCAATGTTATGAGCCCGGCCGATTCCGGATTCGAGCATTCCACCGCACCAGACGGGAATACCATTCTGCTGGCAGACATCATGCACACGCCTGGCTTCGGCAAACCCGCCTACACGCCCGAGCTTGATGTTGATGATCTGGGCCGCCTTCATCCGGATCGCCTGCTCCGCATGCCGCGCCGACCGGATGCATTCATCCAGGCACACCGGTGTCTCGAGTGCTGCCTGGAGCGTGGCGTGATCGATGATGTCGTCGTGGGCTAAAGGCTGCTCGATCATCATCAGGTAGAACTCGTCCAGCTCTTTCAGATGATCGATGTCTTCTAGTGTGTAAGCCGAATTGGCGTCGGCCATCAGCTTGATGTCCGGGAAATTTCTTCGCACCTCGCGGATGACGTCCACATCCCAGCCGGGTTTAATCTTCATCTTGATGCGCTGGTAGCCGGCGGCCAGTTCTCGCCCGATCTTCTGAATCAGCTCGTCCACGCTGTCCTGGATTCCGATGGATACTCCGCACGGGATCTCCCGTCGCGCTCCGCCGCCGATCACTTTCCAGAGCGGCTCGTTGTTCAAACGAGCGCTGAGATCCCAGATTGCTGTTTCCACACCGCCGCGCGCCATCAGATGCCCTCGAATGTGCTCCGTGCGCAGCGCGACATCACAGGGTGTGTTGAAAGAAAAGTTCAGCACGCGAGGAACAACGTAGTCAATCAGGATAGGCCACACCGAACCCGTCCATTCCTCGTTATAGAAGGGATTCTCGCCGGCCGTGACTTCGCCCCATCCTGAAACGTCGCCGCAAACAGCCTCAATCAGGACGATGTCTCTCTCCTTAGTCCTGCCGAAACTGGTTTCGAAAAAGTGGACGAGCGGCATGCGGATCTGCCGAACGATGACCCTGTCTACCTTGATTCCCATTGACCTAACAAGTATGTCCCAGCAGAATCTGTTCGTTCGAAACCAATGACGGCCAGTCCAGCGCTGAAGCCGTCATCGAAACTCTTCGCCGCCTGTTGTTGGATGGCGCGCGCATAGTCTCGATCCTTTTTGCGGATCTCGCCTATATTCGCCGGCAGCGAAATCCGTTGCTCGACTTTGCCGCGCTCGACCCGGTGGCCATTGACGAAGGCGTCGACCCGCTGAGACCGAATCCACCATTCCGGCACTAACCGGTCTGTGGGCAGACCGCCGTGCAAGTGGCTCGACGTTGTCCCGTACTGGTTATGCACGTAACGCCGTACGATCGCGCCGAGCCGCTCGATATTGAAGAATGCGTTTTTGAGTTCGAGAGGATCGAACGTCCACTCAATGAGATCGATGCCGCTTGCCAGCGCATATTCGCGCTGTTTGAATTTGAGAAGCCGGCCGACGCCGCTGTTCCGGTATTGCGGAAGGACGCCGAGCATATGGCTGTGCAGATAATATTTGCCGCCCGGCTTAATTCCCGGAATGCAGAGGCAAAATGCGGCCATGCTCGAGTCGTCGAAGGCGCCCAGCACCTGTCCTCCTATCTTGCTGGCAACCACGAATAATCGCCGCGGCAGCAGCTCAATATCATCAAAGCCCCAGATTTCACGCTGCAGACGCACCGCCTCGCTGAACTCATTTAGTGTCGAAAGCTGCCGGACCTCCAACTGTTTGGAGATTCTCACTGGCACATTGTAAGCCAAGCTGGGACAAGAAGCCGTTTAAGTGTATACTGTTGTCGAAGCATAAGGGGAAGCAGCAGCTTGACGGAACATACCCGAATTGAACTCCCGCAAGGTACCCTCGACGTTCTTATCTTGAAGGCCGTATCGCTCGAGCCGCTGCACGGCTGGGCAATTTCGGAACGATTGCAACAGATTTCGAAAGACGTTGTGCAAGTGCAGCAAGGCTCGCTTTATCCTGCCCTGCACCGGCTGGAGCGCCGTGGCTGGCTGCGCGCGAAATGGGCGACTACTGACAACAACCGCCGTGCCAAGTACTACGAGATCACGGCTGCCGGCCGCAAGCAGCTTGCAGCCGAAGCGCGGTCGTGGCGCAAACTGGCAGGCGCGGTTGCGAGCGTGCTCGATATGGGAGAGGCCTGATGTTGAGCGATATCGTTTACCGCCTGCGCGCTTTGTTTCTTAGGAAGCGGATGGAGCAGGAGCTCGACGACGAGCTGCGCTTCCATCTCGAACAGCAAGCGGCCAAGTATATGGGCACGGGCGCTACACCGGAGCATGCCACGCGATTGGCGCGCCTCAAGCTAGAAGGTCCTGAGCAGACAAAGGAAGCATGCCGCGATGCGCGCGGCACAGCCTGGCTCTGGGCGGTGGCCCAAGATGCGCGCTACGGCTGGCGTCAATTGGCGCGCAGCCCCGGTTTTACCGTAGCGGCCGTGCTTGTGCTCGCGCTGGGCATCGGAGCGAATACTGCGATTTTCAGCCTGCTCGATGCTGTGATGCTGACCGCCGTCCCCGTGCGCGATCCGCAACAGCTTCTGGTTCCGAAATGGAGCGCGAACTCCAGTCCGCACCCGTTCGGCATAAGTTCATTCGAATCGTGTTTCGAAGGAAAGATCAAGAAGCCAGAGAGCAGATGCTCATTTTCTTATCCAGTGCTCCGCCGGATGCAGGGGGTGAACAGTGTTTTTTCGGACCTGACGGGTTTCGCCGGACCGATACAGCTGAATGCAAAGGCGACCGGCGCGGCCGAGCTGGTCCAGGGCGACATCGTAGATGGCGGCTTTTTTCGAACACTCGGAGTGAAACCTGCTCTAGGCCGAACCCTAATGCCGCAAGATGACACGCCTGGCGCGCCTGCGGTAGTGGTTCTTGCTTTCAGCTATTGGCGCCGGGCGTTCGGCGAAGATTCGTCCGTCATCGGAAAAACGCTCCGGCTGAACGGATATCCGTTCACAATTGCTGGAGTTGCAGCTCCCGGTTTTTCGCGTTTATCGCCTGGCACGCTTTGTGATCTGTGGTTACCCATCGAGCAATCACCAAAACTGGGCATTGTCTGGATTCCCAAACCGCTCGAGGACGAACACGAGTGGTGGCTCAAGTTGATTGGGCGCCTGAAGCCGGGTGTGAGTGCTGCACAGGCGCAAGCGGCGCTCACCGAATTCTTCCGAAACGACGTGATCTATGGATCGAAGCTGCTCAAGCCGGACAGCGACCCGCTAATCGAAGTAGCACCTGCCAACGAGGCGCTCACCGGAATTCGCACCCAGCTCGGGAAACCGCTATCCATCCTGATGTGCGCAGTCGGGATCATGCTGCTCATCGCGTGCGCGAACATCGCCGGGCTGATCACGGCGCGCTCCGCCTCGCGGCAACGCGAGTTGGCCATCCGCCTCGCTATCGGAGCGGGGCGCGGACGAGTCGTTCGCCAGCTTCTCACGGAGAGCTTTTTGCTTGCGGTTCTGGGGGGTACAGCCGGCCTTTTCTTGGCTTGGTTGGGAACGCGGATGCTGACTGCACTCCTCGATGCGCCGCTGAATGTCAAGCCGGATAGCAGGATCCTGCTGTTTACGATTGGTGTTTCGATGCTCTCCGGTCTGTTCTTCGGCATGCTGCCGGCTTTACGCGGAACCCGCATCGATCCTAATTTGGCTATGACGAGATTGGCTATGACGAATGCTGCAGGGCTGCAGCACGGCCTGTCTGCGATGCGACGGCGCTCGCGCGTAGGGGCGCTGCTGGTCATTGCGCAAGTGGCCCTTGCGATTGTGCTGCTCGAAGGAGCCGGCTTGCTCGTTCGCACGATTGTGAATTTGAAGAGCACGAATGCGGGATTCGACACGAGCAACATATTGCTGTTTGGCCTGGACCCCGTGTCCAGCCGGTACACGGATGCCCAGATACAAAACCTCTACAGGAACCTGCGTGACCGGTTGGCCGCGATTCCCGGCGTTGTGAACGTGACTTACTCATCGGGAGCGCTGCTGGCGGGTGGTTGGAGTTCGCAAGACTATGTGATCCGTACCGGCACGAACAGCATAAAAGCCGACGTCCTGCGGTTGGGGGTTGGGCCGGATTTCTTTCGCACGCTGCGCATACCGGTGCTCGCGGGCAGGACCTTCGAACCAGCCGATTTCTCCAACAACCGGCCGGTCGCCATCGTAAATGACGCGTTCTCTCACAAGTTCCTCAAAGGCAAAAGCGCGCTCGGAGTCCGTTTCGGAGATAACGACCCGAAGGCTGTGCAATACGAAATCATCGGGGTTGTCGGCAATACCAAATATGGCCAGATCCGCGAGCCCATTGAGCCCATCACCTACCTCCCGCTAATCAAAGGGAACGCCTACTTCGAGCTGCGCACCGGGCAAAGCGCATCGGCACTCATACCGGAAGTTCGAAAGATCGTCCACGAGCTGGACAGCAATCTGCCTCTGTTTGGCGTACGCACGCAGACGGACCAGATCGATGAGACTCTGCTGGTCGAGCGTGTGTTGGCGCGTTTATCGGCTCTCTTCGGCTTGCTTGCCCTGATACTCACATGTGTAGGGCTCTATGGGCTGCTGGCATACGATGTCACGCAGCGAACCCGTGAAATCGGCATTCGCATTGCAATGGGCGCACTGCCGCGAACGGTGCAAGGCGCGATTCTTCGTGGAACGCTCACGCTGGTTTTGACAGGAGTTCTGCTGGGAATACCGTGCGCGTTACTCGGAAGCCGGGCGCTCACGAACATTCTTTATGGCGTCAAGCCGGACGATCCGGCGACCATCGCAGGAGTGGCGATACTGCTGCTTCTCGTATCGGCTGTTGCGGCCTACATCCCTTCGCGGCGCGCATCTCGCATTGACCCTATGGCCGCTCTGCGTTACGAATGACGGCATTACATACGTCTCATCTGAGCGCTCTCTAACGTCGTTTGTTCGAACGTTATACTTGCTGCGAAGTGAACTCCGAGGAGCCCATCTATCCATGCCCTTTCAGAACAAAGTGACGCTGCCGGGTAGCGAGAGAGTGCCGCCCGCCAACGCGCAGCCAGCCGGTAAGGTCTCGCCGGATGAAACGATACTGGTCACCATGATTTTGCGCCGCAAAGGTGGCCAGCTTCCGGTTGCCGGCAATGTGGAACCGGTCACGCACGAGACATTCGAACAGCGCTACGGGGCGGATCCCGCCGACGCGGCACTGGTCGAGCGCTTTGCGCATGAATACCAGTTGACAGTTGCCGATATCAGCCTTCGCAAACGCCAGGTCCTGCTCGCCGGCACAGTTGCAGCTTGTCAAAAGGCGTTCGGTGCGGATCTGGCGTGCTTCAAGCAGCCGCAGACGGGGAAGGAGTTTCGTGCGCGAACGGGAGCACTTAGCATTCCCGAAGAGCTCTCGGGTATGGTCATTGCGGTGCTTGGGCTGGACAGCCGGCCGGTTGCCAAGCCGCATTTCCGCATCATGCCACCGCTCGCCGCGGTCGCAGCCAGCTTTAACCCGCCGCAGGTGGCGGCGCTCTACAAATACCCGACGGGTCTCGACGGTAGCGGACAGACCATCGGCGTTATTGAGCTCGGCGGCGGATATAACACGAGCGATCTCCAGACCTACTTCAGTGGCCTAGGGATCAAGACTCCGAGCGTGACTGCAGTTTCGGTGGACGGCGGCACCAATTCACCTGGCTCGGACGCAGACGCCGAAGTGATGCTCGACATAGAAGTGGCGGGATCCATTGCGCCCGGTGCAAACATCGCCGTCTATTTCGCGCCGAATACCGACCAGGGGTTTATCGACGCTATTACAAACTCGGTGCACGATACTACCCGAAATCCGTCCGTCATCTCGATTAGCTGGGGCGGCCCGGAAGACTCCTGGACCCAGCAGTCTCAAACCGCGATGAATGCCGCGCTGCAGGATGCAGCGACTCTCGGTGTCACAGTAACCGTTGCGGCTGGTGACAACGGCTCTTCCGACGGACAAAGCGACGGCAAATTGCACGTGGATTTTCCAGCATCGAGCCCCTACGCTCTCGCTTGCGGCGGGACCACTCTGGATGCCTCGGGAAGCACTATCAGCTCTGAGGTGGTCTGGAATGAAACAGCGAGCGGCGAAGGAGCGACCGGCGGCGGAGTAAGTATCGTGTTTCCGCTTCCCAGCTATCAGAGCTCGGCGGGAGTTCCTCCGCAGGCCCAAACGAACTTCGTCGGGCGAGGTGTGCCTGATGTCGCTGGCGATGCCGATCCGACAACCGGCTACAACGTGCGCGTGGACGGCCAGGACGCTGTTGTGGGCGGAACCAGCGCCGTAGCTCCGTTGTGGGCAGCGCTGGTTGCTCTCTTCAACCAGAAGCTCGGAACGCGGGTCGGATTCCTGAATCCGAAACTCTACCCGCTCGGCGAATCGGTTTTTCGCGACATCACAACTGGCAACAATGATGATACGGGGCTTGGCGCTTACAGCGCTGGATCCGGCTGGGATCCTTGTACCGGACTGGGAAGCCCGAACGGCACGGCCATCCTGAATGCGCTATCGTCCACCAGCGGTAGCGGCGGTTCGGGTAATGGCGGCTCCGCTGGTAGCGGGTCCGGAGGGACCGGTTCCGGCTCGGGCGGCGGCGGTTCCAAATGGTGATGTGAGGATTTGAGGTGAGCGCGGCACGCGCAGAACTAGCTGGAAGTGCTCCTAAGCAGACCGGCGGGCCAGTACTCGGTCCTGCTGATCCGAATGGCCGCATTACGGTGACTGTGGTTTTGCGCCGCGCTCCTTCCTCTCCGGACATCAGTGATCAATTGATGTCGGGTACATACCGGCCGGCCTCGCGCGAGCAGGCAGAGGCGCTCACCAGTGCGGATCCTGCGGACGTATCGGCTGTGATGTCTTTCCTCGAGCAGTACGGGTTAATGATTACCGGCCAGAACCTGGCGGCGCGCACCTTGCATGCGGAAGGCACCGTCCGGCAGGTCGAGGCCGCTTTCGGCGTTCAACTTCTCAGGTTCAAGGCTGCGGACGGCAGCGAATACATAAGTCATGAAGGGCCGGTTTCAATTCCTGCCGATCTCTCGGGCGTAATCGTCGCTGTACTCGGGCTCAATCAGAGACGCGTGGCCGAACCGCGCTGACCACCTCGCGTTCAATACAGGGGCGGCTCACCGGGCGGCCTCGTCTTCCAGCGGCGGTGAATCCACATCCATTGCTCCGGATACTGCCGGATAAGTGCTTCAAAGCAGGAGTGAATACGCTGCGTGTCGGCTAGCTCGTCTCCTGTCAATTCAATCTCGGGATAAAACCGCAGCACATAGCGCCTCGCGTCTTCATCCCAGAACGCGAAGCCAGGAATGACCGGCGCTTCCGAGCGGTAGGCGAGTTTCACGAAGGCGGAACCCGCGCACGCTGCTTTTCCGAAGAAGTTGACGAAAACTCCTTCCGCCGGAGTCGTATTTTGATCGATGAGGATGCCCACCGCTTCGCCCTGACGCAACGCACGCATAACCGCCCGCGCTGCGTCCTTCTTGAAGAGCAGGCGATTTCCCGAAAGCACTCTTCGGCGTTCGACGAGCCGGTCGACAAGCGGATTGTCTAACGCCCGCACCATCACGTTCATCGGCTCCAGCATCAATGCATGCGCGAACGCGCTCAGCTCCCAATTGCCAAGATGGGCGGTCGCGATCAGAACACCGCGTCCTTTGTCTTTCGCACCAATGTAGTGTTCCAGCCCTTCGTAGCCGATCCAGCGTGCAACGTTCGATTTGTTGATGTCGGGAAAACGAGCCATCGCCAACAGCAGTCGCGCGATGTTACGGAACACCCCATCAATGATGTGCTCTCGCCCGGCCGCGCTCAGGGTAGGGAAGGCAAACGAGAGATTGACTCCGGCGACACGGCGGAGCTTCGGCACAGCCAAATCGAGCAATCGCGTCGCGCCCGCGCCCATTCGATCCGCAAGCGGAAGCGGCAGGTAACGCAGTAGTCCGATGAGAACAGCCGCCAGGCAGTACTCCGCATGAATCTGAAACCAACTCTTCGTCTGCGCCAATTTTGGAAGGTTATTCGATCCAGCCGCCGCCGGCTACTAGATCACCCTGATAAAAAACGGCCGCCTGGCCCGGAGTCACAGCACGCTGGGGTTCGTCAAAGTGGATCTCCACCCTGGATTCGATCGCGGCCGGGAATGAGTGTGGCGGGGGCGGGAACATGCCGGTTGCGAATCTTAACTTGGACCCGGATGGGTTCCTCCGGGCAGGCGATCGAGAGCCAGTTGACTTTCGAAGCAGTAAGCGAGCCGCGCATCAGTTCCGCGTTCCCGCCGACCACCACTTTCTGCGAAACCGGATCGGTCGCAATCACATACAGTGCTTCACGGGCAGCGATTTTCAGCCCGCGGCGCTGGCCGACGGTGAAGTGATGCGTGCCTGCGTGATGCCCCAGAACGTTTCCGTTGCTATCGACGATCTGGCCCTCAGTAGCCCCGGCATTGATGTCTTTTTCCCTGAAGTATGCGTCTATGAATGCGGCGTAATCGCCGTTCGGCACAAAGCAGATCTCCTGGCTGTCGCTCTTCTCTGCCACAGGGAGATTCAGTTCTTTCGCCAGCTCGCGTACCTGCGGCTTCAGCATCCCGCCCAGCGGGAACAGCGTTCGCGCAAGCTGCGGCTGCGTGAGCCCGAAAAGAAAATATGTCTGGTCCTTGCCGGCATCCAGGCTGGTGCGCATCTGGTATCGGCCGGATCTTTCGTCGAAACTCAGCCGCGCATAGTGACCCGTCGCGATTTTCTCAGCGCCGGCGCCGTCCGCCATCTGCAGGAACTGATCGAACTTGATGAAGTTGTTGCACAGCGTGCAGGGAATCGGTGTCCGTCCGGCAAGATAATCCGCCACGAAAGGCTGAACCACCTGCTGCTCAAATTGCTCCTCGAAGTTCACGACATAATAAGGGATACCTATAACGGATGCTACGTACCGGGCATCGTAGACATCATCGAGCGAACAGCAACGTCCAACTGCGCCGCCCTCCGGTGTGAGCTCGGGCAAGCGCCGCTGATTCCAAAGCTGCATCGTCAAGCCCGACCACACGCATGACCGTCGCGGTGGAGCATAGCCGCCACCACCGAGCTATCGACGCCACCGGACATTGCGACGGCAATCGTGCTGTTACGCGGACAAGCTGCACCTCGCGCGCGCTCGTCCGGCGCAGGCGCCGCACGCTGCCAATAACCGCCTCGATAAGCTGTTCGACATCGTTTGGGGTGTTATAGCGGCCGAAGGAAAAGCGGATACTGGATCGCGCTTCGTCTTTGCTCCGCCCCATCGCCAGCAGCACCGGTGACGGTTCAATCGATCCGCTGCTACACGCGGCGCCCGTCGACACGGCGATGCCTTGCATGTCAAGAGCGATCAGCATTGCTTCCGCCGAAACTCCGCGAAACAGCAGATTGCTCGTGTTCGGTAATCTGTAATCGCGCGAGCCGTTGATTTCCACATCATCGAGCGCGGACAAGACCTCACGCTCAAATCGATTGCGCAGCGTTGTCAACGCCGCTTCTTCTTCGTCTCTGCACAAATCGAGCGCTCGCGCGAACGCCACGGCTCCCGGCACGTTTTCGGTTCCGGCGCGGCGGCCGCGTTCATGCTTGCCACCCAACTGCACGCTGCGAAGCGGAGTGCCCTTTCGCACGCACAGAGCGCCGGTGCCCTTAGGCGCATACAGCTTGTGCGCGCTCGCGGAATAGAGATCGGTTTCGGCCGCCAGGGCGGGAATCTTGCCCAGCGCCTGCACTCCATCGGAGTGCATGAAGATCGCCTGACCCGATGCACGGCGCTCACGGACGGTACGGGCAATAAGCGCGACGGGCTGCACGCACCCCGTTTCGTTGTTGGCGTGCATCAGTGATACCAGGAGAGTATTGAGCCGTATCTCAGCAGCAATTGCGTCTGCAGTAACAATCCCGTCCGCCCCGGGCATGACGTAGGAAACCTCAACGCCGTCTCGCTCCAATTGCCGGAAGCACTCCAAAACCGACGGATGCTCGATCGCGCTGGTAACTGCGTGTGCCTTCGCCGGGCGCATTTCGTCAAACAAGCCGAAAATGGCGAGATTATTTGCTTCCGTTCCGCCGCTGGTGAGCACCAGGTCAGATGCCGGAACGTTCAGAAAGCCTGCAATTGAGCGCCGCGACGACTCGAGTTGCCTGCGCGCAGCCTGGCCCGTGCTGTGGGTGCTCGAAGCATTTCCGAACACGCCGCCGAGTGCCGCCGCCATCGCACTGATGACTTCCGGCGCAACAGGAGTAGTCGCATTGTGGTCGAAATAAAGCAAAGGCGTCGCGAACCGTGCTCGCGTGTGGGGCTGCCCAGGCAGAAATACGCGGGTTCACTACAATTCTAGCAGCGCATGACCCCCTCTCCCTCATCTCCCGTCATCACGCTGACCACCGATTTCGGACTCTCCGACCACTACGTCGGAACCATGAAAGGCGTGCTTTTAAGCCGTTGTCCCGGGGCCATCCTGGTCGATATCTCGCACGAAATCCCGCCATTCTCCATTTATTCCGGCGCATATGCGATCGATCAGGCGTTTCGCTATTTCCCTCGCGGAACCGTGCACCTCGTTGTCGTGGATCCCGGCGTCGGAACCGCGCGTAAGGCAATCGCCGCGCGCGTATCCGGTTACACGTTTGTTGCGCCGGACAATGGTGTGCTGAGCCTTGTTCTGAGCCGTTATCCCGATTGCTGCGTCCGCGAAATCACCAATCGAGCGTTCTGGCTTGAACCGGTTTCAGACACTTTTCATGGCCGGGACATCTTCGCACCTGTCGCTGGCTCACTGGCGGCCAGCCCGGCTCTCTTCGATGAAGTCGGACCGGCTTGCGCTGCGTTCACAACTCTACCGGATCTCGAGCCGCAATTCATTTCGGACGGCATGTGGCGCGGCCGGGTACTGACTGTGGATCGCTTCGGGAACGTGATTACAAACTTTCCTGTTGATCGATTTCAGCCCGGCGCCTTTCACATAGAAACCGGCCGCGAAGTGGTCAGAATTTTTTGCAAAACCTTCGGTGAAGCGCCAGCCGGCGTCTGCTTTGCATATTTTGGCAGCTCTGGATTCGTTGAGCTGGCCATCAATCAGCAATCCGCGGCCCATCGCTTGCAAATCCAGCCAGGCGACCCGGTATCCCTCCGGATAGTGTCCCGCTGACGCTACAATCGTTTGGATGAGGCCGCGTTTTTTAGCGGGCCCGAATACTAAGCAGGAATTCACAAATATTCTTTTCACTTGTCTCCCATGACCGCCGCCGAACCCATCACCCATGCTCGCGCCGCCGAGTTTCGCAAAAAACTGCAAGCGAAAATCATTGTTGCCGACGGCGCCATGGGCACCATGCTCTACGCCAAGGGCATCTTCATCAATCGCTGTTTCGACGAGCTGAATCTCTCTGCCCCGCAATTGGTCCGCGAAATTCATCACGAATACGTTCGCGCCGGCGCGGAGATTATCGAAACAAACACTTTCGGTGGCAATCGTGTCCGTTTAGGAGCATTTGGCTTTGCAGAAAAGCTAAACGCGATCAATGAAGCGGGCGTGAAACTTGCGCGCGAAGCCGCCGGTGAGAGGGCATTCGTCGCCGGCGCCATCGGACCGCTCGGGACACAAATCGAGCCGCTGGGCCCCATGTCGTTTGCCGAAGCGCGCGCCACATTTCGCGAACAAGCCGAATCGCTGCTTCGGGCCGGTGTTGATCTCCTGATCCTCGAAACCTTCTACGGAATGGATGAACTGCGCGAGGCGATTCTGGCGGCCCGCGAAGCCACAGGCGATGAGATGGTCATCGTTGCGCAAGTAACTGTAAACGACGATGGCAGCTTGCGCGATGGAGCCAGCACTTCCACCTTCGCACGGATTTTGGACAGCCTACCGGTGGATGTCATCGGCGTGAACTGCTCGGCCGGTCCGAAAGTGGCGCTCGAAACCATCGAAAAGATGGCCCCGTTTACCGTCAAGCCACTAAGCGCGATGCCGAACGCCGGATTGCCCGCCACCGTCGAAGGACGCAACATCTATCTCTGCTCGCCGGAGTACATGGCGCAATATTCGCGCCGTTTTCTTCAGGCTGGTGTGCGGATTATCGGCGGATGCTGCGGAACCACGCCGGAGCATATCAAGCAGATTTGTGGCGAAGTTCGCTCGATGCAGCCGGTGCAGCATCGCACGTCTTCTGTAACTGTCGAAGAAGGAAAGCCCGAAGTCAAGCGGCTGGCCAAGATTCCCGTCGCCGCGAAATCGCAGCTTGGAGCAAAGCTCGCCGCGGGCAAATTCGTCGCGTTCGTTGAGATTCTTCCGCCGCGCGGGGTGGATGCTTCAAAGGAAATCGCCGGAGCGCGGCTGTGCAAAGAGAATGGAATCGACTGCATTAATGTTCCGGACGGGCCCCGTGCGAGTGCGCGCCTTAGCGCCGAGGTGACCTGCCGGCTCATTCAGGAGGCCGGCATTGAGGCCGTGCTCCATTTCTGCTGCCGCGATCGAAACATCCTCAGCATGCAGTCTGGATTGTTAGGCGCGCACGCGATTGGCGTTCGAAACCTCATCTGCATCACGGGTGACCCGCCGCGTATGGGAACCTATCCCGACGCGACTGCCGTCTTCGATGTCGACTCCATCGGCCTGACCAACATAGTCAACAACCTCAACCAGGGGCTTGACATTGGCGGCAATCCGATCGGATCGCAGACGGCTTTGCTGATCGGTGTCGGAGCCAATCCGGGCGCTCTCAATATGGACGAAGAACTGCGCCGCTTCGCCTGGAAGGTGGAAGCGGGCGCCGAGTATGTCGTCACTCAGCCTGTGTTTGACCTTGATCTGCTGGAAGCCTTCTTAAAGAACACGGAGCAGTACAAACTTCCGATCATCGCGGGCATCTGGCCTCTCACCAGCTATCGCAACGCCGAGTTCATGGTGAACGAACTGCGTGTTCCGGTTCCCCAGCAATACATGGAACGGATGCGCAGTGCCGACAGCGCCGAAAAGGCCCGCGCGGAGGGAATCGCGATTGCCCAGGAGATGACGGCTCGGGTTCGGCCGTTGGTTCAGGGAGTGCAGCTCAGCGCTCCGTTCGGCCGGTATGAGATGGCGGTACAGGTTGCCGAAGCGATCGGTGAACGATAAACTGACGAAGTATTTTCGCGAAATTCCGAAAATCGCGGGCTATCCCAAAGAATTCTTACGTGGCAACTGATCTAATCGAGATCGACATAGAAAATCCGCCTCCGGAGGCAATCGAGCGTGCGGCGCGGGAGATTTCTCGGGGATCTATCGTTGGCGTACCCACTGACGCGCGTTATGTTCTGGTAGCCGATCCTTTTAACCTTCACACCGTGGGCCGCGTGTTCGCCTCGAAGCAGCGCGAAGTTGGGCGCTCCCTCCCGCTCGCCGTTTCGGATGTCCTGATGGCGGAGGATCTAGCCAAGGAACTGAGCAGCCGCTTCTATATCCTCGCGCGGCACTTTTGGCCGGGTCCCTTGACCATGATCGTTCCCGCCGCTGCCAAGGTGCCGCTGAAAGTGACGGGCAACACGGGAAGGCTCGCATTGCGGCAGACCAGAGCGCCCGTTCTCAACGCCATTATCGAGAAGATGGGCCATCCGGTGATCGCCACCAGCGCGAATCTCTCGGGCCAGCCGACCCTCTGTAGCGGCATCGAACTGTTTGCCGCTATGGATGGCCGAGTCGATCTGGTGCTTGATGGAGGCCTCTGCACGGGACCGGGCCCCACCACAGTGGACATTACCGAACCCTATTGGCGAGTGATCAGAGAAGGCGCGATTTCGGAAAAGGAGATCGCGGAGCGTCTGCGCGCGACCTAATACGGCCGGTCATAAAGATACGTAAGTGCTCCGAGGAGCGTTTACCCGCTTGGCCGGCCGAGCGGACGCACGCCCTGCCGGATCAGCCAGCGCTTTACAGCACGTCCAGATACACCGAAGGGAAAGCCGGCCATTGCGTCGGCGTCCAGCCCGTCAGATACACGTGTACGCGGCGCTTCGATGGCCGGAAACCTCCAGCTCGAAACGGCTCGAGATCCGCATAGTTCATTACCGGACATGAGGCAATCTGCGCTCCGCTCGCCGCGCCCGCTCGCAGAAATTTCTGCAGCAGATCTTTGCGCTCCGCGGCATCAAGATCACCCCAAAGCACGTCCTCGATCGCCAGAGCTTTCACCGGCGGTTTGCCAGCTACTTCCACGACGTAACCGGCGAGCATGCCGCGGCCCTGTTCGTGCGATGTGCTCACCGTGATGGCTCCGCTGCGCGTACGGCACTGCCAGACGGCTTCCTCTCGCGTCCACAAACGGGCAAACGGCGTGCCGTCCGGAATGGCTGATGCGAGTTCCAGAAACGTGTCAATGTCGCGATCTGAGGCGCTTTCCGCCTTATCCTGCGCGGGACGCAGGAAACGCGTCAGATACTCAACCGAGAAGATCCGCTTTGTATGGAACCTGAAAAGGCGGGCAATCGAAGAGATGATCCGGTCCATCCCGTCGCCTTCTACACACAAGCTCAACGCACCGTCAAATCCCTCATCGCGAGCCCGCTTATGGACCTCCCGCCAAAGCCCGAGGCCATAATTGGAACCCTTCTGATCCTCTGCCGCGGTCAAAAAACTGGTCAGTATGAACGAATGTGGCGTCCCGTTCACCTGAAACTGGCGCGGAAAACCAGCGATGAAGGCGAGCAGTTCACCGGTTTCCGAGTAGATGGTTGGCGATAGATGTACATCGGTGCCCGGATATTCGAATGCCGACTTGAGAAACGGGACCGTATAGAGCAGCGGAACTTCCTTGTTCCCAGCCCACGCCCGCTGCATAACGGCCGCGAGCTCGTCGAAATTGCCGCGAAAGTCAGTTGCTTCTATCTTGTCCTGCGATTCGACCTTCATTCACACCAAAGTCAGATCTCTTGTACCGAATGATAGAGTACCGGGCATCTCGCTTCAAAAGCCTGCCGCGAGACGCGCACTGGACTGCCCGAAAGATCGTCCTTGGTCAGACTAGAGAGAAACTCCTGTGTCGGACCGTTGCGCGGTGTAGCCGCAAAGCGCAGCGACACTGCCTCCGGCTGGAACCGGTCGAAGATCCACTTTAGGCATTGATGTTCAATTCTCCGCGAAAAGGCCCGGCAGCTCATAACCCAGTGATCGACCGAGACCTCTCCGTTCTTCGTGGTTCCTGCCAGAACGGCGATCATGCCGAGCGGACCGAAACGGTCCTTGTAGGAAACCTTCAAGAGGAATCGTGAGGGATCCGAAAGAAGCTCGTTCCATTCGCTCTCGGTCAGGCGAGCCCCGTTCAGGTTGAACTGATTGGTCTTGTTCAGAAGCTCGAAGGCACGCGCATCGGGCGATTTAGAACTCGAGAAAGCAATTTCGGCTTCCGCCGTGCTTAAGAAGTGCTCACCCGCTCCGTTGCTTGCAACGCCGGCTGCAAATTCGGCCCGCGAGCGGAGACTCGATAACCGCAATGAATCTTCATCGGTCAACTGATTCGTCCCAAATTGCTCGCGAAGCCGGAGCAGAAGTTCCCAGAATTTAGCGGGATCGTCTTTCGGGAAGAGATGGCATTCGATCTCGGGGAAGCTCGCGCTCACCTCCGCCATTTCCATCGGGCTGTCGTCGATGAACACTACGGCATCCGCGCCGATATTCCAGCTTTGAAGAATGTGGCCGACCGATTCTGATTTCGCATTCCAGTGCACTTCAAACGGAAAGATGCGGTCTTTTGGGAGCAGGAGATCCTGTCGTTCGAATGCCTCCTGAACCACGGCGGGATCGTTCTTGCTGGCAACCGCCACCAGAGTTCCCGAAGCCGCCAGAGAAGCCAGGAACTGTTGATAGATGCCGTGGATCTGCGCGTGCTGATCTAAACCCCAACAAAGCGCCGCTACACCGACGTCTCCGACAATTCCGCTCCATAACGTGTCATCCAAGTCTGTGATCAGCCCCTTCTTGCGCGCGCGAACTGTCGTCGCCCCTGCCGCAAGCTGGGCGAGTGCATCGGCGTGTTCCAGTGTGTAAGGGAAACCCGTCAGCAGCTCGCTCTTCACGTCAAAACGGCCCTCCGGAGGTGAAAGGCGATCCAGCGCCTGCGGATGGATCGTCACTACACTTTCCTTGATTGCTCGCGAGGCGAACGCCGCTACGTGCTCTCTCAATTCCGCTTCGAATGAACTGAGCCGGTTCGGACTCGTATAGGCAATCGGCGGTATAGGAAGCGTGGGAAGCGAAAGCACTACCGTCGCCGGCCGCAGCTTCGCCATTCCGGCCGCGATCCTGTCCAATTGCATCTGTGCGGTTTGCAGGATGTCCGGAAGCAGATCCGGCAACCAGCCGCCCGACGAACGCAGGCCGAGGCGCGCATCGAGATCGGACCACTCCAGCGCGACGATCACGGCAGAGTGACCAGCCCCGGCTGCACGATCGAGATTGCCAACCAGATCACCGAACAGCCCCGTCTTCACCTGGACCGATTTATCCGGATGAACGAGCCTCAGGTGTGCCGCCAGGAACGTTTCGAAATGCAGCGGTGTGATCCCGCAGATTAGACCGGCAGAAAACGTCTGCCGCTCCGCAGAATGAGACGACTTGTTAAGTTTCAGCGCTTCTAGGAGCTTCACAACTTTTCCTATCTTAGGATGCGCTGTGAAGTCTCCGCCACGTGAGTGTTCCCAGCCAGACCCGAAAGCGCGCTAATTTCCGCCAGTCGCGTGTTGAACGTACTTGCCGTGCTCCGGCCTCGCGATTTGATCGAAGTTGTCCGCGAACTGCTGTAACTGCGACGCGAGCTGGTCGCCTGACATGGGCAGACCATGTCCGGGCGCGATGGTACGCGGCTGCAGTTCGGCCAGCTTTCGAACCGATTCCCTCGCCGACTCCCAATCCGGCGTGTAATATGCAGGCGGTCCACTTAGTTCCGGTTTCTGCCGGGCGACCGCCAAAAACGAGTTGTTGTCCGTAGTGCAGAACGCATCGCCGACAATCAGGAGCCGGTCCGCTTCCCGAAACAGCGAGATGTGTCCCGGGGCGTGGCCAGGAGTATGGAGCCAGCGCCAGCCAGGAAGCGTCGGTACAGAACCATCCATTGGCAGCGCCATCACTCGCCCGGAAAGATTTGCAGATGTCCGGGGATACAGGGGCGACATGACCGCCATCAAGCCGCCCCCTACGGTCGGATCCGGTGGCGGATACTTCACGTTGCCGGTCAGAAATTGAAGCTCCTGCGTGTGAGCATAGACCGGAACATTCCATTCCTGTGCCAGGTCCTCCACCGTTCCGGTATGGTCGAAATGGCCGTGCGTGAGGATAATGGCGCGCGGCCGCGCTTCGCCAAATTGTGACTCCGCCCAGTTCTTGATCTTCGAAGAGGAAAGATAAAGACCCGTGTCGATCAAGGTCCAACCGTCAGGTGTTTTGATTCCGTAGGCGTTCACAAACAGGATGCGCAGCCCTGCGACGTCAGGCGCGATCTGATCCAGCGGAACGGCTTCGTACTCGGGAAGCTCAATCGATTCCATATAGTCTCCTATGCACCAGCAGACAAACAGCGATGCACAAATGAGACGCCGCCCGTGCCCGAAATAATCTCTACTTAATTGACCCGTTCCAGCGCAGGCCCACGCGCCACATCAGCGGCTGCCCGGTGTTTGGATTTGGTGTGAGAGCAACCAGGTATGTGCGATCGAGAAGGTTATCGATAGATCCTAAAGCAGACAGCTTGCTCGTGATGCGCTGCTGAACCATTAACTCGAGCGTCGCATAACCCGGTAACAAGTACTGATTTAAGTCATCGTCGAATTCGAGCCCGAATGCGCGCACGCCACCCGAAACCAGCGTATTTTTGCGAGCGTAAGTGAGCGATGCCGTTCCCTGCTGCTTTGGTACCAGTGGGATCCGGTTTCCCCCTGCAAGCCGGGCGTCGGCATACATGTAGCCGGCCTGAGCCGACCAGTGACCCCAGTGCTGATTGACGCTCGCTTCCAGCCCTTGCGATAAGGCACTCGGAAAATTTTCACGCTTTCGCAGGATTTGGTTGGGCGTAGTCAAAAGAGTCGCGTTGTCGATCAGGTTGTTCAAATCACCATGGAACAGCGTAAAGGAGATTCGCGTGTTTTCGCGCGACCAGTCCACGCCCGCTTCCACTCCTACGAGTTCTTCAGGAACGAGATTCGGATTTGCCAGCGTGAGCGCGTTGCCGACGCGGAAGTTGCGATAAAGCTCATTCAGCGTGGGCGCCCGGAAGCTGCGATAAGCCGATGCGCGCAGCCGGAAGTCGCGCAGACCGACCGCAACGCCGCCGTTTGGGCTGACGAACGTTTCTCCGTGCAGCCCCGTGAACTGCTGGCGAATGCCGGCAAACAACTGCACGCGGCCAAGCACCAGGTTCCCGTTTACGAATTCGCCGTGTGAGAGCAGCGTGCCGCCGCTGCGCGTGAGCACATGCGTGATGTATGAGTAATCGTTGCTGATTCCGCGCGTGTCATCGGCATCCAATCCGCCAATGATCTGCCAGTGCGTTGCATGATGCTGCCAGTAAAGAGCGCCTCCGGTGTCCTGTATGGGAACGGTTTGCCGGGACGTTTGTATTTCGACCTGGCGATTCGCCGACACGCTCGAAAAGGTGCTGTGAAACTGCTCCTGGGTGTGATAGCCCACGAGCGATATCTGATCGTTCGTCCAACTGTGGGTGTAATTGGCTCCCACCGTTCCAAGGCCCGTCGAGTTATGGGTGAGCTGCGTTCCGTTATTGCGGTATTCGGCCAGGATGTCGAAGTGAATGGATAAGCGGTCCGGCGTACCCAGATAGTCTATGAATACATCGCCGGTCGCGAACTGTACGTTTGCTCGGGTATCCACAGGCCCGCGGATATAATTCGGAACGATGTAGTAGCCGTCGGTCGTTAGGTCACGCGAGTGAACCGAGAGACCCCAGTTTCCCCAGACGTTTGAATACGCCGCCGACAAATCTTCAGTTGTCTTGTTTCCGGTCAGGAAATCGGCATACAGATTCTGCTGTGATGGCGGCGGCGAAAGAATCGAAATCGTCCCGCCGAGAGCGCGGTTTCCAAAAACACTTGTGGTTGCGCCCCGGTCGATTTCAACATCCGTGACGTATCCGGGATCGATGCGGTCCCAATACACCCAACCGCCGAAGGGATCATTGATCGGAATACCATCCCAAAGCACAAGCGTTCGGCTCGCGCCGGAAGAACCGGTGGCGCGCAGTGACACACCCTGTGTCGTGGGATTCGCAACCAGACTCGAACTACGCCGGAACAAGCTGAAACCCGGAACTTGCCGCAGCTTGTCGTCGAGCTCCACTCCCGGAATCTGCCCCAGCTGCTCTCCGCCCAGAACCGTTATCGACGAAGGAGCCGGGCTGGTAAGTGTAGCGTTTACTGTGACCGTGGTTCGCAGCGGCGGCACTTTGGTTGCCTCCTCTTCGCTGGTAGATGCCGGCTGCGCGCCGGATGGAGGCTGCGAACTCTGAGCAGAGGCCAGGCAGGCCCACAACGTCAGGCAGACAAGCAGGAAACGCATCGATAGGGAACCCCTGGCCCCGCCGCTCGGTTTGCCGCGGAACGGATCTGTAAGCTTACTCGTATCCTAAGAAGGTACATGATTTCGGATTGCGCAATCGAAGCGGCCGGGCTGGAGAAGGTCTATCAGCCGCGTTTTCGAAAGCGCCAGATCAGGGCATTGACTAACATTACCGTGCAGGTTCCTGCCGGTGTGAAGTTCGGGTTGCTCGGCCCGAATGGAGCAGGGAAGACGACTTTCGTAAAGATACTTGTCTCCGCGGTGCGGCCCACCGCGGGTTCCGCGCGCCTGTTCGGCAAAGACGCGAACGATCCCGAAGCGCGGCGCCCCGTGGGTTATCTTCCCGAAAACCACCGCTTTCCCACTTATCTCACGGCCAATGGGATGCTCGATTTCTATTCCTCGCTCTCAGGTATGGACGCGCGCGACCGGAAACGCCGCATTCCGGAGCTCCTCGATCTTGTTGGTCTCAAAGATTGGGGTGATGTCCGCATCAGGAAATTCTCGAAAGGCATGCTGCAGCGGCTCGGTCTCGCTCAGGCGCTGATGCACAAGCCGAAGCTGCTGTTGCTCGATGAACCGACAGACGGTGTCGACCCTGTGGGGCGGCGCGAAATCCGCGACATACTCGATCGCCTCACCGGCACCGGTGTCACGGTCTTCATCAATTCACACCTGCTCAGCGAGGTGGAAACCTTCTGTGAATATGTGGCCATCCTCAGACGAGGCGAGCTGGCGCTGCAGGGTAAAATCAGTTCGCTCGTGGCCGGCCGTGGCTTTCGAGTCGCGTGTTCGCCGCTTCCCGCGGCTGCAATGGAGAAGCTGCGTCACCTTGCAGCCTCGGTCCTCACCACTGAAGACGGAGTAGAAATACAAGCCGAGAGCAGAGAACGCGCCAATGCGGTGATCGATCTGATCCGCGAAGCCGGCGGTCTGATTGAAACCGTTAGTGCCACCAGCAGCAGCCTCGAGGACGTCTTTATCCGAGTCACAGGAACAGAGAAGGCTGCGTGAAGCAGGAATTGAGCCGGTCCAGAACTGGCGTATACCTGGCGTTAATCGCAGATACCTTTGAAGAGGCGCGGGCGCGCTGGCTGTTTTGGGGATTGTTTGGTCTTTCGACACTGCTCATCGCGCTGTTCCTCTTCGCTCTGAATGTGGACCTCAGCGTGGGCGCGGTCTCCTTCATGCAGTTGCCGCAGACCTCCCGGCGCGTCTACAACATTCACAAGTTCGTGAACGTCTCGTACTCCTGGGTTTCGCTGTTTCTCTACATCTGGGGAACGTTTCTGGCGATCTTCGCCTCTTCCGGTTTGATTCCGAGTGTCCTTGAGCCCGGACGCATCGCACTGCTGCTCTCAAAACCGCTCCGGCGCACCACTCTTCTGTTGGGCAGGTACACCGGTAACCTGCTCGTCGTCACGCTCAATCACGTCTACCTGGTAGTTGGAATCTGGCTGATTCTCGGCTACAAGACTTCCATCTGGGAACCGCGATTCCTGCTCGCCATTCCGATTTCGCTCTTCATGTTCGCAGTCTTGCTCTGTGTCGTCGTTTTGGTGGGTGTGTCTTCTGAAAGCAGCGCGCTTTCCGTAATGCTGGCCGTGGCCATGATGCTGATTAGCGTGCTGCTGGCCCAGCGGGATTTCGTGATCAAGCTGCTCGATTCGGAATGGTCGCGTGAGCTCTGGACCGGCCTCTACTGGATCGTGCCCAAGGTTTACGATCTCGGCTACACCATGAAACAGATCGTGCTGTACGATCGCGAGGCGGATTGGGTCACACCGGTGTGGACGTCGGGCGTGTTCGGGATCGCCGTACTTTGTTGCGCCATTCAAATTTTTCGCAAGCGAGATTTCTAATGCGTTTTTGCTCTCTTTCCGTCTTGGCTGCCGTTCTGTTGGCTGCGGCCGGTTGCAGCCGCAACATAGCGACCGGTGTCGCGGTCGATTCCACCTTTAAGCCGTTCATTTCGCCTGCTGCGGTCGCGCTGGTTCAGATCGACGTTGAAGCATTGAAGAAGACGCCGTTTTATGCCCGGCACCGGGCTGCATTTGCGGCGGAAGGGCTGGATGGCCTAGCGGAGCGCGTCGGCATCGACCCGCACCGCGATGTACACAAACTGCTCGTCGTCTGGGACGGTAAAGAGCCGCTGGCACTCGCCAAGGGAGACTTTCCCGCCGAGACAATCGATGCTAAGTTGACGAGCCTCGGTGCGCAGCGCAGCTCTTACAAAAACTACACGCTATTCGGCGACCCCAGCCGAGCTGGCCGGGAGTCCGTCGCGTTCCTCGGCAGCCACCTGGCAGTTGCTGGTCCGATCACCGCGGTCCATGAAGCTCTCGATCAACACGCGAAAGGCGGGGCGGATATCCCGGATGTATTGCGGGATCAATTTTCGAAGATCCAGAAAGGCGATCAGGTATGGGAGGTCTCGAGCGGTCCGCTGCTCGCGAACATTCCTCTGCGCTCGGATGTCGAATCGGCTCTCTCGAACATCTCGAATTACATCACCGGCACGCGCGCTGGTTTTGCCGTCGATTCCGGTGTGCGCCTTGATTCACAAATCACCTGCATCTCGAATGAAGGCGCGCAACGCGTGCGCGATGCGCTTGCGTGGCGGAATCGGGCTCGCCCGTCTTGCGACGAACAACAGTAACTTGGACCTGCTGCGTCTCTGGGACTCGTTCAAGATCTCGCAGGACGGTCCAGTCGTCAATATCGTCGCGGATCTTTCACCGGATCTCGCCGACAAGCTGGTCGCTAATGCGCCGGAATTTCGAAATCGCGCGCGCCAGGAGCTACGCCAGCGCTAACGCCTGAGATATCCGCTCAAAGCGTCGATTTACCGCCTTCGCTGATGTAGTTGCGGTTCCAGGCCGGGATCTCCACCTTCACGTCACCTTTCACCACCGCTTGGCACCCCAGGCGCGAGCGCAGCGTCAGACCAGCCGCCATATCCAGCCGGTCCAACTCGTCATCCTCGGCTTCGGAAAGGTTCTTTTCGCCTTCCTGAACGATCACATGGCACGTCGTGCAGGCGCAGCTTCCGCCGCAGGCATGCTCCAGATACACGCCGAAATTCAGCGCCACATCGAGGATCGATTCCTTCTTTCCATGATCGGAGTAGGGCAGCTTGCCGCTTTCAAATTCGACTGTGCGATTCTCCGGCAAGAAGGTAACTTTCGGCACAACTCATTGTACGATCACGAGATCCCCTGAATTTCGCGACCTCCTCGGGCATACTGGAAAGCAGTGTTCCAAGACATTGAAGAGCGCCTTGCGCGCGCGGTCGAACGCCAACTAGCGTCCAAGTTCGGCCTGGAAGTTAAAGTCTCACTTGAATATCCCGAAGCAAAGTTCGTTTGGCGAACTGGCCATTCCAATCGCATTCCAGCTCGCGCGGCAGTTGAAGAGACCGCCCAGGCAGATTGCCGAAGAAATATTGAAGGATTTAGGCGAGATTCCGGGTGTATCGTCCTTTGAAATCGCAGGAAACGGCTACATCAATGTGCGCCTCCAGCGCGGTGCTTACAGCCGGTCCCTCCTGCTTCCGGCGGAACGGCCGTCCTCCGATTCGGCGCATAAGATCGTTGTCGAACATACCAACATCAATCCCAACAAGGCCGCACACATCGGCCATCTGCGCAATGCCGTTTTGGGCGACACGTTCGTCCGCATGCTGCGCAAGCGCGGGCGGCGCGTAGAGGTGCAGAATTACATCGATAACACGGGCGTGCAGGTGGCCGATGTGGTCGTCGGGTTCCATTTCCTCGAGCACAAGATCCCGGCCGAAGTAAGCCGGCTGATTGGGGATCCGAACGTCCGATTCGATTACCTCTGCTGGGATCTCTATGCCCGCATTTCTTCACATTACAAAGAACACCCCGAATCTCTGGCATGGCGCGCCGACGACGCTGCATGAGATCGAGGCCGGCGCGGGCGATCTGGCCGAATTGGGACACCTGGTCGCGGACGCCATCGTAACCCTCCATCTGAAGACCATGTATCGGCTAGTCATCGAATATGATCTTCTTCCACGTGAAAGTGAAATCCTTCACTTGAAGTTTTGGGCGACTGCTTTTGAATTGTTGAAGCAAAAAGGCGCGATCTACTTCGAAAACGAAGGAAAGAATGCCGGTTGCTGGGTGATGCCCTCGTCGTCCTTTCGTGAATCCGGCCGGGAGGAAGAAGAGGACAGTAAAGTCATTGTGCGCTCGAACGGCACCGTGACCTACGTCGGCAAAGATATCGCCTACCAGCTCTGGAAATTCGGGCTGCTGGGCAAAGATTTCTATTACCGGCCCTGGTCCGCTTATCCGGATGGACATCAGGTCTGGGTCACGACCGATCAGCCGCAGCCCAATCCGGCTCCCTCGTTCGGACGCGCGTCCACGGTCTTTAATGTGATCGATTCGCGCCAATCCTACCTGCAGGACGTCGTCGTCGCAGGCCTGCGGGCGCTCGGGTTCAACCAGCAGGCCGACGCCTCCGTTCATTTCGGCTACGAAATGGTCGCACTTTCCCCGCGCACGTGCATCGAGATGGGAATCGAGCTGTCGGAGGAAGACAAGCGCCGCCCTTACGTTGAAGTCTCCGGCCGCAAAGGTTTAGGCGTAAAGGCCGACGATCTGATCGACAAGCTCATTGAAACCGCCCTCCGCGAAGTAGAAGACCGGCATCCGGAGGCGGACCCGCAGGAACGCGCACGCGTCGCCACGCAAATCGCTATCGGCGCCCTCCGCTACTTCATGCTGAAGTTCACCAGAAATTCGGTGATCGCGTTCGATTTTCACGAGGCGCTCAGCTTTGAAGGGGAGACTGGACCGTACGTGCAATACTCGGCTGTTCGCGCCGGCAACATTCTTCGCAAGTATGAGGAACGCGGGGGACGCTTACCCGACTTCGCGGCCGCGCTCACCGAGGATGTGCTCGAACGCTGTCTGCAGACTGAAAGCCTCTGGCAGTTGATCGTGCTGGCTTCAAAAGCCGATAGCGCGATCGAGCGCGCGATCGCAGCCGGAGAACCAGCGCACGTAGCGAAATACTCTTTCCAACTGGCGCAGGCGTTCAACAACTTCTACCACGAACACTCGGTGATCGCCGAAGAGGATCCGGAACGCCGCGCGGCCCTGTTATGGCTCACCATGTATGTGCGTGATCAGCTTCTCGCCACGCTCGATGTCCTGGGCATCGAGCAGCCGCCGTACATGTAAGAGCGGCGCTACTGCGGAGGATTCTGCGGATTCGCGCGCGGCCATCCGCTCTGGGGCGCGGGCGTGGAAGGCTGCGTCGCGGGCGGCTTCGCATTCGCATTGCCGCTTTGCGATGCCGAGTTGTCCGAGTCCGATGGTACAGTGTTCACCACCGGTCCCGAATCGTCGTTAACCGCCGCTCTCCGGCGCTTCGTGTCGCTAGAGCTGGATGGTTGTTCGCTCGGCAGCGACGGCTCTTCGATCGGCTCGTCGCTCGCTCGCGTGACTCGGGCCGGTCCGGAACGCTCGCCGGACGCGCTCGCTGTCATGTAAACGCGGCGGTAGCGAACCTCTGCATCGCGGTATCGGATTCTCGCTTCCTGAGCCAGATCGACCTGCACGTTTTCGTGATCCGGCGTGACGCCATCCGGTAAATAGAAGTACAGCGCGTACCGCTGCCGCAGTCTCATCAGCGTATCTTCGAGTGCGGAGGCCTCATCCACGTGCATGACATCTCCGCCTGAATCGCGCGCAATCTCAGCCGTTCCAGCCGTATGCGACGGGTCGACCCCTCCGTACCCGCCAGGTCCACGGCGGCCGAGAATAATGGGCCCGCCTCCCGGAAAACCGATACCGCCTGGCCATCCGCCGCCGCTTCCCCAAGTCCCGTGCGGACGCCCGCCACCGCCGCCAGCCATAGTGGGTGGCTCATACGGCGCCTGCAGAAAACTGAGCACGGCGTTTGCACGTGCCAGCGCCGATTCCACTCGCGGCTCATCTTCTTCGTCCTGCGTTTCGTCGTCGGTCAGGATGACGATGGCCCGGCGCGCATCCGGACGGCCCTCGCGCTGTACATAATTCACAGCATCCAGCAGCGCGTGCGTGATGCGCGTTCCGCCATTGAATCTCTCGGAGCGAATGAGCCGGTTCAGCTCTCGTTCCACGTCGCTATGGCTGTTGCGAAACGGCAGCCGCACCCGGGTGTACGTGTCGAAGACCATGATCGCGACCCGGTCTCTGTCGGCCAAAACATTAAGCGCCTGCTGCGCGGCCTCAGCAATGCGCTGCACATGCGGTTCCATGCTGCCGCTGACATCCAGCAGCAGAACGATATCGATCGGCATGTTCTCGCTCGCCAGGTTGCGCACGGGAACGATCTTGCCGTTCAGCCTGAGAACAAAGTCTTCTTTCTGCAGGCCGGTGATCGCCCGGCCGCTGCCGTCCATGACTTGCGCATCCACGCGTGTCATTGAGACGTCACTCTTGAAGGTGACCGGGTCGTCCTGCGCCGCTGCGGTCACTGCCAGGATAAATGCGAAAGGGACGAGAAAGCGAAACATCGACGACTCGACTTACGATACCTCTTTCGTGATACGTCCGGGCAGGGAACTCCGTTTCGAACTGTTACTCCTTCTCGGGCTTAATGCCGAACGGCGAAAGCCCGGCTGGCAGCGTTATCCCTAACTTCGCCAGCAAAGGTATGCGCGGCAAAGCGATCTTAGCGGCAATGGCGTTGATGATCTCCTGCTCCTTGTAGTAACTGGTATGCGCGAGTTCCGGATTCGTGAACAGTTCTTCGAAATGCTTTCGCAGGTCGAATGCTTCGGCCTGTGCCAGGGCGCCGAATAACGCAATCCCTGCCGAACCGCCCGCAGCGCGCGACTGCTCCGCGATTTTCGCTTGGAGTCCCTCTGTCAATTCTTCCAACTTGCCAACGCCGGGTGGAAACTCACTGCAATCTTCAAGCATTCCTTCATCCAGGCCGAACGCCCTCTGTGACAAATATTTGGCCGTGAGCTGCGGTCCGAAACCTAAAACAAGCCATTTCTTCGCCCTGCTGAAGACTCCACCCATCGCTTTCAGCAGGGCAATAGCCGCGGCGAATATCACGAAAGGCAGCAGAATCAGAACGTAGATCAGGATGAGCACGAACGGCGCTATGTAGTTCACGGGCCAGACGGCGCGGGCTAAGTTCAGGATCGCGTCTTCCCAGGACACTCGCGGCAACACGCCCGGGGAAGAGATTTTCGCGGCAGACAGATTGTGCATCGCGAGTTTGCTGCCGATGCCGATCTCAGGAAGAAAAGAGCGAAGAAGCTGTGTATGCGGCATGCCGTTCAAATCACTGAGCGGGCTATGCACGGGTGCTTCCCTTGGCGTAACCCAAGGCGCCTTTTGCTTCGGCGCCGCAAAGAACTGATTGAAATATGTCCGGGGCTGCCGGAACATGGCGGCAACCTGTTTCAAACCATGAACCGCCTCATCAGCTCGAAACACGAAAACAGACGGCCATCCGCTGCCGTACACATTGCCCGGCCGCGTGGTTGCCTGCTTCCGGCGGTTGCTCCACTCCACTGCGGCAATGATAATGCAGCTCAGAAAACCTGCAAGAAACGCCCATCCGATCCCACGGTGCCGCATCACCACGAAGATCGAAACTGCTACACCCAGCCAGTAAAACGCATACGCCACGCGCTTGGTAGTGAACCGCGGTTTTCTATCGCGAAAACGAAGAAATGGCGTGCCGAGGAAGATAACGGCTCCCAGACGCTGCGGCTGAATTTCTCGCAATGCGTTCAGAATTACGTTTCCACCGTGCGAGTGCGCCACCAGGTGATACCGCGAAATGCTCGCGTTCAGCTCCAGTTCACGCAAGTGCTGCGCGAGCGCACGCCCGGCTTTCCTTCGCTCAGATTCCAGGTTCTTCCCGCTCCAGGCGAACAGCTGTGACGCTCCGGCCCTCGCAGGAGAGCCGCGGGCAGCCAGCGCTTCGTTCAGTTTCGTGCAAAAATCGCTGTCGGCGATCCACCACGGCCTGAGTTCCTCTCCGGCTTTACGCGTATTCGAAAAGGTTCCGTGCACCAGAATGATCGGCTCTTGCGGCGCCGGCGGTGGGACAGCAGCTATCGGTTGCCTGCTCGCGAATGGCGTGGGACCCAGTTTCATCGCTTTTTGCGCACAGTCTTGCTCTTGGCAACCGGTGCTCTGCGCGATTTCGGTATCTTTCCGATGCGCGGATCGCGTGCCAGCACAAGCTCACAGGCGCGCAGTGCGGACTCTTCAAAGTCATGCGCATCGGAGGGAAGCACCTGCCATCCGGTCACCTCTTTACCCAACACCTGAATCGACCGCATGTTCGGAAACTCGCGCCGCAAACTGTCGTGATGATCCTTGGTTGTCGCAATCCAAACGCCGTTGTCCGCGCTCTGGCCCGGCTTGTCCCGCAGCTTGTCCCGTAGCTTGTCCCGTAGGATCAGCACTATTTTGTTTTCGATGTATATTGCCGTGCACCCGAACATCGGCCGCGTCTCGGGCGCCGCTGGCATCAGCGCGTCCAGCACGAACTCGAACGGAACCGGCTTTCGCCGCTTGGCTGCCCACAAGGCATCCTCGGGCGAGGCGAAAGTTGTATTGCGATTCGCTTTTCCCACAGGAATCTGATCTTATCCGAAATCGCTCTTTTCCGCCCGGCTCGTTACCATCTGCTTTGGGGGTTTTTTGCACAATCTTCTCGTAATGAAGTTCGGCGGGACCAGCATGGGCAGCGCCGAGAGAATGCGCGTTGCGGCCGGCATCATCGCGGAACAGCATCGCGAGCAGCCTCTGGCCGTGGTCGTCTCTGCCATGTCAAAGATTACCGACCTGTTGCTTGAGACGCTTCGCAAAGCCGAAGTCGGCGAGCGCACTGCGGTTGATAGCAATCTGGAACTGCTGCGGAAGCGCCACGTCGAGACCTGTTCCGAACTGCTGTCGCCCGGATCCAATGCGTGTGAGGCCGCTATCGTTGATACGCAGGCGCTCGTCGCCGAATTCCGCCGGATTGCTCACGGGGTGCTCATGCTCGGTGAGCGCCCCCCGCGCTCGGTTGACGAAGCTGTCGCCATCGGCGAGCGCCTCTCGTCGGCTCTGCTCGCCCACTACTTGCGAGCGACGGGCATCGAAGCGCAAGCCGTGAATGGCAGCGACGTCATCGTCACCGACGCGGTATTCGGGAATGCATCGCCGCAAATGGAGCAGACTCGGCGCCGCTGCGCCCGCAGCCTGATTCCTCTCATCGAAGCGCGCGTGATTCCGGTGGTCACCGGTTTCAATGGCGCAACTGCCGATGGCCGCCCGACCACGCTCGGGCGCGGCGGTTCCGATTTCTCGGCTTCTATCCTCGCCTCGGCTCTCGATGCCGCCGAACTCTGGATCTGGACCGATGTGGACGGCATCATGACCGCCGATCCGCGCCTCGTGCCGGATGTCGCCGTCCTCGATGAGCTGACATACGCCGAAGCGGCGGAGCTTGCCTACAACGGCGCCAAGGTGCTGCACCCCCGCACGCTTGCGCCGCTGGTCGAAAAGCAGATTCCTGTCTGGAGTAAGAACAGCTTCGCTCCGCACAAGCCGGGCACGCGCATTGTGTCGCACTTCGATGAGCCCAAGGGAGCGCGCGCTGTCACTTCCATGTCAAACGTCGCTCTGATCTCCATGGAGCCGGCCAACTCGACTCTGAGTGGCACTCGCCTGATGGCTCGCGCTTTGGACGCCCTGGCGCTGGCGAATGTAGAAGTGCTCATCTTCACCAGCTCCAGCTACCGGCAGACTTTCTGTTTTCTGATCCGGAAAGAGGAAGTGACGGTTGCTCTCGAAGCGCTTGAAGCGAATCTTTCCATTGAGCTGGCGCACGGCTATCTCAAGCCCCTGGAAGTCGACGAAAACGTCGGACTGCTGGCGATCGTCGGCGAAGGGATGCGCGGAATGCCGGGTCTCGCCGGCCGCATTTTTACAGCGATCTCACGCGAAGGCGTCAACATCATAGCCATCTCACAAGGCTCCAGCGAATTGACCATCGGCATCGTTGTCCGGCTTGATACGCTGGACCGCGCGGTGCGCGCCGTACATGAAGAATGCCAGCTGAACAAGCTCGCGCTGCTTTCAGCGAAATCGAGCTAGGCGCGTGCTCGCCAGCACCGCCGGGCCGTCTGCATCTTCCGCACTCTGCGGATCCTGATGCACGCATAGACGGCGAATCACAAACGGCACTCCCTCCGCCTGGAACGTGGCTCTCAGTAAATCCTCCACCTCATCCAGGTTTCGCTCTGCCAGCGCGACAATCGACGGCCCTGCCCCGCTGAGGCAAACGCCGAGCAGGTCCGGATGCTCGAGCGCCAGCGCAGCCTCCAATCCCGGCACAATCTTTCCGCGAAAGGGCTGATGGATGCGATCCTGCAGAGCTTCCCTCAGCAGCGCGAACTGGCCGCTCTGAAGCGCCTGCAGCAGCAGCGAGACCCGCTGCAGATTGAAAACCGCGTCCTCGCGCGACACGGACTCCGGCAACACATTCCGTGAGGAGACCGTCGCGAGCGCAAATTGCGGCGTCAACACGACGAAGCGGAGCCGTTCCGGCCATCGTAGTTTGACGGCGAAAGCCGACCGGTCCGGGAGCTGGCAACTGATCGTCAGTCCGCCCAACAGCGCAGCCGCCACGTTATCGGGGTGCCCTTCGAGAGCACAGGCTGCATTCAGCAAACCCTGTTCCGGTAGCGGTCCGGCGATCGCCTCATACAATCGCAAACCCGCTACGGTCGCCGCCGCGCTGCTTCCCAACCCGCCCTTCATCGGAATTTCGCTGCTCACTTCCACGCCTAAAGAAGGAAAGTGGCCGCCGCGCTGGCTCGCAAGAAACAGGAATGCCCGCTCAATGTAGTTCTCGCCATCCACCGTGCAGTCTCGAAACTCAAAGTGGAGATTGTTGCTTCCATCGAGCACCCGTACCTTCAAGTGCAAATAGAGCTGGACCGCCACGGCGAGGGTGTCGAATCCGGGTCCGAGATTTGCAATCGAACCGGGAACTCTTATTTCAAACTCGGACGCAATCCGCTGCATGATCCGGTGTCTGTTTCTCGTGAGTCTTGATGATGTAATCCGTGTCCTTAAGAGCGTGGCCGGTGAGCACGGCCGCAATCCGCGCATCTCGATCGAGCTTCCCGCCCGCGATGAGCTTCTTGATGCCGGCCAGCGTGGTGGCCGAGGCAGGCTCGCACCCGATCCCGTCTCGCCCAATCATTGCCTTCGCGTCTTCAATCTCTTCATCCGTTACATCCAGCACCATTCCCCCGGTGAACTCGAGTGCGTGCGTCGCCTTTTTCCACGAACGTGGATTGCCGATGCGGATGGCGGTTGCTCTTGTCTCCGGAAATCGCACCGCCTCGAGTTGCCGGTTTCCCGCGGCCCACATGCGCGACAGCGGATTGGCGCCCCGCGCCTGCACAATGATCATGCGTGGCACTCGTTCGATGAGACCGTACTCCTTCATCTCGATGAATGCTTTTCCGAACGACGATGAATTACCCAGATTCCCGCCCGGAACCACGACGTAGTCGGGCGGCCGCCATTCGAACTGTTCCATTAATTCAAACATCGCAGTCTTCTGACCCTCAATGCGAAACGGATTGATCGAGTTCAGGAAATACAAGTCGCTGTGGGCCGCGTTCAGCAGCGCGTCCAGCGCGTCATCGAAACTGCCTTCAATCTGAACAATCTCCGCTCCGAAATCGAGCGCCTGTGCGAGCTTATTCGTTGAGGCTTGCCCCGCAGGCAGGTACACACGTCCCGTTACTCCTGCGCGTGCGGCATAAGCGGCCATGGATGCGGCGGTATTGCCCGTTGAGGCGCAGGCCACCACCTTGGCGCCCACGAACTTTGCCTCCGTCATTCCGGCCGTCATTCCCAGATCCTTGAAAGATCCCGTCGGATTCCAGCCGAGATGTTTGAACCAGACGTCCTTCGCGGCAGCCCAGCTTGCGGACCGTGCGCCTTTGACCAGAGGCGTGTTGCCTTCGCCAAGCGTCACGATGGCGCCCGCTTCATAGCTGTGGGGCAGAAACTCTCGAAAGCGCCACACCCCGCTCGCGTCGGCGGCACTGTAGGATGTCCTTCGCTCGAGCCAGCGCTTTTTCAGCGAAGCGGGATCGTCGATTACCGGCGCGATCACCGCTTCGAGCAGGTCGCCGCAGTCCGGGCAGGCCAGCACGCGATCATGCAGATCGAATGTCCTCGCACAGTCAGCATGGATGCATCTGAGATGCGCTTTTGTGGAATGCACTGGTCGTGCATTCACCTTAACATCGAAGAGTGCCCGGGACAAAGACTGGAACGCGCGCCCGTCAACCCCGGCGGCGATACGCGAATCGATTGACTGGCAGCGTCACCGCCCTGCAGCGGTTGATTTCGCGCCGGCTTCGATCTCCTTCCAGTCTTCCTCTCTAAGCCTCAGCGATGCGGCCGCGGTGTTTTCCTCCAGGTGCTTTACCGATGAGGTGCCGGGAATCGGCAGCATCACGCGCGAGCGGTGCAACAACCAAGCCAGGCTGATCTGCGAAACGGTCGCATCGTGCCTTTTGGCAAAGCGGTCGAGTGGTCCTCCCGCCTGCGCCAGCTTGCCCGCTGCGACGGGGAACCACGGGATGAAGCCCAGATTGTGCTTTTCGCAATACTCGAGCGTCTTCTCGTGTGCACGATCGCCGATGTTGTAGCGGTTTTGCACAGTGACGATTTCAGCCGTGTTCCGCGCCCGCTCAATCTCGTCCGGAGATACTTCCGACAGTCCAATATGGCGGATCTTACCGGCGCGTTGTAAATCGACCAGCGCTCCGAGCGATTCTTCCACCGGCACCTTGGGATCGATTCGATGCAATTGATACAGGTCGATGCGTTCCAGTTTCAATCTCCGTAAACTCATCTCCACCTGCTGGATCAGGTACTCCGCACGGCCCACGGGTGCCCATTTATTCGGTCCCTGGCGCGTCAGGCCTCCCTTCGTTGCAATGACCAGGTCTTTCGGATACGGACGCAGCGTCTCACCGATCAAGCGTTCACTCACTTCAGGTCCGTACGAATCCGCCGTGTCGATAAAGTTGATCCCGAGTTCGAGCACCCGCCGCAGCACCTTCCGTGCTTCGTCCGGATCTCTCGGTTCACCCCAGATTCCTTCGCCGGTAAGACGCATGGCGCCGAAGCCAAGCCGCTGAACGGGCAGGTCTCCGCCGATTGAAAATGTTTTGCTCGCTTCCGCGGTTGCGATCGTATTGCTCATAAAGAGGGTGATTCAACTACACCAGTCAAAGTTTCCTGTATAATCCAACATGCAAGAAATACCCTGGAGCACAATTGTGCTCAGCTCGCTGTTGCTCATCTCGGCCTGCTCAATAGGAGGACAGGAAGTGCAATCTACGCAACCTGAAAAATCGAAGCCACCTGCCAAAATAGAGCAGCGCGGGCGCATCGTTGGAATCGGCGGTGTCTTCTTCAAATCCGCGAATCGTGATCAGATGCGCGAATGGTATGCGAAGCATCTTGGACTCGCGGACAAAGGCCACGGCGTGATGCTTCCGTGGCGCGAACACGATGATCCGCAAAAGGAACACGTCACAGTTTGGACTGTCTTCCCTAGCTCCACTCATTATTTCGACCCCAGCGACGCACCGTTCATGATCAACTACATCGTGGACGATCTGGATGCTTTGCTCGACCGCTTAAAGGAAGAGGGAGTAAAGATTGACGCCAAACGAATGGATGAATCCTACGGTCGCTTTGCCTGGATCTATGACCTGGATGGGAATAAGATTGAGCTCTGGCAGCCGGTGTCCACAAAGCCCTAAGTGCCTTCCACGGAACTTACTCAATCGGTTTCTGTAGCCACGGTCCCGTGATCGTATGCTTTGCGCCTGCTCCTCTCACGAGACGCGATGGTCGTCCTTATTGCACGACGATCTGGATGCGTGCGAGATTCTGCATGTTAGTCCAGAAGTCGGAAACACCGTCGCGTTGCGCAGTCGCGCGCAACGTCAGCTCATAAACTCCGGGCTTCGGGAAACTTACCGTGCGCGTGACGTCAACGACCGGCTGCGGCGTCGGAAGCACAGTGGGCGCTTCGTACTTCACCGGACTGCCGCCCAGATACCAGTCGTATTGCACAACCTTTCCCGTATTCGGCGGCGCCTCGATCTTGCCGGTGAGAGTTACTGCCTGGTTGACGCCCACAGATGCATGATCCGTACCGTTGACCGTGAGCGTGACAACTGGTTGGATGCCGCCGCGCTCAGCCGCCTTCGCTGGTACGCTGACTTGATTGTGGTCATCGGCTGAATAGCGCGTCGAGGCAAATGGAGGTGTTCCCTTTTCTACCCAGTTCGTCAAATCGACGAGTGCTTGCAGCCAGATGCCGCCGAAGCCCACGGTGAAGCTGTTGTCGTCTCCTTTGATTTCGAAAAGATCCGCATGATTCGCATTGTCGTTGTAGTAGATCCGAACCATCTGATCTGCCCGGGCGGGCCCAATCGCCTTCACGATCTGAGAATGGTAGAAGGATGCTGTATACGGAAACGAGCGATTATCCAACAGGTTCTCCATAATGATCGTCTTGAACTTGATGTTTCCGGTCTCCAGCGTGCCGCCTTGAGTCGAAAGGGAGTTCAACTTCCAGCCTGGAACTGAACGCTGCGGATATTTTGGCGTACCGTCGGTATTTAGATACTGCTTGTAGGCAGGATTACCGTTGGTCACGATGTCATGACGCGGATAAAAGCATAAGGCGAGAAGCAAGCGGTTGTTGATCCGAATCTTGCCCCCTATCGACAAAGCCTTGAGCATCGCCGGGTCATTCGGCCCTTTGAGCGTAAGAGTCGCACCCTTCAGGTCACCGTTGAGGCTGCCGCCGGACGCGCCCATTGTGCGAGTCTTTTCATCAGCCGCGTAAACGTAGAACTGCAGCCCATCGCTGCCCATGGAGCCCATCTTGGGGACTGTTACGGGGTCGAAACTGACGCTGGTGGGCGCATTCTGCGCATCGCGATTGATGCCTGTAATAGTGGCGAAGCCGTCGACCTTCGCCGCCGCTAGAAAGCCCGGCGGGTTTGCACCCTCATACCCGGGTTTCGACCAGAAATCGTCCTCATAGGTCGGATCGAGCGCCGCCAGACCCCCGGCAGTGTAGAAGGGCAGGGGAAAATAGAACGTCCCCGTGTCTTGCATTGCTCTGGGGGCAAAGCCGGCGTTCAGAAACTCATCTAAGATCGCGTGCTGCTCTGGGCTAAGACCGTCATAGATGCTTTTGGTGCTTCCGGCCTTCACTGCGTCGACAATCAAGGCCCGCTGAGCCGGCGGAATCGCCATCATGAAGAGTGAATCCCACATGAACGAATGCATGCTGAGACCATCGGTAGCCAGGGAGGTTGGCATTGCGCCGTCCCATACTCCCGTCGTGCTTTCGACAGCCCCCATCGTCTGAATTGACCCGCCACTGATGCCATAGATGTAGCCGAAAATCCGCGCACTGTTGCCATAGAGCCTGTTGGCGTACGTCTTTGCAAGCTTTGCGGCCGCCGCGTCCACTCGATAGCCCACGTTGGGGCTGCCAGGTCTGACGTTGACCACATATCCACCATGGGTGAACTCGAAGGTTGGATCGCCAATGTAGCTCTGGCTCATCAGTAGTGGATAAAGCGCGTCGAAAAATCGGTTTTGCCAGAACGGCTTCGCCGGGAACAACCACGTCACGCCATGCCGGACAGTCGTGGGGCTGCCCCTGACGCCCGCAGGCAACGTCGCCTGGGTCTGGGTCGGATTAAAGTGGCCGTCGACCTGCGTGAACGGGATCTGCTGTCCCGTGCCCTTTACGGTCAGCGTGGCCTGACTCACCTTGTCAATCACGAAGTTTCTTTCGTTGAATCCCGGATCTTCGCAGGTTGCATCGATCAGAATTTGAGGCTCTGTACCGAGGACCGGCTTCCCTACGCTCGGACAGACTGCAGCCGTAGCCGGCAAAGCTGAGGCCAGAGCAAGAAGTACCCCAGCCCACATTGAAGCACCGAAACGTTGAGAACACATTGCTCGATTCTAGTTGGCATGATCTGCCAGAGTCAACATAACTGGTCAGACTAGGCGATTTATGCCGGAGTTGTGATATCCTTCTCGCGACGGTATGAGACGGTCATCCAATGCCGCAGTGTTGGCTCCAGCGCGTCCGGCTGTCCCCGACGTGAAGACGCGCAAGCAGCATCTCGTCCGGGAAATAATTTGGGAAGCCGCAACGAGCCTCTTCGCCGAAAAGGGCTACGACGAAACCACTGTGGATGAGATTGCGCAGGCCGCGGGTGTGTCGCCACGTTCCTGCTTTCGCTATTTCGCAAACAAGAGCGACATTATGGCCTATAGCTTGGTGTCCTTCGCCGAGCAGCTCATTGCGGCGATCGACGCGTGTCCTAAAAGCTGGACCATGCGCGAGGTGTTTCAGAACATGATGATGCAAGTCGCGCAGGATGCGGTAAAGCATCCGCGATCCCGAAAAGTGTTTGAAATCCTGAAGAAGTGGCCCGAAGCTGCCGCTGCTCAATCAACCCGAATGGCAGATGCTCAAGCGATGGTCAGCAGAGCCCTTGAGAAGCGAATTCCTAAGAGCCGTACTGCCAGTCTGGTCGCCGGCGCGCTCGGAGGACTAGCCATTCAGATGACCGGCGTGACGGTTCGCTGGTGCATAGAAAAAGGGCAATCCGATGTTCAGGCTGCCGTGGATGAAGTCCTGGCAACCTTCGACCAGTTGTTCTCGGGTACAAGTTTATGAGACGTCCATGGCTGCTGGCTTTTCTGATGGTATGTGCCGCTACGATTTCCGCCGCACAGCCCACCGCATTGCCCCAAATCCGCCCAAACGGAGCTGCGAAGCAACTCTTTGTCGACGATAAGCCGTTCATTGTGCTGGGGGGCGAACTTCACAACTCGAGTGCATCCAGCGTTGAGTACATGAAGCCCATCTGGGACAAACTCGCCGCCATGCACCTGAACACGGTCATCGGCACCGTGAGTTGGGAGTTGATTGAGCCTGAGGAAGGGAAGTTCGACTTCTCTCTCGTCGATAGCCAGATCGAAGAGGCGCAACGGCACAAGCTGCATCTCGTTCTGATCTGGTTCGCAACCTGGAAAAACGCGGGCTCCAGCTATGTGCCGCAATGGGTCAAGGCAGACCGGAAACGCTTCCCGCCCATGATTTTGAAGGTGGCGCCCAAAGGTGGCATGTCCTCAATGATCGCAGCGTACATGGAACAGCAAGGGATTGGGCCACTTAGCCCGCTGGGTGAGGAGACACTCAAGGCGGATGAAAACGCGTTTCGCATGTTGATGCGCCACATCAAAGAAACAGATCCGCAGCACACCGTGATCATGATGCAGGTGGAGAACGAGGCTGGTTCGCTCGGAGACAGCCGGGATCGTTCTCCCCTTGCAGAGGCCGCATGGAGGCAGCAGGTACCTGTCCCTCTAATGAACTACTTCACGAAGAACAAAGCCTCTCTGCTCCCGGAAATGCAACAGATCTGGGGCAGAAACGGCTACAGAACGAGTGGGACATGGGCCGAAGTCTTCGGAAGCGATGAGCGGGCTGACGAAATTTTCATGGCCTATTACATAGGTCGCTTCATCGGCGAGGTGGCCAAGGTAGGCAAAGCCGAACTGAACATTCCCATGTACGCGAACGCCTGGCTCGGGCCGCAACCTGGTCAGGACGTGCCGGGCCAGTGGCCAAGCGGTGGTCCTGTTGCCGGTGTCATGGACGTTTACCGGGCCGCGGCTCCATCACTGGACTTTCTTGCTCCCGACATTTATGTCAACGATTTCAAGGGCACTTGTGCGCTATACACGAGGGCCGGCAACCCGTTATTCATTCCGGAAGCCCGCGACCAAGTTGGAAATCTGTTCTGGGCGCTTGGCAATGATGCGGCCCTGGGCTGGTCGCCGTTCGGCGTTGAGGACCTGAATCCGGAAGGTCAGGTGGCCCAAGCGTACAAACTTCTTTCCGGGTTCCTGCCGCAACTCGCTGACTGGCAGGCAGCGGGAAAGGTCAGGAGCCTGCTCGTGCTCGACGGTGAAAAACCACAACCCGTCTCGTTGGGCGGATACAAAATCACATTGTCCAGGCCGCGAATGCCTCAATCGGGCGCTGCTGGCGCGGGCACATCCGAAGCCGGCCAAAATCCGGCTCGCGCATCGGAACTGCCCGGTGCGGTTTCCCTCGACTCTCGCGCTATGCTCAACGATACGCGCCCGTTTGCCCTTGTGGTTAACACCGCTCCGAACGAATTTCTGTTCATCGGCGCGAATGGAGACCCCGCTTTCGAAAGCGACTCGCCCGGGCCATCGCGCGTGGCCGTTTTATCCAGGGATGAAGGCCATTATGAGAATGGTGACTGGGTTCCAGGCCGGCGACTGAATGGGGATGAACTCTTTGTACCTGGGCTTCCCGGCCCTAAGATTTCCATGTTGAAAGTGAGGCTACTTAGATTCGAGTGAGGGCGGTGGACGGCAACTCAGCTTGCGGCTGAGTTTAAGGGCGATGCTCGGCCACCTCACAGAGATTGGCATCACCCTTGGTCCATTGCTGTGTCACACGTGCCTATAGATATTCCTTCCGACCATCCCGACCTTACTCGAGTCTTTCCCGCCTCCAGTCACTATTTTGATCCCAGCGACGCACCGTTCATGATCAACTACATCGTGGACGATCTGGATGCTTTGCTCGACCGCTTAAAGCAAGAGGGAGTAAAGATTGACGCCAAACGAGTGGATGAATCCTACGGTCGCTTTGCCTGGATCTATGACCTGGATGGGAATAAGATTGAGCTCTGGCAGCCGCTGTCCACAAAGCCCTAAGTGCCTTCCACGGAACTTACTCAATCGGTTTCTGTAGTTACGGTCCCGTGATCGTATGAATGGCCGGAAATGCTTTGCGCTTGGTCCTCTCAATATCCGTATCGGCCGAATCCGCCGATCAGCATGTGTTGATCTATTCTTGGCCGCTACGGGCGATCTATCCGGAACCGATCCACCGATCTGCATGTCTACGCTCCACGTTTAAGGCAAGTGGCAGCCGAACCAATGGTTGGACGCAACCCGACTTGCTGTGATAATCGGGCCAGTTTCTCTAAATAGTGAGATCAGCCAATGAGATCTCGACGAGATGGTTGGGGCGGCGCTTATCTACGGCCCGTCAACAGATCGGAGAGGAGGCGTGAAGTTTGTGCCCGCTGGAGCAAACCCTTCTCGTAGTCCGATTGGCTGTACGATGTCAGGAGGCAATAAAGACACGCCGTTGCACACCTGCTTTCATGATCCTCGTCGCGGCGCATAATCTCACTCGCCTTAGCCAACCATTGATCCCCGTTTGAGAACAATTCAGATACGTGCCCGGCACCTCCCGCCGAATTATCAAAAAGCTGTATGCCCGAGCTGCCACTCTCCCCGACGGCACAGACAGTCATTCCGATTTCTCTCGCGTCTAACTCCAATATCTGGGCTGCCGCGAGCCTCAAAGCATGGCCGAGTGTTGCAATCGTTGAAGGTGTCCACCCCGGATGCCCCGAACCTGAGAAGTCTAGCTGGAGAACGTCTGTTACATGTAGTGCGCCAAGATGATGATTTCTGAGCACCGGAGCTTCATTTGATTTCCAGCATCTTCCTTTCCTCTGCGTAAGCGCGATGTGCAGTTCGAACGACGAGGGTAGCTTCTCTCGTCCGCTGCCGATGGCCGCTTCACTTTCCGCGTATCCGCAACGAGTGCATACAGCAAATCCCAGGCTGTGATCTCCGGCGTTTGATGCAAGAATTTCTCCGCCTTCACAGAGCGTAGCTAGTACGCCTCGCAAGCGCCCGAAATGAGCCAGCGAACGTAGCGCTTCGGGAGCCTTCGGAGTTAGGAACGAAGACGAAGCGATCCCAGTTGTTCCGACCCGCTCAGGGTTCCCAGACCAAGACGGTGGATCCCATGCCGCCGTCGAGTATCCGTATTTCGGAACAAGCAACAGCGTTCCTCCATTCTCCTTCGGCTCAGCGCATTGGGCAACACAACATCCAGGAGAATCATCTTGGGTAATCCGGTACCACTGGTGACCTCGCAAGCACTTGTACCGCCAAAGCCGCAATCCGAATTCCCGCTCTTTATCGTCATGCTTGAAAAAACTCACAAGACCGTGCGACTTATAGGTTCGGCCCCCGGCGAGCACTGACGAGCCCGGGACATACTCGGAAAGCGCCAGTATCCCGTCACGCTGCAGGTTGACGGGCTCACCTGCATTGTGGACGTAATTCGGGCTCACCAAAGATTGAAGTCCGATCGGAAAGCCGTAACGCGGTAGGAAGCGTTTGGTTGCAAGTTCCTCGATGACGGTTCTTCGCCAGAGCGTATTTGCCTGATGTGCGATTGCGTTGAGAACCGACAACTTGCCATCTGGTTGGACCAATTCCCAGTTTCGGAGCAGGATCAGATAATCTTTCTTCCAGGCGCACCAAGTCTCATGGAATTGGTCGCGGGCCGAGTCGATGAACATTGAGACCTCAGTTTGCGATAAAGGAGTATCTCTGCACAGTGTCGCTATCGACTTGGAGATTACATCGGGATTTCCGCGACAGAAATCGAGGTAGGCCTCGAACTGCTCTGCCATGTTTCCGTCGGGAACCCACCAAAGGTCGGCGACCCGAATGTTCGAGTAACCCGGCCATGACGGGAACTCAGGTCGCAAATCTCCCGGTCGTACGATGGGCAATCTAGGTTGGCCACAAAGCCATCCCATGTGCTGAAATGCTTGCATAGCGCCGGCTTTCGTGTTCTTCGGGTAGATCGCCCGGAAGAACTCCCCGAGCAGGAAGGCGTTAAGATGACGCCTCGCAAATCGCTCGCGTGACAGTAGAACCGTGGGCTTCCGAAGAGGCCTTCCAAAGAACGCTCCGAAGTCGCGCAACACGGCCAAGTCGTACGGGACACTGCGCGCGAAGGTCGCGGCGACAGAAGAACCATCAGACCTCCTGCCGGCTCTCCCGCTACGCTGCTGATAGTTTGCGCGCCCCGGCGGCACATTGCTGAGCACGACTCCGGAAAGACCTCCGATGTCAATTCCGACCTCGAGCGTTGTAGTGGCGCTAAGGACGTTGCGGGCCCCAAAGGCGAAGAGATCTTGCAATCGGCGGTTCTCGAGTGAGTCCAACTGTGCGGAATGTTCCTCTGCCCAGATGCCGATTCGGAATACGGGATCATCGAGTAATTCCCGGCGCGCCCGTCCTAGCCTGGGATCGTTATCGGCATCTTCGTGAGTCAGAGCGCGTAAGTCAGACTTTCCGTTCGCATTCGGTGATCTTCCGGCCATTGAACGCGGCCAGATTTCGCCAGTTATCTGGCATCTGAACAAAGAGGGAGGCCTACGGAGATGAACATGCTCAAATACCAAGCGAATGGCTTCAGCTGAACCCGTCTTTGTCTCACGGCTATCCGCCTCAAGCCATTTAACACCAGGGTCTCTCGCCTGAGCCAGCAACTGATCATACGCAGCTTTCAGCGTGAACTCGCGGTCCGCATACGCTTTCTCCAAATCACAGCCGCATGCCTGCAGGAAAGACAGGCAGAGCAGGTCGCGGCGGGCCCTGCCGCTTGCGCCGGTAAAAGGGATGAGCCGGCCGGAATGTCGCTCGTTGAAACTGACCCATGCTCCCAGCGGAGTCGTGAAGTACTCTGTCTGGTCAGCGAGTTCCGAACCGAGGGTAATGGCGTTGTCTACGCGCATCGTATCTAAAAGCCCAGCTAGAAAAGCTGGCCAATGTATTTTGACAGTCGTTCGGATCGATTCCGTCCACCGATTGCCCACAAGACCCTTAGGAACTGCGACATTGGTAATTCCCGGATACACAATCTCTGCGAGTCCAAGCGTTTCCAGAGAAAAGCGCGTCCACGCTGGTCTTGCAAATTCCATCGAAAGTAGGCGCCGAACGTTCTTGGCGACCCCTTCCTTATTCTGGTTCCAAACTTGCTGGTTCCATTTGGGTGCGGTCTGTTTGTCAGCGTTCTCTCGATCAAAGAATTCAGCCAGTTCCGGCAGTCTCTTCAATCGTTCGCACCAACGTTCGATTGGCAGCCCTTCCGAAATAGAAGCAAGGCGCTTCGTTTTCGAATTGAGCTCGTCCTGCAGATATTCATTGGGCCCAGATTCAGCAACTTCGTCGGACAGACGTTGGATGTCACGCTGCAGCAGAGCTATCGACCTTGAGTCAAGAGCTCCCGTGCGCAGGACAGCATTAATTGCTGCACGACCGAGTTGGTATTCGTGCTGGCGCGTGAGCACCGGGCCGAGGCGGGCCGCCTCGCGACGGCTATCGCTGAACACAAGAAGTCGCCTCCCGCGCGCTGGAAGCCAGTCTTTTCTTGGCTCCGGAAATATTGGTAAGTGCAGAAATAGTGTTTCCACCAGCAGCGACAGCGCGAGCGCATCTTGGAATCCTATCGGAAGAAACGCACTCACATCGGATTCGCAATTTGGGCAACGGTCGACGGGCTCGAGATAGACTGTCTCGCTGCCTTCATCGCAGTCTCCGGTCTTCAAGTCGAAAGGTGTATCGTCCTCGGTACCTAGGCGCGCGTACCAGTAGGAAATTTCGTCCGAAATATCAGAACGCCACCGGGCGCGAGGAAGCAAGCTATTGTTTTGCTTGATTGCGGCAAACAGAGCCTGCCCACAACGCTCACACCTGCAGAGAGTTAAAGTCGCACGATTGCAAAACGGACAGCGATCAACGGCTTCGGCAAGCACACCCCCGATGCCGTTCCAAGGTTTATGAGGGCTGGTGCAATGAGCGTTCAAACAGACAGACACAGTTGTGGGCGCGCGAACCAGGACGTGAAGCTTGTGCGGCAAGAGCGGAAGATCGCCGGCTGCTGTTCTCGCTCGAGAGCCCAGTTGCAACAACGCCGCCGTCGCGTTTAGGGCGGCATCGTCCGTCCGGCACCATACCGCTTGCGAAAGGTCGGATAGCTTTGCCAAGCACGCGGAGCTTGCCGTCCACAAAGCGTCTTCAAGTCTTGCGATAATCGGCGACTTCCGCAAAGCAATGTGTAGAAGACGAGCAGGCACCGCTTCAGGCTGTAGAGTTGCCAGAGTTTGGTGACCTACAATCTTGACGAGGATCCGGCGTTCCGCTTCGCAGGCTGCCGGATCGCGAACGAGTCCGCTTTCGTTAACGAACGGCGCGCTCTCCAGATCTTCGATTCGGATGTCTTCGGGTTCCGGATCGACTTGGGGTGGGTCCATCTCCGCCAGCGGTTGCCGAACCAGTTTGCCTCGGATCACCTTGATCCGGTCCGACGTCTTCCCGAACAGTTTTGCCCCAAACTCGGCGACGTCGCCGCCCAGAGTTGCGGAGGTCGCAATCTGGAATATCTCGTCTGGAGTTCTATTCGCGCGTAACAGGACTCGCCTGATCAACAAGGCAATTTCCGCTGCCAGAGTTCCACTATAGATGTGAGCCTCATCAATCACCAGCGTCTGCAGAGCGTTCCCGAAAAACACTGCATCTTGAGGCCTACACAGCATATACTCCAACATCGAGTAGTTGGTAACCAGGATGTCCGGCGGTTGAAGGCGGGCCTGTTCCCGGGTTCTAAGGCGACACGGGTCGAGATCCGAATCAAGAAAACCACATCGTTTCGCCTCGTCCTCGTTTTCAGGCGTTTCGCCAGTGAAGTGGAAAAGCGTAATGGACGTTTGCCCTTTTAGCCAACCGAAGAGGCGTTCGACTTGATCGTTTACAAGAGCGTTCATCGGATACAAAATGATCGCTCTTGTTCCGGTTTGGTTTGGTTTCCGCGCTTCGCGGAACAGTCCGTTCAGCATCGGCAGAAGGAATGCTTCGGTCTTCCCCGCACCTGTTCCTGCTGTCAAGATGATGCCCGGGCGGACGGGCTCGCAGGACTCGGATTCTGCCTTGATGGCTGCATGCTGATGGGCATATAGGGTTCGGTCGGAGGGGAAGACCTTGTTCCTCTCAAGCTGGTCAAGCAGAGCGACCGAGACGGTTCCTTCTGCAACAAGGTCGCGGATCGTTTTCCCGGAATTCTCAGCCGGGAAAATTCCTTCAACCCACAACTGGCTTACCAGCCCTCCATTTCTCTCGTCGGATTCCCACAACCGCCGACATATGTCCGAGAGATGAGCGTCTCGGAGATAGGCAGTGGACTGCGCGAAGGCAGCTAAGCGGCGGCGGAGAGCTTTCTCGGCTGCCAACGCATCAAGATGGTAGTTCTCCGGAATCAGGGAATCAGGCATGAATTTCTCCACTGAGCGCGCTTTGCAACAGTTCCGCTGAAAGGAACTTCGGAACCGCCAGGCTGTTCGTTACAGCAATGCGCAGATTACGGTCATCGACGTCCTTGCCTCTCCAAAACTCAAAGGCATCGCGCAAGATCCCATTTGCAACGAAGGCCACATCGACGTTCATGCTTCTTGCTGCCGCCTCTTTCGCTTCCGACAGGCCTGCCAATGTGTCTTTGGGTCTGTCGAGCATGCTTGACAAAAGCGAACGTAGGATGACGTCGCGTTCCACCTGGTTTGGATATAGAAGCGAGGTTCCCTGCACCGCGATGCGCACTGCGAGCACCGGGCTAATGAGCGTCAGCCGATCGAAGCCAGCCCAGCCGTTTTCTATGTCCAACGCACCCTCCCCAGAGAGCAACGATAATTCTCGAAGAACGGTCTTCGACTGATCTGGATTGGGATGCCAGCGCCAGAATAGCCTGCGAACAACGTACCGCCAGGCCGCCTCAAAGTCCTCCTCGGTGCAAGTGGACGGACATGGTGGTTCTGTGCTGACCCAAGCCAGGAACGTGCCAAGACGATCTCGTTGGACCGCCGCCCTTGCTTGTTCGATCAGATCCGGATGCAACAGCGGCACCCGCCACCACTTCAGCCAGTTGGCAGTCGAGCTCCAGTCCGACTTTCCAGTCCTGTTTCGCAGCAACCGAGCCCACTCCCCGCTGAGGGTCCACGCGCCAAGCCATGCACCCTCGTACGAGACGGCAAACGCAAGTGGGCTTGCATCATCCGCCAGCTTGAGCTCGCATTGATCTTCAGTTTGCGACCAATGCTCACGCGGAATTCTTTGTGGGCCCCTAGCGTCATGCCGCCACATCCATAGCTCGTGATCTGGACCTAGCTCCAGGTCCGAGCGTAGTGTCAGGGTGCAGGAGTCCCCGTCACGAGTTGCGCACGCCAGCACACCTGATTGCACGAGGGCCCGTGCAACCTGAGCCCAGTTGTACCGCCGATTGTACGGGCCGACACATAGTTCAAGCGGTTCACCAATTCCATATGCTTACGGCCCCAGCTTGATCGCGTCGTTACGCGGCCGACCACATAGATGCTCGCCCTCAAGCCAGGCCCAGTCTTCTAGAGCGACTTCTTCGCCTCTAAGGCGAAAGGGAGGTTTCGCCAAGAGCGACGCGGCGGAAAGATCCTCAATACCGAGGTCAAACACGCCTTGGGGAACACTCCACCCCGACGCCGTTTCGATTGCGACTCCCTCGATCCTTCCAACTTCCAGATCCGCAGGGTACCAGCGAAGCCTTTCTCCGCACCTCGATTCCACGCGGACCGACGCATGCCCGTAATCAGCAACGGCCTGTAGGACGACTCTCGCGTCCCCCGCACCGTCCTGCTGCCGCTCGAGTGGGATTCTCTCGCCGTTCAGTAGCAGGAACTCAGGAATGCCTTCGGGTACCTGAACCCGAAAGAGCGCAGACTCCCCCCATCGTCCACCGAAACTAGTGACCTTGGCGCGAGCTCGGTTGGATGGGCGTGAGCGAGAACCCGAATGAGCGGCATCCCATAAGACAGTGTCTTCAATCGATAGACGGAGCGACACCGATACGCCGCTTCTAAATGGATAGACGATCCACTCGCCACCAAAGACACGTTTGAACTCGGGAGGCCTATCGCTCAATGCGACAACATCGCGGCACAGCAACGTGCACGCTCGATCAGCGATACGGTCATTGGATTCTATCTGCGAGCCGGATCGGAGGTCGAAGAAAACGAAGTCGTCCGACGGTAACAAATCAATCTCAAGAGGAGCCGTTAGACATGTGGCTCCCCCGCGGCGCACATCGATTGAGAATCTAGAAATGTTGGTGGAGCAAGCAAAGGAGCATCCCCCCGCGTCAAAGGCATACCCATCGTTCGCGCGAACGAGCGGCAGTTTCCGCTCGTCTGGAAGGACAAGCAAGTATCTCTTTTCGGTTAGGAGTGATGCCTGCCCGTTGACCGGCACTCGGAACTGCGGCTCCCTACCATCCCAAAAAAGGAGAGGTTTTCCAAACAGCGGTATCGTTGTGGGGGTCTCGTCGGTTTCGTCGTCCGATGGTCGAGCCGCAGCCTCCTTGGCGGCCCTCAGAATAGCCGCGGCTTCCCCCGGGGGTAGCCAAGGACTTTCTGACAAAGCCCTTGCCGCGGTTTCGTTAGACTCGTAGCCGTGACGAAAGCGCTGCAGTGTTCGCCAAAACTCTCCGAAAGATTCCGACTTCATTGCAGGCGATTCCAGTAGCTCTCTGATGGCCACGGGAAGTGCCGACCCCGGGCGCAACCAGATCGGCAGCCGACTCCAACCTGTGCGAGTAAGGCCGAACTAAAGAAAAACAGTGCGCAACCAAGACTGCTCACCTTCTCGCCCAAACAGGTGGCGTATGCCCAAGCGTGAGCAAACGCGCTCCGTCTCGTTCCGAATAAAGGCTCTCGGCACACCGGGGGCGTGGAACAACCTCCGTCGCATGGGTGGGTCGAAAGCGGTTTCAACCGCATTCCACATGTCTCCTTCCACAGCGTGGTTCCAAGCGAGGTGAGTGCACGCGAGCAAGAATGTGAATGCGAGCGCCTCGCGTCCATCGATCCATAGAGCGTCCTTTGGATCCGAAAGCTGAATGGCCTTGATGTCGGCCGATCCTAGGCGTGCCCAGATGGCTAAGGTTTCTCGATCCGTTCTAGACAGCCTCAGCTCCGCCAACGACCAAAGCTTTCCGCCCGCTCGAAGCGGTCGGCACCTTTGAGCCGCTCGTGCCAGGGCTTGGCGGGGGAACGCCGGAGATAGCGGGTCGCATCCGGCGAGCAAGTCGGTGCCCCCGCTCTCTCGCCGCACTGAATCGTCGTTGGCGATAGGGAGATTTTCTTCCGATTCGATTTTTCGCAGGTCGTCCAGTGTGGATCCGATCACCCCATACAGGCTTTCTCCCAGCCTGACGATCAGCGTGCTAAAACTCAGCAGCATGTTGAAGGATGCTTCGCTGATCCCTGCCTGCGTTGCGAGCCGGTAAAGATAGCCGCGTTCAAGGACTGGCCCGTGTTCCCGGAGGACACTTACCAGCTTGGTCTCGTTGGTGTCTTGTTCTGCTTCCGGCAGATTGCCAATCCTGACGATTTCGTCTTCCTCAATGCGGCACCAGCCGAAGTGGCCGCAAACGGCACGGAAGACCTGTACGGGCAGTTCCGTACCTGCCATGCGATGGTCACGCAGTATCGCCTGGTGAGCAGTCTCGATGCGAACCCGAACTACCGCTTCGAGTATCTTTGCGAGACGACCAGCTATCGCATTGCGAGCGCTGGGAGCCCAAAACCAGCACCGGTCTTCATCCAGCCAGACCATCCCGTCTATGAGGCTGCAATACAACCGGACTTCGTTGCCATCTCGACCCAGCTTCTTTGAGACATGCTGGACGCTTGTCACCCCAAAGTGACTTATGCGGCGGAAAGCTTCAGACTGGCACTCACGAATCACGGCTCTGGAAGGTTCGTCAACGACGAGATACTCGTTTCGGTATTTCTCGATGAACCATGTGGGGTCCAGCCCGAAGTACGCCGCTGTTTTCTGGATTTGCCTCGCCGTCAATTTGCCGGTCGTAATTCCCCCGCGCTGCAGCAGGGCGGCGGACTCTTTCAATGAAATGGGAACGCTGCGGCTTATTTCCAAGATGCCACGTCGCAGGAACCGCGTGTCTATTGCATCGGGCTCCTTAACGGAAGAAAAGACGATTTGCCGTATCCGCTCGCGTGTCAGCCCAACTGACGCTCCAACGTCCTCCAGTGTGCCGCCGTCGCCTCCGTCCCAACCCAAGACTTTCGCGATGATTTCCTGCTTGATTGCGGAAACGCCGGGCTTCAGATAGGTGAGAAACTCATCTTCCAAACAACGAGGTTCATGAACCTGCTTGAGCTGGGCTTTGCCCGGAGGTTCTGCCGGCGAGGGCCGTTGTCTGGACACGTTTTCGCGTACTTCAAATGGCAGATCAAGTTTCGGAAGCCCCCCGAGAAGCCGTTCCAGCTCTGGTGCGAAGGCGGCGCGCAGCTCGGAAGAGTGCATCTTGAACCAGGATGGTAGGGCGGAACCGAGCTCGAGCCCCAGAACCAGGAGCTGGCATTGGAGCCCAAACGACTGTTCCTCAGACAGTCTGAGTGCAGATCGCACCTCTGATGCCTGAAGCACTGCTAATTCGCCGATCAGACAGTCGCGACTTCGACCGAAGTCATCAGCGATGTGCTCCAGCGGCTCCCACTCGCCAATGTGTATCAGAGATCCCAGCGGGAGGCGCACGATGCCACTCTGTGCCCGCTCCACGCGGCCGATCACAACGGCATTAATCTTCCGGTAAATCTCGATCAGAGATTTCCTGCCCATATTTGACAAGCTAAGCAGCGCCTCAACACGGCGGAGTGGCAACTGGCCGACATTCGTAAACCCGGCATCGCTCAGGCAGTTCTGAGGACGTGTGCTGAGATAAAGTGCCGATACTGGGATGCGATTCAAGCTTTCAAGCGAATAGGCGCAAACAGGCAGCGCGCCGCAGACGATAGCTCCGAAGTCGTACGCAAACAGCATCTCTTCCAGCACAGCCCGAGCGGGTCCGAGATTGCCGAGCGGAGTCCCGTTCAGGGCATCCAACGACGTAATGCCGAGTGCGTTCAACGCTTCTAGAATCTGGGCTCGGTCAAGCGGCCCACAGGTATCGAGCGAAGCACTACTCCAGATAACAGCCCGGGTGGTCTCAGGTTCATCGATGCGAAGCCCGGAATCAGAGATCGCCGACAAGGTAGACATTTAACTCCCATCGCAACAGTGTAAGCCGTGTAACGAGCGTGAATAAAGTCGCCACCATCTTTTCTTGTTTCTAGTGCCTGCACGGAAGCGATTCTTTCAAACGTCATACATCGCCAGGGTCGCGAAGGGTTACTAAACATTGTCCAAACCTCGGCAGAGCGATGGTCTCTTTGTCCAATCTGGATCGGCAGTCCAGACGCTGCGGGATGTACTCATAATGGAGCGTCTCGCCGAACACGCCAGTGGGCAGCGCCACGACGCAAATGGCTGGCGCATTTGCCGAGTTTAAAAGCGATACTGGGCCAGCTCACAATATCAGCATCGCCGTTGCCCCCAATGCTGTCAACGTGCCCATAGACATTCCTTCCGACCATCCTGACCTTACTCGAACAATGCAAACTTAGCAACTATTCACCACCAAGTGTGTTAGCCTAAGCAACCAAAACGTATGGCCTTGAATGACCGTGAACTCGGCATGCATCGCCGCATTTCGCGCCGCGATTTCTTGAACGGCGTCGCGCTTTCGACCGCCGCCATGCTCTCTCCTGCGGCTTTATTGGCTGCCGGCGCGGATGTTGATCCGGAGAGTGCCGCTGATTATTACCCGCCCGTGCTCACCGGCATGCGAGGCGATCACGACGACATCTATAAAGTCCCGCACGCCATTCGCGATCACGATTTCTGGCAAACCGCAGGCTCGCCGTCCGACACCGGCGAGGAATACGATCTCGTAATTGTAGGCGGCGGCATCAGCGGCTTGGCTTCCGCTTACTTCTATCGCCAGGCAAGCGGGCGGGCGGCGAAGATTCTGATTCTTGAGAATCACGACGACTTCGGCGGCCACGCCAAGCGCAACGAATTTCACCAAACGGGCGCCATGCGCCTCGGTTATGGCGGCGCCTTCGCAATCGAAAGCCCGCAACCGTACAGCGCGGTGGCACGCCAGGTCATTCAGGAGCTGGGGATCGATGTCGCCTCATACCGGCTCGCTGTCAACCGCAATATCTATACTTCACGCGGCATGAGCCCGGCCGTTTTCTTCGACAAAGAGACGTTTGGCCGCGACGTGCTTGTCGCCGAGCCTCGGCCCGACTCCTACTTCGCTCCGTCCTGGAAATCAACTGCTGAGCAGCGTTGGCGAATCTTCTTCGAAAAGGCGCCCATGGCCGGCGCTGCGAAACAGGACCTTCGGCGCCTCTACGAAACGAAGAAGGACTACTTCCCGGGCCGCTCATCCGATGAGAAGAAAGCACTCCTGGCACGGATGAGCTATGCGAAATTCCTGACCGAAGTTGCAGGATGTCATATCGATGTAGTCAAGTATTTTCAGACCCGCCCACACTCTTGGTTCGGCTTAGGCATCGATGCCGTCGCAGCGCAGGATGCCTGGGGACTGGACTATCCCGGCTTTGAAGGTTTGAAGCTTGACTCGAAACCGGGCCCGGGCCAGAATCGCGATACCATTCGCAGCGAGGAAGCGGAGCGATACTTCTATCACTTCCCGGATGGCAACTCTTCCATTGCGCGTTTGCTGGTACGCAAGCTCATTCCCGCCGCTGTTCCCGGCGAGAATGCGACCGATATCGTAACCACCCGGACGAAGTACTCCGAGCTCGACAAAAAGAGCAACAACACGCGAATCCGTCTGAACACTACCGTTGTCCGCGTGCGCCACAGGGGCGATCCTGCATCCGCCTCAGCCGTCGAATTAACGTATATGCGGCTCGGCAAGCTGCAAACGGTACGCGCGAAGTGCTGTGTTCTCGCCTGCTGGCACGTGATGATTCCTTACATCTGTACCGAACTCCCCGAGCCCCAGAAGACCGCTTTGGCATATGCGGTTAAGGTCCCGCTGGTCTATACGAACGTTCTGATCCGTAATTGGACGTCGTTCGAGAAACTGGGCGTCAGCGGCGTTTACGCGCCGGGCAGTTTCCACGGCGAAATGAATCTCGATCTCCCGGTGAGTGTCGGTGATTACCACTTTCCGAAGAGCCCGCAGGAACCCATCATCGTTCACCTTCAGCGCGTGCCGGCCAAGCCCGGCCTGCCTTCCCGCGATCAGCATCGCGCCGGACGCCTTGATCTCTACAACACCTCTTTTGAAACTTTCGAGCGCAATATACGCGACCAGATGGTGCGCACGCTCGGCGCCGGCGGTTTCGATCCCGCGCGTGACATCGCCGCTATCACAGTGAATCGCTGGCCTCACGGCTACGCGTACGAATACAACTCGCTGTGGGACAACTTTTGGCTCGACGGCGGAGAACTGCCCTGCGTTGCGGCACGCAGACCATTCGGCCGGATCGCTATCGCCAACTCGGATGCCGGCGCCTACGCGTACACGGACGGCGCCATCGACCAGGCACACCGGGCCGTGCAGGATGTTGCCAATTTTGAAAAAACGAACCCAACCACGCCCGCTGGCTTCGTTTCGCAAAAACGAAGGAAGTTCGTTTCGTAAAACCGGGAAGTTCGTTTCGCAAAATCCGCAAGTAGAGCATTGCTTCACGCCACCGCCACCGGATTCGGAGAAATGGCCGGTTCCACTTCGCATGCGTGTTGCAGCGCCGCTTCCATCACCTCGAGCGCTTCATCGAGCTGTGCATCCGTGACGACCAGCGGCGCCAGGAGCCGGATGACGTTACCGTACGATCCTGCCGTGACCAGGATGACACCGTGCTCATAGCAGTAGCGGGCGATCTTCTTCGTCGCGTCCGGATCCGGCGTGCGCAAGTCATCCGTACGAACCACCTCAAAGGCCTGCATGGCCCCCAGCCCGCGCACATCGCCGACGATGGGCATCGTGCGCTGCCAGCTCTTGGCGCGCGCTGCGAAGCGATCACCTAATTTGACGGCCCGCTCATTCAGCCCGTCCTGCTCGATGGCTCGAATGGCGGCCAGAGCAGCCTCGCATGCGAGCGGATTTCCACCGAAGGTTCCACCCAGCGACCCGGGCCCGGTATTGTCCATGATTTCCGACTTGCCAGTAACAGCTGCGATCGGCAGCCCGCCGCCGAGGCTCTTCGCGCTGAGCAGCAGATCCGGTTCAACGCCGGAGTGTTCCACCGCGAAGAATTTGCCCGTTCGCCCGAATCCGGTCTGTACCTCATCGGCGATCAGCAGGATTCCGTATTTGCGGCAGATGTCGTGAATGATGCCCAGCCACTCCCGCGGAGGAACAACAAAGCCGCCTTCGCCCAGAACGGGCTCGGCGATGATGGCCGCCACGGACCCGGCAGCGACGACGCGTTTGAACGTGTCCTCGAGGTGCCGTGCGCAGTGCACCTGGCAATTCGGGTATCGCAGGTTGTAAGAACAGCGATAGCAGTATGCGTACGGCACGCGATAGATATCGCTGGAAACGGTTCGAAGCCCGCTTTGTACGGATGAGTTTTGCTGGTAAGAGAAAGCGTAAGCAGCGTGCGGCCGTGAAAGCCGTCCTCAAAGCAGATCACCGCAGGCCGCCGCGTATAGGCGCGAGCGATTTTGATGGCGTTCTCCACCGCTTCGGCCCCGCTGCTTAACAGAATCGTCTTCTTTGGGGACGGACCCGGTGCGAGCGCATTCAGTTTTTCGGCAAGCGCCACATAGCTTTCATAGGGCGTCACCATGAAACAGGTGTGCAGGAACTTGTCTACCTGGGCATGCAGGGCTTCGGTGACGAGTTCGTTGCGATGACCGACATTGAGGCATCCTATGCCGCCCGCCAGATCGAGAAAAATATTCCCGTCAACATCCTCGATGCAGGCGCCTTCGGATCTGGCAACGAAGATTGGAATCGATTGCGAAACGCCACGCGGAACGGCCGCTGCCTCACGGCGCATCAATGCGGTAGATTTCGGTCCCGGAACCGGCGTCTTCAGTTGAATGGATCCCATCAATACCACCCGATAGGCTGTTCGTTCAGGTTGATGTAAACCTGTTTGGTCTCGAGATACTCTTCAATGCCCCACGGCCCCAGTTCCCTGCCGAAGCCGGATTGTTTGTAGCCGCCCCAGGGCGCTTCCACGTAGGTGGGCTGCATATGGTTGACCCAGACGATGCCGGCGCGAACCGCTTTCACCACTCTTAAAGCACGAAAAATGTCGCGCGACCAGACAGCCGCGGCCAGGCCGTAAGGCGTGTCGTTCGCGATCCGGATCGCCTCCTCTTCACCTTCAAACGGAATGACTGACGCTACGGGGCCGAATACTTCTTCGCGTGCGATCCGGGTTCCATTGTCGACGTCGGCGAAAATGGTGGGCTCCACGTAATACCCTTTTGAGAAGGAAGCCGCGCGCCCGCCCCCCGCAACCAGCTTGGCCTCGCTCTTGCCGATCTCCTGATACTGGCGAACACGCTCATATTGCTCTTTGCTGACCAGCGGACCCATCTTTGTTTCTCGATCGAGCGGCGCTCCGAGCCGGATGGTCTTCGCCTTGGCCGCGAGCGCATCGACAAACTTGTTATAGATGGGCTTCTCGACCAGGATCCGGCTGCCAGCCGAACAGACCTCGCCCTGATTTATGAAGACTCCGAAGAGAGCGCCATCCACGGCCGCTTCGAAATCGCTATCCGCGAAAAAGATGTTGGGCGATTTCCCGCCAAGCTCGAGCGTGACGCGCTTGATCGATTCCGCCGCTGTTCGCAAAATGATTTTTCCGACCTGCGCGCTGCCGGTGAATGCCACTCTGTCGACATCAGGGTGTGCAACCAGCGGCGCACCGGCTGTTTCGCCGAAGCCCGTAACGATGTTGATCACACCCGGAGGAAAACCAATTTCGTCGAACCAGGCTGCCATCTCTAGGACGCTAAGAGGCGTCTGCTCGGCAGGTTTCAACACGCACGTGCAGCCCGCTGCCAGAGCAGGCGCGAGTTTCCAGGCAGCCATCAGGAGCGGATAATTCCAGGGGATGATCTGGCCCGCCACTCCCACCGGCTCCTTCAGCGCAAGACTCAGCGCGTTGTCAGGCACCGGATTTACGTGGCCGAGAACCTTGGTCGCCAGTCCCCCGTAGTACTCGAAGCAGGTAGCCGTGTCGTTTACGTCAAATTCCGCTTCGATAATCGGCTTACCGCAGTTGCGCGCCTCCAGTTCTGCGAGCCTTGCCGATTCCTTGCGGATGCGATCTGAGAGTTTGAACAGGAGCCGGCCGCGATCTTGCGCCGTCATCTGTGACCAGCGCGCCCGAATCAAAAGCGCTGCGCGCGGATTTGGCCGCAACATCGATGTCCGTTGCGTCTGCATCCGGCACTTCGGCGATGATTTCCTCCGTTGAAGGATCGTAGACGGGGAACCACGCGTCCCGGACGCCATGCACAAAAGCGCCGTTGATGTACATGCGATAGCGGTTCATGATTCTATTTGCACCAGACAGTCTTCACGTTCACGAACTCACGAATGCCGATCGCGCTCAGCTCCCGGCCATAACCTGAACGCTTCACTCCGCCGAAGGGGAGGCGCGGATCGGACGCAACCGGTCCGTTGACGAAAACCTGCCCGGCTTCAATTCCTTCGATACAGGTCTCCATATCGGCGGGATCGTTTGTCCACACACTGGAGCCCAGGCCAAATGGCGAATCGTTCGCCAACTCGATCGCCTCATCTACGTTTTTTACCCGGAACAGCAGCGCCACGGGCCCAAAGAACTCTTCGTAGAAAACAGCGCGCGCTGCGAGGCATGTGCGAGAGCACCGTGGGCGCATAGAAATTGCCTCGGCCTTCGAGCATCTTGCCGCCAGTCAGGATTGTGGCGCCGCTCTCGACAGCTCGACGCACCTGCTCGTGAAGCTCTTCGCGAATCTTGGCGGTCGCAAGCGGACCGATCTCGGTCGCCGGATCCATTGGATCCCCGATGCGGAGTTCCGCCATTGCGGCCGTAAATTGCTTCTCGAATTCGTCGTAGATCGCGTCCGCGACGATGAAGCGTTTGGCGGCGATGCAGGACTGGCCGTTGTTGATGGTGCGTGCGCCGACGGCCGCTTTCACCGTCGCTGCGAGATCGGTGCTGGGCATCACGATAAAGGGATCGCTTCCGCCCAGCTCGAGCACGGTTCGCTTGATGTTCTGCCCGGCACGGCTCGCGACGGACCGCCCGGCGGGCTCGCTTCCGGTCAGCGTGGCGGCTGCTACTCGATCGTCGTCGATGACTGCATCGACCTGGTTGGCTTCGATCAACAACGTTTGAAAGACTCCGGGAGCGAAACCGCGCTCGCGAGAAGATTTCTTCGATGGCCAACGCGCACTGAGGAACGTTGGAGGCGTGTTTTAACAGACCTACGTTGCCGGCCATCAAGGCAGGAGCGGCAAAGCGAAACACCTGCCAGAACGGAAAATTCCAGGGCATGATGGCCAGCACCGGCCCAATCGGCTGGTATTTCACAAAGCTGCGCGAAGCATTGCTTACGATCATTTCATCGGCAAGGTGCCGTTCGCCGTTCTCTGCGTAATAGCGGCAGACTGTCGCACACTTCTTCGCTTCGGCGATGGCGGATGCCAGCGTTTTGCCCATCTCGGAGGTCATGAGGCATCCGAAGCGCTCGCTTTCTTCTTCGAGGATGTTGGCTGCCGTCTGCAGCTCGCTGCGCGCGCTGGCTGAAACAGCTCCGGCGATGTTCGCGGAAGGCGCTGTGCGCAAGTCGCCAGCTTCTCCTCGAGCTTTTCGGGCGAGAGTGGATCAAAGCTTGCGAACTTTTCACCGGTAGCAGGATTGATGGAGGCAATGGCCATACGTATCTAGGCTCCGATCATAACGGCCTCAACCGGCGCGCGCCGCCGCGAGTAGTAGATGAACAAAGCCGCCGCTACTCCCAGGAAAGCTACGCAGCTCAAGATCATTTTGGTTTCGAAGCGCCACACCGAATCTACCTGATGGGATGGAATGAAGGCCACCACCAAAGCCTAAGAGGGTTGTGCACAGCCCGCTAACAGCCGCAAAACGCATTCGCAGCTTTCTCCCAAGCGGCGATGGCCTCCCCCGGCGGAATGCAACACACGCGAGCGAGGCGTAAACATAACATATAAGAAATCATTTGCAGCGCGACGGCAAGATCAATCAGCGTAAGGTAGGCTTCCCTTACGAACTGTGCTGCTGCCCGCGAAACTCATTGCGATGAGCAAGGACGACAGCAGCGCGATTCCCATGATCGCGATATGTGGCGTATCGTATTTGCGATGCAACGCGCCGAAGATCTTGGGCAAGTAGCGGTCGATGCCCGAGACGAATAAGATCCTCGCCGATCCGCTGAGCCAGGCGGAGGTCGCGCCGATCACCGAGATTGCCACGAGTAAAGCCAGCGGAAACAGCGTCCAATTCACGTCCAGGCGAGCCGTCATGTTATCCACGCCCTGCAGCACGCCTTGGAGTACTTTCATATCCGCCTGCCGGATGGCAAGCACGAGCGCCAGAGTCGCGCCCAAGATACTGAAACGCACATAGAATGCCGCCGTACAGCACACCGCGCGGTACGCTCCTCTCCGGATTCCGGATCTCGTCACCCATGACGCAGCCGAGCTCGAGTCCGACCAGGCCGAAACACACCACGCCGAAGGACGAGAATACGCCGATATCAATCTTCTGCAGCCGAAAAGCGCTCGCCGGAAGACTGACCCCAAACTTCAGGATGCAAATGGCAGCTAGCAGGATCAGTATCGGCGGCGGCAAACAGCGTTCCCAGGCCTCCAATGTTATTCACCCACTTGCCGACCCCGATGCCGCGAATGTTTGCGAACGCGGTCAGCCACAGCAAGCTGATGGTGATCGTTCCGAATACCAGCGGCTGCTCTGCGATGCGGCCCAGATCAGGGCCGGCGATATAGGTTGCAAGGCCGAGCAGATAGAACAGCAGCGCCGGGATGAAGAACATGTTCGCGGTCCAATAGCACCAGCCGCACAGAAAGCCGTGCAGATCCCCGAACATCTGTTTGGTCCAGATATAAACGCCGCCTTCATTCGGGAAGCGACGGGAGAGCTCGATTACGCCGATTCCCTGCGGCAGGAAGAAGAAAAGCAGCGCTGCGACCCACAGCCAGACGGTGGTCGGCCCGCTGGCGGCTACTACGGGAACGACGTTCAGATTGGCCACGGCGACGACGGAGAGCCATGTGAGATCCCAAACCCAGAGAGCGCTTCAAGTGCGCCAGCCGGAGCGATGAATAGCTTCCGGAGCTGGTACTGTCCGCCATTCAGCCTTTATACCGAAGGTCAGGATGCGTGCGTCCCTAACGGTCCAACGGTCATGCGCTCTTCCTGGGCCGCAGCCAGCGCGGGAGCGATTTCGGAAAAGACTTGCAAGATGCTGATCGATGTCCTTCTCCGTGTGTTGAACCGAGATGGTCCACTGTTCATCCCACCAATACGGCTGGCAGAGGATACCGCGGTTCGTCATAGCGAACCAGTAGTGGGTCCAGATGTCTTCGTCGATGTGATACCAATCGCGGTAATTGCGAATGCGATGAGGATAGAAGAGCAGCGCACCGTTCGCGCCCGCGCCGTCAGCATGCGCGATCAGGCCGGCATTCTTAATGATGGCCTGGTATCCGTCAACGAGCTTCTTATTGAGCTTGCCGATGTGCTCGAAAGCCTGGCGGGTGAGGACCTCACGGAAGGTCGCTATACCCGCTGCCATGACGACCGGATTCGTGTTGTATGTTCCGGCGTGGAACATTTTCTGCTGGGCGATTACGTCCATTACTGCACGGCTGGCGGCGAAGGCGGCGAGTGAAAAGCCGCCGCCGATGGACTTTCCGAGGCAAAGAATATCGGGCTTGACTTTGAAGTATTCGCAGGCACCGCCGTAGGCGAGTTTCCCGCCGGTTTTGACCTCGTCCATGATGAACAGCGCGCCATGGCTGGCTCATTTCGCGGAGGCCTATGAGATAACCCTCGTCCGGCATGCAGAAAGCGATGTTCAACATGATCGGTTCGACGATAACGGCCGCGATCTGGCCCGGATGCTCTTCGAATAGCCGCTCGACGGCCGGGAGGTTGTTGAATGGCGCAACCAGCGTTGCGTCCGATGTGCCCTGTAACACTCCGGCGCTCGATACGACCGGCGTCGGATGTTCGGGATCGCCGAACTGACCCTCTTTCGGTTTAACGCTGACCGAAACGGCGTCATGACCGCCGTGATAGCCACCTTCCATTTTGATAATCTTGCTGCGGCCCGTCACCGCGCGCGCGAGACGCAGAGAATGCATGGTGACCTCGGAACCGCTGTTGCCGAAGCGAACCATTTCCACCGGAAAGCGTTCGCAGATCAGTATCAGCCAGCTCCAATTCCATGCCGTGCGGCATTCCGTAGAGCGTTCCAACTTTCATCTGTTCTCGACTGCCCTCATCACCGCTGGATGACAATGGCCTGCAAACAGCGCACCGTAGCAGAGATTGTGGTCAACATATTCGTTGCCGTCGATATCGTGGATCCTGCTTCCTTTACCGTCACTATACGAACAACGGGTACGGCGGGTAATAACGGTAATTACTTCCGACTCCGATTGGAACGCGGCTTACAGCGCGTCGATGCGCGTCGCGAGAGGAGGGTGTGCGCTGCTCGTAAGTCTCTAGCTCTTTTTGGAGTGCTGCGTACATCTGAATAGCTTCCTTTGCGGAATCGTGCTTATAAGTTCTTCAACCTTTCAGGTTACAGGAAGGTTCAAGAGCTAACATTAGAGGTTGTCGCGGTTCCGTTTTGGTCTCCTCAGCGTCGTTCTTTGTTTTCCGCTAGCTGCCGAATCTATCCCTCAGCTCGAGGCGGATGCACGTCAGAAGCTGGCTGCCCGTGACGCGAACGGCGCGCTCGCCGACTATCAGAAACTGGCACAGCTGAATCCGCACTCAGCCGTCTACCAAGATCAGATCGGTTTCATTCTGGCGGCAACTAACCGGGCCGGCGAGGCTGCCTCCTACTTCCGGCATGCGACCGAGATCGATCCGAAACTGGCTGCAGCCTGGTATCACCTTGGGGCCGTTCTTCTGATGCAGCGGGATGCAATGGGCTTGGCTGCGTTACAGAAAGCTGTCGCGCTCGATCCCGGGAACGCCGAGTACCGCTTTCGCCTGGGTGCTGCGTACAACGCTTCAAGCCAATTTTCAAAAGCCGTTCCGGAGCTTTCGAAGGCGGCGGCCGAAATGCCGAAAAATGCGGAGATCTGGGCTGAGCTCGGGCTGGCGTACAGCCAACAGAAGCGGTATCAACAGGCCCGAGAGGCTTACAGTCATGCGATCGCTCTCGACCCGAAAAACAATCTCGTCCGGAACAACTATGGCATGGTGCTGGTGAACGCAGGCGACTGGGCGGGCGGCCTCCGCGAATTCCGCCGTATTCTGCAAGAGGATCCCAACAACGTCAATGTCCAGGTGAACATCGGTTACGCCTACATTGCCGCGGCAGACTACAAGGAAGCGGCCAAGCAGCTCTCGTCCGTTGTTCGGAACCATCCCGATGTTGCTTCGGCTCACTATGATCTCGGCATCGCTTACAAACAGAGCGATGATCTGCCGCACGCGAGTGCCGAACTGGAGCGCGCCCTCCAGTTAGATCCATCCATTGTGGAAGCGCATTACACGCTGGCCGCCACGTACGTTGATATGGGTCAGCCGGAGAAGGCGATTGAGCACCTGCGCAGGGCGGTACAGCAGCGGCCCGACTATACGGATGCCTGGTTTGAGCTGGGTACGGTGCTGAAACAGCAAGGTGATGTGAACGGTGCAATCGATGCCCTGCGGCATTCGGTTGCGCTTGACCCGAACGATGCCGGCGCGTTCAACACGTTGGGGCTTTTGCTGCGCAAACAAGGCGATAAAGCAGGCGCGCAGGAGGCCTTTGATCGTGCAGCCGCTATCCGGGCGGCGGAGGAACAGGAGAAAGAGCACAAGCTTCGGCAGGGCGCGAAGGCGGCACGGGCCGGCTCAAACCAGTGATTTGGTTTTGAGGCGCCTCAAAAAAGATTGCCGGAGACCTGCTCGGCGACGAGGCGGCTTTTTCGTGCGATTTCTTCCGGAGGGAAGCCCTTCATCGTGAGAGTGATCACGAACAGTTGATCGCGCACGCGGCCTATCACCTGTTCAGCGCCGACCGTCGAGCACGTCGCAGCTTCATTGCCGATCGCCTTCAATGGCTTCGCACCAACTTTGCAGGATGCCTTTAAACTCTCGAGCCTTGTTGCTGCCCCAGGTGTAACAGTGACCTCTATTCGCAGGTCACCGTTTTTTCCGCTGAAAGCGCATGCAGACTTGGTTGTAGTGACGGTTGCGCTGCCTTCAAGGACTCCGCTGGCCGTTGCCTGATTCAGCCACGGGCAAGCTTGTTGTGCTCCGCACAGGACAGCAGCGCAAACGAGCAGCAGCAGCGGCTTCACGACTTCTTCGCCGGCTTCAACTCTTCACACTTCAGAATCTTGCCGCCTTCCTGCAACGTGTAAAAGCGGTTGACCTCAAGATCGCTCAACTTGTCCACCTGCCCGCTCAGCCAGCGCATCTCGACGGAGTCCACCTTCGTCGCCTGATCCAGGCCGAAGTGCATGCGCATGTCGTTCTGCGAGAAGTAGCTGCCGCCGCTGCGCAGTTCGTCCATCTGGGTCAGCGGCTTCGGCGCGTCCGGCTTGGTCTTTGCCATCACGATGACGCGCGTTCCGATGCCGGTGCGGTTCGATTTCACGCCGACGAGCTTGATCTTGATCCAGTTGCGCTTCAGCGTGGAATCGCAGCGCAGCAGTTGCGGAATGCGCGTTGACGCAGTTCACCGCGATATCGATATCGCCGTCGTTGTCGTAATCGCCGAAAGCGCAGCCGCGCGCGGGAGCGCTCTCCAGAATGCCCGGGCCGCCCTTTTCCGTCACTTCTTCGAAGCGTGCCATTCTGCAGGTTGCGGTAGAGGTATTTGTGCTCGGCGTACTTCAGGTCGGCGTTCGATTTGTCCACTTCCGGATAGACGTGGCCGTTCGACATCAGAATGTCGAGCCAGCCGTCGTTATCCATGTCGAAGAACCCGACACCCCAGCCGAGCAGGCGCGTATTGACGCCCAGCCCGCTCGGGATAAGTGCGATCTTCGAACGTAGCCGTCGCCCAGATTCGTATAGAGCGAATCGGTATCGCCGGCGAAGTTCGTCTTCAGCGACGTCGAGATTGCCGTCGCGGTTGTAGTCGCCGATCGAAACGCCCATGCCGGCCTGCGGCTTGCCTTCGGGCGAAAGCGCCGCGCCGGACTTCGATCGCGATGTCCTTGAAAGTGCCGTCCTTCTGGTTCTGATACAGCGTCGCGGTACTCGAATCGTTCGCGACGTAGATGTCGGGCCAGCCGTCGTTATCGAGATCGGAAGCCGCAACGCTCAGTCCGTAAGTGCCCGCGCGTGTTCCAGATGCCGGCCTTCTCGCTGACGTCGGTGAACGTGCCATCGCCGTTGTTGTGATACAGGATGTTCTTGCCGCCGGGCAGTCCAGGCGGTCCGCACGCCACCAGCAGCCCTTTATAAGTACACGGACCCGCTTCGGGCGGCGGCGCTGTCTTCAGATCGAAGTCCACGTAATTTGCGACGAACAGATCCAGATGGCCATCGCGGTCGTAATCGACAAACGTACAGCCTGTGTTCCAGCGCGTCTTCGGGCCGGGCTGAATGCAGCCTGCCTGCTTCGGTGACATCCGTGAACGTGCCGTCGCCGTTGTTGCGGTAGAGCGCATTCTGGCCGTAGTAGGTGACGAATAGGTCGTCGTGGCCATCGTTGTTGTAGTCGCCGACGCAGCAGGCCTGTCCCCAGCCGGTTCGTGCTCCAGGCCGGAGCCCTTGGTCACATCGGTGAATGTGCCGTCGCGATTGTTCTTGAAGAGATGGCAATGCGGTTCTGTCGCCGCCCGGAAAGCCTTCCAGCCGCCAGCCGTTCACCAGGAAAATATCGAGCCAGCCATCGTTGTCGTAGTCGTAAAACGCGAGGCCGCAGCCGGTTGTTTCGAGAAGATACTTGTTCTTGTGCTCGCCGCCGTAGATCGTCTTGACGGCCAGCCCGGCTCTCTTTGACCACGTCGACGAAAGCTGACTCCCAGCGGCGTGCCCTCGATCGGCGACTTCGGGCCTTTCGGCGCGGGCCTCGCCTTGGCGTCGTAGCTGCGCTCGATGGGGCCGGGCAGCTTGCTGCCTGCTCGAGCGCCGGGAAGCGCGGCCAGCGAAGATCAGCGCAGGGCAGCACCAGCGCGGTTGCGGCTAGCGAACGAATAAACTCCGCGACGATTACGTTCAGACATAGGAATCGGTAACTGGTTAGCGCTGGCTCGGCCCTTGCGGCAGTGCGCTGCGCGATGCCGCATCGTATGCATGTGCCACGGCACGCTCTCGATCGAAATCTCCGGATGATTGCGCAGGAAATCCAGCGAGTAAGTCGGCGCGCCGGGATCGACCTGCTTGGTGGCGAACAAGCGCGCCTGTTCCGCCGCTTTCTCCTTCATCGCCCACGCGGCGGTAGAGGATCGCCAGATTGTAGTGGGCGGCCAGATCGTCCGGATCGATGGCTTGCAACGCCTCGAACTGCTCGATCGCTTCCTGGTAGCGTGCTGCTGGTAGATAGGAGATTCCCAGTTCGCGCCGCGCATCGCGCGATTGCGGATACTGCGCCACGACCTTCTGCAAGTCGGCCACTTCCGCTTCAGGATGCGCCTGCCCGCCGCTCCACCAGCGCCAGATAATAGAGAGCCCGGGCATTGTTCGGAGCTAAGCGCAAGCGCCTTTTCGAGACTCGACCGCGCGCATCGGTATACTTCTCCCATTCGATGTAAGTCAGACCCAACATTGATATAGCCGTCGGCGTAATCGGGCCGCAGCTTCACGACCTGTTCAAAGGCGTCGAGCGCGTCCGCATACTGCAGCTGATCCAGATAGGCCAATCCCCAGATTGTTCCAGCGCATCCAGTCCGGATTGTCGTGCCGCTTCGAGCTGGCAGAGGCTGGATTTCTCCCAACTGTTGATAGCTGCGCGTTCGCGAAGCAGTCTCGACCACCGGATAGGCCGGATGATCCGGCCCAAAACATTGTTCAAATAGCTCTGCCGCAGATGGCGATAATTCACCGCAGCGGTGACGGTCAGCGGACCCTTGCGCATCGCGCGGAATCGGAACTCATAGCGCACCAGCGCCGAACGGCCGGACTGAATCGTGTTGTCGTAAGCCATCGAATGAATCGTCCAGACCTTGTGGTTATCGACAAAGTTCGCCGTCCATGTTCACCGGGCGATTCGTGAAGCTGTGCGCGCGCTGCATCGAGCATTCCGTCCGGCTTGAGAAAGCCGCTGTGATAAATCTCTTTGCCTGTCGCGTCCGTAACCGTGAACTCCACCCACGCTTCGTAGAGGTCGCGCACTTCGGGAATCAGCGAGTGGCCGATGTTCTTGTTCTGAATCACCACCATCGATCTGAACCACTGTCCTCTCGGCGCGAGCTTGAACGGGACCGAGCCCAGAGGACGCGATCAGGTGTCCCGATGCCTGCTTCTTGATGCCGAACAGATCGACATTCAGATACATTGCCCGATTTCAGGAACTCGATCGTCTTCTTCAGTTGCTCGTCGAAGCCGTAGTAGAACGGAACGGCCGTATTGCCGGCCAGCCAGCGATGCGACGCGAACGTTCCGTTCTTGGCGCCATATTCTCAGCATGGTGCAGGGCTCGCGCGTCATGTGGCAGCCCTGGCACGTCGTGAAGTCGGCTGAATAGAACGTCAGCGGATTTCGCTTGGAAAACTTTGAATTCTGCCATTCGTCGTAGGAGCGTGAACGCGCGAATCCATTTGTAGTCGTTCAGCGGATGCGGCAGATTCGCTTTGTGGCACGCAGCGCAGAACTCCGGCGTACCGATAGAAGTCCTTCATCACCGCTTTCGAGTGACGGTCGGGATGCCGGCATGATCTCTTCGTACGGAACCTCGCCGGGAATGCGGTTTGCCGTTCTCATCCACCATGACGGCCGGAATGCCCATGACGTAGCTGCCGTTGCCCAGACTCGGCTGGAGACCTCTGTATCGAGTGGCAGGTCATGCAGGTGAGCCCGTCCTCATCGAAACTGCCGGTCCACATTCGAGCCTTGCGTCAGCGCGCCGTAACGACCCCGATCGGATTGTGGCAGCTATCGCAATGCCGGGTGAATTCGATGCCTTTGGTCCGCGCCAGAATGTTTACGCTGGTGCGATAGAAAGGCGTGCGGAACGAGTTGGAATGCAGCGCCTGCCGCCATTGCGCATAAGCTTCCTGGATGGCAGTGGGCGCAATATTCGGCAGTCGGAAATGCGCCGGGAGGATGAACTCCTTGTTCGCCGTGGCGGCATTGCCCGGCGCAGATATTTTTCCGGCCCGAAACGGAAATTGTAGGTTGACCGGACGGAGTTCGAGTATTGCTGTTGCGCTTCCGCCCCTGACTGTGCCGCGAACGCTTCCGATATCAAGCCGGAAGCGATCGCGAACAGGACGAAGCCGAGCGATGCCCTACTTCCTGGTATGAGCTTCATGCGAAAACGTACTAACCCGGATTTCTAGTCATTGTCGCACTAAATGATACAAACAGGAGAAGCTAACCAAACACATGAGGACCGCGACTGTCATATGTCAGAATCTGCTGCGCCTGATTGGCCTGGTGCTGATCGTCCTCGGGATTCTGTTCTGGACAGGCTGGGACTACACGGAAGGCCTGGTACGCATTCACATGCAGCTAGGCGTGGCGCTCGTCATTCTGCTCTGGGTTCTTGCTGCGATCGGCATTGGCGAACGGCTCAATTTTGGTCTGATTTTCGGCGCGTTTATTTGGGGCTTCGTGGTGGCGGCCTTCGGAATGAGCCTTCGACGGCTGCTCGGAGGCAGTTCGAATCCTGAACTATACCGGGTGCTGCATCTGCTGGCGGGTCTGGGCGCGATTGCGCTGGGTGAAAGTATCGGAGCGCGTATCAAGCGATCAATCGCCGCAACGAAATAGGACTTGCCTCATTCAAGCCTTGCGAACAATAGGATCGCGCTCTGCTTACTTTGGCCGCGGGATCTCCAGACAGCCTAGCGTGAAGATGTACGGGAACGGGCTGCCGTCCTTTTTGCTGTACGCGCCATCAAAAAAAACGAATAAATGATTCGGATCGCGCTCGCAGTATCTTGCGCAGGGCTTCCACGGACCTGAATGCCAACCGCGGTCCTGGGCTGTCATGATCTGAATGGGCACACTCCAATCCGACATATCGGACGAAGCTGTATCGGATTCAGCCCACCACAAGCCCGCGTGTGGCGGCGCGTCACCCTTGCCGAGCCAGACGCGGGAGAAAACCGCCTCGTAAGCTGTACGCGTCTTGATCACGCAGAAGTCGAAGACCTTCTCTTCTGGGGCAAACACGATCTTATGCTTGGTCCAGCCGCTGCGGCCGTTGGGGCTTTCGGCGTAGCCTTGAACGATGTAATGCTGCTGATTTGAACCGGCGACGTACCACATCTTCCACTTGCCGTCGGCATAAAGCAAGTTCGGCTCGTAGACGCTGTCCCGTTCCCAATCTTCGCTTGCAGTGAACACCGGGAACGGTTGATCGATCCATGCGGCGCCATCCCATTCGAGGTAGCCGATCGTGTACGGTCCCCAGACGTTCTCGGCGCCCCCTGCGTAATAGATACGCTCAACCCATTCTGCACGCTCTGGATCCCAGCCCTTCACGTATGAGGGGCAATGCCGGCCGCCCTTGAGGTCCCATGCTGCGCTCTTTTCCTGCTTTGCGAGAAGCGCTATCCTGCTCGGGTGATTGTGTTCCGGCGTCAACGTCCAACCGCGCGCTGCGAGCGGAGCCCCTTCCGGCAATGACGCGCTGAATAGCTGGATGCTGGGTTGATCGGTCGCTTTGCCGGCCAGGTACATCCACCACTGATCACCTCGTTTGGCGAGGGTCCCGTCTGTCGCGACGTACAGGTTCTTAAGAGGCCCAAAGCCGTCCGCCGGATCGAAAAGCTTCGTCTCTCTTGCAGCGGCAATGTTCATTTTCGAAACTGCTACTTACTCTCACCAGTCTCATACAAGCCGTCTATATCACGACGTAACTTATCCATCGACTTCGTATCGATGTACACCATGTGCCCGGCATCGAAATGGTCTCGGCTTACATTCTGATGAGCCGCTGGAGTCAGGCCCATGTGATCGAACGTGTAGTCAACAGCGAAATAAGGGGTTGCCGCATCATACATGCCTTCTGCGATGAACACGCGCATGTACGGGTTCTTGGCAAAAGCCTTGCGGAGCGCAGGAGCGGTGTCGGCGAAGCCTGACCAGCCGGTGGTTTCAAAATCCCAGCGTCCAATTCCTCCCCCCAGGACGAAATAGTTCAGGTCGCTCTGGTAATCCAATTCCTGTTTGACGTACTCACCAAAGGCCGCCGTGTAAGGGGGACGTATGGCCGCCTCGCTCGGGTCAAAATCGGGATGCTGTTCTGTCTGCTCAGCTTCAGGCGCTGTGAAACGGCCGTCTAAGCGCCCGATCATCTTTCCTTCGCTCCGTAGCAGGTCGGTGTCGAAGTGCGCGAGATCGACGCGCAGGTTGCAGTGCAAAATATATTCTTTGCTCAAACCGGTGTAGCGCGCGAGCCGTTCCGCGACCGCATTTCTTTCGTTCTCCGGCAAGCTGTCGCCCTGCTGCAGCGCGAGCAAATACTCCGTCGATGCCCATTTCTCGACTTCTTTGCGCAAGGCTTCGGGGTCTTTTACCAGCTCCGGCGCCAGCTTGTGATGATACGCAGCGGTCAGCGCGTACGTAGGCAGATACAACATGTACGGCAGATCATTTCCGGTCACGAAACTGACGGTTCCGAAGTTTAAAATTGTCGAAATCAAGACGATTCCGTTGAGTGCGATCCCGTGGTCGACCAGGTAACCGGAAAGGCCAGCTGCGCGCGTGGTGCCATAACTCTCGCCCGCCAAGTACAGCGGCGAGGTCCAACGCGAATTCTTCTGTAGATATTCGCGGATGAATTCACCAAACGCCTCAATATCGCCGCTCACGCTCCAGAACTTTTTTCCCAGCTCAGGCGTCTCGGCGCGGCTATACCCGGTTCCGATAGCATCGACGAAGACGAGATCGCTCCGGTCGAGCAGCGTGTTCTGGTTGTCTTCCCAGGTGAATGGTGGCGGCGGCATGAAACCGTTCGGGTCAAGCTTCACTCGTTTGGGTCCGAACGCGCCCATATGCAGCCAGACTGTGGCAGAACCGGGGCCGCCATTGAACGCGAACGTCAACGGCCGCTTGGCGCCGGCCTTATCCACCGTATAGGCGACATAAAACATCTGTGCTTCCACGTGCCCCTGGTCATTTCGGATGGGCATACGCGCGGCTGTGGCGGTGTACTGGATGGTCTGACCGCGAACCGTGGTCCGATGATGGGTGATGGAGGGTTTCTCTTCGGGCGGGTTCGCATCGCTCTTTTCCGCCTTCTCCGTCTTCTTCGAATCGTCCTTAGCCGGCGCGTTCTGCTGCTGCGCCATGCAGATCGAAGTAAGGCAAAGCAGCAACGCTATTGAAGAACGGGTCAAGGTGCGCATCGAATACCGGCCAGAGGATAGCACGGGCATCCCGCTGTTCTCGCTTTGTGATACCTTGTCGCCAGCGACCTTTGACGCCGCGTACTACATACCTATGACACGCACTCGCTCGTCACTCTGGATTTCAGCCGCGGGTTTCGCTTCTCTGACAATACTCATGGCTACGCTCGCAACCACATCTCATGCTCAATCGGATAACAGCGGTTCATCAAGCCTTCTGCTCGCTGCCTGCAAGGGCGACCGCAGCCTATCCATCATTGATCCTGCATCCGGCAAGCAGCAGGCCGAAGTCCCCGAAGATGGAACGACGGGACATGAGGTCACCGCATCGCCGGACGGACGCACTGCCTACGTGCCGATCTACGGAAACTCCGGTGTGGGCAAGCCCGGGACCGACGGCAGCAACATGGTCGTCATTGACATCGCCGACCGTAAAGTGATCGGGAACGTCGATTTCGGGCATGGCGTCCGGCCGCACTGTCCTAAGTTCGGGCCGAAAGACGGCATGCTGTACGTCACCACCGAACTCGATAAGACCATCAGCATCATCGACCCCAAAACGCTGAAGATCGTCGGCAGCATTCCGACAGGCCAGCCCGAATCGCACATGCTCGCCATCTCGCATGACGGTCGGCGTGGATATACGGCGAATGTAGGCCCCGGTACCGTGTCGGTGCTCGATCTCGAAGCGCGCAAAACACATTACGGTAATTCCCATTTCAGGAAGAGACTCAGCGCATCTCGATTTCGCCTGACGACAGCATGGTCTTCACCGCCGATCAAACGAAACCGCAGCTCGCCGTCATCGACACGGCGACAAGACAAAGTGAAGATCTGGGTGCCGCTCCCGCGCACAGGCTATGGAACCGCGCCCACGGCAGACGGCCGATGGCTGCTGGTTGCCGTGCCGCCGTGCGAATAAAGTGGCGGTTGTCGACCTGAGCACAGCTGAAGGTCGTCCGACACCATCGATGTGCCGAAAGCGCCACAGGAAATTCTCATGCGCCCCGACAGCAGGTGGCTTACGTCTCCTGCAATTCGAGTGCACAAGTCGCCGCGATCAACTTCCGGATCTGGAAGGTGGAGAAGATGATCGATGCCGGCAAGGGAGCTGATGGCTTCGCCTGGGCCGGCATAGAATAAATGCTGCGAGGTGAGGTTTCCGCTTTGCCCGTCTCGCGCCGCCAGCGGCCGCTTTGCTTTGCATCGCGCTCAGCAGAGTCAGCAACCGGCTAACAACACGGTTTCGGAACCCGGCCAAGGCTGCTAATCCGCAGCGGCGCCGGTCGTCAGGCGCGCATCGGAACATGGCCGCGAGTTTCTGGGCCTCGGACCGGCTGCCCGACCAAGCCGCCGCCGCACGCGGGCAGAAACTTTTCGTTCAGACCTGCGGCTTCTGCCATGGCGCAAATGCGACCGGAGCCGAAGGTCCGGATCTGCTTGCGCTCCACGCGTCGTGCTGCACGATGAAAAGGGCGAACTCATTGGGCCCGTCATTCTGCAAAGGCCGGCCCGATCAAGGCATGCCAAGCTTTTCCGGAACTGACAGACGCCCAGATTTACGACATCGCCGAGTTTCTTGCATCGCGCGAGTGGAAGCGGCGGCCAACCGCTTCGGCTACAAGATGCAGAACGTGGTCACGGGCAACGCGAAAGCAGGCGAAGCATTCTTCAACGGCGCGGGCACGTGCAGCACTTGCCACTCGCCGACCGGCGATCTCGCGCACATCGCGAAGCAAATTCGAGCCGGCCGATCTGCAGTCACTGTTTCTGTATCCGAATCAGTCCTTCAGCTCGCGAACGGCGAGCAGGTCCGCGGTGCCCGCCACGTCACCGTTACTCTGCCTTCCGGCGAGATCGATCTCCGGGCAATCTGAAGCGTCTGGACGATTTCGACGTCTCCATGTACGATTCCGCGGGCATCTATCATTCCTGGCCGCGGCAGTGAAGTCAAAGTAGATGTGAAGGATCCGCTTGCTGGGTCATCGCGAATTGCTTGACAAATACACCGATGCCGACATGCATAATCTCCTGGCTTATCTCGTCACTCTGAAATGAAGATGAGACAGATCCTTTTTGTTGGCTCGCCGGCGCATTGCTGCCCGTGTCTGGCTGCCGCTCAAATACTCGATCCGGCCAAGTTACTTGCAATCGCCAACGGACACTTGGCCCACTTACAACGGCGATTACTCGGGGCGGCGGTTCAGCCCGCTTTCGCAGATCAATCGCGTCGAACATCGACCCGCTCGCGCATCGCCTGGATGTATCGACACTGAACGTCGGCGTCACTGCGCGGCGTCGGCCGGAGCGCAGATCAAATCGACGCCGCTCGAAGTAAACGGCATTCTCTATTTCACGGTTCCCGACCATGTCTGGGCGGTGGACGCGCGCACCGGCGAAGAGATCTGGCATTATAGTTGGGTGGATCACGGCGGCCATCTCGATCGGCAATCGCGGCGTCGGCATGTACGGCAACTGGCTGTATTTCCTTAGCGCCGGACGGCTGGTTCATTTCGCTTAACGCGAAGGACGGCAAGGAGCGCTGGAAAGTTCAGGTTGCCGATGTCAAGCTGCAATACTTCACCACCATGGCGCCCATGGTCATCGGGAATCACGTCATTGTCGGCGTGGGCGGCGATGCCATGGACGTTCCCGGGTATCTGGAAGCGCGCGATCCGGAAACCGGAGCCCTGCAGTGGCGCTGGAATACGGAGCCGCGCAAAGGCGAGCCCGGCGCCGAGACATGGCCCAACGCAGGAGCCATGGAACACGGCGGCGGGATGACGTGGATGCCGGGCACGTATGACCCCGAGCTGAATCTTCTCTATTGGGGAACGGGCAATCCCAATCCTGTGTATGCGGGGCAGGGCCGCAAAGGCAGCAATCTCTGGACCTGCTCGATTGTCGCGCTGAACCCGGATACCGGTAAGCTGGTCTGGTATTTCCAGGCGTCGCCGCACGACACGCATGATTGGGACAACGTCGAAACGCCGGTTCTGTTCGATGCGGAATGGAATGGCAGAAACGCGCAAGTTACTGGCGCAAGCGGCTCGCAACGGCTATTTCTTCGTGCTCGACCGCACCAACGGCAAGAACTTAGTAAGCGCGCCGTATGTCGGAGCAAACTGGTCAAAGGGCGTGGATGCAGCAAGGCCAGCCGATTCCCAACGTCGAACAAAGAGCCGCAGCCCGACGGCGCGCTGCTGAACATCCAACGCGGGCGGCGGCACGAACTGGTTTCCTCCCAGCTTCGATCCCGAGACCGGCCTCTTTTATGTCAATGCGGTCAAAGGCTTCAGCCTCGCTTATCTCACCGACACGGAAGAAAAGCCGGAGGGATACGGCGGAAATGGGCGGAATCTGTGGGCGCAAGCCGTGCTCGAAGCTCATCGATTACCAAACGGGCAAGATCCGCTGGAGCCACGATTTTCCGGGCCGCGGCGCGGCCGGCTCCGGAATCCTGAGCACTGCGGGCAAACTTGCTGTTCAGCGGCGATCCGTCCGGCAATCTCATCGCCTGGGACCCGGCCGACGGAAAGATTCTCTGGCACTTTCATCTCGGTTCGCACGTCAGCAATGGCCCGATGACTTATGAGCTGGACGGGCGGCAATACCTGGTGGTCGGCGCGGGTGACAGCCTGTATGCGTTCGCGCTCGTGAAGTGACGTGAAGCAGTAAGTGTCGTGGTTACCGCCGGGCTCGAAGCAAAACTAAACGCTAACTCATGTGTGCTTTTTATGCCCACACTCGTCCTGATCAGCCCGAGAGCGCGTGGGATCTGCTCATTGAGCACTTACAGCGAACCGCTTCTACATGCGAGACATTCTGTTCCGCCTTCGACGCGCCAAAAGCAGGAAAGCTTGCCGGGTTATGGCACGATCTTGGAAAGTACCAGGTTGAGTTTCAGAACTACTTGCGTCGAAATACGATCGCTGGATACCAGGAAAGGAACGGTCCTCCGCATTCGATAGTCGGCGCCTACCACGCATCGCAGCAGAATCTTCACGAACTGGCGATGTCAATTGCCGCTCATCATGGCCGTCTCAAAGCGCGCGCTGATTATTTCAACGATGTCGAGAGGGGAGCAAAATACCGCATAACTCCGCCGCCAAGCATTCTCAAATACGGGGGTATCGAGAGCGCGCCGCAGCCCGCCAGGGCTCTTTGGACTCGTTTTCTCTACTCTGCTCTGGTCGATGCCGATTCGCTGGAGACCGAGCGCTGGGACAAAGGCCGGCCGCGCTGGCGCTGCGAAAAGCAGCCGCAAGACCTGCTACCGGCGCTGGAGCGGTATCTGGCCGGATTGCCCGCTGAGTCTAATATGAGTGACATCCGCCGGCGCGTTCAGCAGGCATGCCGCGAACGCTCGTGTAAGGCTCCTGGGCCGTTCCGCCTCACCGTGCCAACCGGCGGAGGAAAAACACTTGCATCGATTCTCTTCGGGCTACATCATGCCGCGTTGCACGGGCTCCGGCGCGTTATCTGTGTCATTCCCTATACGAGCATCATCGATCAGACCGCGGAAGTTTATCGAGACATATTCGGAGACGATGTTGTTCTCGAGCACCACAGCAATATCGATCCCGATCAGGACAATCTCACAAACCGTCATTGCGTTGAAAACTGGGACAGTCCAATCATTGTCACGACCAGCGTGCAGTTTTTCGAAACGCTCCACGCAAATAGAAAGCGCGACCTCCGCAAACTGCACAATGTCGCCCGTAGCGTAGTTATTCTGGACGAAGTTCAGACGTTTCCGCTCGAACTTATCAAACCGATCAAAGACGCGCTCGATCTTCTTACGCGCCACTTCCATGTCACTACGGTCCACTGCTCCGCTACCCAGCCATGTTTGGCCCAGCCGCATGCGACGGAAATCATCGCCGACACGCCGGCGCTTTTTTCGGCGTGTACAGGGCGGGTGAAGGTACACTGGCCGGAAACATTGAACCAGCCGGCCTCCTGGGAGGAACTCGCTGAGCGGATCACGCGCAATGAGCAGCAGCGGGTCCTGGCCATCGTTCATCGCCGCAGAGACGCCATTGATCTGGCTTCGGCCATCGGTGATAAAGCTCTTCATCTCTCTACGCTTATGTGCCCGGCGCATCGCCGCCACGTACTTGCACAGATCAAGGAAAAAATGGGGTGTAAGGAAGACTGCATCGTCGTCTCAACCCAGCTTGTGGAGGCTGGCGTCGACCTTGATTTTCCGGTTGTCTATCGCGCGCTTGCAGGCGTCGATAGTCTGGCTCAGGCGGCCGGACGCTGCAATCGTGAAGGTGCACCGGCCGCGGGGGATTTCCACGTCTTCGTCGCGCCGACACAGCCTCCGCGTGGCGTGCTTGCCGAGGGGATGAAAGAGATGAAGAATCTTTTGCGCGAGGGTGAGCGGGATTTGTTTTCGCCCGATTTACCCCGCCGCTATTTTGAGCGCTTGACGGCGGTGTATAAGAAGCCGTCGTCGATTCCCGCCCATGAGAGCAGCCTCGATTTTCCGAAGACCGCGGAGGAGTTCGTGATGATTGAGGACGAGGGAACACCTGTGATCGCGCCCTACGAAGAAGAATCACGGCGGCGCATCGAAGACTTGCGTCGCGCACCTGGTATCACAGCTTTCCGGAGCCTGCAGCCGTACACGGTGAGCTTGCGAAAGAAAGAACTGGACATCTTGAAAGGCCGCGGCTGCCTTGCGCCGCTTATTAACGGGTCGGAGGCGTGCTGGGTTGTTATTCCCGGGTTTGAACACGTATACTCAACCAAATTCGGATTCGGAGGACCTGAATCGGAGATTCTTCCCTTGCTTGACGTTTGATCGTAGGTGGGCTTACATTGTCAAGTGGATTGAAACGTTTTATTCAATATGCCAATTCTTGTGCCAGAGCCGATCGGCTCTGGCATTTTGAATAAAACGAATTGGCATCCTTCCGCCGAAGTCGTACTCTGTTGTCGAACCAAAAATAATCGACGGGCAGTCTGGCTCGCCGTGGATTTCAAGGCCAATTTCATAGCGAAGGAGGCAAACCTATGGCGGAACTGTCTCGCCCTTTTTGTGTCCGTATACGCGGCGATCTCGCTTGCTTTTGCCGCGCAGAGCTCAAAACTGAACGCGTTTCGTACCTTGCACCTACTCCCTCGGTAATCCGAGGGATTCTCGAATGCGTTCTTTGGAAGCCCGCAATTCTCTGGCGCGTCGACGAGATCTGTCTGCTGGCGCCGGTCCGTCTCATTCAATTCCGCCGTAATGAGGTCAATGAACGCGCGTCAGACGACACCGCGAACGCCGTCCGTAAGTCCGGCGCAGCCTGGAACTACTATGCCGACGAAGATCGAGCGCAGCGTAATACGATTGCCCTCAAAGATGTCGACTACGCTGTAACGACGCGAATAGAATTGAAACGGGTCACGGGCTGATTTCACCGACGTCTGTCTGAAGCGAAAAATTCGTAAGTTTTGTAGCGTCGACGAAAGCTACGCGCCGCCATACGACATCTATGTGAAAGAACGCGGCATATTGGCGGATGAGCAGAAGAAAGCGTACCTCTCGCTCGGCATCAACGAAGGATCGGATCGCCCCAACACGCAGGCTCGTGCCTGGATGTGCAAAAACTTCTTCGACGTCCGTGCGTTTGGCGCGGTTATGACCATGGGGAGAGCCGCGGTCCGGAGGATGACTCCTCGTCCGGCAACGGAAATGCCGGCCGGAAGAGCTCCTCAAAGGACCGGAAGGTCCGGCAGTGGAACTGCGGCCAGGTTCGAGGCCCGGTGCAAGTTGCTTTCTCGCGATCAACCGATCCTATTTTCTCCGTCGCTCATACCATCACGCGAGTGGCTCTGACAAACCGCACAGATACCGGCCGGGAGGCCGCCGAAACAGGCGATGGCGATGAAAAGGCCGCCACCGGCCAGATGGGCCGCAAGCACACGGTTGCATACGGTCTCTACCGCACGCACATCTACCTCTCGCCTTTTCTCGCGCGAGATACAAATTTCACGAACGGCGATCTTCTGATTTTGATTGAGGCGCTAAAGAACATGTTCGAGCTGGACCGGTCTGCCTCGCGAGGCGAGATGCGTGTGTGCGGACTTTGGGCGTTCGAGCACTCGAGCGATTTGGGCAACGCTCCATCTCACAAACTGCTGGCGATGCTGCAGGTCGCGCCCGAGCCGGCCGCTCGTGCCTTCAATCCTGCCCGAGTAACGGCGCCTCCAAATGACGCAGGAGTTCTATCGGCGTGAGATTCTGGAACCTTGCTTGATGTACACCGAGGCCGAACTTCTCCGCTTTCCGGCCTTCAGCACCTAGTTTTTGCGAGAGACAGTGGGCACTCATTCACGTTGAACAGCAGTGGGAGGAGAATCGGCTCACGGCCGAAGGGAAACTACTGCACGCCAAGCCGGATGAGGGACTGGACGAGACGAAAGAAGGAGTAAGACTCGTCCGCTCCCTGCCCATCCATTCGCTCCGGCTTGGGGTTGTCGGGCTCGCCGACCTCGTCGAGTTCCCGTTGCATCACGCGGCGCCGCGGCCCGTCGAATACAACCGCGGGCAGGCGAAGCACGACGGTTCGGATGAGGTCCAATTGTGTGCTCAAGCGCTTTGCCTCGAAGAGATGCTGCGCATCGAAGTTCCCGAGGGTGTACTTTTCTATGCCACCCCCGCAGGCGATCGACAGTCGCGATCACCCTTGAGTTGAGAGAGCGAACGCGCCAGCTTGCAAACCGCATGCACGATTTGTACTCGCAATGCGTCACCCCGCCGCCCCGGTTTGACTTCCGCTGCAAGGCCCACTCGTCGTTTAGCGCGAACCCTAAGCAGGCGTTTCTTACTTACTAGGTTCGCGGCGAGCGAAGCGGCCGCCTCATCAACCAGATACTGAGGACAGAAGCGCCGGTCACAGAGGAACAAAAGGCCGTACTGTTAAGGTTCGCGGAATCGATCTCGTATCCTTGGGAAAAAGAGAGGGCTCATGCCCATCGCTATCGCGCCCCACGCGGGCGCGTGGATTGAAACAGCACGGAGATGAACTTCAGGAAATCCGCGCTAGGCGTCGCGACCACACGCGGACGCGTGGATTGAAACAACTGCACGGTGCCGAGTTGCAGCTGATACTGCGCGTCGCGCCCCACGCGGGCGCGTGAATTGAAACTTAAATCAGGTCAGCACGGATCACGACGTTGCCACGATGATCTTCGACTCGGTGCAGTGCTCGATGTGGCAAAAGGTCGGCCCGATATCACCCCGCCTTCGGGCCTGCGTAGCGGCGCAGAATCACCGGCAGATTATGCGAAAAGGCGGAGCGGGCCATCACCACGTCGCAACCTCGCTCTTGTGCCGCCTGCTTCAAATCGGCTTGCACGTGGGAAACATTATCCGAGCAAACTGATGTCGCGTGTTTCAGCGTTACTCTTCAGTTTCGTGATGAGTTCCAGCGCGTCGGCACTCGTGTTGTTGAGATCCAGAATCACGGCAGCCGGGTTCTCCTTCGCATGCTCCAGGGCCTGCGGCCCCGTTTTTCGCGAAAACGAGCTCCACCAGCCGTTA
>CAWJVA010000023.1:0-53847 GCA_963846185.1 uncultured Acidobacteriaceae bacterium | reverse complement strand
GCTTCCCGCACGACCCCGCGCAGTCTCACTCGGCTGATTTTCATCGGGGCGATGGGATTAGCGACATGCGCTGCATTTGGTTCCCGGCGCATAAACAGAACCGCGGCGATCACCATGCCCACAATCACGGCAACAGATAACAGCGGAATGCGGAGACGTAATCGTCGTGGTTCCCCGCGTACCGCTAGCAGAAATCGACGCCTTGACTTTGTCCGATTTCAAAAATGGTGACGATATTGGGATGACTCAGTTGCGACGCGGTGCGTGCCTCGTGCTTGAAACGCAGGACCTGGTCCGGATCACGAACAAACTTAGGCGACAGCACCGTTACCGCGACCTGCCGTCCCAGACGCTCGTCGCGCGCCAACCAGACTTCACCGATGCCGCCCGCGCCGAGCCGCGATAATACGGTATACTCTCCGAGCACCCGGCCGGAAAATTCGTGTGCGGCCGCATCCACCGCTATATCTTCGGCAATCAGTTCGAGCAAGGGCGCTTCGAGAAAATCGTCTTGGGACTCATGCGCCCGGAGTACCCTTTCGACTTCCTCGCGCAAAATCGGGTCAGCGGCGCATGCTTCCTCGAGAAAAGACGCGCGCTTATGGGCGGGGGTGTCCAGCAGACAGTCGACCAGCGCATTTATTTTCAGATACGCTCGGAGGTCATGCCGCCCAGATCTTAGCAGGATCTAGGGTTCATGCGTCCGCCGGCCCTCCGCCCAATTCGGACTTCAACCACGCTTTCGCGCGCCTCCATTCGCGAGTAACGATTTCGGGTGAAATGTTCAGCACCTCGGCTGTTTCATCTAACGTCAATCCTCCGAAGAAGCGCATTTCGACGATTCGGCTTTTACGCTGGTCCAGCTGTGCGAGTGCCGTAAGCGCATCGTCCAGGGCGACCAGCCCTGCAGCAGGTTCGGGAGAAAAGACGACAACGTCTTCGAGTGAAAAGGTATATGCGCCGGCTCCGCGCCGCTGAGTTCTGCGGCCGCGCGCCATATCCACCAGAATGTGGCGCATTGATTGAGCGGACACAGCGAAGAAGTGTGCGCGGTTGCGCCAGCTCATTTCCTTCTGATTTGCAAAACGCAGGTAGGTTTCGTGGACCAGCGCAGTCGTTTTCGAGCGTCTGCGCCCCAGGCCCGCGCCGCATATAACGCCGCGCGATTCGGCGCAGCTCGTTGTAGATGATCGGAACGAGCTTAGTCAATGCGTCTTGATTGCCATTGCTCCAGGCGATCAGCAGGCCCGTCACATCGTCCCCAGCGGAGGCAACGCTAGCTGGTGGCGGCTGGTCCATCGATCAATTCCACGTAACGAGATGTACCTGTTGCTGGTGTTCACGCAGTGGACAACACGGCGCTCATTCTTGTGGTTCTCATTCCTGTCAGCTCCTTTGTGCTGCAATCAAAAAGATTACATATCAGCTACCAATTGGCTCCTTGATCTGCGCGCCATGAAAGGCGGCCAGAATGATAAGGCGCTCTCCTTTGACCGAAGATGTGCTAAGTGGCGAACAGCTCGCTGAGTCCAAACTATTGGCACGTAGGCGGAGCTTCTTCGTTATCAGTGCCCCAGGAATTGAGCCACCGCTTCACGTCCTGGTGAGGAATAACACGGCCGGCCTCAGAGTCTTTGATCCCTTCCTCGATTTCCGCCAATTGCCACTCTTGTTCGACTACATAAGTGGCGACCGCGTCAGCTGCCAGCGATGAGCGGGTACGGCTAGTCGCCTTCGCCAGCTTTTCCAGGCGTCGCTTCACGTCCTCGGATACGCGAATCGTAAAAGTCGTCGTTTCGCTCATTGTTGTGTTGCCTTGTACACATCAGCGTACACAACATTATCCGGAATGCAAGGTTCAACAAATCAACTGAATGCCGACAAAGCAAAGTGCATGCCTGAACGCATTCCAACAATTATTTCCAGCTGATTTGTATCAGCGACAAAGCTTCGGACGGCAACGGAAATCGAAGCGCTTCGGCCGTCTTCCGATCCGTCCAGAGTGGAGACGTCAGGATCTGTAACTGTCCGGCACTTTCAAGCTCCGCGTACTCCTGTCCCGTGGGGTGCTCAGGCGAGGCCATTCGTTTCCACACTGTGTATGAGTTGCTGTGCTGCTGATCGATACGATAATGCGTGACCAGGACCCGCCTCGCCGTTTCAGGGATTCCGGAGACGTTCAATTGGATTTCAGCGGGCGGAACTGCTTCATCCTGATCGCGATAATTCCAGATCAAGACAGTCAGGTCGTGATCCGATTTCGCGGCGAGCGCATCTATGTCGCCGGGCCCTGGAACACCGCTCCTCACAATCGCGTCTGCTGGAACCGCCGCCGTGCTGTCCGCTTTCACTCGCACTCCGGTCATCAGCCCTGCCATGCGAAAGAAATTCAGAACAGGCTTGTCGATGCCGTTGGTGGCCAAAGAGCGAAAGCCATCAAAGTAAGGCTGATCTTCGAATTCGAATGCCCAGGTGAGAACTCCCTTCAGGTTTACTGCGTGTTCATGAGCGAGCTCCAGGATTGCTTTGTACGCAGCCGCTTCGTAGGCGGCGTATAGCGTGCCATTGCGATAGGCGTTCTGGGGGTAAACGCGGGCCGAACAAGCGGCGCAGCCTTCCGGGTCCGCTTCGCTCAACACAACCGGAAGATGTGCGAATTGGGAAAACGAATGAACGATTGCGAAGCCGCTCGCGGCGTCGTTCAATTCGTATGAGATTCCCATGATGTCCCGGTTCTCGACCACTCGGGGCCGGCCCTTCACGTGGAAGGTGATGAAGTCGAGAGGCGATCCTTGTTGGCCCGTGGCGTAATTCCTGCCCGTTGCGCAGTGCTGCAGAAACTGGCGCAAGAAATCGGCCGCGTGCGATTCTGCAGGACCGGTGGATGCAGGGCCGCCCACGTGAGCGGTGGGCAGCGCCCGTTTCACGGCATCCACGGTGTAGTCGTAGAGCTCATCGTAGTCCTCCGGCGTGCCGTGCCAGTAGCCGATGTTCGGCTCGTTCCACACCTCCCAGTCCCATTTCTCCACTTCCGCTTTCCCGTACTTTTCGACCGAGTGTTGAACCCATTGATAAATCAAATCAGCCCATTTCTTGTAGTTCCTGGGCGGGTACGTCCAGCCGATGTAGTACTGATCATTTCTCGCGCCGGGTACCCAAGTGGGCGTGTATGGCTCGGGGTGTGTTGACAGCGCTTGCGGCATGAACCCGATCTCGACAAACGGAGTAACGCCGGAGTCGAGATAAGTGCCGAGAATCTTGTCGACCACTGTCCAGTTGTAAATAGGATGGCCGGCGCTATCTTCTGTGTAGGCGTTAGTGGATCCGAATTTCAACCCGCCTTTGCCATCGCCGGTGACCAGCAGAAAGTGCGTGCGAATGTGCACTGGCGCCTTGCTGAGCCCCGCGAGTTCCCTGATGAGTTTTTGGCCGTTAGGTGCGTACGTGTAATTGGCCTCGTCGTAGCCGAAATAAGCCCAGGATTGAGGAGCCGGACCGGCCACCTCAGCCGCATTCACGTCGATTTTTGCCGGTTGTGGGAAAGCACACGCTGGCAGCAGCCACAGGATGGCAAGTCTCGTTTTCATAGCCAAGTCATTGTGCGGATCGAGGAGCGAGGCACATGGTTGTTGTATCTCACTCGAATGATCGAAATTGTTGGGCCAGTAGTTTTTGATCAAGTTCATTTACGCTCGTAACGAACCAGGCTTGATGCCCCGCATTGCATTCGTAAACGAAATCTCGAAGAGCCGAGCTCTCACTCAACTGTGCTGAGATATCCCCCAAGATGGCAACGCGTTTCCGATATGTGGCAAATTTTTGAAGGATTTCACCCGCAACCCGGGTCTTCAGGTGGAAGAAGTCCTCGCTGAGCCGCTCTACCGGAATAACGATCAGTTCGGCGTTATGTGCCGACGCTTCAGAGATGATCTCGACAGCTTGCCGATCGTTTCTCAACTGATCTCCTGTCTTTCGGAACTCCACCACACGCACACCGTGCAATTCGTAAACCTCAACATTCATGGCGTCCTCTTCATCGTAAGCGCCGAATCACAAACCGCATGTTGGGCAATGCTGAATGCATTGGGCGAAACGGGCAAAGTGCCAGGGCATGAATGAAGGCAGCGCGTTTGTCATTAGTATCTTGTTCCGAAATGCAAACCGCACGTCTATCTAAAGATAGCGAGAACAGCAACTAAATTGCGGGCTGCGAGAGACCTTTACTATGATGTCGTTGAATGATCCTTCGACGTCCAAGGAAGATCATCGAGCAGGAGCACGCCCTCACCGCAGAGTTGAAGCAAGAGCTGCCAAACGTGTTATCGAAATTCTATCGCTATCTCGGTCGCGAGATTTCGGTGCATCAGCTTCACGCGACCATCGGCGGTAAGAATAACACCTATACAGATTGTGTCAGGATGCAGTTTCAAGACCCGGACGAGTTCGCTGCCAAATGGCTCGATGGCCTTCTGCGCCAGTATGCGCTCGAGATCGAAGAGGCGCAGCTTGGGCGGCGCACATATACTGAAACGGGATCAAAACAACTTGTTCATCTTCTCAGGGATGATGTGGTGCGCAACTACGTCCTGAAATTTCTGAGGCGCAATTTCTTCAGGCAGTTCATCCCAAGAACAAGGTATAAGCCGCCCGAACATCTCTGGTCGATCTGGTTCGGAAGCGGCCAGATGACGTATGGGCTCCTCACATCTCCTGCGTATCGCAGGGAAACTTGGAGGAACGACGTCAGCGAGATTCGTAGAGCACCTTATGTGTACTGGACAGTTGGACATGTGCTCCATGCAGGACTCGTTGCACCGGAAGAAGACAATCAACTACAATTTCGTGGGCTCCGCGAACTCGTGAATTTCTACCGATTCGTGCTCAAGAAGCTTTCACGATCTTCGTACGAGAAGAACGTAGCCGAGCTTTATTTGGGGTATCTGGAAGCCTCAGCAGACCCGTTGAACGAACCGTTTCTGATTCCTGAATTCAGGTACCGCGGCTTAGAAACAAATCACGAATATCGGTTAGACTTCACGGTTTTCAATGCTCATGTCCTAAGGTTTACTGGCTTTGAGCTTAGCCCCCATTCTTCGCACGTCGCCGTTCGAGGCCTGAAATCCAATGACCCGCTACCCAAATTCGTACCAACCTCTATTAGAGGATCGAGCGGTCACGGATCTGGCAAGCCCGACTGGCGGGCCTGAAAGTCACTCCAAAGACTCACGAGAGGGTCTCTACTCTGCGCGAGGCGTAGAAGCGCTTCGCCCTGATTATAGAACCGTTCTGGCAAGCGCGGGTCTCGGGTCAAGGGCGGCCTGAGCCGGCGAAGCGGACCCTTGACGCGGGTTCGCGCTTGCCTTATCCGGGTGAAACAGGGCGGAGCGCGCTGCCCGGTTACCGCGATGAAGATCGGCGAAAGCTGCTGGCGTCCGATCGTCAAGCGCACTGTGCGGGCGTTGCTGGTTGTAGTGATGGCGCCAGAGCGCCAGCTTTTGGCGTGCGTCGGTCAAAGAAACAAGCCACTCCACGTTGAGACACTCGTCGCGGAGCCGGCCATTGAAGCTCTCGATAAAGCCATTCTCGACGGGTCGTCCCGGCCGGATAAAGCACAGTTGCACGCCGGACTCGATCGCCCAAAGCTTCCATGGCACGTCCGGCGAACTCGCTGCCGTTGTCCAAGGTTAGACTGCGCGGCCGAGCGCCGCGCTCCGCGATAGCCTGGGTGAGTGCCGCCACCACTTTGGGCCCGTTCATCGCGCGATCCGCTTCCAGCCAGATGCATTCTCGCGTGAACTGATCGACCACCGTGAGCACACGAATTGGCCGTCCGTCGGCCAGCTTGTCGCTCACGAAATCCGCCGACCAGCAATCATCCGGCTTCGCCGCGTGCCCTTGCGGAACCCGCTGCCGGCGCGCGATCTTCTTGCGCTCGACGCTGCGCACCTTCAGGTTCTCTTCGTCGTACAGCCGGTACACGCGTTTGGCATTCACCTTCCATCCTTCGCGCCGGAGCAAGACCGTCAGCCGTCGATAGCCGTAACGCACATGCGTGGCGGCGATCTCGCGCAAACGCCTCCGCAGCGGTTCCTGCAGCCCCTTTCGCTTCCGGTAAAGCAGCGTGCTCCAGGCTACTCCTACCAACCGCGCGGAGCGCCGCGCGCCAATCTGGTATGCCTCCTTTGCCCACCGCGCCAGCCGGCATCGCTGGCGAGGCTTTAGAGCTTTTTTGAGACGATCTCCTGCAGGATCTGCCGGTCCAGCGAGAGATCCGCCACCAGCCGCTTTAAGCGCGTGTTCTCTTCCCGCAGCTGTCGCATCTCGCGCAACTCCTGCACTCCCAGTCCGGCATACTGCTTCTTCCACAAGTAAAACGTTGCCTGGCTGATCGACAACCGCCGGCAGATATCGGCCGTCTTCTCCCCGCCCTCGTGCTGCTTCAGCGCCGCGATGATCTGCTCTTCGGTATGTCCCTTTTTCGGCATGATTGATCCTCCTCGTTCGTTCATCGAGGACCGTCAACCGCCTACGATATCTCTAACTTCAACTGGTACGGATTCGGGTTTTGGGTCACAAGAAACAAAAAGACGTTAATGCCGAACTTGCTGCAACCTGGGAAAGGGAGATGCAGAAGCGCAATAGCTACTTTCAGCGTTTTAATATCCCAATCGTGACGTTCACGGATTCAGCTCTCGCTGATACGCAGTCTTGCTTTAGGACAGTGGCGGGTTATCTGTCGGAGCGTTCCGCGGCCAAATTAGAGCTGAAGGAGGTCCTCGCAAGATTTTAGTGCCTCAGAGTCGCTTACACGCAAGGATTGAAGGTCATGAAAAGTGCAGAAGCGGGAACCTCGCCTGAAGATTCCGTGTCGGACTGACTGTCAACTCCTGGCGTCGTGACCGAGCGCGAAAGTGTAAGGCAAATTCGTACCGGCATGTCCCCCTGTGTCCCGCGACGTTGGACAAGTCACGCCCAATCCCGACACTGAAACCGGGTCGCACGTCAACCAGTTCCACCAAAAGGTCGGTAGCCCGCGTTCTTCGGCAAAGGTTCCTTCCCCGCCAATGGACGATGGCATGGGGCAGCGGAACGTGCCGGTGCCGAAGCCGTACGTAAAGGTGACCGGTCACCCAGGGGCTCAGCCTCCAGTTTCGTCGCACCCTTCTTCAACTCCTCCTTCTCCCGTTCCAGTTCGCGGATCCGCCGTTCCTGCCGTGTCGATTCCTTGAGCATGTAAACCCGGTCCCTCCGTAATCCCTGCACCGCGGCCAGCGAGCGGTAAAAGGCCCGCTCCGCCGTGGTCTTATACCGCTGCATCACCTGCAAATGCGAGCGTTGCGCCTCCGTCCAGTCCGCCGGTTCCAAATCCTCCTGTCCAAAAAGCGCCGCTTCGGCCTGTGCCAGCGCGCGCATCGCCCGCTGCAAAAACCAGTCGTTATGAATCAGCAGCGTCACCAGGCGCTCTTCGGCATAGCCTTCCGGTTCGTACTCCTCCCACCAGCCGTTCCAGACTTCGTCAAACTGCTCCTGGCTCTCACCTGGCAGAATCAGCTTCTTCGACAGCACACCGTGCGTGGTCGCGTTCTTGCTCGAATTCTTCTTCCCTTCGGCGCTCTTCGGACCCCCGCCCGCACCCTGTCCTTGGCCTTTGCGCTGGCTTGCCATCTCGCCCGAGTATCCGCAGCCCGGCCGTCCGGGCGCCGCTGTCAAAGCTCGCAAGTCTTGGAATCAACAGGAAATAAAGATTCGTGTTCGTCCTCGTCCGAAGTTCGTTTCGCAGAACGCCGTCCCGCCATGGCGGCACCCTTGACCCCCACCTCCGGTCACCAGCTCGCGAAGTGATTCACGGGCCCGTGGCCCTTCCCCAGCCCCGGTGCTGTTTCGATCGCTCGCTGAATGAACTTTTTCGCGCGCTCAATCGACTCGTGCAAATCGAAGCCGAGCGCCAGCAGGGCCGTGATCGCAGCCGAATACGTACATCCGGTGCCGTGAGTGTGCCTCGTATCGATGCGGCGGCCGACGTATGTGACAGCGTCGCCAGGCGTGCACAGCACATCCAGCGGTTCACCGTCGCGATGTCCACCTTTGATCAGAACGGCGCGGCATCCCAGAGCAAGCAATTTTTCTCCGGCGGCCTGCATTTCAGACTCGGAGCGGATACTCATTTGCGTTAAGGCTTCTGCTTCCGGAATGTTCGGCGTGACCAGAAAGGCGCGTGGCAGGAGATCGGTTTTGAGTGCAGCTTGCGCTTCTGCAGAGAGGAGCGCTGCTCCGTGTTTGCTGATCATGACCGGGTCGACGATCAACGGAAAGCGGAAGGTCTTCGCGGCTTCGGAAAGGGCATGCACATTCTCGACGCTCCCCAGGGCTCCTGTCTTCGCTGCAGCGGGCGGGATGTCGCTTACAACGGCCTCGATCTGCTCCGTTACCAGATCTGGCGCGAGAAGCTCGACCCGCGAAACGCGCTCGGTGTTCTGAACCGTGATCAGCGTGACCGCAGCTTCGCCGTACACACCGAGCTGGTGAAAGGTCTTCAAATCGGCCTGAATACCTGCGCCGCCGCTCGGGTCCGATCCCGCGATCGTCAGGGCAACCGCTATCATGCCCCAACGGTAGCGTATTGGTCTATTGAAACGTCAGGGTCTTAGTGGTCGTACCGGCCGAGTTAGTGAGACTAACTGCTGCTGACCCGACTTGTGTGGCGTTGCCGGTGACCGGGAAAGTGGCCTGCATCGCAAACGCGCCGCCGGCCTGATTGTTCTGTGAAGAAATAGTTGTGGAACTGCGACGTGGCGTCTATCTGTAGACCGCTCGGGTTCAGTTTGTTTCCGTTCTTATCGTAGAAGAGAAAAGAAAGCTGGCCGGCGCTGTAGGTGTTGTCATAACCGTCTATCGTCACCACCAGATTCGGCGTGTCCGTCACTGCCTGCGCCGAGGTGATGAAGATCTGGGCAGGCGCGACGGTGAACGATTGCGAATAGGGCGCGGCGTCCGGGAATGTCAGTGTGAATTCGATGGTGCCTGCGGTTGTGCCCGTCTGAAAGGCAATGGCTGATTGGCTGTTAAACGTAGCGTTCTGCGATCCGGCCGCGAGTGTTACTTGTAACTGCCGTGTATTCGTTGCAAGAAAAACAATGGCAGGGTCATCGGTCACATTTGCTACAGAAGGCGTGAACTGTAGAGTCAGTTGACCGATGGCTGTGACCTTAGACGGGCTCGATGCCTGGATCGTTAGGTTCACCTGCTGTTGGCTGAGGAGCGGTGTCGCGCTGAGCTGGAAAGAAATAGCAGGAGTGGATGCTGTCACACTCTGTCCCGCCAGCGAAAAGATCCGCGATTGCGAAGATTGCCCGAGCGTGAGAGTTCCGCTAAATGGTCCCGAAGCAGCCGGTGTAAAGGTTACTTGAAACGTAATGGAAGAGCCCGGCTGAATGGCTGCAGGCATGGTGGGGGCGCCCGCGAGCGCAAAGCCGGCTCCTGTCGACGGCGAGCGCCGGCAGCGTCACTGCGCTGAAGGAGGTAGCAGGATTCCTGACGGTAAACGTAAGCGTGGAGCTGCCGCTTGTTCCCGCAACTACCTGCCCAAAGTTAATTGGCGTTGCGGCCTGGGGCTCGGTTCGGACTCCGCTCGAATCGACATAGCTGATCTCGAGAGCATCGAGTTCGGTGAGGGCGACTCCGGCTCCTTGCAGCGGGAACGAAGAGGAACCCATATCGAGCGTTGCCGTTGCAACACCCAGTTGTCCAGGCGCAAATGTGACTTGGAACGTTCCCGATGCGCCGGCGGTAAGCATCAGCGGCAAGCCGCTCGTATCAAGTCGGAACGCGCTGCTGTTGAATATCTCTACTTGCAGAGTCACGTCCGGGCTATTGACCGTTGCCGAACCCTGGTTCGTCACCGTGAACGTAATCACCGAGTTCGCGCTCAGCGACACGTTGCCGAAATTCAGCGGCGATGTGCTGTTCGGCTGCAGAACTGTGTTTGTGCCGTTGTTGGAATAGCTGAGCACGATGGACGGCGCCGTTCCGTTGCCCTGAAGAGTGCTGACCGTTGCAACTTGCGTACAGGTGTTGATTGAGCTGGAAGTACCCGAAAACGAGCAGCCGTTTTGCTGTACGAAGTACGCCACCTGCAAATATCCCGTTATTGCGCCTGTGGAGCCGGGCGTAAAGTTGATCGTGAAAGGCTCGGATGCACCCGGCGCAAGCGTCGAATCGAGATCGAAGCCGGTCACGGTGAAATTCGGAGTTTGTGCAGACAGGGAGGCGTTGACGGTTACGAAGACGTCGATGAGACCCACTGTCGATGTCCCGGTGTTCGTCACAAAAACCTGAATGCTCGAGGATGCATTCTGCGCCGTATCGGGAAAGGAATAGATGGGCGGGAGCGCTGTCGTGCCGCTGCTGCCTTGCACGCTGAAACTGAGGGTCTGGGCGGCTAACGGAAGTGCGCAAAGAAACCGCAAACGCGAACAGTTTCTTCATTGCGCATCCTCCAGAACGGGATGGGCGGCAGGCAGGGACGTCAGGCTGAGATCCGGGCCCAACCGCAAAGCCCAGTGCTGCGCGGTGCGCGGCGAATAGAGATGGACCCAGTTGGTGGACATGCGCTGGAATTCGAGATCCGAAGCAGCACACGGGAATGTCCGGACGGATCCCTTCGGATCGATTACCTCTAACCCGCGGTCGCCTTTGAAAAGAACAAATCCTTGTTGTGCAAATGCGTGTCCTTGCACGCCCGGCAGCACATCGCAGGTGACCACGGTTCCTGTCGCTAGTGAGACGAGGCACTGCAAAACAGCCGCGTTGGTCTGTGTAATCAGAATTTGCGCCTGATTCGTTCCTGCGGCTGCAATGGACGTTACTGTTCCCTGAGGAAGGATGCCGCTCAGCGGAGCGACGGCGAACGCCGCTCCCGTCCAGTACAGCAACGTATTTCTATGTGGAAGCCAAGCCATTGCGGTTGAAAGATCGCCGGTGACGCTCAGAAGCGGCGTTGGCTCCCCGGATCGGTACTGGCTCACGACGCTTGCATCGGATTTCAACAGAACGATCACACCGTTCCGCGAAAGCAAAGCGGCCTGATCGGAAAAGCTCGCCGCATCGGCGTGAGCGAAAGACGAACCTCGGACGACGAAATTGCCGGGGATCCCGAGCACCGTCGCGATGAATCCATCGGGGTAACGGACGAAACCGGGACGCGGCGCCTGCAGTTGAGCCACGGCTGCGGCGCTCAAACAGAGAATCAGTGTGGCGACTGCTGTGTAGAGCTTCATAGGGCTCTTAGGGATGACCGATGCTGATGGTCGGAGCGCCGATCGAGATGCCCGAAGCCGCTGGAGTAGTAGAGTTTCCACCCGTGCCGTGGAGCGCCATCATGGCTCCTACCCCCGCGCCGGCTATCACCGCCGCCAGAATCACCCATTTCATGCGGATATGCGGACCGCCCGCGGGTGAAGCGCTGGTGATTGAGACCGAAGGCGTTTCAGATGGCAACACGGGTGCGTCGGCGCCGGAAGCTCCCGACCGGGCGGCCTGCTCGGCGCCCATTTCTGCGTCGGCCCTCGATGACGACGCCTCCACAGCCGGCTCGGGCGTGATAACAGGCGCGAGTGCGCGTGAGGACGCGGGAACGGCTACTGGCGCATTCTCAACCAGCGAAGCATCCACCAGCAGGCCTGCGTGGCCGGTCCCTTTTGCAGCCGTGATTCGAATCGAGAGCTGGCCTGCCGTGGCATTCCATTGAATGTCGGGCGACTCTGCGCGGCCATTGATGTCGGTATATTTCACGACCGAATAGCTGCCGTCGGGAAAGGTTCCGGTAGCGCCGCTATCGGGCAGCCGAAATACAACGGCCGCATCCGAAACCGGCATGCCCGCGCCGTCCGTCACCTGAACGGCCAACGCCTTCGAGGAATGCGAGTTGATTCGAAACTGGCTACCCGCCTGATCGATCAGCTGAAGCTGCAGAGCGGAATTGGTTGAAACGGGAGCATCCGCCGGCAACGGCTGCGCGGCAAGCGGAGAGGTAATCAGCAGCGCTGTCAGAAGGACGGCAAGAGCGCCAGAGATGGATTTCATGCGACCTCATTCGGCCGCAGAATCCTAGACGGATTGAATCAGAATAACTGTGACGTTATCGGGTCCGCCCGCGGCCCTTGCGGCTTCGATGAGATAGTGGCACTTCTCCGGCAAAGTCTTGCCCGATTCGAGCGTCTCGATCAAGTTTTCTTCCTGCACGACTCCGTGCAGGCCGTCGGAGCACAACAGAAGTTGATCGCCCTTCGCCAACTCTATGACGCAGAGCGAAATCCGCAGCTCATCGCTGGTGCCGACCGCCATCGTGAGCACGTGCCGCATCGGATGTTTCTTAATGGCCTCATCGCTCAATCCCAGGCGAGAACCGACTTCCGCCACCCACGTCTGATCGCGGGTAATCAGGGTCAACTGGTTGCCTGACAGCAGATAAGCGCGGCTGTCTCCTACGCTGCCGATCTGGAAGTGAGTTCCATCCACTTGCCTTGCAACCACCAAGGTGGTGCCCATGCCGTCGAGTTGGGGATCGCCCTTGGCGGTTTCGCGCACAATCGCGTTGGTTTGAGCAAAGGCCTGCTCGAGCGTGCCGATTCCGTTCCGGCGTGATGGATCTAACAGAAAGTTGTAGATCTTTTCGGCACTTAACCGCGAAGCGTAATCACCCGCGTTCGCGCCACCCATGCCGTCCGCCAGAACGAAAATTCCCGCTTCACAGTCACTAATGAAGTAGTCTTCGTTCTTCGAACGGATGCACCCAGGGTCCGAAAGACCAAAAGCCTCTAGCATAAGGCTCTCCGATTATACTTTCTAAGCTGCATCAATTCCCACCGACTAATATGGTCTGTTTGCCGCCGGCTATGATCCGTTGCCGCGCGGCTGCAGCATGCCCTTGAGCTGCCGGAACGCTGTGACATCGAAGGTCGCGGCGAGCCGTCCCGTCGCGATGCCCTGGGTCCCGGGCGTCCAGCTCTCGCGCGCCTTTGCGCGGTTTAGCAGAGATCGTGCTTCGCTGTCGTTTGGTTTGCGATTAACCACGGTTTCGAGGCGACGGGCGGCTTCATCGAACGAATTTGCTTTCAATAGAGCCAGCCCAAGATTGAAGAGATAAGTAGTGTTGTTGGGGTCGCCATCGAGTGCGCGATGAAAGTCGTCTATAGCGACCGGCATCCCGAGCTCGCCTTCCGCGGCGCCCAGGTTGTTAAAAACTTCGTTCATCGGGAACGACTTCGCGACTTCACGAAAATACTTAAGCGCGGAGTTGTAATCTCCCGCTCCATACGAACTGATTCCCATGTTGAAGCGAGCCTGAACATAACGGCGGTCATCGGGCGGTATCTGAGAAAACCATCTGAGCGCCTGTTTGTAGTCTTTCTGCGCGAGGAAGACGCTTCCGAGCTCAAACACCGGGCTGGTGAAATGCGGATCGAGGGCGATAGCCTGCGCGAACCATTGCTGCTGCTGATCTTTGTTAGTCGAGAGCAAGCCGCGAATATAGCTCTCTTCCGCGTCGAGCCGGACCAGCTTACCGGGCGACATGAATTTATCGAGCGTGAGGTTCTGACCGGGTTGCAGATACTTCGACGCTTCCCAGGCAAGATGCTGCTCGAGGCGCGACAGGTCTGAGAGTTTGCCCGCCTCGGTCACGCTCGGGCCATCATGCAATTTGCGCAGATCGATAAAGCGGGAGGTCACGTGCACGGAGCTGTTCTTGAGCTCAGAATCGCCTTGAGAAAGGGTTGCATCGTAGCTGCCGTAACAGATGTAGTCGGCGTCGAGTGTTTGGCCGAGGCGAATGAGCGTTGCTTTAGTAAATGTTGCATCGCGGCGCAGCGAGAGCTGATTCAAGCCTTTGGCGACGGAATCGCGATCAAATACGATTTCGTTCAGACCGCCCAATTCTCCTTTGAGCGTTTCTGAGATGCTCTCGCCTACCCAGTTCAGATCTGTATATTGCGAATTGTTGTTGAACGGCAGAACCAGGACAGTCGCGGAGAATGCCGGCAGAGAAAAGAGGAAAAGGCCAAGCGCAGATATCCCTGCGGCGACCGAACTGCATCTAGCCATCCTAGCAATCGGAGCACGTATGGCCGGTTATTGAGGAATCAGGAATTCTCGCACCGCTTCCATGATGCGGTGAGTGATCTCCGGGTCATCTCCGAACCCATGAAACCAGCGCACATCCGGATCGGCGCGAAACCACGTGAGCTGCCGTTTCGCATATTGGCGAGTCCGGGTCTGCAGTTCCTTAACGGCGAGCTCCAGCGGCATGCCCGCGGTCAGAACCTGGACCGCTTGTTTGTAGCCGAGAGACTGCATCGCTTTCGATTGGGCCGGCACGCCCTGGTCTAGCAAATGTTGCGTCTCTTCGAGAAGGCCGCTGCGGAACATTGCGGCCGAACGGCGATTGAGTGCTTCGTATAGCGCGACCCGGTCCGGAGCCAGACCGATTTTGAGGATGCGGTATCCCTGGAGCGCATCGCGCGGAGCCGCTTGTACCGCCGACGCCGGCCGGCCGGCACGCATGGTCAGCTCGATAGAGCGAATCAGCTTTTGATGATCGTTCGAATGGATGCGCGCCGCGGCTTCTGGATCGAAAAGCCGCACATACCGGAAGAGCGCCAGCGGACGACGTTGGGCCACCTGCTGCAGGCGATTCCGAAGTTGCTCATCGCGCGGCGGCGCCGGCGAGAGGCCGTCGAGCAGAGCGCGAAGGTAAAACCCGGTTCCTCCGACGATGATTGGCAGCGCGCCCCGTTCGGAAATGGCGGCCAGGACCTCGCGCGCGAGCCGGGCATAAGCACCCGCGCTGAGTTCATCGCGCGGAGCAATCACATCTATTAAATGATGTGGCACGCCGAGCCGCTCGGCGGGAGATAACTTCGCGGAGCCGATATCCAAACCGCGGTAGAGCTGGACCGAATCGCAATTCACCACCTCGCCGTGGAAAGTATGAGCGAGCTGCAGCGCCAGATAGCTCTTGCCGGAGCCGGTCGGGCCGACGATGGCGACGAGCGGTCTCCGATCCTGCTGCGACGCTAAGATGTTCGGCTCAGGTAACCTGCGAGCAGCGCCAGGCATCGTCCTGATGAGAGCTATACTAAGTGCGAACAGCCTTCGACTGTCCGCTCGGAGCCCGAAGCGACCTGATGTCTCATCCCTACTTTACCCCTCTGCGCAGTATCTGCTTCATAACTTTGACGTTGTTCGTGAGGCCGGCGCTAGCTCAGACCAGTGCCCCCGGAGTTCCGCAAGCAGCTCCGAAGAGCACGGACGCGAATGGAGCGGCCGTCCAGCAACCAGCTTCGTCGAAAGCTGACGCCTATTATCACTTCTCCCTCGGTCACCTTTACGAGGAAATGGCGGGAACGTACGGGAACCGGAACGATTACGTCAATAAGGCCATCGAGAACTTCCGGCTGGCGATGAAAGAAGACCCGAGCGCTGCATTCCTGGTGGAGGATATTGCAGAGCTTTACCGGATATCCGGGCGTCTGCGGGATGCGGTGGAAGAAGCGCAAGGTGCGCTGAAGACGAATCCCGACGATCTCAACGCGCGCCGCGTTCTGGCTCACATCTATACGCAGCAGATCGGTGACTCACAATCGAAGTCGATCGACGAAACGATGGTGCGCAAAGCCATCGAGCAGTACAAGATCATTACTGAAAAAGATCCTAAGGATATCGAGAGCCTGGTAATGCTGGGGCGGCTGGATCGAGTGATCGAGAACTCGGTGGAAGCCGAAGCATCGTTCAAGAAGGCGCTGGCTGTCGATCCGGACAATGAAGACGCGATTACCGGTTTGGCGAGCATCTATTCCGACCGCGGCGATGTGAAGACGGCATCCGGGCTGCTGGAGCAGTTGGTCAAGAAAAACCCTTCGCCGAGAGCGCTTGTAAACCTGGCGAACGATTACGAGTCGATGCACGAGTACTCGCTCGCAGCCGATGCATACAAGAAGGCGCTAGACATCGATCCGAACCGGCTGGAGCTCAAGCAGGCGCTGGCGCAGGATCTCGCCATGGCGGGACGATATGACGACGCGTTGAAGACTTACCAGGACATGGCGCAGGCGAATGCGCAGGACGCTGCTCCCTACCTCGGCATGGCCCAGATCTATCGCGACCAGAAGAAGCTGGATCTGGCGCGTCAGTCGCTCGAAAAGGCGAAGCAACTCGACCCGGACAACATTGAAATTCAATATGACGAAGTGCAGTTGTTGCAGGATGAAGGTCGTACGTCCGACGCGATCGCCGGGCTGAAGGGGATTCTCGATAAGACCGCCCGCCGCGAATACGATGCACAGCAGAAGCAGCTTCGGGAGCGCATGCTCGAACAGCTCGGCGTGCTCTATCGAACCAATCAGCAATATGATCTGTCGGCCGATACGTTCCGGCAGATTGCTGCTCTCGACCCTGCAACGGCTGCGCGGGTTTCGGCCCAGATCGTCGATACATACCGAATCGCGAAAGACTACTCGAAAGCTCAGCAGGAGAGCGATGCGGCGGTCGCCAAGTACCCGAACGACCGCGTTGTGCATGAAGTTCGCGCCAGTCTGCTCGCGGATGAAGGCAAGTCGGATGCTGCCATTGCCGAACTGAAGAAACTGCTGGACGGCAAGAATGACCAGGAAGTCTATCTGGCGATGGCGGACACCTATCAGAAGGCTCGAAATTACGAGGAGATGGGACGCGTGCTGGATGCCGCCGACAAGCTGGCCACCAGCAAGGAAGATAAGGCGCAAATCCTGTTCCTGCGCGGCGCCATGTACGAGCGCGAGAAGAAGTTCGACATGGCGGAGAAGACGTTCCGGCAGGTGCTGGATGCGGATCCCATGAACGCTTCCGCTCTGAACTATCTCGGTTACATGCTGGCCGATCAGAATATCCGGCTGCAGGAAGCTCACGATCTGATCACGAAGGCAGTCAGCCTGGAGCCCAACAACTACGCGTTTCTCGACAGCCTGGGCTGGGTGTACTACCGCCTCGACCGGCTGGATGACGCTGAGCGGCAGCTATCACGCTCGATTCAGTTGATGTCGAAGGATCCGACCATTCACGATCACTTGGGCGATGTTTACTTCAAGCAGGGCAAGATCAAGGAGGCCATCGCACAGTGGCAATCGTCGTTGAACGAGTGGCACTCGAGCGCTCCGGCGGACGTTGAGCCCGACGAAGTCGCCAAAGTTCAGAAGAAGCTGGACAGCGCGCGTGTGCGGCTGGCACGCGAGCAGGGCCCGAACCGGACGAATTAGCGCTTTCTCAGATCTTCAACAATGCCCGCAACCGCCGGGTCTGGATGCGGCTCACCGGTATTTCCGTTCGTTTCTTGTCGTCCATCTTGAGCTGAAAGCTGGACTTGAACCACGGAATCACCTCGCGAATCTTGTTAATGTTCACGAGGAACGAGCGGTGAACCCGCCAGAACATGGCAGGATCCAGGTTCGATTGCAGTTCTTCGATAGTGCGGTAATTTGATTGGCCTTCGAACTCCGTGGTGACGATCGTGATGGTACCGTCATCGATGGTCGCGTAGATCATGTCTTGTGCGTCAACAATCAAATTGCGATTGTTCGCCTTGACCAGAATCTTGGTGCGCTGAACCGGCGGCTTCTGCGCTGCGTTTTCGGCCGCTTTCTCCGGTTTTTCTTCCAGCGCACGTTTTGCGCGGGCCAATGAATCCGCGAGCCTTTCCCTTTCAACGGGCTTTAGCAGATAATCGAGCGCCTGCAACCGGAAAGCTTCGACCGCGTACTGATCGAATGCTGTCGTGAGGATGAAATGCGGCACCGGACCGCCTCTCTCGCGGACCTTGCCGATGACGCCCAGGCCATCCAGCCCGGGCATTTGTACATCCAGAAAAACGAGCTCCGGCTCGAGTTGCGAGATCAGCTCAACTGCTTCCAGTCCGTTCGAGGCGGTCTGGAGAACTTCGACATCGGGAAAATCTTTGAGGAGGTAAGCAAGCTCATCGCGGGCAAGCTGCTCGTCGTCCACAATGAGCGCCGAGATGGTGCCTACTGCGCCCTGCGACATCGATGTTAGTATAACGTAGGACGACATTCCGCCCGCCCCTCCACTCGACGTGTGTACACAGGGCCGCGCCTAGTCGCCCGCCTTCATTGGAGGATTCTACACAGTGGCAAAGCAGGGTAACGTCACCGTCGCGCCCGCGGACGGGAAGCTTGGCGTACTGATTCCGGGTATGGGCGCGGTGACCTCCACCTTCATCGCCGGAGTAGAAGCGGTAAAGCGCGGGCTCGGCCAGCCGGTAGGATCGTTGACCCAGCTCGGAACCATCAGGTTAGGCAAGCGCACCGAGGGACGAACGCCCAAAATCAAAGATTTCGTACCGCTTGCTTCGCTCGATTGCCTGACTTTCGGCGGCTGGGACATTTATGAAGACAACGCGTATGAAGCTGCCGTGCGCGCCCAGGTACTAGACCGGCCGCTGCTCGATCAGATAAAAGAGCCGCTTTCCGCTGTTCGGCCGATGAAAGCCGTTTTCGATCACGAATATGTAAAGCGCATTGACGGGCCGAACGTAAAATCCGGCAGCAACAAGATGGAGCTGGCGCAGGCGGTCATGCAGGATATTCAGGAGTTCAAGAAAACAAATGGCTGCAACCGGCTGGTCATGATCTGGTGCGGTTCAACGGAAGCTTTCCATAAGCCGGCAGCCGTCCACGATAATCTTGGCGCGTTCGAGGAGGGCCTGCGAACAAACGACCCGAACATCTCGCCCAGTCAGATTTACGCCTATGCGGCCTTGCGGCTGCGCGTCCCGTTTGCCAATGGCGCTCCGAACCTGACGACCGACGTTCCTGCAATGCTGGAGCTGGCGCGCGAACACGCGGTCCCGATCTGCGGCAAGGACTTCAAAACCGGGCAGACGTATATGAAAACTCTGCTCGCGCCGGGGTTTAAAGCTCGCATGCTGGGCGTGAGGGGCTGGTTTTCGACCAATATTCTCGGAAACCGCGATGGCGAGGTGCTCGAAGATCCGGGATCCTTCAAGACAAAGGAAGAGACGAAACTTTCGGTTCTGGAGCAGATCCTGCAGCCGGATTTGTACCCTAATCTTTACAAGGACTTGTATCACGCGGTCCGGATCAACTACTATCCGCCCAGGGGCGATTCGAAGGAAGGCTGGGATAACATCGACATCTTTGGATGGCTGGGTTATCCTATGCAGATCAAGATTGATTTCTTGTGCCGGGATTCGATACTGGCAGCTCCGCTTGTGCTGGATTTGGTGCTTTTTCTCGATCTTGCGCAGCGGGCAGGGATGAAGGGCATTCAGGAGTGGTTGTCATTCTACTTTAAAGGGCCGATGACGGCTCCGGGATTGTATCCGGAGCACGACATCTTCATCCAATTAATGAAGCTGAAGAATACTCTTCGTTGGATGCAAGGTGAAGATCTCATTACACATCTCGGCCTCGAGTACTACGACTAAACCGGAACGCGGGCTGCTGCGTCCAACAGGTTGGTAGGCAAATGACGCCGCACTCCGTCCGACCATCGGGCATTAACAATCACCGGACGCCGCGCGCCGGCGAGAAACCTGAGCCGCAGCGGGTTCTGGTGATTGGCGGCACTCTCTTCATTGGCCGGCTGCTTGTCACGGAGCTGCTGCACGCCGGACATCACGTTCACCTTCTGCATCGCAAACCCGGTCATCCGTTCGGACGCCGCGTGCATGAGCTCATCGCCGACCGCAATGATGCGGAAAGCGTTCGGGCCGCGGTTGGCGCCAACCGCTTCGATGCGGTTTACGATCTCGCCTATGACTGGGAGCGCGGAACGACCTGCACCCAGGTGGAGGCGGTCGCGCGCCTCTTCGACGGGAAAATTTATCGTTACGTGTTCATGTCGAGTGTGGCGGCTTATGGCGACGGCTTGAACCACCACGAAGGCGACGCGCTGGCCCCCGACGATCATCCCAACTCTTATGCCCGCAACAAAGCGATGACGGAGCGGGCGCTGTTCCGTCTGCACCAGCGGACCGGTTTCCCGATAGTCACCTTGCGGCCACCATTTGTCTACGGTCCGGGCAATCCCTTCTACCGTGAAGCGTTCTTCTGGGACCGAATGCGGGCAGGCAGGCGCATCATTCTTCCCAGCGAAGGACATCGCCTAATGCAATTCGTGTATGTCCATGACCTGGTGGATGCGGCGCTGAAGCTGCTGGAGCATCGGAACGTTATCGGACACGCCTTCAATATCGCGAACCCACGCGCTATCACCCAGCATGAATTGATTCTCGATTTAGCTCGCGCCGCGGGCGCGAAGGAGCCGGAGCTGGTTGCGGTCCCGCGCGAATGGATCCATCGCATGGGCGGCCAGGTGACCGGTGAGAAACTTTACTTCGGTTACTACTACGATCTGCCCGCCATTACCGAGATCATTACCAAAGCGCAGCGCATGCTGGCCTTTAAGCCGACCGAGTTCGCAGTAGGTCTCAAGGCGACGCATCGCGCCTATTGCAAAGAACACACGGCGGAACCGAATTTCGCGTTTGAGGACGAGCTGCTCGCCTCCTTTGCGCGCCATTCAAACGCAACGCGTTCAGCATAGGCGCTTAGCGGTATCTCTATAATCCTTTAAGAGGAGAGGAATATGAAACGAGCGACACTTACCTTGGCTTTGCTGCTGAATGGCGTCTGGCTTTTGCCGGCTTATCAGGTTGGCCAGGATCTGAAGGACGCCGGGCAAAACACGGCAGATGCGGCCAAGACGGCTACAGAGAAGACGAAAGACGGAACGAAGAAGGCCTATAAGAGCAGCACCAAGGCTGTGAAAAAAGGAACGACGAAGAGCACCGAAGCGGTGAAGGACGGAACCACCAAGAGCACCGAAACGGTAAAAAAGGGCACGCACAAGGCTGCGAGCGCCGTCGCAGACAAGACCGATACAACGCATTAGGATGTGTGCGGCTCAGGTCCCGATGGAGGATCTGAGCCGCGCAGCTGTCAGGGAGGAACTGACGGACTAGAAGATAAATTTCAACCCGAGCTGCAGGATGCGCGGGTTGTGAGCGGAATTGGCGGTGAGGAAGGTGTTACCGCTTGCGATGCAGCTTGGGTCTCCGGCTGAGTTGTTTGGACCGGCGTAACAGCTGGCATTGTTTGTACCGATGTTGCCCCACTGGGTGTGATTGAACACGTTGAATGCTTCTGCGCGGAACTCGAAGCTCTTCGATTCGGTGATCGCGAAATGTTTGAACAGACCCATATCCATATTCCAACGAGAAGGATTGTTCAAAATGTTGCGGCCGGCGTTGCCAAAGGTGAGGCCCGTTGGCTCGGCAAAAGCACCCGGGTTGTACAGTAGAGGACCGACGACGCCCGGCACGTTGGGATTTGCCGGCGCTATGTTCGGGTTTCCGATCACGTCCACATACGAACCTGTACCTACGCCATTTCCTACACCTGCGTTGTCGCCGTAGGCGCCATTCGTGATACTAAAGGGCGTGCCTGTCTGATAGGTGTACAGGCCGGACCATTGCCATCCTCCCAGCAACGTGTGTAAGAGCCCAGGCTTGGTAAACAACGGCACGTCGTAGACATAGCTGATGTTCAACAGGTGCCGCTGATCGAAGTTAGAGCTGGCTCGACTAGCCCGCAAGTCGTAAGAGTTCACGAAACTTCCATCGTAGCGGTCGGAGGAATCGTCGATGGAGTGGCTCCAGCTATACGCCAAGCTAAGAGTCAAACGCCCAACGTTACGGCGCGCCGAGAGTTGAAATGCATTGTAACTCGAATTCGCCTGGTCTTCGAGCCAAGTTATATTGTCGAACCCAAGATATGGGCGGAAGAACGTCGGAGAGCCGCCACAAGCCACATTCAAATTCGTAAGCGCCTGCCCGGTTACTGGATTTCCGTTCACTGTAAATGTACTGCAGTCGTTAGCACTGATTACCTGCCCTGGCCGATAGGGATTTTGTCCCGGCGGCACGGGAAAGAGCTGGTTGTAATCTCGCTGGTCGGTCAGATGCGTGCCTTTGCTGCCAGCATAGGCGACCGTCACCACTGTGTTGCTCGGGAACTCGTGCTGGATGTTCACGTTCCACTGCTGCACATAGGGCCAAATCGCCCTGGTCGGAATGGAAATAACGTTCAGAGGCTGCGAACTGATACCGCCAGCGGGAAATACGTTCTGATAGCCAACAATGTTGTAAATGGTCTGGTTCTGGACCAGCGGCGGGCTTCCCTCGAGCGACTCGGTGTTGCCTTCGTTGCCATTCGTATGCTCAAAGAAGATGCCGTAACCTCCGCGGATCGCCGTTTTGCCGTCGCCGACCGGATCATATGCGAATCCCGACTCGCGGCGCCGGGTTGAATAGATGGCCTTGCAAGCAGCCGGCCGGAGCGCCATTTACACCGCACTGCACGATACCGTCGAACGGATTTCCCGATACGCTACCGTCTGAATTCAGGCCGATATTCGCCGGATTATAAGCGCCGGGTTCCCAGTTATAAGCCTGCTTGTATTTCTCGCGATAAGTGCCGAATAGGCTGATGCGTAACCCCAGATTTAAGGTAAGTTTGTTCGTTACATGCCAGTCGTCCTGTACGTACGGCTCAACGATCTTATACCGGTTGTAATACTTCACGATTTGATTCGTTTGGTCGAAGCTGGCAGCGTTTCCTAACAAAAAATCCGCGAAGCCGTTTCCGGTGCTTACTGGAGACGTCCCGCCGAAAGTCAACGTCCCTTGTACGTCATTAAAATTCGCGCTATCCTCATTTTTCTGAGCGGCCGCGAAGTAGGCGCCCATGACAAGGTTGTGGCCGCCTATGATCTTCGTGACATTGTCTTTATAGGTGAAGGTTGGATTTGCGTTATTCCAGGGGAAGTAGCCGGTTCCCATGCTGAAACCACCCCCGTAAGCCGCCGTATTCTGGATCGTCACGTTGGGCAGCAGCCCGCGATAGTCGCCTACGAAAATTCCCGGCATATCGAAACTGCTGGGGCGCTGCACGGGACCTATGGCGTTCAGGAAAATGTGGTCCGTGGTGTAGCTGAAGGTAAATTCATTCAGCAAGGTAGGAGAGAGTGTGGAGGTGAGATTCGCAACCAGACTTACGCCGGGTCCAACGAAATTGGTCTGAACGGTCGGGAAGCTTCCCGTTCCCCACAAGGGCGTCGGCGTTACGGTGCTCCACGAATCGTGGATAAATCGGAAGAAGAACCGCTCTTTATCTGAAATGTTTTGATCGATTCGGACGAGCTCTTCACGCCAGTTTTCCTTCTGAGGCGGAGCGGCCACAAAGAAGGAGTTGGCTCCCGAGCCGGTAGTGGCCGAGGGCAGGAGAGGCAGCAATGTTTGGGCTTGAGAACTCACTGGTACGGTGTTGTTCGGGAAATAAGCACCCGTGCTCGGGTTTACCGGGCAATTGGGAAAGCCGTTTGTATCAACCGCGCTCCCGGCGGCTGGGCAGAGGTCCGAAAAGTTACCCTGACGCTCCTCATTCGAAGGCACCTGCTGATTAAAGGTCTGGAGCGGAACCACGTTCTTCCGCCACTCTTCCGAGAAGAAGAAGAACGTCTTCTGCTTGTTCGTGTTGTAGACCTTCGGAATGAAAAGCGGGCCGCCTATGGTGTATCCGAAGTCGTTCTTCTTGTACTCCGGCACCGAGGTGTCGAAGAAGTTGCGGGCGTTAAAAGCATTGTTGCGCACAAACTCGAACACGTCGCCATGAAACTGCTGGGTGCCGGATTTAGTGATGGTCTCTACGGTGGCTGAGCCGTTTCGTCCATACTGTGCGCCGTAATTGGAGGTAAGTACTTTCACTTCCGCGACGGCGTCCACGTTCGGATACGTGTTCAGCGTGCCGTTGCTACCGTTATCCATGTTGTCGCCGCCATCGAGCTCCCAATTGTTGTACTCGGTGCGGCCGCCGTTGACGCTATACGCAACGCTTCCGTAGACGCCGACTTGGCCTTCGTCCTGCCCGGTCTGGTTACTGACGCCTGGAATGAGAGTGATCAATTGGGTGAAGTTACGGCCGTTCAGCACAAGCTGGTCGATCTGCTTGGTTGTGATCACTCCGGATAGCTCCGCCGACTCGGTCTGGACCTGGGCGACGCCGGTGCCCGCTACTGTTACTTCGGAACTAACCTGACCCACGCTCAGCGTCGCGTCGGCGCGCGCTTTCTCCGCGACACGAAGCACCAGATCTTTTACCTGGTACCGCTGAAAGCCGGGCGCCGTGACCGCGATGTTGTAGTGACCGGCCTGCAATCCGGAGACGAGATAGTCTCCACTTGCATTCGTGCTCACGGTCCGGGTGAACCCCTGCTCAATGCTGGTAATTGCGACTGTCGCGTTCGGGACGATGGCATTGCTGGCATCACGAACGGACCCGGTGATAGAACTCTCCTGCGCCCATGCGCACATAGAGATTACGAACAACAGAAACGGAAACGAGACATACCTGAGAAGCAACCTCACAAAGCTCTCCTTTGGAAACCCCTGGGCGGTCGAAACGCCCTACGCGCCGCTCTGCGCAAACGTTTGCTGCAAGCGCACGCGTGACTCTAGAATATAGGAGGTTATCCATGCCCTGTCAAGGAAAAAAGCCTTTGACAGGTGGGGTACGGGGTCCTATACTAGACCCGATCCGTTCTGCCGCAAACGTTTGCGGGCAGGCCGGTCCGGGTTGCTGCGAAACACAATAGAGCCATGCCTGTACTCATGCGGGACGTCGCCAGGCGAGCGGGCGTCTCGATTACAACGGTGTCTCATGTTCTGAATGAGACGCGGGTGGTGGCCGAAGATACTCGCCAGCGCGTTCTCAAAGCGATCCGCGAACTGGATTATTACGCCAACACGTCAGCCCGCCTGCTGGTGCGCGGGCAAAGCGATCTGTTTGGGCTCATTATTTCAGACATCGAAAATCCATTCTTTCCGGAACTGGTCAAAAGCTTTGAACGGGCTTGCGCCGCGGAGCGGCTGGAGATTCTTCTGTGCGCGACGAACTACGACCGCAGCCAAGCGCAGAATGCGGTTCGGCGGATGCTTCAGAACCAGGTGCGCGCAGTGGCGGTAATGACCTCGCAGTTTGACCAGGACCTGCAATCGCAGCTCGCCGGCAAGAACGTGCCGCTGGCGGTTCTGGGCGCAGGAGCTGCGAGCAGGAATCGCAGCACGATCGAGATCGACTGGTATTCGGGAATTTCAGAAGCGATCCGCTATTTGCACCGGATGGGACACACGAAAATCGCGCTTGCCACCGGCCCGCAGGACCAGGTTTCAGCGAGAGCGCACCGCGACGCAGTGATCCAAGCCCTGCGCAAGCTGGGCAAAAAGCCTATGCGCGTGCTCGAAGGAGATCACCGCCCGGAAAGCGGGGCGGCCGCCGCCAAGATTCTGCTTTCCGAGCATGACCGGCCCACGGCAATTTTCTGCGGCAACGACCGTATGGCGATTGGCGCGGTGGGCATGGCGCGCGAGCTCGGCTTTCAGGTTCCGGCGGACGTTTCGATCATCGGTTCCGACGACATATGGATGGCGCGTTACAGCAGTCCGCCCCTGACCACGGTCCGCATCCCGCGCGATACGCTTGGACAGTTAGCGTTCGAGGTTCTGATGAAGATGCTCCACTCCAAGCGGCGTGCGGGACAGCGCCAGGTGCTCAAGACCGAGCTGGTTTTGCGGGCCTCGAGCGCCCGCCCGGCTAGCGCGGGCGCGCGCGGCGCTAAGCCAGACAGAAATTCGAAAGGTCAAACAGAAGCGAGGCTTGGCGCGGTACCGGAGACCGGGTTTGCCGGCTGAAGCCGCCGAACGCGGCTGCCGTCCCGTTCTGTGCGCGGATATCGGAGCAACCTCGAGCAAAACGGGCTACCTTGATCGCACGGGCGAATTGCACTATCACGACTCGATTCCCACGCGCCCCGATGCGGAATCTTTCACTGAAAATCTCTGTCGGCTGATCAAGCGAACTCGGGACGAGTGCGTGCGAGCGGAAGGCGAGCCGTGCGGATTGGGCGTGGCGGTGGCCGGGTTTCTGGACGATAGACGAGAGCGGCTGCTGTACAACTCAAACCTGAGCTGGCTGGAAGACTTCCCGCTGCGCGAGCGCATCGTTTCCCGCTTCGACATTCCGGTGGAGCTCGAGATCGACTCGAATTCGGCGTGCATGGCAGAGTACCGGATGGGATCCGGGCGGGGCGCGCGCCGTTTCCTGTGCGTCACGGCGGGAACAGGGCTCGGCGTGGGTATGACGGTGGACGGGAAGCCGCTGCGCTTCGCATACGGCTGTCTGGGCGACATTGGACACATTCTCGTCAAGAAAGACGGCCCGCTTTGCACATGCGGCGGGCACGGCTGCGCCGAGATTATGGTTTCCGCGCCCGCGCTTGCCGCCGAATATAAGCAGCGGGCAGGGCTGCCGGAAGAGGTGAGCCTGCGCGAGGTGATCACAGCCGCGCAATCGAACGAGCCGGTCGCCATCTCGGTATTAACAGAAGCAGGCGAATGGCTCGGTATGGCGATCGCCTCTATGGCCAACACGTTGTTCCCGGACCACATTGCCTTTGCAGGCGGCCTGTCTGCCGCGGGAGAGCTGGTGCTGGCGCCCGCCCGGCGCGTCTTCTGCCATTCGGCGGCGGTGTTTGCCCGGTCGCAGACGACTCTTTCCCTTGCCACGCTCGGTCCAATGGCGACTCTGATCGGGGCGGCCTGGCCGTTCTGGGCCAAGGAAACATAAAGTGAGGATTGATTCATGAACGCAGAGATGACGCGGCGCGGCTTTCTCGCGATCTCGGCCGCCTTGGCTGCAGGGGCCAGTGCTCAAGAGAGCAAACCGCGCGATACGTTCCCCACGCAACCGCGTGAACGACTGGCCGTCTCTACTTATCCATTCCGGAAGCTCATCATCGGCCCGCGCGGCGATCAGAGCGGCCGCATGTCGCTCGAACAATTTGCCGAAACGATTATCCCGAAATTGAATGTGCGCGGAATCGAGCCCTGGAGCCCGCACTTCCGGTCCGTCCAGCCCGATTATGTGCATTCACTCGCCGAGCATTTCGAAAAGGCCGGGCTCCACGTTGTGAACGTTCCGGTCGATATGCCGGCCAAGCTGTGCGGCACATCCGAAGAGCGGGCGTCTGCGATTGCAAAGTACCGGCAGTGGGTGGATGCCGCGGTCATTCTTAAATCACCCGGCATTCGTGTTCATCTCCCTCACGGCGAGAAGCCGGAATCGATTGATTGCTCGGTGAGCGCTCTTAAAGAACTGGCAGAGTATGGCGCTTCGAAAAACATAGTCGTCAATCTCGAAAACGACGAACCCGATATCGAACAGCCGGAGCGCATCGTAAAGGTGATCCGGACGGTCAACAGTCCTTTCCTTCGTGCTCTGCCCGATTTCTGCAATTCGATGCTGGTCCACAACGATCCTGCATACAACTATTCGGCGATGGAGATGATGTTTCCGCTCGCGTTCAATATCAGCCATGTGAAGGATGAAGAGACCGGCGATCACGGCGAGGTGTACCGGGTGGATGTCAATCGCATTTTCGACATCGCGAACAAGGCCGGCTACAGCGGCTTCTTCTCGATGGAATTTGAAGGCCAAGGCGACCCTTACGAGGGCAGTAGAAAACTGATCGAAGCCAGTTTGCGGAACCTCGAACTCGACCTGCCCGCAATAGCACCCCCTCGTTAAGATTTCTGGAACTTTTTGCTCCCTGGACGCCAATACTCTATGAAGCGGCGCGGAGCGAGTGCGAAAACAGCAGCCCACAGATAAATCGAGCGACAGCGATCTCCTGCGTCTCTCTCGAAAAGGCGACGAAGATGCGTTCCTCATCCTGTACCGGAGACATCAAGGCCCGGTGTTTCGCTTTGCGCTGCACATGTCGGGCAGCCGCGAGACGGCGGAGGAGGTCACGCAGGAAGTTTTTCTCGCTATGTTGACCGATGCTCATCAGTATGTGGAAGCGCGCGGGCGCCTCGAATCGTATTTGATCGGAATGGCGCGGAATCTGGTTCGAAGGCAAATCAGAACTGCCCGCCTACTTAGCGCAGACGATCTCGAAATGAATGGAGAGCAACAGGCCGCCTCGCGCGATGAATTAGTGGACACGCTGAACAGAAAACAGGAACTCAATGCTTTGCGGGAGGCGATCTTGAAACTTCCGCCCAATTATCGCGAAGTCATCGTGCTCTGCGATTTGGAAGGAATGGATTATATACAGGCGGCCGTGCAGCTCGGCTGCGCAGTGGGCACGGTTCGATCCCGTCTGCACCGCGCGCGGAGTCTCCTCGAGGCGAAGCTGCGCAGACAGACTAAGCTTCGGATGCGGGAGGGCTGCGCGGTATGAATCGAGGAACCGGCTTGAAGGATTTGATGAGCGCGTTACGAAAGGTATTGCCGCAAGCAGCAAGCGCGGAAACGGAGCAACGGCTGATTGCGGCGTTTCGCAACCGCAGGAAGAACGTTCGACGCGCCTGGAGCTGGGCCGGGGCCGCAGCGGCGTGCCTCATACTGGCGCTCACTTGGGTTGCAAACCGTCATTCGCGGCCAGTAGCGGTAGCCGCCGGCGGACCTGCCAGGTATGCGACGATCGAGCCCGGTTTTGTGGCCCTGCCTTACGCCGAGAGCGACGTGCCAATGGAGCAGGCGGTGATCGTGCGCATGAAGTTGCGGCCTTCCGAACTCGGATCGTTAGGTGTGCCGGTAGCGCAACGCAAACTCAGCGGCCCCATCAACGCTGAACTGCTGGTTGGCCAGGACGGAGTGGCCCGTGCGGTACGAGTGATCGAATAGGCGGGCTTTCTGAAGAGATCGATTCCATTTGTTATTCGAAGGAGGATATATGTTCAAAGCAACGGCACTTACAGCTCTGTGCGGGATGACCGTGCTGGCACAAACAAGCGCTAACTCCAATTCCGCGGATGCGCCGAAGCAGTTCTTGGATCCGCCGAAGCAGGTCTTTATTCAATCAGGAACTGTTGCGGCATTTGGGCCGGTTGGCATCACGGCGGCGCTGGCAGGTCCGATGTCCACGATTGCCGGTGCGCCTTACTCGGCACAGACTATGACGGAGCGGATACAGGTTCTCGCCGATGGAAATCGGATCGACCAGACAGCGACGGGCAGCGTCGCGCGCGACAGTCAGGGCCGCGTGCGCCGGGAGGAGTCGCTTCCAGGACTGGGTTCGAATACTCCCGATGCGCCGCATTTGGTGCTGATCGACGATCCCGTTGCAGGCGTGCACTGGAACCTGGACCCGTTGACGAAGACGGCTACCAAGATGCCTTTCGCGTTGCCCAAGGCGTCCATTGCCGCGGGTTCGCCGGCGCCGCCGCCAATTGGGCCGGACAAAACGTTTTTCTATTCCTCAGCAGTGCCCGACCGCGGCCCCGGCATTCAGATCATGACGCGGAGTTCCATCAGCGCTTCGGATGCGAATAGCGTGAAGACGGACTTGGGAACGCAAAATTTCGAAGGTGTAGCTGCCCAGGGTACGCGTGTCACCCGAACTCTTCCAGCCGGTTCAGTGGATAACGAACTGCCGATCGTGATCACAACGGAAACATGGTATTCACCTGAGCTGAAGGTGCTGGTCATGAGCAAGACCAATGATCCGCGCATGGGCGAGACAACCTACAAGCTGACGAATATCCAGCGCGCAGAACCGGCAGCCAGTCTTTTCCAGGTACCGGCCGATTACACCATCAAGGATCAACCGGTCAACACCTTCTTCTTTCGCGAATCCAAGAAGAACGAAAAGCCAGAGGAATGAAGCAGCCGTTCCGGCAGCGGACCATTTTCGAAACTTTCCATCACGTCACTGGCATCCGTTCGTAACATTCATTCGTAAGCTGTGTTATTCGCGGCTCGAAAGCTATACTCTTGAATGTTGTCTTTCGAGGATGTTCAGAACGCTTCACCCGAGGTGGAAGTTTAAGCTGCCATGTCTCAGTACGATCTGGTCGTGATCGGATCTGGTCCTGCGGGCCAGCGTGCTGCCATTCAGGGCGCCAAGAGCGGTAAGCGGGTGGCCCTTATCGAGAAGCGGGAGGTGATCGGGGGGGTTTGCATCAACACCGGAACCATTCCCAGCAAGACGATGCGCGAAGCCGTGCTGCACCTTTCCGGCTACAACTACCAGAACATCTACGGCGTCAGTTACCGGGTCAAAGAAAAGATCAGCATGGCGGACCTGGCGTTCCGCGTGCAGCACGTCATCAAAACCGAGATTGACGTGACGCAGGCACAGCTCTCGCGGAACGGGATCGAGGTGCTTACCGGTGTGGCGAGCTTCAAGACGCCGAACTGCATCCAGATCACCAGCGTCCGAGGCTCGTCCGAAATTTCCGGCGAGAAGATCGTTATCGGCACGGGAACCAAACCGGCATCCTCGCCGAAGGTGCCCATCAATGCCCGGACGATCATAAACAGCGACCAGATCCTTGAAATGCCGTCCATTCCGCGCACGCTGATTGTAGTGGGCGGCGGAGTTATCGGGGTTGAGTACACGTGCATGTTCGCTACGCTCGGCGTTCGCGTTACTCTGATCGAACGCCGGCCGCGCCTGCTTGAATTTGCGGATCAGGAAATCGTAGAGGCTCTCTCCTATCACCTGCGCGATCACCGCGTGACAATGCGCCTGAATGAGGAAGTCTCAAGTGTAGAAGAAAGCGCGGGCACGACGGGCGGAGGGGCGGTGGTTGCCTATCTCGAAAGCAACAAGAAGGTACCCGGCGATGCGCTGTTATATGCGGTGGGACGCCAAGGTAACGTAGACGAACTGAATCTGGCTGCCGCCGGTTTGGAGGCGGATAACCGCGGACGCATTGCCGTCAACGAAAACTATCAGACGGCGCAGCCGAACATCTATGCTGTCGGCGATGTGATCGGGTTTCCCAGCCTGGCTTCGGTCTCGATGGAGCAGGGCCGCATCGCGGTTTCGCACGCCTTCAACAAGCCGGTTTCTTCGAACCCCAGCTACTACCCGTTCGGGATCTACACCATTCCCGAGATTTCGTTCATCGGCAAGACGGAAGAGCAACTCACGGACGAGGACGTGCCCTACGAAGTGGGAGTGGCTTACTATCGCGAAATTGCGCGCGGGCAGATCCGCGGCGATACTACGGGCCGCCTCAAACTGATTTTCCACCGGGACACGCTGGAGCTGCTGGGCGTCCACATCATCGGCGAGGGCGCGTCCGAGCTGCTGCACATAGGCCAGGCGGTGCTGATCCTGAAAGGCAAGGTGGACTACTTCGTTGATACAGTGTTCAATTATCCGACCCTGGCGGAGTGCTATAAAGCGGCAGCGTTTAACGGACTGAACAAACTCTCACGAACTTAACTGACAGGACTACATGGCACACGGCATAGGCGTCGTTATCACAGAACGGATCACAGTGGCTGCCGTCCGCGACAACCAGATAGACGGCGAGCTACGGATTGACCCCGAAGAATCCAGCGCCGATTCGCTGTTGGGAGTCCCGGCTGATCTGATCATTCAGCGCATCGTGGAACTGGTTCGACAGCTCGACTTGAAGGAGCCGCCCACGCACATTGGAATCGGCATGCCGGGCATCATTCGCGACGGAAACGTGGAGGACTCGCCGAACCTGGTGCAGTTCAAAGGCGTGCGGATGGGCGAGCTGGTATCAGCCGCCTTCGAACCGCTATTCGGAAGAGTGCCGGTTGGGATCTTCAATGACGCAGACGTCATGGCGGCTGGTATCGCGGCGACGGCGGGGGCATCTGGACCGCCTGATTCGAGTCTGGACGCTCGGGACGGGAATCGGATTTGGCCGCTATCCGTCTGCCAGCGGCGTCTGGGAAGCAGGGCACATAGTGGTCACGCTTGATCCGAAAGAGGTGTTCTGCGGATGCGGCGGGCGTGGTCACCTGGAAGGCATCATGGGCCAGCGCGCCATGCGGCTGCGTTTCATGGACCTGGAACCGGAAGAGATTTTCGCAGCAGGCAGAGACCGGCGATTCCCGATGCATTGATTTCGTCAAGCTGTGGCACCGCGCGCTTGCCGCCGGCACCGCGACCAGCATTCATCTGGACGGCCCGGGCAAGTTCTACATCACAGGCTTCAACGCACGTTTCCTCAACCTGTCGTTACTGAACGAATACCTGCATGAGATGGTAAAGCTCAGCCCGCTGCAGGGATACTCGACGGAGGTTGTGCCGGGCGGCGAAAGCGTCGCTACGGTGGGCGCGGCTGTAAACGCCAGCCAAGGCGCGATGAAAGCGGCTGAAGCCGTGCAATACGGCAAGCCAGCCTGAGGCTACTGCCCGGTAACACCGCTCTTTTCGCGGGCGCTCAGGAACTCGTCACCTGGTTTCCAGGTTGGCAGCGTGGGACTGTTCGCGACGTCTATTCCGAGCCGGAGTCCGAACTCCGCCATTTGGACCATCCCCGCAAAATTCCAATCATCGTGATACTCGTCCGATGGACGGTGATAGTGCTGCTCGTTGTATTGCTCGAACACGGCTTTGCCAAAATCGGCCGGCTTGCCGATGTAATTCGTACCTTGAGAAATGCTGAAGGCGGGCACGCCAACGCGCGCGAGAGAGAAGTGATCGGAGCGGTAGAAGTGCCCTTGTTCGGGCTCCGGATCAGGCGCGATGCTTAGGTTCATGCGAGCGGCGTCGCGCTGAACCAGGGGCCAGAGCGTGGTTCGCTCCGCGCCGGTCACTGACACGTCGCTCGTCTTCCCAAAGGGATACAGCGCGTCATAGTTCAGATCGATGGCCGTCTGGCCGGCCGGGATTTCGGGATGCTCGCCGTAATACCGCGAACCGAGAAGGCCTGCTTCTTCAGCAGTCACAAAGAGAAAAACAGCGCTCCGCTTCGGCTTTTGCAGTAATGCGGCCCAAACGCGCGCCAATTCGAGCACAACTGCGCAGCCGGTTGCATTGTCCACCGCGCCGTTATAGATGCGATCGCCATTCACTGGTTTGCTGATTCCCAGATGGTCCCAGTGCGCGGTATAAAGGACGGCTTGCGATTTGAGCCGGGCATCCGAACCCGCCACGCGGCCGACAACATTGCCGCTTTCAATTTTTCGCAGGTTCACATCGATCTTGCCCACCACATGCACGCCTAGCGGGATGGGCCGGAAGGACTTCTGATTTGCCATTTCGAGCAACTGATCCAGAGTCTTGCCACTGGCGGCGACCAGCTTCGCGCCCGCGTCTTGCGAGACCCATCCGGCGAGTTTCAACGCGGGTTGTCCGGGTTTGCGTTCCAGTTCGGGGTTCTCTTTACTGAAGGATCCACTCACTACGCCCCAACCGTAACCGGCAGTCGGGGTGGTATGGATGATCAGCGCCGCAACTGCGCCGCGCCTTGCGGCCTCCTCGAATTTGTAAGTCCATCGTCCGTAATACGTGAGCGCACGGCCGCTAAAGAACGCCGGATCATTCGACGGAGGTTCGTTTGTGAAATAGATCAGCACCTTGCGCTGCAGGTTGGCATCCTTGTAGTCATCCCAATGGAACTCCGGCGCCGAGATGCCATGGCCCACGAAGACTGCTTCCGCATCGAAATCGTTCTCCGGCTGCTGGGTGTAAGCGGTTCCGACGAAATCCGTTCCGAACTGAAGCTGAGTGCGGCCACGCGGTCCGGTAATGGCAAGTGTCGCGTGAGGGAGGGTCGTGGACCCTACAAGCGGCACGCGCTGGAAATAAGTGCCGTCATCGCCCTGCGGTTCGACACCCGCCGCCTTTAATTGATCCGCAATGTACTCGGTCGCCAGCTTTTCGCCCTTTGTTCCCACACCGCGTCCTTCGAGCTCGTCGCTGGCAAGATATTTGACATCGGCCCGTATTTTCTCGCCCGAAATAGAAGGATTCTGCGGAATGGCGTTGGCCAGCGCGAACGCCAAAAACGCGCATGTAGCCCGGATCATGGTTCCAGTCTAGCGGCCGGATGTAATCGCCTCGCGGGGCTAAACTGTATGCAGTATGAGCCCGATGCCACGCGCTCGCGTGCGGCCCACCTTCGCCGCAGTCGGGGGTGTTGTCGCCATTTCATTTTCGTGTTTCTACGTTCTTCACACGAATGCAATTGCGGCGGCGCTTCTCCTGCTACTCGCGGTATTGCTCACTGGCATCTATGCCAGTCTTCCGGAAGCGCTGTTGGCTTCTGTTGCGGCAACTTTCCTGCTTGACTATTACTTCATACCGCCGATCAAGGCAATCACTATAGGAGACCCGCAGGGATGGCTAGCGCTGGTGGTATTCCTCGCTGTTTCGTTGATTGCCACGAACCTCTCGACTCGCTTGCGTCGCCAGCGCGACGAATTGCGCTATCGCCAGCAGGAATCCGAGAAGCTCCACGCGCTCAGCCGAGCCATGTTATTCAGCAGCGGCGAGGATATGCGCCGTTTGATCGCAAACAAATGTGTCGAGCTGTTTGGATTTGAAGAAGCAGCGCTGTATGAAGTGGCGAGCGGACAGGTGCATCGCACACAAGCCGATAGCGTGATCACAAGCGACCAGTTGTCGCGTGTGGCCACGTACGGTTCTGTTCAGGAAATTGAGAGAACGCGGACGACGATTCTTCCCGTAAGCCTAGGCAATAAGAATTTCGGGAGTCTCGGATTCCGTGGGCCTGCTCTTCCGGAAGCGACTTTGCAAGCACTCGGCAATACGGTTGCCGTGGGGCTCGCTCAGGCCCAGGCGCAAGAAGCTGCCAGCCGGGCTGAAGCTGTACGCCGTAGCGAGGAGCTCAAATCCGTGATGCTCGACGCCCTCGCCCACGACCTGAAGACTCCCCTGACTGTGATCGAAGCCGCTACCGACATGCTTCTGAGTTCGTCCGGTCTCTCTACGGAACAGCGGCAGGATCTAGTCCGGGTGATTCACGATGAGGAGCAGGCGCTCAGACGCAAAGTGGGCGAAGCTATTCACCTGGCTCGCATCGATGCCAAGCGGCTGCAACTCCGGCTCGAGCAGGTGAGCCCGCGCCGGTTGATCGAGGCGGCCGTTACGGTGCTCGGCGAGCGCGCCGCTTCTCACCTCATCGAGGTGGATTGCCCGTCTGGCCTCCCGGCGGTGCGCGTGGATGAGGAATTGCTGGTTGAAGCGCTCAAGCAACTGCTCGATAATGCAGTCAAATACAGCCCGACAGGATCTCCGATCAGCATCACTGTGGAGGCCGTGAACGGCCTCGTTTCTATTGCGGTTCGGGATCGCGGCCCGGGACTGACCGAGATGGAGCAATCCAGAATCTTCGACAAGTTCTATCGCGGGCGTTATGATCATTCCGCGATCCAGGGGACCGGCATGGGCCTGGCGATCGCGAAGGAGATTCTCGAAGCGCACGGGGGACGGCTTACAGTGGAAAGCCAGGTAGGACACGGTAGTCTTTTTACGATCCTGCTGCACGCGGTCGAGGAAGCAGCGGTGGGAGCCGATGTGAGCGGACCGTCTTCCGTGAGCGCCTCGGAAGCATGAGCACTGCGACCCGGATCCTGGTGGTGGATGACGAGCCGCAGATCCGAAGAGTGGTAAAAACCGCCCTCGTTTCGAACGGCTACGAAGCGTTCGAGGCTGGCACGGGCGAAGAAGCGCTGAATATCGTGCGTGCGGAGAGCCCTGACCTGATCCTTCTAGATATGAACATGCCGGGGATGGGAGGCATGAAAACCTGCCGCCAGTTGAGGGCGATTTCAGACGCGGCCATCATCGTGCTTTCCGTGCGGGACAGTGAACGCGACAAGATCGAGGCGCTCGATTCCGGCGCTGACGATTACATCACGAAACCGTTCAGCGTAAACGAGCTGCTCGCCCGGATGCGCGCTAATCTACGCCGTCTGCCCGCGCAGGCAGAGCCGGCCGTATTTGTCATTCCCGACGAACTGTCGGTTGATTTCTCCAAGCGCCAGGTCATTGCGCACGGGCAAGAGGTTCGCTTAACTCCCAAGGAATTCGATTTACTGCAGTATCTGCTTTCGAACGCCGGGAAACCAGTGGCGCATCGTAAGCTCCTACAGACCATATGGGGGCCTGAATACGGCGGCGAAGTAGAGTACCTGCGTGTTTTTGTCAGCCAACTGCGCAAGAAGATCGAACGCGATCCAACGCACCCGCGATTCATTTTGACCGAGCCATGGGTGGGCTACCGGTTCGCCGTACCTAAGACATGAGCCAGGGCAAGCTCAAAATCTTCCTTGGATATGCCGCCGGCGTCGGGAAAACCTATCAGATGCTCGAAGAGGCGCAGACTCTCAAAGAGCGTGGCGTCGATGTGGTCATAGGGTACTTCGAGCCGCACGGAAGAAAAGACACGATCGCCAAAACCGAAGGGCTCGAAATGACTCCGCGCAAAGTAATTCCTTACCGCGGGTCTGCATTCGAGGAAATGGATACGGATGCGATCCTCGCGCGGCATCCGCAAGTGGCAGTGGTAGACGAGTTTCCGCATACGAATGTACCCGGCTCGGCGCGAGAGAAGCGCTGGGAAGACGTGCTGGTGATGCTCGAGCATGGAATCGATGTTTTGACCACCATGAACGTGCAGCACCTCGAGAGTTTAAACGATCAGATGACGCAGATTACCGGGGTGAAGGTGCGCGAAACCATTCCGGACTGGGTGGTGAAGCAGGCAGATGAAGTGGTGATGGTGGATCTGACACCGCGGGCGCTGCTCAACCGGCTGGAGCGGGGCGTCGTCTATGCACCCGATAAAGCCAGGCGCGCACTCGAAAATTTCTTCAAGGAGTCGACACTGGTTGCCCTCCGCGAGATGGCTCTGCGTCAGACTGCTCATGAAGTCGAGGAGCGAATCGAGCACAGCGAGAGCGAGCTGCAGGCATTTCCCAACGCTTTCTTGTCGCCGCGCTCGCGCGCGTCTGGACGACGCGGTCGTGATCTACATCAGTGACGCTCCTTCTACGGCTATGCTGATCCGCCGCGGTAAGCGCGTGGCCGATCTGCTGGGCGCCGACTGCTTTGCAGTTTTCGTAACGGAACAGGGGGATCTGTCGGCGTTACCGAAGGCCCAGCGCGAGGCCGTAGAGCGTCATTTGAATTTCGCGCGTAACCTGCACATCGAGACCAGAGTCTTGATCGGAACCGACCACGCGCAAGCGATCGTTGACTTCGCTCGCATGCATCAGGCGCGGCAGATTTTCCTACCGCGCGTGACGGGCAAAGGAATGGACCGGCTGCTCGGGAAGAGCTTTGTGAATCGGGTGGTGTCGATGGCGAACGATATGGAGGTCACCATTGTGGCCGACCGGCGGCAGGAAGCCGCCGCGCCGCGGTAAACGCCTGCGGTAGACTGAAGTCTTCGGGCCGTGGCGCAGCCTGGCTAGCGCGCTTGCTTGGGGTGCAAGAGGTCCCGGGTTCAAATCCCGGCGGCCCGACCAGAAAACGACTCGCGTAATTCAATACGTAACCGGCGTCCGCCCCAAATCAATTCTGTTTCACAGTTAGGAAAGTTTCTGTGAAATGCGCTTCCAAGCCGCAAGCGCCACGAACCCAGCAAGCGCAGCTGCACTCAGGGCCCATGAGGCAGGTTCGGGAACGGTTGGCGGCGGTGTAGCACCTCCCAGTGCCCCGATCGTAAACCCGTTCCAGAATTCGCCGCTTGTCACTGTCCAGCTCAGTGAACTAAACGTGCCCGTAAACTCAATAACACCATCTCCTTCGGTTCCACTCAGAACGCCGGAGCCGCTTCCCGACAGACAGGTATCGCAACCTCCAAAAGGGACTCCAGGCCCCTGACTCAGGATTGTGAACGGTGCACTGAAGTTGTATGACACCGGGAGGCCAGGCTGCCCCAGGCTAACGATCGCCATAAGCAAATTTGTGACGGGACTCGAAAAAGTGAAGGTGTGTGCCTGAGGAGTGCCAGAGATCGCAATCATGTCGCTAACCGGAGCATTGGGGGCTGCAGCACTTGTATAGGTCGAAGCCGGAGTATAGTAGTTGAACCCCGTTCCATTTAACTGGGTGAAAGAAATCTCTCCGGTATAAGTGACGCCTACCGTACTGGTATCCACGTTTAAAGACCCATTCACAGTGCCGGGGTTGGTTCCAGTCGATGATGTCCAGCTTGTCCAACCAACGGAGGTTGCATGTGCTGGATTAACCGCCAACAAGCACAAAACGGAAAGTAAATAAAACGTCTTTGTCGCCAATAATTTACGCATTCATCCGTTCCTCTGTTTATATTAGCCCGAAGTATGTAGTACTAGTTAGTAACCTAAGTACTAGAGCCGATCGCCGACTGCAATTCAGTCCACGTTCTATACACGTGCGTGGCATTCAAGACGCAGAAGAAACAATCACGCTCTTACCAAAGCCTCCGGCTCCGCGTGCGAGAAGCGCTGGTAAGACTTCCTGATTACGCTCGAGTATAGGATCGATGTTTTCACTTCGATGGACGTAGAGCATCTCGAGAGCCTGAACGATCAGAGGGCGCAGATTACGGGCATGGAGGTGCGCGAAGCCATCCGGACCGGGCAGTGACGCAAGCCAGAACCCGTGAGGTAGACTGAAGTCTTCGGGCCGTGGCGCAGCCTGGCTAGCGCGCTTGCTTGGGGTGCAAGAGGTCCCGGGTTCAAATCCCGGCGGCCCGACCAGTAAGGCCTTCGTCCGGACCGGACAGCTTCCAAATCAACACTCCTTCGTTGGAAAACTATTCAAGCTGGAGTTGCCCGCCGTCGCATTCGGAACTCTATTCAACAGGGTAGAACGGGATTTAAGCTTAATATAGAAAACGGACAAGCAAATGCCGGACCATTTGGTACATAAGGCCAGCGACTTGGCGGGCGACGAGCGCTTGATTGTAGAAAGATGGCTGGGCCGCACGCTTTCCAACGATGAGACGATCAGTATAAGCGCATATCGTCCGCACGCCGCTCCCGATTCTGAAGAACGACAACGTCTGCGGCGGAACATCGTGGCTCAGGCCCGTGATATCAGCTCGCGTGCCGGGGACATCTCCGATCAGGAAATCGAAAATTTGCTCAGTGAAGCATTCGATGAGGTACGTGACCGCCGCCGGTGAGGATCACCCTTGATTCGAACATTCTCGTTCGAGCAGTTATCCGAACAACGTCCAACTCTGCATTACTTGAATGGCATGCGGAGCTGTTCACCACGCCGGGCAGCGACGCCCACAGCAAAACATTGCTTAGAATTCAAGAGAGCCACCCGGATGCCCAACTGTGCGGACAAATGCGCAATTAATTACCGCTGTTGCGGAACCGCATTGCGCTCCTCGTTGTGATGGCGCACGTCGATACCTTTCACCAGGAACAGGACGTCTTCCGCGATGTTCGTAGCATGATCGGCGATCCGTTCGAGATTGCGGATGACGGAAAGCAGATAAAGCGCCTGGGGAATCTGTTGAGGATTCGCCTCCATGAAGCTGATCAGCTCGTGATAGCTGGCGGTTCGCATATTGTCCACGGCATCATCAGAGGCGAGTACGCTGCGCGCCAGCTCGGGGTCGCGATTAACGAATGAATCGAGAGCTTTCCGAACCATCCCTTGCGCCAGCCCGGCGATGTGCGGAATATCGATCAGAGGCCGGATAACCGGTTCTTTGACCAGTGCGAGGGCGCTCTGGGCGATGCTGACCGAAAGATCGCCCATACGCTCGAGGTCGTTGTTGATCTTGATGCTGGCCGTCACCAGGCGAAGATCAGCCGCGAGGGGCGCCTGCAGGGCGAGCATTCCTATCGCTTTGTCGTCTATTTCGATTTCAAGCTCATTGATGCGGCCTTCGTTCCGTAATACCTGCTGCGCCAGTTCCTCGTTCTTCTCAACGACGCCTTGCACGCTCCGGTAGATAGCGCTCTCAACAAGAGCGCTCATCTCCAGAAGTTTGGCTTTTAACTGCTCCAGTTCCTGTTCAAAATGCCGCACAACAATTCCCCTAATCAACAACGGTCTCAATCAGCCGAAGCGCCCGGTCACGTAATCTTCGGTCTCTTTCTTGCTCGGGTTTTGAAAAATCTTGCGGGTATCGTTGATCTCGATGAGCTTGCCTAGAAGAAAGAACCCGGTGCGATCTGCCAAGCGCGCCGCCTGCTGCATATTGTGAGTGACGATCACAATCGTCGTCATGTCCTTAAGTTGGAAGAGCAGTTCTTCGATCTTCAGCGTGGCGATGGGATCCAGTGCGGAACAGGGCTCATCGAGAAGCAAAACTTCCGGTTCCACCGCCAGTGCGCGCGCGATGCATAATCTTTGCTGCTGGCCGCCGGAGAGGGCGCTGGCCGGCTTGTTCAGCTTGTCCTTCACTTCGACCCACAAAGCAGCCCGCCGCAGACTTCTCTCGACGGCTTCCTCAACAACCGCCTTCTTAGTGATGCCGTTTACCCGCAGTCCATAGGCAACATTGTCGAAGATGCTTTTCGGAAACGGGTTTGACTTCTGAAAAACCATCCCGACCCGACGCCGAACATAGGTGACGTCCATGTTAAAAATGTTCTGGCCATCCAATAAAAGGTCGCCTTCCACGCGTGTGTTGCGAAGCGCTTCGTTCATGCGATTCATGGTGCGCAGGAAGGTTGATTTGCCGCAGCCGGAAGGACCGATGAAAGCCGTGATTCTGTTGGCTTCGATGTCGAGTGTGATATTGTGCAGCGCCTGAAACGAGCCGTAGAAGAAACTAATATTTTTGGCGGCGAGCTTGGACCCATCGGACTTGCTCTTTTCGCTCAGGCCGGCAGTAGCAGCAGCAGTAGTAGTCTGGTCCCTTAACGTGGGTTGCGGAGGAGTTGCCAAGGCTTATCTCCTTGTGGACGCGGGTCCCCTTGCAATTATCAGTCTAGCGGTTACGTTGATCGCCAGGACCAGAAGCAGCAGCACGAACCCGGCGGCCCAGGCCTGTTCATGGAGATCCTCGGCCGGAGCGATCGCGTAATTGTAGATCATGACCGGCAGCGTGGCGACCGGCTGCAGCCACCCCTTACTCCAGAACATGTTTCCGAGCGCGGTAAACAGCAACGGGGCGGTTTCGCCCGCCACCCGCGCCAGGTTCAACATCATTCCGGAGACAAGGCCCGAGATAGCCGCCGGTATGATTACCGTGAAGATGGTCCTCGATTTGGTAGCGCCGAGCGCCATGGCCGCTTCTCGCAACGAATTGGGAACCGCAAGCAGAAACTCTTCGGTAGTGCGCACGGCGATGGGGATCATCATGATCCCGAGTGCAACTCCGCCCGCCAAAGTCGAGTAGTGCTTCATGGGCAACACGACAACCGAATACGCCACGATACCGATCACAATCGAAGGAATTCCGTTCAGAAGATCTACAACGTACCGAATGACGAACGCAAACGTTCGATTGCTATATTCGGCAAGATAAACACCGGCGAGCGAGCCAACCGGAACCCCTATCAGGACCGCGATCAACAGCACTTTTCCGCTGCCGACAATCGCGTTCGCCATCCCTCCGCCGGTTTCGCCGGATGGCTTCGGAAGCTGAGTAAAGAAAGCCAGATTCAGCGAGTGGGCGCCATGCACAAACAGATATCCGAGGATGAAAAACAATACGCCGATCACCGCAATCGTGCATAGACCGGATAGCGAGAGCATGACCACATTGGTCACGCGCCGTCTCATCGAAATTTCTTGTGTCATGCCAGCGCTCCTTTCCGTCTCGTAACAATAATCAGGATTCGTGCGATAGCGTTGATCACGATGGTGAGGCCGAAGAGCACCAGGCCGAGAAAGATAAGGGATGAGACGTACAACTGGCCGCTGGCTTCGGCGAATTCGTTGGCGATCACAGCGGCGATGGAGTAGCCGGGCGAAAACAGGGAGGCGGCGATTTTTGGCGTGTTGCCGATTACCATCGTCACCGCCATGGTTTCACCAAGTGCCCTCGCTAGTGCAAGAAAGATGGAGCCGAGTATGCCTGTGCTGGCATTAGGCAGCACGATGTCCCAGGTGGTTTCCCACTTGGTCGCGCCAAGCGCAAGGGCCGCTTCACGCTGATCCGCGGGGACTGCCAGCAGCACCTCGCGTGATACCGAAATGATAAAGGGGACCACCATGACAGAAAGAACGAGCCCGGCTGACAGGAGACTCACTCCATAGAAAGGTCCCTTGAAAATCGGCAAATAACCGAATGCTGCGCGCAAAACCGGTACAAGATATTCGCGAATGAGCGGGATCAGAATGAAGATACCCAGCAGCCCATAGATGACGCTCGGAACCGCCGCCAGGAGCTCGATTAGAAACGTAAGAATGTTCGACAGCGCAGGAGGAGCCATTTCAGCCAGGAAAATCGCGGCCGCCACTCCCAGCGGTATGGCAATGATCAACGCTTGCGCCGCCGTGATGCACGTACCGTAGATGAAAGGCATGGCGCCGAATACGCCGTCGTTCGGATTCCAGATGGACGACGTGAGAAACCCGAATCCGAATTTCTGCACGGTGGGCTGCGAATGCGTCCACAACTCACCGACAATCAGCGCTACGATGACGAGAATCGACACGCTACACGCCAGCGTAATCAGATACGTCAACTCGTTACCCGCCTTCAGCCGGCCGAGGAAGGTTTTGGACGGAACGCGGCGAAGCGTGTCAGAAATGTAGGTTGAAGTTGCCATGAGGCGAAGCGAACAGCCGCCTCTGTCACTTTACTTCGTTTATCTGAGCTTTTTCTTTCTGTACTACGGCTTCGGGAAGCTTGGCGTATTGCAACGCTTCAACGTAGCTCTGACCCGTTGTGATGGCCCATTTCAAAAAGCCGAGCATGGCATTCTTTTTCGTCTGATCAGACCAGGAAGAAGGAACCAGCAGCCATGTGAAGGTGGAAATCGGGTACACACCGGGACCGCTCTCATTTGTTATAGAAACGCGAAAATCCGCTGGGATCGACTTTGCTGCTGCAGCCGCGGCGGTGACGGAGCCCAAATCCGCTTTAACGAACTGGCCGGATGCATTCTTCACCTTGCCGTAAGGAATCTTGTTGTTCACTGCGTAGATCAGCTCCAGATACCCGATGGAACCCGGCTGCTGCTTGAGCATGCCTGCGACCCCATCATTGCCCTTCGCTCCAAGCCCGGCCGGCCAGTCGACGGAAGCGTTCGTACCCACCTTGCTCTTCCATTGGGGGCTTACTTTCGAAAGGTAATCCGTCCAGCAATAGCTCGTGCCACTGCCTTCCGACCGATGAACGACGACAATATCCATGTCTGGCAGTTTTACTCCGGGATTGGCCGATGCAATCAATTTGTCGTTCCACTTGGTGATGGCGCCGAGATAGATGCCCGCCAGCGCCTCGGGAGTGAAATTCAAAATTTGACTCACACCGGGGACGTTATAGCTAGGGACATCCGCACCGAGCACGGTCGGGAATAGCAGGACGGAGTGACCGCCGTGCTTCTGCTTGTAATTCTCAAGTTGCTGGTCCGTCAGAGGCGCATCACTCGCACCGAAATCAACCGTTCCTTCGGTAATAGATTTAATGCCCCCGCCCGAGCCAATCGGTTGGTAATTGATCTGAACATTTCCGACGGATTGGTACTGGTTAAACCACTTCTGATAGATGGGCGCGGGAAACGTGGCTCCGGCGCCAGTCAGGCTTACCTGCGCGCTTAGCGGAACAGCTATAGCGAAAACCGAAACAGCCACCAGAGCCAAACGAGTGCAGATGAAGTAGCAGACGGGGCGAAGCAATCTCATGTGTGTCTTCCTTGCGAGCGGTTCCGTATCGACCGAAGAACGTTCAATACCGACGCCCATGCGGACATTCTCAGTATCGAGAGCCTGTCATCAACGTGATATGACACAGGTGTTACAAAATGATGAATCGCCCTCACCTGGGGTGGTCCTCTTCCGGGCAAACTCGGGCGAAAGCGAATTCCAGGCAAGGAAGGAAAATCCGCGGGGTCGCGGCAGTAGCGCTGGCCGGCGGCAGTACAGGGGATTTCGAACGGACAGGGTTTTCATGATCAAGGACACGACACGGCAGGAACAACGGATCCGCGAGTTGGAGCGGGAGGTTGGGCACTTCAGGAAGCAACCGGCGCCGCCGGAGATCGGGCCCCTCAGCGACATCACGAAGATGAACCCGTTCGGGAATGCGGAGGAGACGGCCAGGCCGCAGAAGCTTTTCCAAGGGCAGCTACACGCAAAGAAACAGCGCCGGATCCCGGTGCTGGAGCAGTGGGTGGAGGTCACGATCGAGGACGGGCAAACCGTGACGCGGCTCTTCCCATCGAACGAGGACCTGATCAAGCGCGGACAGAAGATGCTGCCACCGCCCGAGCTGGTCTGCCGGCGGTTGAGTTTCCCCCACGGAGTGCCGGCGGGGTATGCGTGGTCGAGCGGCGACTCGACGACACGCGAGCGCGGTGGCATGGGGATCCAGCGAATGGACGTGGATACGTGGATCGAGGTGATCGAGCGAGAGAAGGCGGAGGGCGGCGGGCATCTGGGGCCGACGGGCGTCGGGAATCTACCGCGGCCAATGGCGCGGGGCGGCTGCGAGTGTGAGATGTGCACCGGGAACCGCGCGATTCTGGAGGCGGCCGGGATTAGCTGGTGAGCAGGCGTTGGGCTATCACACTTGATTTGCGAGGTAATGTATCGCCGAAATTAGGGCTGTAGCCAGTTCAGACTAATTCTCATACGGTGCAGCGCTGAAAGCGCAGTAATATCCGCCACGTCAAGTGCTTGATCGCCGGGAACACTCCTGTAATACATGACTGAGTTCACGCTGGGATTGTGGCGTAGTCCGAACAAGTGGCCCAGCTCATGCACCGCGATCGCGTACCACTCCGGCGGAGTTAGTTCATATGTAGAATCTATTGCTACGATGCCGGAGCTTTGGACACCTCGCGCGATGGCTTTTCTATGCGTAAGGACAGCAGAAGTGCCATTTATGAAATCGGGATTGCCGTCTACTAAATCGATTGAACATGTGATGTTTAAGTCCTCATGCCATTCCATGTCGAGAATCTTCGACCAGAAATTCAAGGCATGCTTGAATTCCCGCACAACCTGCGGATTACGGCTCTCGAGGCGGACTCCGAGGTCCATGTGGTCGTGTTTGAGTAATTCGCCCACATGCTCGCACGGCGCCCCCAGGGCAACAGCCGCAAACAACAGAAACAACAGAAAGGCCACCCAGCCGAATGCTATCTTCATCGCCAGCGCGTGAGGCGGGATCATGGCCAACAAGAGATCCCCGCAGCAGGTTCGCTCGGTCGTCCGTGGAATCCCGAGCAAAACTGGGGTTCTCGCGCCTCACCCGATGGTTGGACGCCGGCTCTTAAATTCTTTTATCCTCGAAATAATTCGTTCCGAGATCCACGAGGGTTTTCACGATCAGAATCGGGCTCGACGTGCTTAATCCTGTGTTGCCGCGGTTGGGCTTCCGCACGCGCTGAGCTACTTCTTTCCCAGCAAGCCGAACACTCCCACACGGTCCCTTGTCCCCACATACACCTTGCCATTCGCCACCATGGGCGTTATGAACTTATTCCCCGCGCCGAAATGATCCCTTCCGAACCACGCCTGATCGCTGTTGTACAGTTCTCGCGAGACGTCGTTTGCGTCATAGGCATGCAATACTGCCGGATCTTTGTTCTCCAGCACCCAAACAATGCCAGCGCGCGTTCCATTGGCAGAAATGCTCGGCGAGGCGCCGGGATACAGAAATGTCATCGATGTCTGCGAAACTGGCTTCGGCAGTAGCCGCGCATTCTGGAATCGGTACTGCCGCAACGGATCTTCGGTCGATGCGTAATAAATACTGCCGTTGAAGTACGCCGGAATCGGTCGCGCAGATTTGTGTCGGAATGACTTCGGCAGTTCCTGATAAATGCTGTTCCGGTGCGCGTGGAACTTGCCCATCGCATCACGGTTCAGTAGATAAATGTTCAGATCTTTCCCGGCCCCCACCACCAAATGCCGGAGTGTTCCGCCGGCATCGAACATGTCCGGCAGCACCAGCGGCCCGCCCGAACCCAAGTCGTCATCATTGTCACTCTCTGTCTGCACGTCAAACATGGTGAAGTAATCGGCAACCTGCAAACGGCCTTCTACTTCCCCGATCTTCAGAAATGAATTTCCAAAATCGCGCCGCGCCGGGAATCCGCTGGCGTCCAGCGAGCTATCAAAATCGCCGTTGCCCAACATTACATAAACGTTCCCTTGCGAATCGGCCGCCGGTCCCGCGCCAGACTGCCAGATCGCGCCTTCCTCGCCGTTCGGTGTCAGGTTCAGTGCCGACCTTTGCTTCAGCGTCCGCGCATCATACGCCATCACCCAGCCGTTGTAACGCCCTATGTCGCAATGCGAAGTCCACGTCAGAAAGAGCGTGCCGTTCACTAATAGCAGCGCAGCGCGCTCGGCGTACTGTTTCGGATCGAATGCGGGCGCGTCGAGATAAGTGGCTGCAATCTCTACGGGCCCGCCAAGCTGTTCCGCGCCGCTCTGCAAATCGAGCGCGTGAAGTTTCTGGCGATACTGCCCCTGCCCCTCTTTACTCATCGCCACGACATAGAGAACGCCATGCGGCCCCTGTTGCCGGTCGATGACCGGTGTCGCGGTAATCCCTATCTCTGGTGTAATCTGGCTGCAATTGCGATCGTCGGAAGTGGTTTCGCCTGCACGCAGCAACCGGACATGCCAGAACGCCTGTCCTGAGTTTGCATCGAATGCATACACGCTGTCATGCTCAGTCGCGACGAACAGTACATCCCGTATTCCCCGGTTGGGCATCTGCAGCCGTGTACGTACAACGGTTCCGCATCGACCTTTCCATCGACCGCAATGGCAAACAACTTGCCGAAGCTTTTTGTATTGACGTTTGCGGGCGTGAGCACGATTCACGCAGGTTCTGCCCTGTCCGCGCGACATCGTTGTGCCATGTGAGGACATCCTGCCCGCAGCACCCGAGACCCAAACAGCCAGCGCCAGCACTACTGTCCGCATTCACCGATTGACGCGATCCGAAGACCCCAAGTTCCCGGCCGGCTTGAATGGACTGCGCTCGTCCTTCGTTTAACCGATTGCTGTCTATCTTGGACAGCCGAGCGCCTTGACCTGAGCCTCTGGTAGCGGTTTGACTTGCTTCACGGCTGGCGGCATTGCGGTTGTGCTCCTCGGGACGAGGTAGACCTCCACGCGGCGGTCGCGATCTGCCTCGCTGGTCTGGGACCCGCTGTGCTCCTGCTGCGCAGGTCGCGCCGATGTTCCGCAGATGCCCGGCCTCGGTTCCGAAGTCTGATCGGCGCCTACCCAATCCACCCGGATGCGAGACGGATCGACCTTGGCGCAGGTGGCGGTGCCGCCGCTCAGCACTGCGGCGCAGTTCAGGGTACGTTGCTCGTCGAGTGGAACGAGAGGCCCACGCGGGCGGCCAGGCATCGGCGGCGCATTGGTCTGTTCGTCGGCCGCGCGATGTCCGACGAGTACGATATCGTAATCGCCGCTTACCATTTTCGGAGCCGCGTCATCGATCAGAATGCGTTTACCGCAGTTGTTCACGCGAGCGTTGTCCTTCGCGAAGATCACGTCGTCAAGCCGCTGCCAGACAGGCTGGCAAGTCACGGCAAGGGAGGTGGACTGCGAGGCTGTCTTGCCAGTCTCATCGCTGATGGTGACGGTCGCAGTAATCGTCTTGGTTTGAGCCGTCGCGCCCGGTTCAAAGCTCACCGTGGAGCTATCGAAGGTCGCGTTCGGGCTGGTATCGTTGGTCACGGCGCCTTCGCTGACGGTCCACTTGTAGGTCAAGTTGCCGCCGCAAGGGGAACCCGCAGCCTGGACCGCGAGATTCGCTGTATGTGCACCTGTTGTGTTGGCAGCGCAAGCTAACGTAGTCGGTTCAGCCGTTACGCTTGCGATCGTCGGCGGCGTTTCCGTGATGGTGATCGTCGTCGTAGCCGTCACCGGAGCGGGTGGAGGCGGCGGCGGTGGCGGGTTCCAGCAGCGTGCCGGGAAGTGTTTGGGGCGCTGCATGGGAGGAGGCGGCGGGGTCACGTCCGAAATCGTCAGCTGGACATTAAATGTGCCGACGTTGTTTGGCGTGAACGTGAATTCGGGCGTGTTGCCGCCCTGCGGCTGACCGTTCACCGTCCAGGCGTACTGAATCGTGCGTCCGGCAGGCGGTGTGATATTCGCATGCAGCGTCACCGGCTTGCCCAGGCAGTGCGCCGGCCCAATGACTGCTTGCCCCAGCTCATTCGGCCCTAATGAATGTACGGTTACGTACCACACGTTCGCACACGCTTGCGCCGCCGGTTGGACATCCGGCTTAGCTGGATTGAGATTTGGATTCGGAGTGTCTCCGCCGCTTTCAAAGCCGCTCTCGGCTGGATTGAGCGGAAAGACGGAACTGGCGGCGAGTGCTGCTCCATTCGAAGTCAGCCAGGCGAAAGCAGCGAAGCCGCCATTCGCTTCAGCGGCCTTGTCATCGGTCTCTTATTCTGCCACGTTTCCGGGAGACAGTGTTTGGGTCCAGTTTTCGATGATGCTCCTGGCGCCTGGCGCAGATCCGCTTGATGGCAGATTACTCGCTGGAATTGTATGATGGACGCTACGCGTAAGGGCGCGGCGGCGGCAGCAGCGGCCGAAAGGGCAATGCCTTCCGAGAAAATCTGGAGAACCTTAGTTCATTGCGCCCGGACGAACAGCGGTGTGGAAATGAGCACCAACTACTGGGGGCGCATCCTCAGTTGTTTGTGTTCGACGTTGAAGCATCTTGCCGCTTCTTCGTTGCGAAGCTCGGCTTCACGGTCCGCTTCAAATATGGGAAGCCTGTGTTTTATGCGCTCGTTCAAAGGGACAGCGCTTGTCTCAACCTGCGGTACGTTGACGCGCCTGTCCTCAATAGAGAGGCGGACCGCGATTTGCTGTCGGCGAGCATTCCTGTCGGGAACGTGAAGGCATTGTACTCGGAATATCAGAGTGCGGGTGCTCCTATGCACCAGCGGTTGAAGAAGCAGCCCTGGGGAGCTGAGGACTTTATCGTTCAGGACCCGGACGGAAATCTGATCCACTTCGCACAGTGTGTCGGGCCTTCTGAGGTCTAAGATGAGTGTGGATTATCACTGAGCGAAGGAGAGAAGAAATGGCACGAACCCCGATCCACCCCGGCGAGCACTTGCGGGAGGAACTGGAAACCCTGCAGATGAGCGCCGCCGAATTGTCGCGCCAGCTTGGTGTGCCAACGAACCGCGTGACGGGCATCCTGAACGGCCAGCGATCGATTACCGGCGACACGGCGTTGCGCCTCGCGCATTTCTTCGGTACGAGTCCAGAGTTCTGGCTGAACCTGCAAAGTCTCTACGAGCTCCGTTTGGCGCAGCAAAAATCCGGTAAGGCGATTGATCGCCTGCCGACTCTGAAACGGCGGACCCCCATTCCTGCCTGACCGCGGAAACGAAATACACACCATAGCCATAAAGCGGCAATAAATTACTTGACTAACCCGACAAGAAGCATACTATTGTTTTGGGAGATCGAGTATGCTTCCGCTTCCGACCAATCTCAAAGACGCCATCGTGTACTTCTCGGATCAGGATGTTGCTATTGAGTTCCTACGGGATGTTCGATGGCCTTCTGGCGTAGCGTGCCCGACCTGCGGCTCGAAAGACGTGTACTACATCAAGACGCAGCGCCGCTGGAAGTGCAAGAATGTTCATCCGAAACAGCAGTTCTCGGTAAAAGTCGGGACGATCTTCGAAGACTCCGCGATTGGCCTGGATAAATGGCTCCCGGCAGTGTGGCTTGTTACGAACTGCAAAAACGGGATCAGTAGCTATGAGCTTTCAAAAGATCTTGAAAGTGACGCAGCGAACGGCATGGTTCATGTTGCATCGTGTTCGTCATGCGATGCGTGTCCTTTCCTTCGAAAAACTGGCGGGTGAAATCGAGGCTGACGAGACGTTCATCGGCGGCAAGATCCGCAATATGCACAAAAAGCTCAAAGCGCAAAATCAGTGCCGTTAATGATGGCAACTGGGGCAAGACGGTTGTCTTGAGGTTGCTCCAGCGCCACATGGCGAAGCACGCGCAATGGTTGCACCGCATCGCAGACAGCGCACGTCCACAAGAACGTATTTGAAAACGTCGAGCGTGGCGCTTGTCGTTTTATAAGGACGAAGCGGACATCTACAAGCAACTGAAAGAGCTACTTTGTCTCATACCTTCATCGACCATGTGTCGCAGCCTACGTGATGGGCGCGTGTCATACGAATAGTATGGAGAACTTTTGGAGGTCGGCTGAAACGTACCATTGGCGGAACATACGTCAGCGTCGATCCTGTGCATCTCTTCCGGTATTTGGATGAGCAGTGCTTCCGGTTCAACAAACGGCGGCTGAAGCGATGCTGAGCGTTTCGTGATCGTGCTGGCGCAGACGATTCGTCGTCGGTTGACATACGACGAATTAACAGGGAGACTGGACACTCCACTCGTCCAAACATGAAAGCGCTTCCCTACGCAGGAGAAGGCCGGGGAAAGCGCAAAAAGGCAGCATAAGCCGACTAAACACAATCCGCCGGTTTTGTTTTATATAATCGTCCAAGTTGCCGCTATCCATGGAGGTGCGTGAGTACTGGTGATTCCATTGCAGTGTCAGCGGCCATCGTGGGGGCAGCGGTCAGTGTTCTTGCGCTCATAATCGGGGTAGCGGCATTTTGGGGAATATCGACCTTACGGTCTGTAGCGAGGAACGCTGCGGAAGAAGAGGCAAGAAAACAGGTAGAGCGATCCTATCGCCGGAAACCGAGATCGGGAAGAAGCTTCGGGACGAAATGGAGAAACGCATGAACGCAGTAGCAGATCAGCTTTATACCGATATGTCGTTTTCGACGGCTTTTTCCCAAGTCCTGCCCGAAGAGAAAAGAATTGATAAGCCGTCTAATAGTATTGCGGAGGAATACCCCAAAGAAGGAGGGTAAGCATGCGCGACTATCAGCCAGAGTTGGCGCTAATTCGACGGCTCCAGCCACAGCCCCCCGTCGAAATTGTGGGAATAGCAAAGGTCATGGGTTTACAGGTCTGGAGGATGATAATCTTCCAGATGGTATAGCTGGCATGATTTTTCGCGACATCAATCACGGCGGCTCGGTCGGCTACAGCATTGTGGTACGCGCCGAAGACCCGGTTGCGCGTAAGCGCTTTACCGTTGCGCACGAACTCGCCCATTACATCTTGCATCGCACTCAGTTCATAAACGGTTCCGCTGTCGATGACGCACTCTATCGAAGTAAGCTAAGTTCTCGAACGGAAGCTGAAAGCAAATGGACTCGCGGCATAATTGTTAATGCCTTGGCATCTGCTACTTCCATTTGTGGGCAAGAAGTCTACCCGCGAACTGGCAGACTTGTTTCAGGTTTCGGAGAATAGCAATGCAAATTCGTCTGGATTCGCAGATTCCGTCCACCCGAGAAGCCAATACGATTTCTTCCGCCGTGCTTATTCAACTGGCGGCGTCTCCGTCCGTGAAGCCCGTTCATGATGATCTTCCGGCCCGCTTTCCGTTCCGGCTTCTTACGGATCGTTACTCTCGGAATTCTCGTCTAGTTGAGCTTCTTTTAATCGTGACGAACTTCTCGGATCGTCTCCCTGAATTGTTCGAAGGGGATGCGGTCTGGACTGGGCTCGATACCAGGTTTGTTCACTATATTCCAGAGTGTCATTAATCCGAGTTCACCTGCGTTGGAGTGGCTTTTCACATCCTTGAGGTAAATCCGGACCTCTTAGCCGGAACGTGGCACGATGATCTGCAAAGCACGGCAGCGACGTAGAGTTGCTCAACAGAGATCGGTCTTCGTGACATACAAGGTTGCGCCCGGTAACACGCAGTATCCGGTGCCTTGCCACTGTGAATAAATGGATCGATTAACCGGACATGCGGGAAGGATTCACGGCATCCTCAACCCGCTGAAATATGTGCCGGTAAAAATCGGTGACATATGTACTGAATAAAGGAATGAAAGCGATTACTGGAGACGAGGGAATATACACGCTGCAAAGAAACTTTGCCCGCGCATCGAAGTCGATAGCGGTCCGCTATCCTTGCACGTAACCTTCCCTCGCCTCTAGACTCCTATCGGTAAAAAAGTCTTGGAGTCTCCTTTAGTCGAGACTGGTCTTCATTGAAAACAGCTTAAGGAGAGTCAGCGGGGGTCTGTCTGAACTTCGGAGATCGCTGAACGTTTGTTGAGCGGTATCGGCGTAACAGCTTTCAGCAGGAGAGACGTTGGGTTTGCGATCACAATTGCCATGCGCACAATATTCCTGCGACCACCAGAGATGGGATAAGCAGCGAGTTAATCGTGCGGCGCGGCCTATCAAGTACCGCCGCAGAAATCGCCGCAGCGTCGAGGACTGGTCTTGTGGTTCCGTTCGGCCTTCGTCAAGAGATGAACGCTCTCTGAATGGCGCCCTCGGTCGAAGTGCTATCGCCGAAATCAACGTCCGATCGCTATCCAAAGGTATAGCGGCGAATCTGGCAAAAGGTGAAGGAGATTGAGGGACGTGATGCGTCCATGCTGGAGGAAGCAATTCATCATGGCCCAAGGTTACCGCTGCCAGACCGCAGACCCCGCAGCAATACCCTTGAAGATCGGGTCGATGCATTTCCAATAGAAACCCAGAGATGCGCGGACGTAATGATCGACGTCGCAGCAACAAGCGACTCGAGTACTTCGATATGCCCAACAAGGGCAATCAGCGTGGAAAGCTGATGCCCGCCTGTCGACCCGCTGACCCAAATTCTAACGAACCTCTATTAGAGGATCGAGTGGTTCGTGATCCGCTACCGAATTGTACGAAATGCTCATTAGAGGATCGAGCGGTCTGACCCGCTACCAAAATTCGTACCAGTCGCTGTTAGAGAATCGAGCGGTCACGGATCTGGCAAGCCCGACTGGCGGGCCTGAAAGTCACTCCAAAGACTCACGAGAGAGTCTCTGCTCTGCGCGAGGCGTAGAAGCGCTTCGCCCTGATTATAGAACCGTTCGGGCAAGCGTGGGTTTGAGTCAAGGGCGGCGTGAGCCGGCGAAGCGGACCCTTGACGCGGGGTCCCGCTTGCCTTATCCGGGTGAGGCAGGGCGGAGCGCGCTGCCCGGTTACCGCGATGAGATCGGAAGGCTGCTGGCGTCCGATCGTCAAGCGCACTGTGCGGGCGTTGCTGGTTGTAGTGATGGCGCCAGAGCGCCAGCTTTTGGCGTGCGTCGGTCAAGAAACGAGCGACTCCACGTTGAGACACTCGTCGCGGAGCGGCCATTGAAGCTCTCGATGTAGCCATTTTCGACGGGTCTTCCGGGCCGGATAAGCATAGTTGCACGCCGGAGTTGATGGCCCAAAGCTTCCATGGCACGTCCGGCGAACTCGCTGCCGTTGTCCAAGGTCAGACTGCGCGGCCGAGCGCGCGCTCGGCGATAGCCTGGGTGAGTGCCGCCACCACTTTGGGCCGGTTCATGGCGCGATCCACTTCCAGCCAGATGCATTCCTGCGTGAACTGATCGACGACCGTGAGCACACGAATCGGCCGCCCGTCTACCAGCTTGTCGCTGACGAAATCCGCCGACCAGCAATCGTCCGGCTTTGCTGCTGCCCTTGCGGCACGCGCTTCCGGCGCGCGATTTTCTTGCGCTCGACGCTGCGCACCTTGAGGTTCTCTTCGTCGTACAGCCGGTAGACGCGTTCGGCATTCACCTTCCATCCTTCACGCCGGAGCAAGACGGTGAGCCGTCGATAGCCGTAACGTACATGCGTGGCGGCGAGTCGCGCGAAACGATTCCGCAGGGCTTCCTGTAGCCCCTTTCGCTTCCGGTAACGCAGGGTGCTCCAGGTGACCCCTACCAACCGAGCGGAACGCCGCTCGCTAAT
>CAWJVA010000022.1:0-58008 GCA_963846185.1 uncultured Acidobacteriaceae bacterium | reverse complement strand
GGAGATCGCCATGCCCTGTTCCGTGCCGAGCAAATAAAACAGAATCTGTTTGGTCCATTTATATGGTGTGTCAATGGCCCAGCCCGGCCGACAGCATAGTGGGGGGCGGTCTTGGAGACCCCGAGATGTCGAAATCAGCATCTGCTGTTCGGCCGTCTACTCGACGGCGTTGAAAGGGAGGAGTTGTCGGATGTGCCGGGGGGCGAGCCTTCGGCCGAAGCGCGATTGTCGCCGCTGATGTACATAATGAGCGTGTTGTGGAGTTGCCCTCCTTCTCGACCTCCTGGACGACGCGGCCTATCTCGTGGACTGTATAGGCAGATACGCGGCGTAGACGTCGGCCTGTTTGATGGAGAGCTTCTTTTTGACCGCGTGCCTGGTCGGCTTCCTTGATCATGTCCTTCGGCCAGGGTGTCAGCTGCATCCTGCGGGATCACGCCGAGCCGCCTCTGGTTGGCGAAGATCTGGTCGCGGACGGAGTTCCAGCCCTTATCGAACAGACGCATCGCACCGATCTTATCGATCCACTCCTCGTCGGATGATGCGGCGAGTGCGTGCCGCCGGGCGTAGTACAACAGGAATGGCATATCCGGATTGATGTCGTTGAGCTCATTCATCCATTGGATGGCGTCATCCGCCATCGCCGTGGTGAGGTTCCACTGCGGATGCCCGAGGAAGGGCTCGATATGCGTGGTATCTCGAAACAGAGTGCCCGGCGCCCACTGGTCAGTGTCGCCACCCATGAAACCGTAGAAGTGCGAGAAACCCATGCCGGTGGGCCACTGATCGAACGGACCCGCCGCGCTGGTCTGATAGACCGGCGTGTTGTGATTCTTGCCCTCCCACGCCGTTTTGTAGCCGTTCTCGACGAGAATGCGGCCGATCGTGGCGCTATCCTTGCCGATCACGCTGTTGTAGCCAGGGAAGCCCGTCGCGATCTCGGAGATGACGCCAAACCCGACCGAGTGATGGTTGCGACCGGTGATCAGCGCGGCCCGGCTCGGCGAGCACAGCGAGGTCGAATGGAAGTTGGTGTAGCGCAGCCCGTTCGCAGCGATGCGGTCGAGTGCAGGCGTCGGAATGAGGCCGCCGAAGGTGGACGGTGCGCCAAAGCCGACGTCGTCGGTGAGGATCAACAAGATGTTCGGCGCGCCCTTTGGTGGAACGACCCTTGCTGGCCAGGCCGGCTTCGACTGGTCGGCGTTGAGGCCGATCTGGCCCTCAAATTTTTGCGGCGGTGCCGGCAGGTAGCGGCCGTCCACGGTCGTGGTGGCATCCGGCGAACCCGGCGTGCCGGTTGTGACGACCTGCGCGGCTGCCGGTGCGATAGTCACCGTGATGGCGGCCAGAAATGCCGCGATCATGCTAACGAAGCGCCGGCCTTTCAGTTCTAGTCCCATGATGCGGGCGCGAGTAGGCTGCAGATTATCGTTCGACATGCTTGGTTCCTCCATCAGAGATCTTTTGGATGGCCTCTTGATATCCCCCGGCCACGCGACATGGTGCCGTGATGCACGCGCCCGACGGTACCCGCGATGCCCTTGATGCTGGTTGTAGATCCGTCGCCACGCGTCTGATAGCTGGCAAAAACTATCATACAGACCTTTCGAGCGATATCGGTTTTGGAAGGTAGGCGCTATCGAACCGCGCCTCGCGGCTGACCCGAGAAGCGACCCAGGTGCTGGCGCGTAGAACTCGCCGTTAGCGTACGATAAGCTCAAGGCCACCACGCTTCTTGTCGGACTAACCATAGGTCCTGGTACATATGGCGTTTGGATTTCGCTCCTCACTTCGACAGATCACGGCGGGGTTGCTGACTTATATCTCTGACATTAATGTTGAGGCGGCGGCGTGGGGTCCTCGCCGTAGGTCACGGTGGACTCGGCTCCAAAGCGCTTGTAATCGCTGTAATGAATGACGATTTTGATGCGCTGTGGCCAGTTGCGAAAAAACAGCGTGTCGTCGGCATACGTTTCGACTGGAAACATCCACTTACGATCCGTTTCCCGCCGAATTGTCGTGAAATGAGGAGTGAGGTTTTGTTCGCGCAGCGTCTCGATCTGCGGCACCGCCTGGCCTTCGGTCTGGATGATCGCGTAATCGGATTCGCGCGCCCAGATCAGACCCTCGAAGAACCGCTGCGTCGAGAGAATCTGACGCGGACGGATGTATTCGACAAAGCACTTCGCACCATTTATCGTCTCCTCGCCCTTGTATTGGCTTTCGTAGAGCCGCACTTTCTCGTTGGTAAGCAAAAAGAACTGGATGTTGCGGATATCATCGAAGTCGACCGGCGTCATGCGGATGTGGGTCAAGGTGCTGCGCGGCTGTCCGATCAGTTGCTCATAGCGGACGTGGGTAGGTGAAAAAGTGATGTCACGTACCTCATGATATTCGCCGATCACCGCGCCCTGCCCGCTGATCTCCTGGACGGTTGCCGACTGGCGGTACGTGTAATCCTGCAGCGCAATGGCGTTCTGGGTTTCCCGTTGCGCAATCAATTTGAGCAGGCCCGGCGGCGGATCGGCTGCCTTGGCGAGAGCGCCCGTCAAGGCCAGAGCCGATGCTACCATGAGGGCGATGTTGCGGCCAATCCGTCCTTTTTTCATCAGCTTAGCGTGTACCTGGATTGCCCTGCTCGCAACCGCCCTGCTGTATTCAAACGCACATCCCTCTTCTCATTGGATGATGACCGCTGCGCTACCCGCGTTTCTGGCAGAATCGCTCTTTTACCTGGCGTCGGTGTTTGAGAGCACCCGCGAATGGTTCAGCCGCATCGGCTCTGGCCGTACCAAAGCCACTCTTCTGTGGGTTAGCGCGCTCATCCCGTATCTGATTTTCAGCTTCAGCGCGGGCACCTTTCTCAAGAATGGCTTCGAACTGCTGGCCTTGCTGACCGGTGCGCTGGCGTTTTGGTTCGTGCTGTTGCCGCGACGCATTGCCTACGATGTCGGTTTTCTGGTGATCGCGGCGGCCGCGATTATTTCACGCGTGTTTCCTCGAATTTATCGTTCCCCGGATGACCATCTCCGCGTCGACATTCTGGGTCACCTGATGTGGATCCGGCTGGGAATCGCAGCCCTGCTGATCCTGCGCGAATGGAATCCTGGCCCGTTTGGATTCTGGCCGAAGCTGGTTGAATGGCGGCTCGGCGTTCTCTACTATCTGGCATTCCTCGCGCCGATTGTCGTCGTGGCGCTGGCGTTGCACGATGTCCGTTTCGATCCCCAGCTTGCTCCGTGGTGGCGCGCTCTCGGCATAGGCATCGGAGCGCTATTCGGCGCCCTTTGGGTGATCGCGCTCGGTGAAGAGTTGTTCTTTCGCGGCGTGATCGAGCGCGCACTCCTCGTCGCCTCCGGTTCGCCCGTCCTGGGCATTGGCCTTTCGGCTCTGTTATTCGGCAGCGCGCACCTGTGGTTCCATCAGTTCCCTGATTGGCGCCGCGCATTGGTCGCGACGGTGTTGGGCGTTGCTTGCGGCATCGGCTATTGGCAGAGCGGCAGCGTGCGCGTGCCGATGGTCACTCACGCATTTGTGGTAGCCACCTGGCGCGTTTTCTTTAAATAGACTCGAGCGCGTTTTCGAAGTCGGCGAGCAGATCGCGCCAATCCTCGATGCCGAACGAGATGCGAACCAGCCCTTCGCCGATTCCTGCCTCATCCAGATCGCGGGCGCTCCAGGCAGAATGCGTCGTGCTGCGTGGATGACAGGCCAGCGTCTCAACGCCGCCGAGCGATACCGCATTGCGGGCCAGCTCGGATATTGCGCAGAAAGTCGAACGCCGCGGTCTTCCCGCCTTTCAAATCGATGGAAGCTAACCCGCCAGGAAAATCGCATTGCTGCGAGTAAATCCTGGTCTGTTCGGGATCATCGAATAGCGTCGGATAGTAAATCCTGCGGATTTTCGAATGCGTCGCAAGACGCTCCACAATTCGCTGCGCGTTCTTGCTCTGCCGGTTCATCCGCAGCGTCACGGTGGGCAGCCGCGTATCCAGAATCCAGCACTCATCCGGCTGAAGAATGTTGCCGAACAGGCTGCGCTTCGAGCGAATCTTGTTCATCAGGCCCACGTCGCGCGTCAACGCCACGCCGCCGATAATGTCGCTATAGCCGCCCAGATACTTTGTCGCAGAGTAGAGCGAAACATCGGCGCCCAGCGCCAGCGGATGCTGGAACGCCGGACCAAGAAATGTGTTGTCGATCATCACCAGCGGCCGCTCGGGCGCCGAACTGCCATTTCCGCCGGCGGAATGCAACGAAGCAACCGCTTCACATGCGCGCTTGATGTCCGTCATCACAACCGTGGGATTCGCAGGCGTTTCGATGAGAACCACGCGCAAATTCTGGGTAGTTCGAATCGCCTGGTCGATGGCCGCCGTATCACCCGCCAGTACCGGAATGCCCTCTATACCGAACGGCTGCAGAAAAGCTTGGATGAGTGTCTGCGTGCCGCCGTAGATGGGAACCGTGTAAATGAAGACGGTCGCCCGGGTTCAGAACCGCGAGCAGCGCTGTCATGATAGCAGCCATGCCGGAGTTGAATACTACGGCGGCCGCTGCGCCTGGTTCGAGCGGCAGGATCTGATCTTCGAGGATTTGCGCGTTGGGATGGTTGAAACGGGAATAAACGAGATCGACGTTCTCGCCCGGAGTCCGCTGGGCTCGGCCACCCATCAGATCGAACGCTCGCTCCGCCGCCTCAGGGCTCGAGAAGACATACGTAGAACTACGAAAAACGGCCGGTCTGGCGGATCCCACGGAGAGACTTGGATCGAAGCCTCGCGTGAGAATGTCTGTCTCGGGACGGAGTGCCGGCGGGTGCTTGGTTTCGGGCATATACTAAGCCTTCGTTCCGAGTGTAGCGCCGTAAGCGCTATTCTCGAACTAGGCTAAGAAGAACGTGCCGAATGTTGCCAGGCTCGCCCGCACTGAGTGCGCGTTAGAACTTTTTAGTGATTGGTGCTTTTTCTGAAGCTGCGAGACAGGCCCTTTCGGGCGCCAGGGAGGTGTTGCTTCAGGGGTCTTTCTATGAGGTTAGTCTCGCTTTGGTGGGAGTTGCCTCCCTGGCTTACTTCCAATACTAGGATATGATTTTGTGGAACGCAAGCCCCAAAGCTACGAAAATCGAAATTTTTTTCGTGACCTGATGAAAAAAAGTACTGGGGTCCAGGGGAATCAGCGCGTAAAGTGAACGTAACTATCCTAGGATCAACGGGTTCCATCGGTGTTAGCACGCTTGACGTAGTGCGTCAGCACGGCGACCGCTTTCGAATTTACGCTTTGGTAGCTGGTAGGAACTTAGATGTCCTGTGCTCCCAAATTCTGGAATTCCATCCCTTCGCTGTGGTTGTTGCGGACGACGAGACCTTATCGCGGCTTTCCAGGCGCCTGAAGGAGCTTGCGCTTCCCCAGCGTGAGTGGCCTGAGCTTTCCGCCGGTCCTAAAGCCAGAATCAAAGCCGCCACGGCCAGCGAAGTTCGTTTCGTAATGTCAGCCATCGTGGGCGTAGCAGGTCTCGAGGCCACCTACGAGGCAATTCGAAGCGGCAAGCGGATCGGGCTGGCCAATAAAGAGGTACTCGTGGCGAGCGGACGGCTAGTAATGAATGCAGTGCGAAAGCACGGCGTCGAACTGATTCCCGTCGACAGTGAACACAACGGGGCGCATCAGTGTTTCCGGGCGGGACGGCGCGACGAAGTCACCAGGCTTCTGTTGACGGCTTCGGGCGGACCGTTCCGCGCCACACCCAAAGAGGCTCTCTGGGATGTCACGCCTGCCCAGGCCTTGAATCACCCGACCTGGAAGATGGGCCGGCGCATCACGATCGATTCGGCCAGCATGATGAACAAAGGCTTCGAAGTGATCGAGGCGTGCTGGCTGTTCGGTCTGCCGCCTTCGCAGGTGGAGGTCGTGGTACACCCGCAGTCTTCCATCCACGCCATGGTCGAGTACAACGATGGCAGCGTCATCGCCCAGGTGTCCGCAACCGACATGCGGATGCCGATCCAATACGCCCTAACCTATCCCGAACGCCAGCGCGCGCCGGTACCGCGGCTCGATTGGACGCAGCCGAGAACCTGGACTTTCGAAGCACCCGATCTCGAAAAATTCCGCTTGTTGAAGCTCGCCTACGAAGCGCAGGAGCGAGGCGGATCTGCCACCTGCACCCTCAATGCGGCCGACGAAATTGCCGTCGAAGCTTTCCTCGAAGGCCGGATCCCTTTTCCGGAGATCGCCGCCACTGTAGAGGAAACCCTGACCCAGCAGCCGTGGCGAGAACCGGAGACAATAGAGGACGTGATCGCCGTCGACGAGGAATCGCGGCGGGTCGCGCGTGACATTCTGGCGCGGAAGGCTCTGAAGCCCTTCGCGACCGTCAACCGTCCAATATAGTAGGAGAATACGCCGTGAATGGGCGGGCATTGCCGGCGGGCGGGCGTATCGGGAAGGTAAATCAATCGCGTGGGTTTTATAGGGCCTGTTTTTTGGGTCGTGGTTCTGCTAGGAGTCATGATCCTCATTCACGAGCTGGGGCACTTCTGGGCGTGCCTGGCCGTCGGCGTGAAAGTGGAAACCTTCAGCATCGGGTTCGGGCCACGCTTGTTTGGCATCCGCCGGGGCGACACGGATTACCGCATATCAGCCATTCTGTTCGGTGGCTACGTCCGAATGCTGGGTGAAGTCGCCGGCGACGAAAAGGCTGCAGACCCCAGATCATTTCAAGCCAAGCCGCGCTGGAAGCGAGCGATCGTCATCATTGCAGGACCGCTGATGAATGTTCTGCTCGCGGTTGCGCTGGTGACCGGCCTCTATATGTATGCCTACCCGAAAGAGGTCGACACAACGAATCCGGAGATCTCTTCTGTTGCGCCGGGTTCGGCAGCAGCGCAGGCCGGCATACAGCCGGGAGATCGTATCGTCCAACTCGGCGACAAAAAGAATCCCAACTGGGATTATGTGCTCACCGAAGAAGCGTTGAACGCGAATCACACGCTGAACGTGGTCGTCAACCGGCACGGCCGGGACATCCAGCTTTCCGTCACGCCGCGCATGGATCCTAAAGAAGGCATCGGCGTAGCGGGCTGGAGCGGTTCCACTCCGGTGCAGGTCGGGGACGTGATGGCGGACTCGCCTGCGGCCCAGGCCGGCCTGAAAACAGGCGACACGTTTCTAAAGGTGAACGGGAAGCAGATCGCTTCGCCCCTGGCAGTTCAGCAAGCTGTACTGCATGCGAACGGGCACCCAATCCAGTTTCAGGTACTGCGCAATGGCGCAGTGAAGGACATCGAGGTGGCTCCCAAGCCGACCGGTGATCCCAAGATGCCGTGGCGCATCGGCATCAACTTCAAACTGCCGGTGCAGTTCGTTCGTTTGGGCTTTGGCCCCGCGCTCGAGCAGTCGCTCCGCTTCAACCGAACCAACGCGCTGATGGTGTTCCAGGTTTTGGGCAGTATCGTCGAGCGGCGCGTCTCGCCGAAATCGCTGACCGGGCCCATCGGCATCGCCCAGATGTCCAGCCAGGCGGCGCAGGAAGGGGTCTGGAATTACCTGTTCCTGATGGCGTTCGTCAGTTTGCAGCTTGCCATCTTCAACCTGCTACCGATTCCGATTCTGGACGGAGGGACACTTCTGCTGCTGATCATCGAAATGCTGCTGCAGCGGGAAGTCAGCCTGCAGGTGAAGGAGACCGTTTTTAAGCTCGGGTTCGTTTTCCTGATGATGGTCGTGGTCTTCGTCATTTACAACGACATCAGCAGAATCCTTACCAAGGGCTAACTCTCATCAAGGTTTGCTGAATCCGAAGCGGGCAAAAACCTGCTGCGCGGCCGGGCTGTTTAGAAACTTCATGAACTGCTGAGCCGCCGCTGGGTTTGCCGTCTTCGCCACGATCCCCGCCTTCTGCAGAATGGGCTGGTGCCAGTCGGCCGGGATCAGCTGCGCGTTTCTGTTCTGTAGCAGCGCATCGGCGGTCAGGACGGCGTCTGCGTTCCCGCTCTCGAAGAGCTCCAACGCCTGGCGCACATTTTCCCCATAGACAACCTTCGGCCGGACCTCGGGCCAAATTCCGGCATGCTCAATCGCTTGCTGGGCGGCCACACCGTAGGGCGCGAGCTTCGGATTCGGCAAAGCTACGAAACGAACTTCCTTTCCCGCTAAATCATTGAGGCTATGCCGTTTCCCGTCACGCCACAGCATCCCGACTCGGCCCACGGCGTAGCGGATGACGCTATCTGCCCGGAGATTGCGATTCAAAGCCAATTCATCAACGAACTGAGCGTTAGCGGACATGAATATGTCGTACGGCGCACCATTTCGTATCTGTTGGGCGAGCATGGCGCTGGAGCCGGTGACCCAAGAGAGCTGAATCGAGGGGTCGATTTTGCGGAACGAACTGGTCAGGGCGGGTTCGAGGTTGGTGAGGTCGGAAGCGGCGGCAACCGTCAGAGTGGGATGGGATACAATTTGCATCCCAAGGAATACAAATACTACTGCGAGAGAACTTGACAATCCAAGACTCATATTCGATACTGGGAGTGTGCTAAGGACGGCCGACAGCGATGTGCGGTTGGCCGAGGCTTTCAAACAACGAGAGACAACACATGAGCAAGATTATAGGAATTGACCTCGGCACCACGAACTCGGTGGTAGCAGTGATGGAAGGCGGGCAACCCGCCGTCATTCCCAACCAAGAAGGTGGGCGCACAACGCCGTCCGTGGTTGGGTTCACGAAAAACGGGGAACGTCTGGTTGGCCAGGTCGCCAAGCGGCAGGCCGTGACGAACCCGGAAAACACGATTTACTCGATTAAGCGCTTCATGGGTCGCCGCTTCAACGAAGTGAGCGAAGAGATGAAGCTGGTCCCGTACAAAGTGATTCAGGTCGAGAACGGCGATGTACGGGTGGAAAGCCAGGGTAAGAAGTATTCGCCGCCGGAGATCTCGGCGATGATTCTGACCAAGCTGAAGGAAGCGGCGGAAGCTTACCTGGGCGAGAAGGTCACCAAGGCGGTGATCACCGTGCCGGCGTACTTCAATGACGCGCAGCGGCAAGCGACCAAGGACGCCGGGCAGATTGCCGGTCTCGAAGTGATGCGAATCATCAACGAGCCGACAGCGGCGGCGCTGGCGTACGGCCTGGACAAGAAGAAGGATGAGACCATCGCGGTCTACGACTTCGGCGGCGGCACGTTCGATATCTCGATTCTGGAAGTAGGCGACGGCGTAGTGGAAGTGAAGTCGACGAATGGCGACACGCACCTCGGCGGCGACAACATCGACCAGCGCATTATCGAATGGCTGATCCAGGAATTTAAGAAAGATCAGGGCGTCGACGTATCGAAGGATCAGATGGCGCTGCAGCGGCTGAAGGAAGCGGCTGAAAAAGCAAAAATCGAGCTTTCAACTTTGCTCGAAACCGAAGTCAACCTGCCGTTTCTGACGGCGGACGCGAGCGGGCCGAAGCACTTGAATATCAAGCTGACGCGCGCGCGCTTTGAGCAGATGGTCGATGACATTCTGCAGCGTTCGGTAGGACCTTGCAAACAGGCTCTGCAGGATGCGGGTGTGACGCCCCGGGACATCGACGAAGTGGTTCTGGTCGGCGGTTCGACGCGTATCCCGAAGGTGCAGCAGATGGTGCGCGACCTTTTCGGCAAGGAGCCGAATAAGAGCGTGAATCCGGACGAAGTCGTCGCAGTCGGCGCGGCTGTACAGGGCGGCGTGCTGGGCGGCGAAGTCAAAGATGTGCTGCTGCTGGACGTTACTCCGCTGTCGCTGGGCATTGAAACTTTGGGCGGCGTGATGACTAAGCTGATTGAGCGCAACACGACGATTCCGACGCGCAAGAGCGAGACGTTCTCGACGGCGGCGGACAGTCAAACCTCGGTGGAGATCAAGGTCTTCCAGGGCGAGCGCTCGATGGCGCGCGACAACCGGCTGCTGGGCGTATTTCAACTGGTGGGCATCCCGCCGGCTCCGCGCGGAGTGCCTCAGGTTGAGGTCACGTTCGACATCGACGCGAACGGCATTCTGAACGTGGTCGCGAAAGACCGCGCGACGAACAACGAACAGAAGATCACCATCACCTCTTCGTCGGGCCTGAGCAAGGACGAGGTGGAGAAGATGGCGCGCGATGCCGAATCGCATGCAGCGGATGACCGCAAGAAGAAGGACGAGATCGAGGCTCGCAACCGGGCCGATGCGATGGTCTACAACGTCGAGAAGATGTTGAAGGAGCACCGCGACAAGATCTCGGAGGCGGACGCCAAGCAGGTTGAGTCAGCGGTCGAGGATGTCAGGAAAGCCATGAGCGATGGCGGACTCGACAAGATCAACTCGGCGACCGACAAACTGACCCAAGCCAGCCACAAACTGGCCGAGGCCATGTACAAGTCGCAGAGCGCGGGTGGGAACGGCGCTGGACCGACGCCGGGAGCAGGCGCTCCGGGGGCGACGGAAGAGAAGCCCAAAGACAACGTTGTGGACGCTGAGTTCGTAGACGTTGAAGACAAGAAGTAAGTGCGGGAAGCGGGGACGGCCGGAGTGCTGTCCCCTTTTCTGCAAGGATGGCGGCCGATTCTAAGTGAGTCGCCGCGTAGTGGGATTTAAGAATGCCTTCTGCAACGAAAAAGGACTATTACGAAACGCTCGGGGTGGGGCGCACTGCGAGTGAAGACGACATCCGCAAGGCGTACCGGAAGCTTGCGCGCAAGTATCATCCCGATCTGAACCCTGGCGATAAAGCGGCAGAAGAGCGCTTCAAGAACGTTCAGGAAGCATACGACGTCCTGAACGACGACAAGAAACGAAAGATTTACGACCAGTACGGGTTCTATTCGGACAATATTCCGCCGAACGGAACGGGTCCAGGCGGCAGCGCCGGCGGCGGATACCCGGGCGGGATGAACTTCGATGGTTTCGTCTGGGACGACTTCGTGCGGCAACAGCAGTCCGGACGGCGGGGTGGAGGCGCGGCTACAGAGGAAGAGAGCGCGGGAGGATTCCGCAACATCTTCGACCAGCTCTTCGGCGGAGCGCGTGGGCGCCAGGCAGCAGCAGCGCAGCCGGAGCGAGGCGCGGACCTCGAGTACGGGCTCAACATCGATTTCTGGCAATCGATCCGCGGCACGCAGGTACGGCTGAATATCACGCGCCAGGAAACCTGCGAGACGTGCCACGGTAGCGGGTCGTCGGGAAAAGGCGAGGCAGTATGCGCGGAGTGCGACGGTACTGGAACAGTCACGCAGACGGCGGGCGCGATGAAGTTCAACCTGACCTGCCCGCGGTGCGGTGGATCAGGGCGGTTAAAGAACGTCTGCCCGAGCTGCCGGGGCGAAGGCCGTGTCCCGCGCTCGGACGTGGTCGAGGTTCGAATCCCGCAGGGTGTTTCGTCCGGTTCACGCCTGCGAGTGGCGGGCAAAGGGAATGCCGGCGTGGCAGGCGGACCGCCGGGAGACCTATACATCACGATCCGGGTGGAGGAACATCCGTTCTTCAAGCGCGAGGGAGACAACATCGAGATCGAAGTGCCGTTGACCGTCAGCGAAGCGGGTCTGGGCGCGAAGATTGAGGTGCCGACCATCGATGGACGCGCGCTGCTGAAGATCCCACAGGGAACACAGAACGGCCAGAAGTTCCGGTTGCGCGAGAAAGGCGTCTTCAACGCGCGCAAGAACACGCGGGGCGACGAAATCGTAGAAGTGGTGCTGCGCGCACCCGACGTGCACGACGAGCGGACCCGCGAACTGTTGCGCGAACTGGCGCAGGTGCAGAGCGGAGACGTGCGAAGCGACATCTGGAGCAAAGTACAGCCAGGCGCCTAGGTGGCAGTCGTATGACAAAGAATAAGAGCAAAGCGGCTTACATGATCTCGGCAGTGGCGGAGCAGTATGAGATTCACCCGCAGACGCTGCGGCTGTACGAGAGAGAAGGCCTGCTGACTCCTTCGCGAAGTGAAGGCAACACGCGGCTGTACACGGATGAAGATCTGGAGCGGCTGGAAGTCATTTTGAAGCTGACGCGCGAGCTGGGAGTGAACCTGGCGGGCGTTGAGATCATTCTCAACATGCGCGAAAAGATGGAGGCGATGCAGCGGCAGATTGAGGGTTTCATTCAGACGCTGAATCATGAGCTGAGGGCGCGAGCGGCGAATCGGCCGAACGACAGCAACACGTTGGTACCGGTCATTAACATCAATTCGGTTGCGACACGCAGCGAGACGAAGCGAGCGAGCGAGCCGAAGCGGCGAACGAGGTAGTTTGCTGAGGTTTTTTACGGACGCAAAAACAGCAGAACGGACGGGGCTTCGGTTGTCAGCCGGAATCCACTTATGATTCGTACAGTTTTGGCACCTCACTGTGCGGTGTAGGTCCTGAAGGTAGACTCTTGCTGGTCGTTATCGGCCGCCCGATGGTAGCGGTTCGTATACAACAGCTGCCATGACATGCACCTCCTTGCCTTGCCCAGCCGTTATTGTAATGTGCAATAACCGGGTACAGTTGCTACTGGAAGAGATAACACCTGGAGTTGCCGCACACGACTTGGGAACGCTAAGTCTATTCCGATAAGTTAGCCAAATCAGAGGCCTAGGTTGCGCTGGTTCTGCAAAATAGCCACGCGGATTTTCTCCAATCGGTATTGCGTTTCCGTATCACTCAAAATCGATAAGAGCTCGAGGGCTTTGCGATAGGCCTTTTCCGAAGTAGAGTGGGCATTGTGGGCTGAAGCGAAATGACCGAGCGCATATTCACTTGCGGCGATGTTGGCATAGATTCGGCTGGTTTGAACGTGCAGCTCCAAGGGTGAGGGAGTGTCTTTCAGAAGATTCTCTATCATCTCCCTGTGATCTGAGGGCGGCGACCTATTTGGGCGTGTTACCTCGCAGGACGAAGTGACGGGTACGGACGGGCGCCCGTATATTTCCGATCAAGCCACGATTTGGCGGTGGCGCGAAGCATACCAAGGAGACTTCGCGGCCCGTATGGATTGGACAATCAAAGACTACAAGCATGCGAACCATCGTCCCGTGCTGGAAGTGAATGGCAATCGCGGCACAGGACCGATCTACGTCGAGGGAAGAGTGGGGCAACCGCTCACGCTGGATGCGGGCAAGAGCGATGACCCAGATGGCAACCGGATTCGATACCAATGGTTTCACTACGCGGAAGCGGGCTCGACAGAGGCAAGCCTCGCGGCGGTCACAATCTCAGGGGCAGACACGGCGAAGGCTGTCGTGACTCCCACCGCGACGTGCAGACCGGCGTGGCTAAACCGGAGCGCGGGTTGCCCTCCCGAAGGCATTGCGCACATTATCCTCGCTGCCACCGACGATGGCTCCCCGAAACTCACGTCCTACCGTCGCGTGGTCTTAACAGTTCATCAGGAACAGCAAAATAAAGGACGCGAATGACTCCGAAAAGCGGGCCGAGGCCTGACCGGTGTAACAAGGGCTATTAAAGGACAACTCTTGCCATGTATTAATGGTTGATCTCAGCCGACTAGCCGGTCATCAACTCGGGTTCTGATTTGCCGATGTGTTCGCCAGAAGTCCTACCCGCATTGCTCTTCTCGACTGAGATGACGTAGTCGGCCGCGCACGTGAAGGAACAATCGACCCCAAACAGACCCGCGACGCGAAGCTTCATGCGGGCCGCCTCGTCGAGAACGATGAGCTCCTGAATGACATTCTGATGGTTGAACCCTTCTATTCGCAGGTCTGTCGCAGAGCCGGAGCTACCATGTTCCAAACCGAAGCACTAATCCAGTACTAACCCGCAACGCGTCGTTGTAGTCTCTGCCTTCCAGCGGTCGTGCCCATGTATGAAGCTCTGCTACTTCCAGAGCCTTGAAGGCAAGCGCAGAAGTCATCGCATATTCCACGCCGCCGCCAAATTCCATTGCCCATGAGTTGGTTTGGTTGGCGTTCGTGTAAAGACTGTGTGTTTGGTAGGGCTGCAATGCGTCGATGACGGATTGCGGGGGTCTTAAATTCGGGTACACCGTTTCGGTCGTAATCTTGTTACCACCTGCCAAAAGCTGGACATACGGCTGCCAACGACCAAATCTAGGGAGATTGACGCGCGGCCCCGCGAGGTAGACCGTGGCGTCACCGGAGACATTCGGTTCCGACGGAATCATTTTGCATCCGCCTACGTCAGCGATGATTTTGAGCCACGAGTTCACACTGTATCCGAGCGTTACACTGCCGCCGTTACAGACCTGCGCCGCTGTCCGGGCCGAGAATGCGAAAAGGCCGTACTGCATGCCAACCTGGAAGATAGGATCGCGGTAAACTCCCGGGTCGATTAGATGATTGGAACTTTCTTCTCCGGCCGCCACCTTACTGTCCGTTGTCGAATTCGGGACTGGAGGATCGGGCGCCAACGCCAGATCGCGTTTGTTGCCGAAGATCCCCGGCCTCGTATCGCGGTGCCAGGGCACTTCACCTCGCAACAGGTTCGCCATGGAGCGAGAAGGGTTTAATCCCGCGCGCGCGAACATTGTGATCCAGGCGTTTGTAGTGTGATGCTCAATCGGGCTGATCACGTAGCGATCCAGAGAGTCCTCTGCAATCATCCAAGCTAACCCCATTGACGGAGTGACGACGTGGTCTACAAGACCTTGCTGCGGATAGTACGCCTGCGTATGCCCGATGGTAGCCTCACTGAGCGGGCCAATTTCAAATTGTGCACTGTAAGCCCAGGCGAACGCCGTTGCACGTAATCTGCTTTTCCAATAGGCGCGATTCTTGCCAAACTCCGCCTTCTCGTAGCGAGGGTCATTCTGGACGAAGATGAACCCGGCAACTGCGCCTTGCATGGGATGACCAATATAATTGACGAAAAACGGATCGCCATCGGCCCATCCGTGGAGATTGTCAATGGATCGTGCGTAGCCCCGGAAGAAAGGACCGCCCATGGTAGCGCGCGTTTCCGGTTGCGTTGCCACCCGAAATGCATTTTCGATCGCAATGAACTCGAATGCTTGGGCCATAAGGGATTTCCAGCGAATCGATACATTCTCGGTTTTCGCAGCGGTATCGGACTCTCGCGCCGGCAACGTCGAAGAAGTGAAGGCAAGAATGGCTGCACATACAACCGATCGATGAATCATTGGATCCCGCTAATTTCACCCGAAGGTGGACGTGCGATGTCCCACAAGGGCTACTCGCAATCTTCCAGGGTAACGGTTGTCCGTATCAAATCCCTGGTCCCGAGCAGCGCAGCGTAAGCGGACTTCCGAAACGTAATACGATGCGGCGACGTCTGTCGCGACAATGAAATGGGCCGTCTTGCTCGTGCTCGCGGCGGCAGCATGCGCGCAGGAGCCACGATTCGCGACCCGGGCGCACGAGGTGGTAGTTCCTGTCTCGGTGATCACGAAGGGCGGCAAGCCGGTCGAAGATCTGCAGGCAAGCGACTTTATCGTTCTCAACGACGGCAAGCCGCAGACGGTGCGGATGATCTCGCGCGATTCCGACGGCCTTCCGATCCATGCCGTGATCGTTCTTCAGACCAGCAGCGGAAGCGATGCCGCGCTGGCGAAGATCAAGAAGACCGCCTCTGTGATCAGCAACTACATCACAAATGACATGGAGACCGGAAAGCCGAGTCTGGCCGCGGTTGTAACTGCGTCGGACAAGGTACGGGTGGAGCAGAATTTCACCTCGGATCCCAATCTGCTCGGCGACGTATTCGCGAAGATTTCAGGCAGCGGCGATGAGGGCCATCTGCTCGATGGAGTGAGCGTTGCCTGCGATCTGCTGGCAGCCAGGAAGGAACCGGCGCGGCGGGTGATTGTGCTGATCAGCGAGTCGCGCGACCGAAACAGCAAAGCTCGTTTCGCGGATGTGGTAGCGAAAGCGCAGAAGGACGGGGTCGTGATCTACACGATCTCCTACTCGGCTTACGCGACCTCGTTTACGCAAAAAGCATCCGAACGGCAGCCGCCGCCGGATGAACCGGGAGTGTACGATCCAGGCGCCGGGGGAGGGATTCCGCTGCTCGCAATCGGCATAGAGCTGGCGCGGCTTGCGAAGGTGAACATCGCGCAGGCGCTGGCTGAATCGACGGGTGGCGCGCACGACAAGTTCACGACTTTGCACGGCCTCGAGGCGCAGCTAAGCGAGATCGGAACCGAGATCCACAACCGCTACACACTGACGTTTGTACCGCCTGAACCGCAGCCCGATGGCTACCATCAACTCTCGGTCAGCATTCGCAAGCCGGGAAACTGGCGTGTTCATGCGCGTGCCGGTTATTGGACGACGCAAGAGTGAGAGCGAATCGACCGTGACCTCCTCAGGGACACCATTTACATGCTGCTCCTGAAGACTCTTGGGACGCGGGGCCGCCGGTTCACGCCGCCGCGGAACTTACCTCGTCAATGACCGCGGGATTGGGTTGCTTGAAGAACGCAAGGCCGGCCCCTTCCTGCGCCCGATCTGCAAACAGGGAATCTCCGCCGCGTATTTGCCCGCTGCCGAGCAGATTCGAAAGAGGTCGGACGAGCAGCCGTTCCACGGCACGCCTGAGATGCCGAGCTCCATAACGCAGATCCGTACCCTCCCTTAAGAGCAGATCCTTTGCTCTGTCGCTGGTAGTCAAAACCACCGGCTTCGTCCCTGCGGCGAAGAACAAGCGCTGCTGCACCTCGCTCAGCTCGAGATCCAGCACACTGCGCAACTCGAGTTCGCCAAGCGTCTTGAAAACCACGACCTTGTCCAGCCGATTGAAGAACTCCGGAGGGAATTTCCGTCTTGCCGCTTCCTCGCCAACTGCACGAAATCGTTGCTCGAGGTTTTCGAGCGGAACTCCGTCGAAATCTTTGAATCCCAACTTCGGCCTTACAAGGGCGCTCATCTCCGCCGCGCCCAAGTTGCTGGTCATAAAGATCATGGTGGCGGAGAAATCCACTTTGCGGTTGTCCCCCAGAGTCAAAATCGCTTTGTCCAGGATTCCCAACAGCAAGTTCCACAAAGAGTCACTGGCTTTTTCAATTTCGTCGAACAGTACCAGGCTGAGCCTGAGCTTATCCGTGTGGAATTGATTCAGAACCTCCTGACTGAGCGCCGCGTGAGTTTCACGGTGTCCCAGGTATCCGGGAGGCGACCCGATCAGCTTCGCGATCTCATGGCTGTGCTGGAATTCGGCGCAGTCTATCTTCTGGAGAGCTCGCGCGCTGCCGAACAGAGACTCCGCGAGTGCCTCTACGACACGCGTTTTGCCGCAGCCCGTGGGCCCGAGGAAGAGAAAATTCCCGACCGGACGCCCAGGCGCTCGCAAGCGAGTAACGAACAATTGATAGTCCTCGGCAATGCATTGGATAGCGTCTTCCTGCCCTACGACAAGCCTCCGGAGGTTCCTTTCGAGCGCTTCGGCTTCCCATCCCGTTCGAGTCATATCCAATCTCGTTCCAAGCTGAGCCATACGCGCGTTCCTTCCACTCGCTTGGATGCCCAGCGCCGCAGGCACGACTTCACGCTCGATGTAAATGTTTATGGGCGGAATTGTGAAGAGCGCCGACTGCCAACCTTTGCGGGCGTCGCCGTGTCGCAAACTATGAGAGACTCAAATCACAGTAGGGGAGGTTCCATGGTTGTGAATTGGACCAACCGCCTGTTGCTGTTTGCGTCAGCAGCAATGTTGTTCGGCCTGCAGGCGGGGCCGGTGATGGGTCAGCACGGGGGATCCGGAGCACCGGCGGGCGGCGGCAGTACCGGAGCGGGTGCGGGAGCCGGCTCGGCGGGGACGGTTGGCGGAGCCGGAACGCGCGGTACAACGGGCTCTATTCCAGGCCTTGGCACAGGCACGACGACCGGCAACTATCCTACGAACGGACCTAGCTACGGGCGCCCGATCTTCTTAAGCGGTAAAGTCATGTTCGATGACGGAAGCCCGGCGAATCCAAACATTCGGATTGAGCGTGTCTGCGGAGGGAGTGTGCGGCTGGAAGCGCATACCGATTCGAAAGGACAGTTCTCATTTCGCGTCGGAGATAACCAAGCGGTGGACACGGATGCCTCGGATGATTCACCCGGCACAATGGGGGGCGCTCCGGGCAATTATGCCGGCATGCAACCGTCAGGGCTGGGAGGATTGGCTAACGGGCGCGCGAACGGAACGAATCCGCTCTGGAACTGCGAACTGCGAGCCTCGTATCCGGGTTACATCTCGGACACGGTCAATCTCGCAAACCGCAGGTCGCTGGACGATCCAAACCTCGGCACCATCCTTCTGCGGCGCGCTGCGAATGTAAAGGGTTCGACGGTTAGCGTGGTTTCGGCGGAGGCGCCCAAGAAAGCAGAAAAGAACTACGAAAAAGGCTTGCAGCTCGCGCAGAAGGGCGAGCTGGATCAAGCCGAGAAACGTCTGCGCGAGGCGGTGGATATCTACCCGAAATATGCCCTGGCGTGGTTTGCCATCGGCGAGGTGAAGGAACAGGAGAACAATGGCGAAGAAGCGCGCAAGGCTTATATCGCCGCAGCTTCGGCCGACAGCAAGTATGTGAGCCCGCTCGATCGCCTGGCGTTGCTTTCCGCTCATGAAGGCAAATGGCAGGACGCCGCGGATTACAGCAAGCAGGTGATTGATCTGAATCCGATCGAGTTTCCGAATTCGTTCTGGTGCAGCGCAGTGGCGAACTTCAACATGAAGAAGTACGAAGATGCGCAGAAGAGCGCGAGTGCGCTGGTGAAGCTCGATAGCCGGCACAAATATCCCGAGGCGGAGCGCATGCTGGCGCAGATCGCGCTAGCAAAGGATGATTACGCCAATGCGGCGGTCCATCTGCGCTCGTATCTCGCGCTAAATCCCAATGCAAAGGATGCGGATTCGCTGAAGCAGGCGCTTTTGAAGCTGGATCAGGCGAGCGCGACGGCGAAAAACTAGCTGGGCGAAAGAACGGGGCTCGCGCTAATCTGAAAGCGAATGGAGTTACCCGAGGCTGGCGCCTCTACGGCGCGAGCAAGATTAACCGAACTCCGGCAGACTCTGCTGAACCTCCACAAAGCGCTGCTCGATTCCGAGCGGACGGCTTATGAAATCGTGCATGGGCCGATCGGGTCGCCGGCAGCGTTCCTGCAACTGCTGATCAACGACAACCGGTTTGCCTGGCTGCGCCCGGTCACTACATTGCTCGTCCAGATTGATGAGACATTAGCGGCGAAGAAGCCGCCCGCGAGCGAACGCGATTTCGAGCAGTTGATCACAGACACGAGAGCGCTGCTCTCGGTTTCGCGGGAAGCCAACGGGTTCTGGAAGCGTTACGCGGCTGTAGTGGAAAGGGACCCGGGTGTTGCCGTACTGCACGAAGAGATGGAACGGTGGTTCGGGTAGCGACGGGGGACCTCAGCGGTACGCAGGGATACCGGTGACGCGCTCGCCAATGACCAGCGTATGGATGTGATCCGTTCCTTCGTACGTCTTCACGGTTTCGAGATTGCACATGTGGCGCATGATGGGGTACTCGTCCATGATGCCGTTCGCGCCCAGGAGGTCGCGGCTGAGGCGGGCGCACTCGAGCGCGATGGCGACATTGTTGCGCTTCAGCATGGAGATGTGAGCGGCCTCGACCTTCCCTGAATCCTTCAGCTTGGCTACGTGGAGGGCGAGGAGCTGGGCCTTCGAGATTTCCGTGATCATCCAGGCCAGTTTCTCCTGCACCAATTGATGGGAAGCGAGGGGCCTGTCATCGAACTGCTTGCGCGCAAGAGTGTAACTGCGGGCCGTTTCATAACAGTCCATGGCGGCGCCAATCACACCCCAGCCGATGCCGAAGCGCGCCTGTGAGAGGCAGCTCAGCGCCGCCTTCAATCCCTTGGCGCAGGGTAGCTGGGCTTCCTGGGGAACGGCGCAATCGGCGAGGTGCAGGCTGGAAGTAACCGAAGCGCGCATCGAAAGTTTTCCATGGATGTCGCTGGCGGAGTAGCCGGGCGTGCCCTTCTCAACCAGAAAGCCACGGATCCCGTCAGGTGTGCGCGCCCAGATCACGGCGACATCGGCGACCGTGCCATTGGTGATCCATGTCTTTTCGCCATTCAGGATCCACTGATTTCCACGTTTTTCGGCAGTGGTTCGCATGGCGGAAGGGTTCGAGCCGAAATCGGGCTCGGTGAGGCCGAAGCAGCCGATCGCTTCGCCGAATTGCAGAAGCGGCAGCCAACGCTGTTTCTGCTCTTCCGATCCGAACTCGTGGATGGGATACATGACCAGGGCTCCCTGGACGCTGACGAAGCTGCGCAGGCCGGAATCGCCGCGTTCCAGCTCCTGCATGATCAGGCCATATTCGATGTTATTCATGCCGGCGCAGCCATAGCCTTCGAGGTTGGCTCCAAAGAAGCCCAGCCGGCCCATTTCAGGGATGAGCTGCCTGGGGAAGCTGGCCGAGTTGAAGGCCTCACGTATGACCGGAAGCACGCGCTCATCTACAAACTGGCGCGCGGTCTGGCGGACGAGCAGTTCCTGATCGCTGAGAAGCGAGTCAAATTGCAGGTAATCGACACCGGGAAAGCGGGGCATAGCGGGTAACTATTTAATTTAACCGCCCTGCTGAAATCCGGCGGAACCCTCGCGAGAAGATCAAGCGGCGACCGGCACTCTCTTGCTACAGCTTGTGTTGACACGATTCGAGATGCGACGAGTGTGCATAGGGATACTTGTTGCACTTGTTTCGGGATGCTGGCACGCCGAGGCGCAGACCGAAGACACGCTAGCGCGGGCGTATCAGGCGCTTTCGCGGACGGACTACGACGCATCGATTGCATTCTTCCGCGCGGCACTCGTGCAGCATCCCGAAAACGCGGCTGCGCATAAAGATCTGGCCTATACGCTGCTGAAAACCGGCGAGAACGCGGAGGCCCGTGACGAGTTTGCCACGGCTCTGCGGCTAAACGGCAGCGATGAGACGGCGGCGCTCGAGTACGCTTTCCTGGCATTCGAAACGGGAAAGCCGGTGGAAGCGAGACGCATGTTCGACCGCTTGCGAAAGAGCGGGACGGCAACCACCCGCGCCACGGCGGAACAGGCATTTCAGAATATCGACCGGCCGCTGGCGGAAGGAATTGCACGCTGGCAGCAGGCGCTCGCGAAGTCGGCGGATGCCAACAATCTGGCGAGTTTCAGCCTGCACTGGGAACTGGCGAGAACGGCCGAGCTGCGGGATGAGCTCCCGCTGGCAGCTGAGCAGTACGAGATCTGCTGGCGATTGAAGCCGCAAACGGGCGAGATTGTGCTTGCGCTGGCCCGCGTCTGCCAGCAGATGAACCGTGACGAAGACGCGCATGCCGCGCTGCTGGTGGCCTCACGATCCTCCGATAGCCGAACGGCCGAACTGGCCAAAGCGCAGATGGATGGACATTACCCATACCCGTATGAATTCGCCAGCGCGTTGAAGCTGGACCCGAAGAATGTCCTGCTGCGCCGCGAACTCGCGTTTTTGTATCTCGCGATGCAGAAAGAGCCGGAAGCGATCGAGCAGTTCGAACAAGTGCTGGCGCTTACGCCAGATGACGAGATCTCACGCAAGCAGTTGAACCTGCTTCGTCATGTTCAGACCCAGGCGGCGGTTACGGGCGCTTCGCCGGCCACATCTGAGGAGAGGGTGGATGCCAAGGCACTGGGTGAGAAAAGCCTCGCGCTTGGGATACCTGAAGGACGCGATCAAGTATCTGCAACAAGCGCATGAACAGAACCCTGAGGATGCAGAGGTCATGCTGAAACTCGGGTGGGCGTACAACCAGTTTAAAGATGATGGCGAGGCAATTGATTGGTTCAATCGGGCGCGGCACTCGGACGACGCAGCCATTGCGACGGAGGCGGATAAGGCCTTTCACAATCTGAATGGGGACGTTCTGCCCGTTACTACGGTCTGGGCACTGCCGATGTATTCGCTGCGCTGGCACGATCTCTTCAGCTACGCGCAGATCAAGCGAACCATTCCGATCCCGGGGCTGAACAGACTCAATCACGTACTTTCGTTCTACGTCTCAGCGCGGCTTTCCGGTGACGTCAAGAGCGGGCTCGATGCGAATGTTGCAGCGCCGCAGTATTTGTCAGAAAGCTCGTTCATTTTCGGCTTCGGAGCCGCATCGAAAACCTGGAATCACATAACAGCGTGGGCGGAGGCGGGGGAGGCTGTGGATTATCTTCCGTTCCGGCATGATGAAGGCCATGCCATGCCGGATTACCGCGGCGGCATCAACTTCGCGAAGGGCTTCGGGCACTTGCTCGGAAGCTCGAAAAGCGGCATGTTTTACGAGACAACTGCCGACGCAATCTATGTAAGCCGGTTCGATAAAGACTGGCTGTTTTATTCGCAGAATCGTGCCGGACGGACGTACTCGCTACGCGAAGGGGCATCGTTCCAGGCCCTGTTCAATGTGAACCTGGTTCACGACATCAAGAATCAGTATTGGGCTGAAACGCTGGAAATGGGCCCGGGTTTCAAGCTGCGCCTGCCGTTCTTTCCTCCCAATATGTACTTCTCCACTGACCTGCTCCGCGGTGTGTATCTCGATAACAAGTACAACCCGCGCAGGCCGAATTATAACGACGTGCGTGTAAGCCTCTGGTACGCGGCTAGCAAGTGAGGATGCGTGGCCTCGGTACGGGGCGGCGGTTCTGCTGGCACTCTGGCCATGGGCTACTTTCGGGGCAACATTTCGCACCGACCACGCGGACGGAGCTAGCTGGGCACGCATTCTGGGCGCAGTTGGAATTACGGCAAGCACGTCGCAAGATGCCGAAATTCTGGTCGCCGGGCCGGAGAGCAGTGTCGACATTGCAGCCGCGAGCGAACGGCAACTGGTCATCGTGGAAGGATTCGGCCGGGCTGCGGAGAACATCGGGATCAGCGAAAAGCCGAACCACATATCGATTCGCCAGATCTGGGACATGCATGCTGCGGGGATGCAGATCTTCTGGCAACCGGCGTTGGAGATTGCGGAGCCGGTGCTGCCGTCCGGATTCGAGGTGTTTGCTAAGGAGAAGTGGACAGGCGCGCCGGTGCTTGCAGGAAAGAAAACGGCAGGCGGAGCGATTCTTTGGCTGGCGACCGATCCGGGCCCGGCCGGCTACGAACGTTATCCGTATCTCCTGCAGGCGCTGGAAGACGTTGGGCTCAGGATGGATAGCAGCGCGACAAATCTATGGGCGTTTTTTGATTCTGCTTATCGGATTCGAGCGGATCCCGATTACCTGGCGCGCGGTTGGCGAAAGGCGGGCATTAGCGCGCTGCAGGTGGCCGCATGGCACAACATGAACGGCGACGCGGCGCAGGACAAGTACCTGGAATCGCTGATCGCAGCGTGTCACAGGAACGCAATTCTGGTCTACGCATGGCTCGAACTGCCGCATGTGAGCGACAAATTCTGGGATGATCATCCCGAGTGGCGCGAGAAGACGGCGGCCGGGCAGGACGCTCAGCTCGACTGGCGAAAGCTGATGAACCTGCAGAATCCGGCGTGCCGCGAGCAAGCAGCGCGAGAGATCAACGCACTGCTGCAGCGCTTTGATTGGGACGGGGTCAACCTGGCGGAATTGTATTTTGAATCGCTGGAAGGCGCGGCAAATCCGGCGCGGTTCACTCCCATGAACGACGATGTGCGGCGCGAGTTCGCAGCTTCCAACGGCTTCGATCCGAAAGCGCTATTCGAACCGCAATCGGCATATGCGTTGGCCACTCATCCTGAGCTCTTACGCCGGTTTCTCGCATATCGCATGGAGCTGACAGCTCGTATGCAGCAAGAATGGCTCGGCATTCTCGGTGAAGACAGGAAGACAAAGCCGTACTTGAATTTTGTTGTGACTCAGATTGACGACCGTTTCGATCCGCGGATTCACGACTCACTCGGCGCAAACGTGGCGCTGAGCCTGCCCGTCGTCCGCGAGCACGACGGCACGATGCTGGTGGAGGATCCGGCCACGCTATGGAACATGGGCCCTGAGCGTTACGCCAAGCTCGCGAGCGAGTACCGGAAGATGACAAGCGTACGCGAACGCCTGGCCGTTGATCTCAACGTGGTGGAGCGCTACCAGGACGTTTACCCGACCAAGAAGCAGACCGGGGTGGAGCTATTTGAACTGGTCCATCAAGCGTCATCGGCGTTCGGCCAGGTGGCTCTCTACGTTGAGAATTCGCTGGAGCGGCAGGATCTGGAATTGCTACCGGCCGCGGCATCTGCTGCGAACGTGCAGCGGACGGCGCTGGGTGAACTCGAGGTAAATACGCCATCACCGGTGAGAGTGAACTCGCATGCGACGGTCGAGTTGGACGGGAGAGCGTGGCCTTTGCAGTCCCCGGGTAGCGTGCTTGTGCCTGCCGGGAAACACATGCTGAAAGAAGTCGCGGAAACGCCATCGATCACACTTGCAGACTTCAACGGCGAGGTTCGGTCGGCTGCGGTCTCCGGCAGCGAAGCACAGATCGCCTATATCAGCTCGGGGAGGGCGATCGCAGTTCCCGGCACATCTGTTTCGCTGATCGAAGTGGACGGCGCGAGTTACTGGAAGGCGGGTAACGGCGCGCCGCCAGAATCCGTGCTGCTGCCTGCCGGCCAGCATGTCCTGACGCTGCACCGCTAGCGCCGGAAAGCACCGGCCGCGATGTTAGAGTGAGAATTCGCGGCAATTTGGAGGAACGCGCCAGCCAATAAGGCGTCGATGCGCGCTCCCTTTGCCCTTACAAGGAGCTCTTATTGCGGTGCTTTGTAACGGGCTGCGCGGGATTCATCGGAAGTAATCTGACAGACCGCCTGCTCGCATCCGGAAATCACGTTATCGGCTACGACAATCTCTCCACCGGTCAGAGTTCCTTCCTGTCGAATGCGATCTCCCATTCCGAGTTCGATTTTGTAGAAGGCGATGTACTGGACCATGACGGCGCTCACTGCCGCGATGGCCGGGTGCGAAATGGTGTTTCACCTGGCCGCGAATGCCGATGTTCGCTTTGGGACGGATCACCCGACGAAAGATCTGCACCAGAACACGATCGCAACCGTGAACGTGCTGGAAGCAATGCGTGCGAATGGTGTGCGCCGGATTGCTTTCGCTTCGACCGGCTCCGTTTATGGCGAAGCCGAAGTTATTCCCACACCGGAAAATTCACCTTTCCCCATCCAGACCTCGCTGTATGCGGCTTCGAAGGTGGCCGCTGAAGGCTTCATTCAGGCCTATTGCGAAGGTTTCGGGCTGCAGGGTTTCATCTTTCGCTTCGTTTCGATATTGGGCGAGCGCTATACCCACGGACACGTCCTTGACTTCGTGAAACAGCTACGCGAGCATCCGCAGTGCTTAACTGTCCTTGGAAACGGCAGGCAGCGCAAATCCTATCTGTACGTGCAGGATTGCATCGACGCGATGCTGACCGTCGTCGAGCGGGTGGACGGTAAGGTGAGCGTATTCAATCTCGGCACTGACGAATACTGCGAAGTAAACGATTCGATTGGCTGGATCTCGGAAGAGCTGGGAGTCCATCCCGACTTGTGTTACACGGGGGGTGATCGCGGCTGGATCGGAGATAATCCGTTCATTTTTCTCGATTGCGGCAAGGTGCGATCGCTTGGCTGGCGCCCGAAATTGAGCATCCGGGAAGGCGTCGTGAGGACGGTTCGTTATCTCCAGAGCAATCCCGATCTGTTTGAGCGGCGCGCATGAGCGGTGCTTTGGCCGGGCGGGCTGTCCTGGTTACGGGAGGCAGCACTGGAATTGGATACACGGTGGCGCGCGCCTGTGTGGAGGCGGGCGCTCACGTAGCTATCTGCGCACGCGGTCAAAGCGATCTGGAGAAATCCGCAGCGGAGTTGCAGGCGATTGCCGGGATGCGCTCCCGCGTGCTGGCAAGATGCCGTCGATGTCTCGGATCCGCCACAAGTGAGCGAGTTACTGCACTGGCTGGATACGGAACAGTTCGTACTATCCGGACTGGTGAATGCAGCGGGCATCCTGGGGCCAGCCGGGGCGCTTGACGAAGTAGATATCAACGAGTGGATTTCTGTTATCCAGGTGAACCTGATTGGCACCATGCTGTTGTGCCGCGCTGCCCTACCGTTATTCCGAAGGCGCGGATATGGCAAAATTGTGAACTTCTCGGGAGGCGGCGCCACAGCGCCGCGACCCCGCTTCAGTGCGTACGCGGCATCCAAGAGCGCGGTGGTACGTCTGACTGAAAATCTGGCCAGAGAAGAGGAAAGCAACAACATCTTTGTCAACGCGATTGCGCCGGGAGCGGTAAATACGCGCATGCTGGAGCAGGTTCTGAGCGCTGGCGCGGAGCAGGTGGGCGACGCCGCATATCAGGAAGCATTAAAGCAGAAGCAGAGCGGAGGATCGCCGGCCGAAAAAGCGGCGGCGCTATGCGTCAAGCTGCTGAGCGCCGAAACGGATGGTATTAGCGGGCGCCTGATCAGCGCTGTTTGGGACCCGTGGGAATCGCTCGCGAGCCACAGGGACGAGCTGAATGCGAGCGATATCTATACGCTTCGCCGTATCGTTCCGAAAGACAGAGGCTTTCATTGGGATTAGCCGGCGAGTTGCGCTTCGCGATTATCGGATGCGGCCTGATCGGGCAAAAGCGGGCGAAGAGCTTATCCGGCAAGGGTTCGACTCGCGGTGTGCTGTGACATCGATGCAGTCGAAAGCTGAGTCGCTCGCGCAGGCGTACGGGGCGGGCGCCAGTACCGACTGGGAATCGGCCCTTGCTCGCAGAGACGTAGATGCGGTGTTTGTCTGTACCACTCACAACCTGCTTGCTCCCATTGCGGAACGCGCAGCGTCGAACGGCAAACACGTGCTGATTGAAAAACCTGGCGCGCGAACCGCATGCGAATTGGAGGCGGTGGCAAGGGCGGCGAGCGCTTCCGGAGCACTGGTGAGGGTCGGATTCAATCACCGCTATCATCCTTCGTTTCAGAAAGCGCGCGAGATCTACGATTCCGGCGCTATCGGCGATCTGTTTTTCATTCGCGGCCGCTACGGGCATGGAGGGCGGATCGGCTATGACCGGGAGTGGCGGGCAGTTCGCGAACTTTCGGGCGGAGGAGAAGCGATCGATCAAGGTATGCACCTGATCGATTTGTCGCGCTGGTTTCTGGGCGACCTGAATTATGTAAGTGGACGAGCACCCACTTACTTCTGGAATATGGAGGTAGAGGACAATGCCTTTCTGTTGCTCGAGACCGCATCAAAGCAGGTAGCCTTTCTCCACGCGAGCTGGACGGAGTGGAAGAACTTGTTCTCGTTTGAGATCTGCGGACGGATGGGAAAGCTGGAGATCACAGGGCTCGGCGGAAGTTATGGTACAGAGCGCCTGTCTTACTATCAGATGCTGCCCGAAATGGGCCCGCCGTCCACAACAATTTATGAGTATCCGATGCCGGATAACTCGTGGCAAGCTGAGACGGCCGACTTTATAGCCGATATTCGTTCGGGCCGGCAGCCGAAACCTGGTTTGCAGGACGCCAAGGCGGCGCTGCAGATCGTGGAACAACTTTATGCAGGGGCGGGGCAGTGATCATTACCCGGAGTCCTTTGCGCATCTCGCTGGGCGGAGGCGGCACTGATCTTCCTTCGTACTATCGCGAATTCGGGGGATTCGTCATATCGGCCGCCATCGATAAGTACGTTTACATCACTCTGCATCAGACGTTCTTTGAAGATCTCATCATCAAATATTCGCAGTTGGAACGAGTAAAAAGGTTGGACGATATCCAGCATCCACTGATTCGCGAGGCGCTACGGCTTGCCGATCAGGAAGCGAGCTATCTGGAAATCACCAGCATGTCCGACATTCCGGCTGGGACTGGCTTAGGCTCGAGTGGAAGCTTCCTCACCGCGCTGCTGCACGCGTTGCATATCCACACCAAGACGATCGTGCCGAAGCAGAGCCTGGCAGAGCAGGCTTGCCATATCGAGATCGACAGACTCGGAGAAGCGGTCGGCAAACAGGATCAATATATAGCTACATTCGGCGGAATCACCTGTTTCGAGTTCCAGCAGGACGATGGCGTGGCCGTCACTCCACTGAAGATCAGCAATGAAGCGCTAGCCAATCTGGAAGATAACCTGGTGCTTTTCTACACGGGTTACACGCGATCGGCATCAGAGATTCTGCGCGATCAGGATACGAAGAGCAAGACCCGTGACTCGGCCATGATCGAGAATCTTCACTTTGTGAAAAAGCTGGGATTTGAGAGCAAGGCAGCACTGGAAGCGGGCGACCTGCGCGGCTTCGCGGAGATCATGGACACGCATTGGGAGCACAAAAAGCGGCGTTCGAGCAACATGACCAACAACGTGATCAACGACTGGTACGATCTCGCGCGGAATAACGGAGCGCTGGGTGGTAAGTTGATCGGCGCAGGAGGCGGAGGGTTCCTGATGTTTTATTCGGAGGACAAAACGCGTCTTCGCCATGCGCTGCGGGAAGCGGGCGCGCGTGAGGTTCGCATGCGGTTCGATTTTCAAGGGACCATGCTGGTCACGCAGTCGTAGGAGGTACCGGGAACTCCTCTATGCTGCCGTGCGCGATTCTCTGCGGTGGTCTGGCGACGAGGCTGAGACCCGTTACGGAGAAAATCCCCAAGAGCCTGATACCGATCGATGGCGAGCCGTTCCTTGCACATCAATTGAGGCTGCTGCGCACGGGCGGCGTAACGGAAGTCGTGCTGTGCGTGGGCTATTTGGGCGAACAGATAAGGGAGTTCGCAGGCGATGGCGGCAAGTTCGGATTGAGCATCTCGTATTCGTTCGATGGCGAAAAGTTGCTCGGAACGGCGGGCGCGATCCGGAAGGCGCTCCCGTTTCTGAACGGGCCGTTCTTCGTGCTATATGGTGATTCGTACCTGCCGTGTGACTACCAGGACGTCGCGCGCGCGTTCGCAACCTCGCACCGGCGCGGACTGATGACCATTTACCGCAACGAGGGCCTATACGATGCGAGCAACGTGGAGGCGGCAAACGGCGTCATCCTTCGTTATGACAAGCGTCATAAAACCCCGGAGATGCGCTTTATCGATTACGGACTCGGCGCATTCGAGCGGCCGGTATTCGAGCAGCTCCCGCCGGATGAAGTGATAGATCTTGCGCAGGTGTATCAAAATCTGCTGGCGGCTGGAGATCTGGCTGCTTACGAAGTGAAGGAGCGCTTCTTTGAGATCGGTTCCGCGCAGGGCATTCGAGATCTGGAACAGTACATCAGGCGAGGCATGAATTTCTCACAACAGTTTCTGGCTGAAATGCAGGAGATCGCCCGGCAGCTGGACGTACAAGCTATCGAGAAGATGGCGCAGCTGCTCGCGGACGTCAGGGAACGCGACGGCCGGCTGTTCATCCTGGGCGTAGGCGGCAGCGCTGCTAATGCTTCTCACGCCGTCAACGACTTCCGGAAGATAGCCGGAATTGAAGCATACGCCCCGACCGATAATGTTTCTGAATTGACCGCGCGCACAAATGACGAGGGATGGCCGACGGTCTTCGACGGCTGGCTGAAGATAAGTAAACTCAGAAATTCGGACGCGATTCTTGTCTTTTCAGTAGGCGGCGGGAATCTCGAGAAACAAGTAAGTCCGAACCTGGTAACAGCACTGCAGTATGCAAAATCGACGGGCGCGAAGGTGTTGGGCATTGTCGGTCGAGATGGCGGATATACGGCTAAAGTGGCGGATGCGTGCGTAATTATCCCTACCGTCAACACGGCGCATGTTACTCCACATTCCGAGGCATTCCAGGCCGTGATCTGGCACTTACTCGTATCGCATCCCTCATTGAAGGCCGCGGAAACGCGCTGGGAATCCATCTGAAGCGGCATGTCGAAGAATCGGGCCGTCTTCCTGGACCGTGATGGAGTTTTGAATGAGGCCATCGTACGCGATGGAAAGCCCTATCCTCCACGATCCGTTGAGGAAACCACTATTGTTACCGACGCAGCGCCATCGCTGGCGCGCTTAAAGCAGCACGGTTTCCTGCTGCTGGTGGTGACAAATCAGCCCGACGTACGGCGCGGCGCGACAACAAAGGAGACGGTAACCCGGATACATGACTTTTTGAGTTCGCAATTGCCGTTAGATGATTTCTTTGTCTGCTATCACGATGATAGTGATGCGTGCACGTGCCGCAAACCGCTGCCGGGTCTGATCCGGATAGCTGCGGACCGGTATGATGTTGACCTAACCGCAAGCTTTGTAGTCGGCGATCGGTGGCGCGATATAGAGGCTGGCGCCGCAGCCGGTTGCCGGACGATTTTCATTGACCGCGGTTATAATGAAAAGACTCCAAAATCTAAAGCGGACGTAAGTGTGTTTTCCCTGTCCGAAGCAGCGGACTGGATTCTTGAACAAAGAGCGGATTCGACCTGAACTACGTGGCTAATTTGAGCGTGAAGATCTTCGCCGATGGAGCGAATCTCGCCGACATGTGCGAGCTCTATCGCGATCCTCTCATCCAGGGATTCACGACCAATCCAACTCTGATGCGGCAGGCCGGCATCACGAACTATGAGCAGTTCGCGCGTGAAGTGCTCGCATCCATTCCGGACCGGCCGATCTCATTCGAAGTCTTGTCGGATGATTTCCTGGAGATGGAACAGCAAGCTCTCAAGATAGCGGGCTGGGGAAAGAATGTTTTCGTAAAGATCCCGGTCACGAACACCTTGGGTGAGTCGTCGTTACCGCTGATTTGCCGGTTGGCGCAGAAGGGCGTGCAACTGAATGTGACGGCGCTCATGACACTCGACCAGGTTCGTCAAGTGAGCGCTGCGATGAAGCACGTGCCCGGCAGGGTACATTTCTGTGTTCGCAGGACGTATAGCAGATACTGGCAGGGATCCGGTTCCGGTCATGAGCGACGCGCTCGAGATCCTGGCGCCCATGGAAAACGTGGAGCTGATCTGGGCGAGCCCGCGCGAAGTGCTGAATGTCTTCCAGGCAGATTCGATCGGGTGCGACGTGATTACTGCAACCAGGGATATCTTGCGGAAGCTGAGCCTGGCTGGAAAAGACCTGGACGCTTATTCGCTCGAAACGGTAAAGATGTTTCGCGACGATGCGGTGAAAGCCGGGTTTGTTATCTGAATCTAATGGTCTGGCGGGAATTGGTCAGGCTGCGGAAGCCTGCATGAGCCAGTAGCAAGGATGGCATCGACAGCGACCAGACAGCGGCAAGCAGCAGTCGGACATACCTTTCAGCACTGCCCGATTTGCCAGTCTTCTTATCTCGAATACGAGTTCGTAGTCGATAAGTCGCCGGTCTGCGGGTGTCAGGATTGCGGGTTGATCTTTCTCAATCCGCAGCCAATTCAAAACACCCCCGAAGAGATCACCGCGCTCAACACGAACGATCCTGCCATTCGGGTTTACGAGGCAAACGCAGCCGCACGAATCGACGATTTGATTGCCTACGCCGGGTTCGATGGGGGAAAGCTGCTACTGATCGGAGCAGATCCGCACCTGGTGTTTGCAGCGCAGCAGCGCGGCTTTGAAGTTCAGAGCCTCAGGCCTCAGGAATTCGAGTCGCTTTTAGATACCGACGTGCGCGGACCATTTGAAGCGTGTGTGCTGTTTTGCGCGCTCGAGAAGATGCGAGAGCCGCTCGTGGCGCTCAAGAGGATCCGCGGTCTCGTGCGTCCGGATGGTTCGCTGATGGTGGTCTCCCCCACCACAGACAGCAGCGCTGCAAGGCGTTTCGGCACTTCCTGGTGGGCGTTTAAGAGATCCAATCTTTTTTATTTCTCCGCCGACACACTGCAGAGCATCCTGGTGAAAGCCGGCTTTGGCGATCCGCTGATTTCGCCGGATAGGAGTCTTGCATCCCTCAATTACCTGCGGCAGCGGCTCGAAGCCAACCCGGGGAGATCATGGAGGTATCGCTGGCTTAGGACGGCGACTTCCATTACTCCCGTCTTACGGAACCGGACATTCCGCCTTCCCTACGGCAGGACGCGGCTCCTGGTGCGCCCGAAAGAGTATCCGCGAATACCGGTCTTGTCCGTCATCGTTCCGGTATTTAACGAGGCGGCAACGTTTGTCGAGCTGATCGAGCAACTGCTCGCCAAGACGATCGACGGCGTCGAGATCGAAGTGATCATCATCGAGAGCAACTCGACCGATGGCAGCCGGGATCTGGTGCTTCGGTACCAGCATCATCCGCGGGTACGAGTGATTCTCGAGGACAAGCCGCGAGGCAAAGGCCATGCAGTCCGGGCGGGGCTGAAAACTGCGACTGGAGACATCGTGCTAATCCAGGATGCCGACCTCGAATACGACATCAACGACTACGACGCGCTGATCGCGCCGATTCTCCAGTACCGCCACAATTTTGTTCTGGGATCGAGGCACAACTCCGGCAGAAATAACTGGAAAATTCGTAAGTTCGAGGATTCGCCGGCTCTCGGTACGTTCTTCAACATCGGCCACCTGTTTTTTCTCACGCTATTCAATACGCTCTATTCGCAGCGGCTCAGCGATCCCTTCACGATGTTCAAAGTGTTCCGCCGCGAGTGTCTCTACGGCCTGAAATTCGAAACGAACCGGTTCGATTTCGATTACGAGATCGTGATCAAGCTCCTCAGAAAGGGTTATCAGCCGCGCGAACTGCCGGTCAACTACGTTTCGCGGTCCATTGCGGAGGGTAAGAAGGTCACCATCTTTCGCGACCCCATTACCTGGATTCGAGCGATGTTGAAATTTCGCAAGAGCCCTTTGTACGAACAGGAGCACTCCAAAACTCCAAACTGAGCCGGGCGCGCCGGCTCGACTATACTTTCCGGGCGCACCTTCGACGGTCCGGTACGATGAAGTTAGTCCATGAACGCTTCTTCCGTTGACCTGAAAAAGACGGTCAACTTACCACGCACCGACTTCGAAATGAAAGCCAACCTGCCAACGGCTGAGCCGAAAATGCTCGCGCACTGGCAGGCGGTGAACATCTATGAGCGGATTCGTGAGTCCCGCGCAGGCCGTCCGATGTATGTTTTGCATGACGGGCCGCCATACGCGAACGGAAATATCCATCTCGGCACCGCCTTCAACAAAATCCTGAAAGATTTTATCGTCAAGGCCAAGACCATGGCCGGCTTCGATGCGCCGTACGTGCCGGGTTGGGACTGCCATGGACTGCCGATTGAGTTCAAAGTGGACCAGGAACTCGGCAAACGGAAAGCGAGCATGTCGGTGGCGGCAATTCGCGCAGCGTGCCGGGAATACGCCGCCAATTTCGTCAACCTGCATCGCGTGGAGTTCAAGCGGCTGGGAGTTTTTGGGCGATGGCAGGACCCGTACCTGACGATGAGCGCCGAGTACGAAGCGATCATCGCGCAGGCCTTCATTGACTTTCTGAGCGGCGGCTACATCTATAAGGGGCTGAAGCCGGTTCACTGGTGCATCAAGGACCGTACGGCACTGGCCGAGGCGGAGGTCGAGTACGAGGATCACGCCAGTGCGTCCATATACGTACGCTTCAGGATGGTCTCGGATCCGGCGCAACTCGATCCATCACTCGCAGGCCGCGATGTTTCCGTCCTGATTTGGACCACGACGCCGTGGACCATTCCGGCCAACCTGGCCATCAGCTTCAATCCGAAATTCGAGTATGTGGCGGTGGATACGCCGCAGGGAATCACAATTGTTGCCGAAGAGCTGCTCGGACAGGTTTCCGAAGCGCTCGGCTGGGATCGAACCGTGATCGCCCGATTTCCCGGAACAAGACTCGAAGGAGCAGTTTTCCGTCATCCGTTCATCGAACGCGACTCGCTCGGGCTGCTGGGAGATCACGTCACGCTGGAGCAGGGCACCGGCGCGGTTCACACAGCACCCGGCCATGGTCAGGAAGATTTTGTCATTTGCCAGCGCTACGGAATACCGGTGTACTGCCCGGTCGACGCGGCAGGACGCATGTTCCGGGCAGAAGGCGCGGAAGGCGCATTGCCTGACGAACTGATCGGCAAGACGGTGTGGGAAGCGAACCCGATCGTCATCAAGCTGCTGGAGCAACATGGGGCGCTGGCGGGGCAGGCGCGCCTGGAACATAGCTATCCGCATTGCTGGCGCTGCCACAATCCGGTCATTTTCCGCGCTACCGAGCAGTGGTTCATCGGCATGGATCGCGAGAACCTGCGGGTCAGGACACTGGAAGCGATTCGCTCGGTGAAGTGGCATCCTTCCTGGGGCGAAGAACGAATGTCGAACATGATCGCGGGCCGGCCCGACTGGTGCATCTCACGCCAGCGCGTGTGGGGCGTGCCGATCATTGCATTTTATTGCGAGAACTGCTCGGAGCCGTTCACCGAGCGTCGAGTCCTGGAAGGAGTCGTTGAAAAATTCCGGGCGCACACCTCCGATATCTGGTATTCGGCAAGCGTGCAGGAACTGATGGGCGATGGATGCGCGTGCGCGAAATGCGGCGGCGCCTCCTTCCGAAAAGAAACGGACATTCTTGATGTCTGGTTCGATTCGGGATCGAGCCACCTGGCCGTGTTGACCCCGCAGAACGGCCTGCCCTGGCCGTCCGACATGTATCTGGAAGGCGGCGATCAATATCGCGGATGGTTTCATAGCTCGCTGCTGATTGGCGTGGCTCTGAAAGGTCAGTCACCGTACCGCGAATGTGCTACTCACGGCTGGACGCTCGACGCGCAGGGCCGGGCGATGTCGAAGTCGCTCGGAAATACCATCGAGCCGGAGAAGATCGTCAACAAGAAAGGCGCGGATCTGCTGCGTCTCTGGGTCGCTTCGGTTGACTTCATGGAAGACGTGCGCATGTCGGACGTGATCCTGGACCGGCTGTCGGAGGCTTATCGCAAACTGCGAAATACGTTCCGCTGGATGCTGGGCAACCTGGGTGATTTCAATCCGGCCAACGACATGCTGCCGGGAAGTGAGCTCGCCGGAATCGACGCCTGGATTCTAACGCGTGCCGAAGATGTGGTCCGGCGCTGCCTGGCCTGGTATGAAGAATACGAATTCCATAAAGTCTACCGAGCGGTCTACGATTTCGCCATCACTGACCTGAGCGCGTTGTACTTCGATGTGTCGAAGGGCGATCATCTTTACACCACGGGGCCAACCGCTCCGGAACGCCGCAGCGCACAAACTGCCTTGTACCGGTTGAACTATGCGTTTGTTCGCCTCATGGCGCCGCTTTTGAGCTTTACCTGTGAGGAGGTCTGGCAGCACACCCGTCTTCCCGCCGGCTCGCCGCAGAGTGTCCACATGGACTTCTTTCCGACACCCGAAGAGCTGACTGCGGGATTCGGCGCTAAGCAGCGAGAGCAAGCAGCCGATTGGGAGAGACTGGTCCCCGTGCGCGACGAGGTGCTCAAAGCGCTTGACCGTGCGCGCGAAGACAAGGTGATCGGCTCCTCTTTAGAAGCAGCGATCACCCTCGGCGCGGATGGCGAGCTTTACACGTTGTTGCAAAAGCATGCCGCCGATTTACCGACCTGGCTCATCGTTTCGCAGCTGGATCTTCGCCGGTCGGCTGTCGAACTCGAAATCGCGGTGGACCGGGCGCGCGGCGATAAGTGCGAGCGTTGCTGGAAGTACAAGCTGGATGTGGGCAGTAATCCTGAATTTCCCGACCGTGTGTGCAAGCTGCGCACAGGTGGTTCCGGAGTTCTTAACGTAAGTGCTGGGAGAAGTGCATGGCGGGCGCGGCATTCTCGTGCGGGTTGGGCCGTTATCTGCTCGCCGCTCTGGTGGTGATTGCGGACCGGGTGACCAAAATTATCATCCAGCACAAAATGAGCCCGATAGACGCTGTTCCGGTTATTCCTGGCTGGCTGCGAATTATTCACACCGAGAACCCGGGTGCGGCCTTCGGCATGCTGGCCGACGGCAACCCCTGGCTGCGGAGCGGCATCTTAATAGGTGTATCGGGATTGGTGCTGGTCTTTGTCGCATCGGCTCTGTGGAGCGAGAGAAGTTCTTTCACCGGTGCGCTGACAAGAACAGCTCTTGCGCTGATCCTTGGAGGCGCGATAGGCAACCTGTATGATCGGGTGATCTACGGCACCGTGACCGATTTCATCGAAGTTTACCGGGGCGCATGGTCGTTCCCGGCGTTTAACGTGGCCGATAGCGCCATCACCGTGGGCGCGATTCTGCTGATGATCTATCTGGCACGTCCAAAGCGGAGGCCGTCTGGGAGAGCCGGCAGGATTGGCGCAAAAGCGGTAGAGATGCTCCCCAAACTCATACAGATCGGCTCCTTCTACATTCCGACCTACGGCGTTTTGGTGGCGCTCGGCTTTCTGGCCGGGCTGGCTGTTACCACGCGGCTTGCGCGCCGCATGCGCTTGCCGGCCGATCAGATCGCCAACCTTGTTATTTACTGCGCCATCGCGGGGATCGCGGGCGCGAAGCTGTTCATGTTCCTGTTTGATCTCCCCGATTACTTCCGCGATCCCGGCCAAATCTTCACACATGGAGACCCTGCAGGCGGCGGGCGTTTTCCATGGCGGCTTCATCGTGGCGCTGCTCTTTCGCCATCTGGTACATGCGCAAGCACGCACTACCGGTTCTGACGCACCATGGATGTTTTTGCGCCCGGTGTGGCGATCGGGCAGGCCATCGGACGCCTCGGCTGTTTCGCGGCCGGTTGCTGCTGGGGCAAAGAGTGCGATCTGCCGTGGGGCGTGCGTTTCCGTTCTGATTTCGCCGCGCCGGTGCCGCTCGGACAAGACGCTCCATCCCGTCCAGCTGTATGAATCGGCTGCAGACCTGCTCATTTTTGCCATTCTTTACCGCCTAGTTCGAAATCGCGAGCACCCGGCGGGACAGATCATCGGTCTTTATCTTGTTCTGTACTCGACGGCGCGCTTCATTATCGAGTTCTACCGCGTGCATGAGCAGGCGCTGGTGGGTCCGTTCTCGCTGACGCAATGGATCGCGCTGGCACTGCTTGCAACGGGAATCGCACTGCTCGCCTATCGACGCGCGATTCCGGCCTCCGCTCAGGCACAACAGCAGCAACTGCACGCCTGAGAACGGATTCGCCGCTTCTCTTCTAGGCCATCTCGTCAGAGATCCACGCACCACTACCAACTGGAAAACCGAACCCGCTGACTGCCTTCCAACGTCATTTAGCAAATGGTAGAGTAGGAAACCTAGCTGGGGGGCGATTACGCCGTGACGCTTAATGCTCTACTTGCGCGAACACTCAACGGGGTTGGGGTCGCGCCGGTTCTTCTTGCTGTATTTGTGCCGTTCCGGCATTTCCAGGCGCTAACTCGTCCAATGGGGATGTCCATGAACAGGTAATTCAGCACGAGGCGACGGGCGACCTGGCCGGCGCCAGATCCCTGCTGCAGGAAGCTGTGCAGCAAGGCGGGAGCGGCGCGGCAGCCGAAGATCTGGCAGAATTTCTAGACCGGCATCACGACCCGGGTTGCCGTGAAGCCTACTTGAAATGGGCTTCCATCGAAACCGACTCCGGCAAGCGTCAGCTGGCTCTGCGGCAGGCGGTTCTGATCGATGTGATGAGCGGCAACAGGACGGACCTGAATGCCGATCTGGCGCTCTATCGGTCGGCCGGCGGTACGGATCTGCAATCACCCGCTTTCACGCAAGCGAAAGCATCGTTGTACTCGAGCATCACGATTCCCGGTCCCCTGCATTCCTTTGCGCGAATGGCTGCGCTCACGCCCGATCTCGCGCCGGAGGATCTACTGCCGGCGCTGGCGCGCAACGTGGTCACGAACGGGTACGAAGCTTCCGGCAACGAATTGCTGCAGCAGACCGAGTATTTGCGGCTCCTGATCCGCTACATCGGCCAGGCACGCGAGCTGCAGGCAATGGCGAATCAAAACCGCAAAATCGTGATTCCCACCTGCGACAGCGAAGAGACAGGCAATTTGCTAAAGATTCTTGGCTATCGCATGCGCGGATCGTGCGGCGCCGACATCGTGCTGGAAACCGTGAATCCGACGCGCGCCTTCCTGACCGTCGATTCCGGATTCCCTCTGACAGAGCTCGAGCAGGACCTGCGCGCAAATCACAAATTCGAGTTGAGCTACGCCCCCACTGCGATACCGGTGCTCTACACTGCCGATTACTGGATGTCGGCTCTGGGACGGCAGTCCGATTTCATCGACGGCTTTCTTTCAGATCCTTCTTTGTGCCGTTTGTACCTCGGCCTATCTCACCTGGATCGCGCAACGGCAGAAGCGCTGCGCAGGCAAGCCGCCCCAGCCCGCTTGAAAGTCTACGCGCATGTACTCGATTTCTTCGGCGGCATGTTCCAGATCAGGAACGGCGCCGCGGTGGTTCCCGGCTCGCCGAAGGTCTGGGCTTCCATGGTGGGGGTTTCGCCGAACAATCCGGGTGCTTTCTTCGAGAAGCTGATTGAAACGGACGACGGTTGGATGGCGAGCTACTTCGACGCGCTCTCGCGCGTGAACGGCCCGACTGCCGACTACCTATTGCAACCCGAGCGCACGAAACGCTTCTATGACGCCCTGCGCGGCAAGATCACCAGCCCGGGCCCGGCGCGTCCGGTGTTTCGCTCCAGCACCGAGTTGATGTTGCTCACGACCTCGCTGCGAATCGGACCCGACGGCCAGCCTCAGATCCCCGGCAATCTGGATGTCTGGCGGGTCCTGTTTGTGAAGCATCCGCACGGCAAGTACGACGGCAGGCTCACACGTTCAGCTTCCAGCTGGCGTACAAAGGAGGACCTGATCGAGGCGCTCTTCGGTCTGAGCCGCAAGACGGTGGAGAACGAGCCGCTGCAGATGTTTCTTGCGCTCAGCGATGTTGATCGTGAGCGCGCCAAGCCGATCTCTCCGGAACTGGCGGCGCGTCTCATCAGCAACTACCGAAATTTCGGCGCGCAATACGCGATCTTCGCGGATTGCCCCAATCTCTCGGAAGCTTCCATTAATCGCGCGCTGGACGTGATCACGGCAACGGCGGCGATGCACCCCAGCCTGCTGCAGGCGGACACGCTGGGCACCTCTCAGGCACTCATCGAACTCTGGCGCATTCTGTGCCGGCAGGGCTCGATTCCGGCTGGAGCGCAGGATGCTTCCTTCGCGAAACTGCTCGAGCCGTTCACTCACATAAAGCAGGAATCGGAAGTTTTTGAGGCGGGTGCGTCCGGCGTTGACATTCTGCTGGAGGCGGCCGGCTCATCCGGACCAGGTTCGCGGCAGGAGCGCATCGTGGAGCTGCTGGTGGGCGCCATTCACTCGCGCAACGCCGCGCTCAGGTCGCCGGCTGAAAACTTCTTGCGAATCTTCGATGCCCAGCGGCTGGTCTCGATCGATAATCTGATCGTGGTAGCGAATGGTGGACCGAAAGGTCCGGCCATGAACAAAGCCATGGCCAACATTCGCGATCAACTGTCCCGGGTGGATGAAGCTGAGTCGATGCATGGCTCGCTCTCCGGAGACGAGAAGAGCTCGTATAACGTCGGTTATTGGAGCAGCCGCCACATCGAGCAGGAGTTGAAGCTCAATCTGGACAACCCCGCCAAGAACGGCAATGTGCGCGGACAACTGGCGCCTCTTATGCGAGATTCGCTGGTGGGCCTGCTTTACAGCTACTACGCGCCGGCAGGCTCGCAGCTACTGCTGACCAATCCGTTGTTCGTGAGGAGTCACGATTTCATTGGAGCGGAGAGCTCACCCGGCGAATGGCGCATTACCGAGCGTAGCCGCGCACCGGATGGCCCGCAAGCGCGGGCGGCCGGCTGACAGGATCGCTGGTTTCACTCCCCTATGCGATTGCCGAAGTCGGAGCAGAACTTCCTCACCCCGCGTCAGGAGCAGGCCCTGATCTGGTCGGATCTGGTGCCGCAGATGATCGTTGACGTCACGATCACGCGCTGGCGAAATATCAGCCCTGACCAGATCCGGTGGGTATCACTGCACATGGAGCGAGGACGGTCGCTGCTGGCGGCTTCCGCGCTCGATCCCAAGCTGGAGCCACTCGTCATCGATTCTCTGGCCAGATACACCAGCCCGGCACGTATCGATTGGATTCGCGACCACATCCATTCTGGAGATCTCACGGGTGCAATCAACGAGATTCCGCCATCCGTGCTCTACGCCATGGCCGCCGATCCCGCTTTGAAGAATGCGCCGGCCGATGTGACCAGCATCGAGATCGCCGCCATGGAAGCGAAGGACAATCCCGATTTGAGTCCCGCGGCCATCGCGCGCGCGTTTGGTACGCCGAAGCCGACTTTGACGCATTCCTATCGCCCCGGATTGCTGTATTTGCGAACATTCCCTGCATTGATGGGATATTCCAGCCGAATCCTCGCCGAAAGCTGGGAGTCCAACAATCTCTACTACGCGGCCCTGGCCGATGAGGCCGGCATTCCGGCATCTCAGCTGGATGTCTACGTACCGGAGTGGAATAAAACCGCAATTGAATACATCTTTGCAACGCATCTTGAAGACTGGCCGGCTCTGCTGCGCTCGCTGCAGACCCTGACGGCCAATGTCAGGCAGCATGGTTCCGGCGAGGCGCCGGCTACTACATCACAGAACTAGGGCAAGGATCGTGACTAAATTTATCCGTATTACTGGCATCGCTGCAACCATTGCCGTATGCGCCATGTTCTGGCTTCGCGCGCAGGAGCCGGACGATCAGACCACCTTTCACGTCAAAGTCGACATGGTGGTGCTTAGCTTTGCCGTCACCGACAGCAAGGGCAAGTATGTGAATGGCCTGAGGCCCAAAGACTTCAAAGTCTACGAGGACGACATTCCCGAAAAGCTGGCCACCTTTACCGAAGGCAATCACGCGCCGCTGCAGGTACTCGACAGTGGCGAAACCAAACCACTGCACTCGAACGCGCCAGTTCAGGTGGATGGGACGCCGCAGAATCCGGACACCGTGCAGATTACGCGCCGACTCCGCGGGAACCAACGTCTTCGTGCTGTTCGATACGAGCAACTACATGTATCGCGGGTTCGTGTATGCGTCAGACGCGATCGCGGATTTCATTCGAGGACTCGACCGCTCCGACTCGATCGCAGTCTATACGTACAGCCGCAATCTGAACCGAGCCGTTCCATTGAACCAGGATCGAACTCAGGCGATCGCCGGATTGCGCAAGGCGGTGGCGGGAGACGATTCGGCTTTATATAACTGCCTTCTGCTGACGCTGCGCGATGCCTCCCGAGTGCCGGGGCGCAAGGTGATCATCGTGTTCTCGAACGGGCCGGATAACGCCAGCATGGTCGCGCCGGATGATGTGCGCGCGGTGGCCGAAGACGAGGGTATTCCGATCTACGTGATCTCCACAACCGAAGTCACCAAAGATCCGATCTCGAGTTCCATCTTCAAGAGAATTTCGACCAATACCGGCGGTAAGAGCTACTTTGCGAAGACCTGGCAGAAACAGGTAGAGGCGTTCGAATCCATCCGCGAGGACTTGGGTAACAGCTATACGGTCACCTACTATCCGCAGCCCAACCCGAATGATGGTTTCCGCCGCATACGCGTGGAACTGACCTCCGAGGCGATGAAGAAGTACAAAGTGCGCGCGCGGCCGGGCTACCGTCCTCAGCGCGGCTTCTGACTACTTTCGCGCTTGACCGGCAGCGGACCATAAGCCTGGCTTACAGGCATAATCTGCATTGTGTTTACGTTGACGTGGGCCGGGCGTGTAGCCACCCAGTGGACGGCGTCCGCGATGTCGTCGGGCATAAGCGGCATCGTCCCCTCATAAACTGCTGCAGCTCTTTTTTCGTCGCCTTTGAACCGGACCTGTGAAAACTCTGTGCCTCCGGCCAAGCCGGGCTGGATGTCTGTCACCCGGACGGCCGTGCCGAGTAGATCCGCGCGAAGGTTGTTGCTGAACTGGTGAATGAACGCCTTGGCGGCCCCATACACGTTTCCTCCCGGGTACGGCCATTCGGCAGCAGTGGAACCGATATTGATGATGTGGCCACGATTGCGTTGAACCATACCGGGCAGCACGAGGCGCGTGCAATACACGACGCCGTTCACGTTGCTCTTGATCATCGCGTCCCAATCGTCGAGATTGGCCTCCTGAGCGGGATCCAGCCCGATCGCGCCACCCGCATTGTTCACCAGCACGTCGATATCGGCGAAAGCGGGATCGATGTTCGAAAGAGCTTGCTCGGCTTGCTTGCGATCGCCGACATCGAAAGCGAGCGGGAGAAAATTGGCGCCCAACTCCCCACGCAGTTCCTTGAGGCGCTCTTCGCGGCGTCCAGTGCCGATGACCTTTGCGCCGTCGTTTACGAACTTCTTCGTAATCGCGAGACCGAAGCCCGAGGTCGCACCGGTTATGAGAACAATCATGGAACCAGCATAGAAGGCAGGCGGATCGGGAACAGCGGAGTACTCCTGCCGGGTTTGCAAACCCGCTTGGACTAGCACCCACCCGCTAGTGCTTTTACAGGAGTATGATTACCCGTGAGGATAACTGTTCTATGTCTGTTGATACAGAGAAGCTGAATGCCTTTCTCGGGCAATTCGTGGGTGATCTCGGCGCGACCGTGCACGCCGGGATGGTCGTCATAGGTGAACGCCTGGGTTTGTACAAAGCGCTCGCAGCAGCAGGCCCTTTGACTGCGAAGGAACTCAGTCAGAAGACCGGCACCGATGAGCGCTATGTGAAAGAATGGCTGGCCTCGCAAGCGGCAGGCGGCTACGTGACTTATGACGCGGCGGCGAACAAGTTTAGTCTGAGCGAAGAGCAGGCGTTTACGCTTGCGCAGGAAGACAGCCCGGCGTATCTGCCTGGAGCGTTCGAACTCGCGCTGGGCGCCCTGGCTGCCGTGCCGCGTATAACGGATTCGTTTCGCACGGGCGCGGGCATGGGTTGGCACGAGCATGAGGATGGTGTCTTCAATGGATGTGAGAAGTTCTTTCGCCCGGGCTATGCGGCAAATCTGATCAGCTCCTGGATCCCGGCTCTAGAGGAGGTAGAGGAGAAACTGCAGAAAGGCGCGCGGGTTGCCGACGTCGGCTGCGGAAAGGGCGCCTCCACTCTGCTTATGGCCAAGGCATTCCCCAAGTCCCAATTCACCGGGTTCGACTATCACCCCAAGTCCATTGAAGGCGCCCGCGCAACTGCGGAACGGGAAGGCCTGAGCGGTCGCGTGGCTTTCGAAGTCGCGGCAGCCAAGGAGTATCCGGGCAAAGGCTATGACTTTGTTACGGTGTTCGATTGCCTGCACGATATGGGCGACCCCGTTGGGGCGGCGAGGCATGTCCGGCGCTCGCTCGCGCAGGACGGCACCTGGATGATCGTCGAGCCATTTGCGCATGACGAGCTGCACGCGAATCTGAATCCCGTGGGGCGGGTCTACTACTCTTTCTCAACCCTGCTCTGCACACCGTGCTCGCGTTCGCAGGAGGTGGCGCTATGCCTCGGGGCGCAAGCCGGAGAAAAACAGATCCGTAAGGTTGCTGAAGCCGGCGGCTTCACGCGTTTTCGAAGGGCAGCCGAGACTCCGTTCAACGCAGTTTATGAAGCGCGGCCGTAGCGCACTAGGTGACCATCATCCGCACACACCCGAACATCTGAAGGAACATGCACTCAAAAACTCGCTTTACACTGAAGACTAGAAAGAGATCAATTGAATCCGGAGATCATCAACGCTTGGGGACCGGCGATTGTCGCAATGGTCGGAACCGTGCTCGCTGTTGCGTTAGGAACTGCGTACCAAACACACCATTTCGACAAGCTTTGAGAGGCGCAACAAAAACACTTTGATGAACTCTTTAAGGCCCAACGAGAACACTTCGACACGCGTTTTACCGATCTGAGGGATTTGCTGAAAAGCGAGATCAAGCGGCTCGATGAAAAGGTCGATCGGCTAGGGAGTCCGATCGTGAGAGGGTAGCTCCACAGTCTTCTATCGGAGCTCGAGGACGGAACCTGAGCCTCACGCTCAACTGCCAGCCTGATCACACCCTTCCGCGCAGACGGTCCAGGTCTCTGCGATTACGCTTGGACGGCCTGCCTTCGCCCAGGGTGTCGAAATAGGGCATCGCCTTGCGCTCTTCGGCTAATCGCTGCCTGAGTACGCGGCTCTCTGCGGTTTCAAGATAGAGCGTCTGGGCGACGCTGGCCGGACCGCGAATGTCACTCAAGGCGAGAACATCGATCTGAAACTCTCCGCCATCGTTGCGAATTTTTAGCGCATCCCCGATATGAACTTCGCGGGAAGCTTTCGCCGGATGTCCGTTGCTCTCGATTCTGCCAAGCTCACACGCTCGCGCGGCGAGTGCGCGTGTTTTGAAGAAGCGTGCGGCCCAGAGCCACTTATCCATTCGCACGTGATCCACCTCTCCATTTTCGTACGGCGTCTGTTCTTAAAGGTTCGAAGCCAGGCTGCAAGCATCGCTGTGTTAGCCTGAGAGCGTTCTCGCTAGAACACGCCCAGCCCGCTGGTTTATGGGGCCGCTTCGACCTTTCGCCCATGTCGCTGCAAGTATTTCTGCAAGCTCAAATGCTCGGTTCGGAGGAGTTCCTCTCAGGGCAGCGGTTCGAAGTGCATGAGCCTACAGCCGACCTGATGGGGCGTTGTGCCTGGCTTACGCTGCTCTGCGAAGTCCTGCCGCGCGCGTTGCTTGCCGAGTTGAAGCTCTCGCGGATGCTGCTCGGGTCGAGCAGCGCAGAGCAGTTTCTGCTGGTACTGGCGGAGGAAGATATTCGGCGGGCAAACGAGTTCCTGGCGCGCGCAGCCGCCGACATCACCCGGCTGTCCGGCGGCATCTTGCGGCTCGTTTGGGGCAGCACGGAGAATTTGGGCTCCTGGCCGGTTGCCAGAAAGCGGCTGGATGACGCGCTGCAGGCGAAGATCGCTGCGCCGCTAGCGGACACCAGCGATATCGCAAGTGCATTTAGCCCATTTGCGCCGACCGATTCGCAGACGCTTCCTTGTTTCGAGTCGCTGGGAACCGAGTTGCCTTCCGCCTCGCGTGTTTACTGGTCGCATGAGCGTCCGGGGCAGATAGATTGGAACGCGGGTGAGTACTCCTGGCCCCTACTGGAGCAATCGAGAGTAGAAGAGGACGGGATCCTGTTTCCACGCCGTTTCGCTATGGACGAAACCGGCGGAAAACCGAGCACGCTGGCGGAACTTGCCGAACGATCCGAAGGACGCGCGCGCTGGGGCGTGCTTCGCGGCGACGTCGATCACTTTGACCAGCAGTTACGCCGCGCCGGATCGATTGAAGACCATATTCATCTCTCAGTTTTGGTGAAAGAATTCTTCGCCGGCGAACTGGCCGTGCTTTGCACCATGCCGGACTTCTGGCGCCGCACCACCATCCTGTACCGCGGCGGCGACGAGTTTGCTGTGATCGGAAGTTGGGACGCGCTGATACTGCTCGCACGCGAGCTACAGCGCCTGTTCGACAAATTTGTCGAGGAGCATCTTGCCACCATGCCCGGTGTCGAGGCCAAGACAGTCAGCATGGCGCTGGCAATTGCACCGGAAATCGATACGCCCGTTTCATCGGTTTTCCACGATGCAGTGAGCGCACTACACGCGGCGAAATCGACCGAAGTCGGATCTTTCCACGTGTTTGGCCGCACGCTCGAATGGAAGCGCCTGGCTGATGCCGAGGAGCTAAAGAACGGCCTGCTGCGCCTCGCGCGAGAATTCGGTTTTTCGCCCGATTACATCAAGGATCTTGCATCGGTTTACCGCGAAGCTTTCTCTGCGCGGGCAGGGCGGCGCGCGAAGGTTGTGCGCGTGGATCGCCCCTGGCGGACATACATGCGCCTTTCACGTGTCATGCCGCAAACCCGAGGCAAGGAATTCGCAAACGTACGAAACGCGGTGATCACAAATCTGCTTGGAACGCGATCCGCCGGTATCAAGCTGCGGCCATCGGCTCGCGTCGGTCTCGAATGGGCGCGATTCGCGGCGAACAGTTAGAGCGCACTTCGAAGGTGAAAAGGAATCGATAATGCCTGAGACGGAAGAGAAAAAGACCGAAGAGCGACGAAATGACAATCGTGCGCCGCGCGAAAACCGCGGTGGTGCGGGCCCGCGCCCGAACGAGCGGGGTGAAGGCAGAGGGGGTGACCGCCCTGGCGGCGAGCGCGGGGGCGGCGACCGTGGTGGCCGCGAGCGAGGCGGCCCAGGCGGTGGGCGTCCAGGAGAACGGCGCGGCGAAGGTCCGCCGGAGATCGATCTCGAAAAGTTAATTGCGGACAGCCTGTATCTCGATAACCAGGCCCACGTCGTAGTCAGCCGCATGCGCGATATGGACTCGGGCACCCGAAGCCAGCTCCGGCGGCTTTACAACGCGGTGCGGCGCGCAACGCGAGCGCCCGAAAATGAACGGCAGCATGAATTCGTAATGGTACGGGCAAGGCTCGCCTATACCATCGCGCGACACTCGCTGCGCAGCCTCGACGCCCTGGAGCGTTTGCTGCTGCAGGTGACCCGCAAAAACGACACACGGGGCTACGAACGCTTCCGCGATCTTTTTGAAGCCATCATTGCTTATAACGAATAGCGCCCAGGACATTTGACTGATGAGTTCCCATACTGCAGAAACAGAGTTGACGTTTTTAGGAAAGCTGGTGCTCGAAGGCGAGATTGTGTGCCAGACCGGCTTGCATATCGGCGCAGGGAAAGGCTCGCTCGAGATCGGCGGAGCGGACAATCCGGTCGTGAAAGACGCCTTCGGCATCCCCTATATTCCCGGCAGCTCGCTGCGTGGGCGGCTGCGCTCGCTGCTCGAACAGACATTGGGTCTGGCGGTTCCGAGCGAACTGGTTTTCTTATCCAAACGAAAAGGGCAGGAAGTACGCATTCACCAGAGCGACCGGCCCGATGATGACGTATGCGTACTCTTCGGCCGGAACCCAGGCCGCATGGAGCGCGTCAGCGGCGATGCTATCGAGTCTGCCGCCGCGACACCGGCCCGACTGACGGTCTATGATGCGCCGCTGGTAGTCGACAGCATCACGCAACAAATGCGCGAAAACCTGGACGACGAGTTGACCGAAGTGAAAAGCGAGAATGCGGTCGATCGCATCACCTCCCAGGCGAATCCGCGAACGCTCGAGCGTGTTCCGGCCGCCGCGCGTTTTCGCTTTCGCATGATTCTCGATGTGCTCTGCCCGGAAGACAAGCCTCTGCTGGCGCGCGTTGCCGAAGCTCTTCGCCTGCTCGAAGATGATTCGCTGGGCGGCGGTGGAAGCCGGGGCAGCGGCCGCATCGGGCTTAACAATCTGAATCTGAACTGGCGCAGCAAGGACTACTACGCCAAGGGCGCGGCCGAAACCAACCTTCTTTCAGGCGCCGATCTCGCCGGCCTTCAGCAGCTCGTCGCAGCAGAGGACTTCGCAGAGAAACTCGCCTAAATGCAGCAGGCGCTTCTTATTCGCCTTCGACCGCGCGGGCCGTGGCGCTATGGCCCGGAAGACGGAGGTTCTGACCGGCTCGATTCGCTCTTCAGAAGCGACCGGCTCTTTTCGGCCGTTACGCTCGCCATGCGCCGGCTCGGCTGGTTGGATGAATGGCTGGATGCTACCGCGCGAGCATCGCGACCGGCAGTGACCTTTAGTTCTTTTTTCCCTTTTCAAGCGGAAACGCTTTTCGCAATCCCGCCGAGCACGGTCTGGCCCCCACCCGCTAGCCTGATTACGACACCTAGCCCCGTTTTCCTGGCGAAATTGCGTTGGACCATGGCTCGTTTTGTCCCGCTGCCCGTGATCGATTCGCTGCTCACTGGCCAAAACATACTCGCTGATCAGTGGCTGCCGGATCCGGAAAGCGCCTGCCTGTTGCGGCGCGACCGCCCCAGCGCGAGCCCGTTTCGAGTGGTCACACGCAGCAGCGCTTCAGTAGACCGGATCCACCGGCTTTCGCATCAGCCGGCGTCGCTGGCATGCGTCGAATTTGAGCCGTCTTCCGGACTGTGGACGCTAGCCTGTTTTGCGAACTCCGAAGCAGAATCGGTCTGGAGTGATCGTGTCCAGGCCGCCTTCCGCCTTCTCGCGGATAGCGGCTTTGGCGGACGGCGGTCCGCCGGATGGGGGCAGGCTCATGCGCCCGAGTTTCAGCGCGGCTTATGGCCGGCGATTCTTTTTCCAAAAGCCGACCGAGGCGCGCGCAGCACGGCCGCGTCGAACGGTAACGGGAGCAGCGGCCTGTACTGGCTGCTTTCGCTGTATTCACCGGCCTCTTCGGACCGGGTCGATTGGACAGGCGGCGACTACTGGCTGACTTTGCGAACCGGCCGCATCGAAAGCGAAGCGGCATCGGGCCACCAGAAGAAGTCGGTTCGCATGATAGGTGAGGGCTCGGTGATTGCAGCCGACGCTTCACCGACCGGCACGGCCCTCGACGTTGCCCCGGACGGTTTCGCTCATCCGGTCTTCCGGGCGGGCTTCGCGCTCGCGCTCGCTTTGCCCGTAATGGTTCCGCGCGAAGAGCTGCCGGAGCAGGTAGAGGAGCCCGCAACGGAAGAGGCCATTGAGACTCGTCCATGTGCGGAGCCGGAAGCCGGGCCGGCGCACGCCGAACCGGCTGCCGAGTCAGAGCCGGCAAGTTCAGCGGCAGAGCTTGACCAAAGCACTCCCGAACCCGCGACGATGGAAGAGGAGCAGCCGGCTGAGACTGTCGAGCCTGAGCCGGAAGCCGAAGCGCAGCCTGAGCCGGAAGTGCAGCCGGAAGCGCAGGCTGAAGAGCAGCCTCAAGAGCCGCCGGCGGACGCCCCTGAGAGCTCACCGGAGCACGATGATGAACTATAAGGTCACTGCGCTGACGCCGCTGCTAGTGGGTGATGGCCGCGAGCTTTCGCCGATTGATTATATGGTCTGGAAAGATCAAGTGAACGTTCTTGACCAGAACCGCATCTTCAAGCTGCTCGCGCGCGGACCGCGCCTGGACGGATATCTCGCACAACTGCGCAAAGCGACAAAGCTCGATTTTGCATCCTGGGGCGGCTTTGCGCAAAACTTTTCCCAACGCCGCATTCCATTCGAAAGCCCCGAATACACGCCCATCTGGAACGCGGCGCCCACCGAATCTCTGTTCATTCCTACATTCGCCGCCGGTCTCAACGGGCCTTATCTGCCTGCCTCTGCCCTGAAAGGCCCGTTGCGGACGGGACTGATCTTCTCACGCTGGTCCTCCGCAACAATGGATCGCCTGGCCTCAGCAATTGAAAACGATCGCCTGCCGCGGCGCGCGGTTGAGGCAGCCGAGAGCAGCGCGGGAGCGTCCCAGGTGAGGATCATCGGCGTCGCCGACAGCAAGCCGGTGCCCGCTTCAGTCCTTAAGGTGTACCTGACCCGGGTTGCCTCGCTCGATACGCGCCAACCCGCAAATCCAAGCCTGGTTTGGAAGATCGCGGGCCGGGGCAGCGTTTCACCGCAGCGCGTGGCCGAATCGACCGCGCTGTTCTCAGAGATGGTGGCGCCCGGCTCAGCTTTCACTGGACTCTGGAACGAGCATAAGTTCTTCGAAAACCCGGACGTCGCCAAGGCCCTCGGCTGGCGCTCGTCGCCTGAGCCTGCCCAGTTCGTCGAGGCGGCCAATCAATATGCCGCCGCACAATTAACCGCGCATGCCCGCTTCGCCGAGATGAGCGGCCTGAAAGCGGTGGGAGAAGCGGTCGGTCGCTTGCAATCCGAGCTGGCCAGCGCTCAGGAGCAACCGCTCACGTGCCTGCTTGCACTTGGCTGGGGTACAGGATTTCTCGCCAAGAGTGCATTCCCCAACACCGGGAACGAGGCATACCGCAGAATCCTCAAAACTCTCCCGGCCATCAGCAAGGCGGTGCGGGAAAATGTCCCCTTCCCAAAAACGCGCCGCATTGTGTTCTCCGGGGCCAATCCGGCGAGTATACCGGGCTGGGTCCGGCTGGAATTGCAGGAATAATCGGTACGAGAAGTACCGGGTTCTAAACCATCTTTCACTTTGCCGCGAGAAGTGCCGATATACTCGTGTACAGAGGTTGGAAGCCATTTCTATGCAGGGATGGTCTTTCGTATGAAATTTAACACAAGAGCTGAAGATGCCAATGCAGAGCGCCATTTATAACGCGTACTTTGGCTTTTCCGAGAACCCTTTCAATATCAGTCCGGATCCTCAGTTCCTCTATAGGAGTCCGCAGCACGAGGAGGCGCTAGCCAATCTCGTGTACGGAGTTCGAAGCCGGCGAGGATTTATTGTTTTGACGGGCGAGGTTGGAACCGGCAAAACTACGATGCTTGAATGCCTCCGCGATTATATGGATTCGCAGCGAATTGAATTTGCTTTTTTGTTTAATTCCAGAATTAATGCGGATCAATTCTTCGAAATGGTGGCCTATGACTTCGATCTGAAATGCGATCGCAAGTCGAAGACGGACGTCCTGTTTGCCCTGAACACGCTGCTGATACAGCAGGCGGAGCGCGGCCGGACCTGCGTGCTGATGGTGGACGAAGCTCACAACCTGGAGTGGGACGTTCTAGAGGAGATCAGGCTGCTCGGCAACCTGGAAAATCGGCAGGGCAAACTGCTGCAGATCATCCTGTCGGGCCAACCGGAGCTCGACCGCAAACTGGACGCCTCAAACCTGCGCCAGCTGAAGCAGCGCATTGTGCTGCGCTGCTCGCTCGATCCATTGACGCCGGACGAGTGCGCCGCCTACGTGCAGACGCGCCTGGCGCGCGCCGGCATGCCGAATCAGCGAATCTTCTCGCCGGAGATGCTGGAGGAGATCTATCGGCGCTCGCGCGGGATTCCTCGTATTATCAATCTGATCTGCGACAATTTGCTGGTCACCGCCTTCGCCATGGAGCAGCGCACGACGAACTTCGAGATGCTCGACGAGGTCTGCCAGGACCTACGTCTCGAATGGCCCGGCTCCAATCGCGGCCGCAATCCTCGTTCGCGATACGGCATGACGGAGGAAGAGATTCCGCATACCAGCATTCCCACCCTGCGGGACTGATACTCCAAATCGTTACTCGACCAGCCTTGCGCTCAAGATAACGAACAGCGCGGAATCGCTGTTTTCCATGTTGGCCTTGCCGACCACCACTTTCTGTCCTTCGCGCAGGTCGACGTCCGTTAGCAGACCAACATCGGACATGGTGTATTGGCTCGAATCCGACCCGTTAACCGGTACGCGGGCGTGATTGAAGAAACGAAAGTTTCTCAAGTGGATCATCGGCTTGCCATCCAGCGAGGTAACGTTCGCTTCTTCATATACCAGGTTGTATGGGCTCGGATAAGAGGAATTGGCGCCGGAAAACCCCTGCATGATGCCCTGATTTTCAGCTTTTGTACCTTCCCGCGAACGCATGAGCATTGAACTGAGAAGCTGATAATTCTTATACGGGAAGACGGCCCGAAGTTGCTTGACGACCGCGGTCAGGCTGTCCGGAACTTCCCCTTGCGGCAAGAGTTCGGGCCGATTGGATGCGCCAATCACGGAGACGGTAATCTCGACATCTTTTGACGGAGACGAGCTGGACGGTACGTCGAGTTCGCGAATCGTCTGCTCCACGGATTCGACGGCGGATGGCGGGCCCTTGAGGACAATCGCGCCCAACGAATCATCCCACTGGTAATGAATGCCGCTGCTGCTGCCGGCCATGGTCGCCAGTACTCTTGGGCTTCCATAGCGAACTCGCACGATCTTGGTTACATTGCCTTGAACGTTGTTGGACGGCGAATCGGATTTATCGCCTTGCGCGAAAAGCGCAGCCGGGAGCGCCAGAACACTGATTATCAGAAAGTTCTTCATTCGTTCTCCTCCTGCTTCGATTGCCACAAAATCACTACATTCGGGTCTGCGGTGGTCATGCGGATCAGCGGCGGCGCGTCGGCTCGGGTAATCAAAGCCACGGTGTGGAGCCCCGCCTGGCTTCGGCGTTCGCGGCGCTCACCAGTGCGTTCCAAGTGGGGCGTTTCGACAAAACGCATGGCCGGTACCGGAGGCGGAGGCACTTGCGCAACTACCGGCACTTCCGCCTTTGGCGCCCTCGATTCGAAACTGACTAGCGACGTGACGACAGCCACTGCTGCAGCAGCCGCGGCCCAAGCCCACTTCCAGCCGCGCCGCTGATGCTTCCGGCTCAGCTTCTCACGAATTTTGCGCCGCACCGCAGATAGCTCGTCCGCTTCAGGTTCCGCAAACGACATTTTCAGCAACGTTTCCAGCTGCTCGAAAGCAGCCAGCGAAGCACGGCACGCTTCACATTCACCCAGATGAGCGGCAACGGCGCCTGCTTCGACCGGATCCAGATCCCCGCCCGCATAAAGAGCGAGTTGATTCTCAGTAACGTGCGCGCTCATGATTGTTTTCCGATCCGCCGGGCAATATGATCCTTCAGCTTCACCCGCCCGGTGGATAGTTGGGAACGAACCGTGCCCTCGGAAGAACCGAGTATTCCGGCGACTTCACTTATGGGACGGCCTTCGAGATCGCGCAGGACGATCACCTCGCGCTCGCGGTGAGTGAGATCAGCCAGCGCGGCGAGCAGGATCCGCCTCTGCTGGGCCGTAGCGGCGGCGGCTTCCGGCCCTTGCTCCTGGCTCGCGATCTCCTCTGCTTCCGCCACACTCGCGGCGCACTTCGAACGCCGAACTATGTCGCGGCAGATGTTCACCGTTACCCGGTATAACCAGGGTCCGAGCTCTCGATCGGCTTCAAACCTCGCGAGAGTGCGATGCAGCCGGAGGAACACCTCCTGTGCCGCATCCTTTGCATCCTCGCCATTTGTGAGCAGGCGTTGAGCCACGCGCAGCACCATGCGTTCATGCAGAACGATTAAGCGCTCGAAGGCGGCCGCGTCGCCCTCCTTAGCGTTGCGGACGAGTTCGCGCAGGAGGCTTCGCTCCATCATCAGATGGCCCATCCAGGGAACCGTGACGCTCCGCATATTGGCAACCGCCATGCTGTGCATATCCGCATTCCGTCTTCCGGCTTTCGCCGGCGGCGTTCAGATGCTCTCACTCGATATACGTTGAGAGCGGCAGAAGTGTTGAGAAGGAGGAGAGACTTTGGCTCCTATGCCGCATTGGGAATAGCAACCACAATGTCGAATCTCAGGCTATGCCGCATAGGGCGCTGGGAGAGTGACAAGAATGCCGCCCTGAGTTTTGAGGCGGTGTGGCCCTGTGATATCAGGGTCTTTGAATTTCTCAAAACTTACCGTGTATGGGACGCTCCGCCCCAACAGATAAAAACCTAGCCGAGTTGCTCCATGATGCGCTCGACCCGGGCTTAACAGCCCAATGCCTACCTTCTCGGCTCATACCGCATCGCCACCGCCCCCGAGCCTTGACGGAAAACCGAACGGGTTGCATTACGTAGGGTATCGCCGATGGGGTATATCCGCCTTAGTCGGCTGCGACCCCGCGATGAGCGGTTACTTCAAAGCGCATTCCACCGATATGCGGGCGTGCGGCCTCCAATCAGCGCGATGCCGACTCATAGTCCTTGTGATTCGATTAGACTCGGACTATGAAGCAAGCGCAGCGCATGACCGCGATTATCGAACGTGAGGACGACGGTTTTGTAGCGTTGTGCCCGGAGTTGGACATCGCGAGCGAGGGGGCGTCCATCGAAGAGGCGCGGACCAACTTAATCGAGGCGCTCACGCTGTTCTTCGAAACGGCGTCTTCGTCCGAAATCACGCGGCGATTTCATAGCGAAGTCTTCGTGACACAAATTGAGGTGCCGGTTGGGTAGACTCCGAGTTCTCTCGGGCTCGGAGGTGTGTCAAATTCTGGAACAAAACGGATTCGTCCTGGTTCGGCAGCGAGGCAGTCATCGCGTCATGCAAAAGCGCCTAGAGACGACCACGATTACCGTTCCGTTCCGCTTCACGATCCGGTTCGCCGCGGCACGCTATTGAGCATCATCCGGCAGTCGGAACTCCCAAGATTGTTGTTCGAGAGCGGCCAATAAGACCATTGGGTCTACTAAAGGGACGGTTTGCCGACTATACGGACAACTGGATTGGCGGACACTGAACCTATGATCTTCGCTTCTACGTCGAGGCATATTGCCGAATGCCGATAGGGGTCTGATCAGCCCGCCTCAAAATTCGTACCGGGGCCCTGTGTCTGGCGGTGTGATTCCCTTCAAACGCAGATAGATTTCAGCTTTCCCAAGTCCATGGACGGCATGCGTGTATCCTTCCCAGAATATGTCGAATCTAGATCTTAACTGGCCAGTGAAAACAGCAGTCTTGAACAAATCCGCATCATTCATCTGTTCCAATCCATCGATGCAGTAGTCGTAGGCCACTGTCAAACTTTTCATTATCCCTGTCTTTGTCGAGTCCATAGGCCGGTCGAACGCGGACTGAAACCGCTCCGGCGCGCGCGTGCCAAGAGCCCTAGCGCACGATAAGACGTTTACGAGCGCGAGGTTCCCCAACTGGTCAGCGAACCCACTTTCGGCATTGGGAGGCTTGAACGAGTAAGCATCTGCCGGCATAGCTTGTGCAACCGCGAGCGACAGGCTCTTCGATATTCGCCAGTGCTTCACGAGGTCATTGACTAGAGTCTTGGTGGCATCTTCCGCACATAGGCCGCGGCTCCAGAAAAAGCCCAGTGCACAGAGAGCAGTGAGCTGCATGGATATGCTTCGGTTTCTCGGACTGCACTTCATGGTTCGACCTGCCATTTGGAAGTTACTGGACTCATTCTCCCAACCAGGCACAGATGTGGGGTTCCAGCAATGGCGCCGGTGGCCAGAGTTGTCCGCGGAAGATGATTCTGTTTGCAGACTCGACAGACGCAAAGCAGGTCGAGGCGCGCCTGCGCCTTCCGCCACCGGAGCCGACGTTCTAAACTCTTCAGGGCGCTCAGACTCTCCCAACTAGCACCGTCGGTGGCACACAAGGGGACATTGCGAATAGAAACGCCTGTGCGATCGTGGCCGTCGCGTCCGTCTCAAACTCGCTTTCTGGTGTTAGCCAGGTCTGCTGCAGGTCCTTCTTTATTAATCTATTACCTTTGTCCCAGCCAGTATTCGACACGAACGTTCGGCTCTGGCCTTGTTTTCCTAGGCCGAAAACCTTTGAAGAACCTCAGGCCGTGGACGGATGGCATCCCACTTGGATCCGTCACATCCTCACGCTGGATTAGATACGGATCTCAACGACCGCCCTGCGAACGACCCCGGTTCAATTCGATGAGGAACGTCCGACTCACCAAAGCGGCCGAGTCAAAGAAGGGCCACACCTGCGGCAGCGGCATCCGATCACCTCTTCTAGGTCTCGGGCTGAAACCGGGAACCTCAGGCAGTCCGTCGGATTGGTCAGTGACGATGAGTTGTGGATTGTTGGGAGCTTTCATGGTGAGATCCAAATGAAGACCTTCCGGGGGCAGTCCGACGAAAATAAATCCCCACAGCTTATCGCGTGTATCCGCTTCCCCGAGTTGGACGTTCCTTCCCTCGATCGCAGCTCGGAGGACGGCGGCTTGCCGCACGATGACCCATACTACTCGAGCCTGCCGCGGAGAGGAGATTTGTAATCGGACCATTCGCTTGCCGGCCACCGTCAAATCCTCCTCAGCTTTGATGGAGGGTGGGATAAGTGAGAGGGAGGGGGCTTGAGCCTTCAGGATAGCGTCACCGTCACCTTCTGCGGAGCCAAAAATACTGACCTTGTCGATTTCCGCGTGACTCGTTAGAAATTGGGAGGTCCAATCGTCGGGCTTCTCGTCGAAGCTGATCCATGACGCCTTTCCCGCATTCGCATCGAACCAGTAAGAGATGCTGTCGGGCTTCGGATGTAGGGTGTCGTAGCCACTTCTCAAGACGCCGAGTGCAATGAAACCAAGAAATACGAAAGCGCACGCTCCGGGGAACAGCATTTTGTTGTGCGCCCCATCGTCTCAACCTGTGGGGCCAGCAGCGCAAACAAAATCGCCGTCAGAATCCCAATAATGGTGAAAGTTTGGGCGAGGTCTCCCGTTGTGATTCCCATGTACCCGATTAGCGGAACGAACAGAGCAATCGCTGGGACAGCACAAAGAAGTTGCGAGACTCTCAGTGAGAGGAAATCTGTCTGATTCAATGCGAAGCCACATGCAAAGGGCAATGCGGCGATCAGGAGAGGCCACATGGGCAAGTAGGTTGCATCCGGTGCGAAAACGTACGTTAGCAGCATCAGTGCGCCGCAAAAGAGAAATGCTCCGGCGATAAGATTCTGAGTTCCGATCTTCTGACGGAATGCTGCATACATACTGGATGCAATAGCAGCCGCGAGCGCTAGAAATGCGAGGGCGTAGGCCTGGGCATTATAGGCGGATATGAACGATCGATTGACTTGGTGCAATGAAAGCAGGAGCCGCCAAAAAAAAGCGATGAAGCCGCCAACTGCAAACGTCCCGATTGCCCACAGCAAGAAGCCGAACGCCATGCTGCGGCTGGTCAGGATCTTCCGCTTGAGGCCAAGCAGCACAGCAGCGACCAAAACAATTAACGTTACTACCGTCAGGAGGATCACCCAGTTGGCCGAATAGGAGATGATGTGGCCGAAGAATGGGAAATAAACGACGTCATCTTGCGAGATGTGCTTCAGGTCCAGGTTGCCAAAGTGGCGCGCCAAGTCGAGTTCATAGGTACCCAGATCCTGGACGGCACGGAGGTCAAGGTTACTGAGCTTGTCCTGCATCGTGTGGTATGTGATCTGGCAGGCATTGAAACCAAGGGCCAAAACCGGCACACCCTTCTGGTAGAGGGGCATCTGATCGCCATTGGCGGTGGGGCCGGCTAGTCTGTAGATTTCGTCACTGATAGAGGCGGCGAGAGGATGCGGAAGAGCTTTAGTGGACTCCCGAACGAGCCAACCGTTGTGGTGATCAAGTACGCCCATGCTCACGGGTCCGCAGCTTCCACCGCTGTCAGCCACCATCGCGACCGACAGATCTTTAGCCCACGGATGCTCATCCAGAAAAGCTTGTGCTCCGAGGCTTCCGTCTTCTTCGCCATCGGTGAACACGAACACCACATCGTTTCTCAGCTGTGCACTGCTTCGCAGAGCGCGCAACGTTTCGAGCAGCGTCACGACCCCGGAGCCATTGTCGGCTGCGCCCGGCCCGGTGGCTACGGAGTCATAGTGCGCCATGAGCAGCATCGTGCCCGTGCTGTTGGTGCCGGTCATTCGCCCGAGAACGTTTTGGACCGCGCTGAGCCATAGGGTGGTCCTCCGATATCCCATGAAGTGGCGGCGATGGCCTTCTGGACCTGTGGTTCCAGCCCCAAGGACTTCAGCTGCCCCACGATGTAATCGCGCACGCGTGCGTTTGCGACCGAGCCGGTCGGATGGGGCTCGCGAGCAATGAACTCCAGGTGCTTAAAGGCCCGCTCGGCGGAGAAGTTGCTCCCTGCAGCAGATGCCGGAAGAGCGGCAGGAGGGATCAGATTCCTCAGGGGCAAAGCTCACAACCGCAAGGAAGACGAAGGTTAACCATGCTTCCGTGACGGAAATCGAGGAAACAGACGAATCCATTGACATTTCCGAACTCCGGAATTGATACCCAGTAGTCTCGATACTTAATGCAATAAGGTTGGACTGAAGTGTAGGCGGGAGTTGGCAAGAACCGACCAGAGGCAACACCCATAGGAGGATCGTCTGCCGCAAATTTCAGAGAACCTGACAGTGTCATTACCGAGTTAAACTCGAAGCGCATAAGAGCGGGCGGAATCGATACAAGACTAAACTCCACGGAAGATCAACACCAAGCCAATCGCCCACAGCCCAAGACCGAGAGCCAGGAAGAATAGCTTTCCGCCTCGCAGCTCACCTGGTTTGCCTGGGCGGTCGCGAACAAAGCACAGCAAATGAGTCCGGCTATTGCAAAAAGACGAAGTATGCTCAAGGTAATCCTTTTCTCCGTTTTTAGCCTACACACGATTCCAGGAACGAGCGCGCGCTTCCAACCGTGGTTAGTCGATCGCACTGCACGGACACCGATTGAATCAATGACCGCATCCGTTTCAACCTATTTGTCCACGCTCGCTCTTGGGCAACGAGCCAACCCATCCGATTGAACTGCGGCCGAAATGCTAGAAGTGTTCGGCATGCAAAAAGGCAGGAAGGAGTAGCCCATC
>CAWJVA010000021.1:0-82726 GCA_963846185.1 uncultured Acidobacteriaceae bacterium | reverse complement strand
TGCAAACAGGATTTGGAATGGATGCAGGCCATTGCCTTTGTTGCCTTCGACTTCCAGCAAGCGCGTAGTAACATTCATGAGGGTGCCGAAGATTTGGCCGAGCAGCATGTACGCAAGGCCTTTGTTGCGCACCCAAAACCGCTGCAGCACTCCCCTCCACCCTCGTACCGACGGTGCTGGCGAGTGGGAGGTTGTTCGCGATAGTCCATGATGGTCCCTAGGCTGTATCTGCTCATATTCCTCTACGGATAGGTTGGAGAGCGTATCTGGAGAGAGTGGCCGAATGGGCGCGGAAACCGGGGCGGTGAGGAAGCCATGACCGATCCCAGCATGGCTATCCTTCCTCAACCCATCTCGATTGGCCGTGACAGCGACACTGTCGTGTCTGCGGTTCTCAACATCTGCACCGAGAAAACTGGCTTTGTCTTCATCACGGTCCGATATTGGTCCATCCTCGCTCATTTCTTAGGCTCTGATAAGCGTCGCATTAGATCTGCGGTTTAGGTGTAGGGGTGGTCGTAGGGAGGAGTGTGAAACTGAATCGTGCCGGTGAACGAAAAGCGAAAAGCTAGAGGAATTTGCAGACGACCAAGCACAATATTGAATATGGAAAGAAATAAAGCCCCCGGGAAAGGATGGATTTGAGGTCTTGAGATGGAGCATTTGACTCAGCAGCCTTTACTCAAACTCGACATGAGATCGGAAACACGACACTGTCGACGCAGGACCCACCTTTCACGCCTTTTGCTCCAATACAACGCGCGAAATTGATCATTAGCGCCAGCGCAGTCGGCGCCCGCAGACCCCACGCCCTTCCAGCTGCAGGTCAGTGTACCTAATGAATATGTCAAAGCAGCACTCAACACTGGCGACTGATCCAGTGTAAAGGGTCGGAATATTTGGATTTCACCAGCAAGAAGACATGAGAACAGCAGAGAGTTAACTGCAAGATTTGGAACTTCGCGAGGTGCTGTGCTGACAAAGCATCGTTTGGACCTCGGCCAAGCCTTTTTTCCAACCACACCACCTCTCGCTTTCCATTGGCCGCTGATGGCTGCTTGTGTTGCCATTGTCTTCTCCTCGTGGAATAACTAGCAGGTATCACAACCTTGTGTGCGCCCTGAATGGCTATCGGCACCTCGCGCGGCCAAATCTCAGCGAAACAGATCGAGCAGCTCTCGCCTGAGGAGCGAATCAACACGCTGCTGACCCTCGGCGAGCCGGACGAGAAGCGCCTCACTTCTCAATTCGTCGAGGCGCAATGCAAATTGAAATCCGTCACGCTCCTCTCCGCAACCACTGCAAAGGCGGTATTCACCTTCAATGTCACGCGGTTCTATTGCAATGGCTCCGGGAACCTGCATGGCGGGGCCGCCGCCATGATGTACGACCTGTGCACCAGCCTGACGCTCATGTCCATCGGCAACGCAGACTTTTGGATCAATGGCGGGGTCAGTAGGGTGCTCACGGTGAATTATCTAAGGCCAGCACCCGAGGGAACGGAGCTCGAGCTGGAAGCGGAGGTGGTCGCTGCTGGCAGGAATCTGGCAATGCTGAGAGGTGTTCTCCGTCGGGCAAGCGACGGCGTGCCAGTAAGCACTTGTGAACACAACAAAGTCGCCGTCCCTGTGAAACCGAACTGGAAGCTATGAACCAGTGGTCCGGAGATGGTGGTGCCTTCTCGAAGCCAGCAACCCCGCCACTGTGCAACCTGACCGTGTGAATCATTTTCGACTTGCTCCCGCGGGCAGAGTAACAAATATCTTCAGGAGAGCGCAATCGGCTAGCCTGGTAGAAAGCAATCGGCATTTACATACTTCGCTCTTACTCATGAGTGTCATCAAGTTCTTCTGAAATCCAGACTGACGCGGTCGAGTCAGAATACTTGCTTGCCACTACTTATCAGGCAGTGTCCGTTGATTGCTGGATTCACGCACGCGGCCAGGACGGACAAGTGTGGTGGAAAACAGTCGACATCGGTTGGCTTTGCTGTTTCACAAGCAGGCCATTACGATCTTCTCACGCCCAACTGACACAACCGAGTCAGAAGACTACTGTTTGCTCCGACTCAGCAGACTGAATCCATTGTTTGTTCGATCCACGTGCGAGGCCAAGAGACATCATGACGATGACTTTCGAGAGTATATCTTTCGCGCATCGCCGGCAATCCTCATTGCCACTGAAACAGAATATCCCCTTCAGGTACAACAATCCTGCCTCAGTACACATTCCACACTCTTTCTTGAAAGGTAACCGACTGATCAGCAATGAATACCAGAGCATCGGCAATCCTACTGCCGAACATGGGGGGCATCTTCGAAATGTCTAACGAGGAGTTTCTGGACCAACTTCGCTCCTATGCCACGGTTCCTATCAAACTCCCACCTGCCAATACAGCTCTTGACATTTCTTGGCCAAATACCGAGGAAATGGGGACGCCGTATCCCGTTTCAGGCTTTCATGTTTTCAGCGACAGGCATATCGATAACTTATATCTGGAAGCTGCAGAGCTCCGCAAGCGGTTCATGGCCCACACATGCGGAGCGTCACAGGAGCCGAATCTCAATAAACAGCGCCTGCAGGACTTCCGCCAGTACGCGGCGATTCTATTCCGCCTACTGCAGGAGATGGATCCTACAAATAAACGGCAGTCTCTCCCACTCCAGGAAAACTGGGACTTTGCAAGGCTTGTCATGGAGAGAGTGATTCGCGCGGAGAATGCATACGCCGATCCTCTAGACTTCAAGGCGCACGACTCAATGTTCTACTGCCGCTTCGAGGCAGTCATGGAGCGTACCATGGACTGGCCTACCATAATAAAAGATGACACGCCGCGCCCGGACGGCACTGTCGTCAACGAGCTTACAACGTGTTTCCGAGATTTCAAGCAGTGGATGGGTCCGCAGCTCCCGCGCCGCTCAATGATTACTGAGACGAGTGAGGAAAGGGCGGAGCGCAAGGCTATCGCGCACCCGTGCGTCTACAACATCGTCATGGCGAAGAACGTCATGACGCCTCCAATAACCACCAAAGCCCTTGAACAGGCCATCTTGTCCCTGCTCTCACCAGGGGGACTTCCTTGGGCGTCTGGAAACCCTGCCCCGCGCGAATTCAGCGAAGTCGAAACAAGGACTCAGGTGCTTCTGCAGCATTACGCGGCTCTTTACCATCTCCTGCGCACTTGGAATGATGCAGACGAAAGCCGCAAATACGGATTTACGGACGCGAACATCAACCTCAGCAACCGGGCCTGCCAAACCGTACAGAAGGCGGCGTGGTACGTGATCCGTGATACGGAGAAGCTGTGGAAGGAGTTGCTTAGGCTCATCAGTACCAAACTCATCCCCAAACCAAGTCCTGCAAATGTGACGCCCTTCCAGACGTGGCTCATCAGCATGGTCATAGTGGCGGTCAGTGTGCAGGTGGACGGGTGGAAGGCGTGGGAGGAGGCGCAGGAAGCGTAGTGATCTCCACGATGGGTTCCATTGCATGCTCGTCTAGAATCCTCTGAGAAGCACTTGAACGGATATGTAGAGAGGTAGCCTAGCAGATCGTTTCCTGAATGCGAGATTGGTCGGGCAAACTTTGCCTCCGCCTAAAATGGAACTAGGCCGCCTAACTCCGCATTAAGACCGCCTTCGTTGCCGAAGAGGCAGAACAATCGGACGAACGTTGTTCCTGGCAATCCGACGAGGCAGACATCATTCGCCGCTTTTGACGAACACTGGAACGAGCGTGATGTTGACTTTGCGGCACGGAGAGCAGTATAAAATGCCGGTCTTCTTCTCGAGATGGCATCCGTTCGCATCGCTTCGAACAACTACACAACTTCGCACCATCCCGAGGGAACGAAAACACACCAATCTTCACCGAGCACTTCCTTGTGTTAAATAGTAATAAACATGGCTCCATACGAAACCCTCCCGATGATCTACGAGTCCTACCCTTTCATCTCCCCCGACCGCTTCGCCGGCCAGTTAAAGGGCAAAGTCGTCCTCGTCACCGGCGCCTCAGCGGGCATAGGCCGCTACATTTGCACGGCTTTCGGCAAAACAGGCGCATCCGTTGCCTGCGTCGCACGGCGTGAGGGAAATCTGAATGCCCTCGTCGATGAGATCGAAGCGCAGGGCGGCCACGCCATCGCCGTCGTCGCGGACGTCTCCGCCCGTGGTGCACCGCAGGACATCGTCGCAAAGGTCGAGAATCAACTGGGGCCGGTGGACATTCTCATCAACAACGCGGGGATCACGCGGCTGGGCGCGCTGGAGCTGGAAGACGAGGCCCTCGACACCTGGTGGCGCATCTATGAAGTCAACGTGCGCGCGCCGGTGGCTCTGATCCGCGCCGTGCTGCCGGGGATGCAGGCGCGGAAGCAAGGCGGGGTCGTGATGAGCGTCAGTTCGAGCGTGGCGACAATGAACCTGCCGGCGATGACGGCGTACGCTTCGTCGAAAGCGGCGATCAGTAAGTTCCACGAGCTGCTGACGCACGAGCTGGAGGAGACGGGGGTGCTGTCGTTCGCCGTGCACCCGGGCCTGGTGGACACGGAGCTGGCGATGCCGGAAGACGCGCTGAACAAGGCGTCGATGGAGCATTCCGCAGTCAAGAAGTTCATGACGCATATCTACGATCCGAACGTGAGAAGGCAGGCGCCAGAGCTGTCGGCGGATACTTGTGTGGCGCTGGCGGCGGAGCCGAGGTGCGCGGTGCTGAGTGGACGGCATGTTAATGCGGACCAGGATTTGGAGGGCGTGGTGCAGGAGGCGGAGAAGGAGGGGAAGGGGAGGATTGGGAAGGAGGACTTGTACTTGGTCAGGATCGGCGCGTTGTAGGTGAGCAGCTGTGACGTTGATGTCATTCGCTCTGCTGCTGCGTTTAGCGACGGAAGCACGGGAGGTAGATATAATCAGGGATCCGTGTGACATTGAACATCATGCCATGAAGTGGTGTGATTCAGATCTTCAGCATTTCTCCTCGCTGACACCAACTTATCCCATCCTTTCTGAACAACTGAAGAAATTCCAGTCCTCTTGTTGGAAATTTGCCGAGCAAGACCGCAGCCGTGTTGCTGAGAATGATGCAGCCTTGGCAGGTCGTCTACGCGATGAGGCATTATCATGTGACACTGGTGGTACCAATGCCAGTTCGCAACAACTTCAGATCTGTTCCGGCCGGGTGATATCGATATGTCAGCTCAGGTAGCAGAGTCTCGTACCACTCGTGCATCCTCGGCACTCCCAGAAGGTCCCTCCATATCTTTCACTGCAGTATGGCGGGGCGATGGCGATCGCTGAGCAAATCTCGGTGCCAGATAGAACTTCTTGGACGCCGGCATCCTTCTCCCGAGGCACTGCGAAGAAGTGCGGTAGTCGTCGTCTGGTTCTTCATTCGCGCCCGATCCACGCAGTCAACTCCTGAGCTCTTTCTCATATGCTCTCGGGCAGGATCCATGCCATCGAAGCTAACAGTGTCGCCGCGCCACTTAGCCAACTACTTCTGGCGCCGTAACATCCACGTGTGCAATATGCTCAGTCCATACCACCTCACCACCCCACCGCCCTTCCCATCCTCATCTTCACCCCTTCCCAACTATTAATCTTCGGCCTCACATCGAGATAAAAACTAATCCCCTTCCCCATCCCACCCCCATCCCTCCCCTCATAGAAATCAATAACATACTCCACCCTCATCCCACACCTATCAACGACCCAATCATGCCGATCGAACGGCATACGGTAACCCCACCACCCCTTCCACCTCGCCCGCGGCGTCAAACTCTTGCTGTCCCCGCTGAAACTGAGCAGCTTCGGACCACCGCACTTCTCGCCACCGCGCCCTCGCTCCCACTCCTTGATCTCGGCCCAAGCGCGCTCGTTGACGGCGTTGTGGATGGGGACGACGGTTTGCATGTCGGCGGAGCTGGGGTCGTGGCCTTTGCGCTTCATGGCGCTGAAGAACATTTCCTGGCTCGGGTATATCCAATTACCTGTTGCCGGGTCGTGGGTGGTGGAGTGTTCGCTGTTCGCAGCAGGTTGGGTGGGAGGGCGGCGGATTCGGCGGAATTGAGAGGATGAAGGGATGGGTTGGTGGAGAGGGCGCGGGGGATGGTGGAGATTTCGCGGGTGGTTGAGAGGGAAGGGGGAAAGGGAGGATGGTGGGTGGGTGGGTTGTGTGGGATAGGGGTGACGGAGATGATTTCATCGAAGGCCGGCTCCCACCGGCCTTTGTCGAGGGAGAACTTGGTCAGGCCATTGCGGTGAAGGAGTTTGACTAGCTCCGCGGCGGGGATGGGCTGTTGTTTTTCGGGATGGCGGTGTTTGTGTTGGACTTCGGAATCGTACCGTTTCAGGTTTTGAAATCGCTCGGTGGTGATTGACGATTCGAAGTCATTGAGTGGAGGAGATGTGTTCATTTGCTCGCCAGCTTTCGCCGCCTCCAACCACTTCTCCCGCGTCTGGTGGTCGACGGGACATTTCTGCGCGGCATCGTCGTCCTTCGACGGGGAAGACATGCCAGCAAGAAAGACAGCAAGGAAGTAAGGAGGGATGCATCAATACTGTTCCCTCCTCTGCTCCATCATTCCTCCATCTCCAAGCTGCACTGGTTGGCGCGCATGGAAGCTCCGGAGGTGCAATGCGGCTCTGCGGGAGTACCCCTCGGCTTGCGTCATCCGGCAGACCCTGCATGCACCTTACCGGAAGCAGCAAACTGTTGATCTTTGCTGAAGAAAGATGGAAGGAGCAGAAGTGATCAATCACCGGCAATCGATCGACGGGATGCATGTGGTCTGCTGACCGGATGGTGTTGAAGGTGTTGCACACATCCTCACACCCCCGTCCAATTAACCCCATCGCCTGTTCCTCCTCTCTCCCCGCCCCCAAGCAACGACAATGGCAGACGATGCAGGAAAAGACATCTACCGCGCCAGCACCTACGCCCCCGTGAACATTGCCGTCATCAAGTGAGTCCTGTATGGCCCCACCAACCACCGCTGAATGTATAAGCTGATTCAACCCCGCAGATACTGGGGCAAACGCGACGCCAAGCTCAATCTCCCCACCAACTCCTCCCTCTCCGTCACCCTCTCGCAGGACGACCTGCGCACCCACACCACCGCCTCCTGCTCCTCCGCCTTCCCCGCCGACACCCTCGCCCTCAATGGCCACGACCAAGACATCTCCGGCGCCCGCACGCAAGCATGCCTCCGCGAGCTGCGCCAACTCCGCAGGGACATCGAAACCCAAGACCCTTCCCTCCCAGCCCTAGCCGACATGAAGTTGAGCCGTTTTACCAGCAAGAGAGTGAAGTCGTCAGTAAACGGATTCCCGCCATTCCAGTTGCGAACGTACTCTGTGAGTGAAGAAACCAATTCGCCCGACGTCTTCGAACGATAGGTGCGCAGGAAATCAGCGAGGCGGTCTTCACCAAGCTCTTCGCCGTTGCCTGCTGAAATGGCTTCTGTAACGCCATCGCTATAAAGTGCGAGGAGATCTCCGGGTTCGAGTCTGGTTTGCTTCGGTTCAAAGTAGGCATCCGGGAACAAGCCGAGAACCATCCCGCCACCGGATAGCTTTTCCGCTTTTCCGTTGGCACGCAGCAGGATCGGGTAATTGTGTCCGGCGATGCTGTATTGCAAAAGGCCGCTTGCCGGATCAAGCAGTGCATAGAAAAAGGTGATGAAGCGACCGGGCGGACATCGTTCGGAAAGACTGCGATTCAACAGGCAAACCGCGGAGGCGGGATCGGGGTTCGTCTCGCGCAACATTTGCACGCGCGCCTGCAGACTGGACATGAGGATAGCGGCGGGGAGACCTTTCCCCGAGACATCGCCCACTACTAAGGCAAGCCGGCCGTCCGAATAAGGCACGAAGTCGTAATAGTCACCGCCGACGGTGTGGCAGGGCAAATTCAGACCCGCCAAGTCATATCCTTCGTAACGAGGAGCTTCGGTCGGAAGCAGCGTGCGCTGAATGTCGCTCGCCTGCGCGAGTTCGAGTTCCATCAGTTTCTCGGCTTGCTCAACCTGGGCGAGGCGCGCGTGCTCGATGCGGATGGCCGCGACATTGGCCATTACCGTCAGCAAATCCAGGTCCTCCTGCCCGAAGGGCCGATACACAGAGCCGTTATCGACGTAAATCAGGCCGATGACACGATCGCGCGTTTGCAGAGGCACGGCCATCATACTGCGCACACGCTGCATGACGATGCTGCGCTGATCGCGGAGCGCCTGATCTTGCATAGCATCGCTGATTACTAACGAACTCTTCTCGCGCAATACGCGGTCACGGATAGAGGTGCTGATGGTGAATCCGGCGCCCTCACTGGCCCGTACGACGAGCTCATTGTTATCTTCCAGCGTCAAAATGACGCCCCGCCTCGCTTCCATCGCGGAAAGTGCGAGCTTGAGAATAACCTCGAATATCTCTTCGAGCGGCCGGTAGCTGGTGAGCTCCTGTCCGGCGCGAATCAACGCGCTGACCACGCGCGTGGTGCTGAGAGAGATGTCACGATCTGCCTGAGCGCCGGTTCCGGCTTTGTTCAGGACTTTGTCCAGGCTGGTGACAATGGTCGCTTCGCGAGTGATCTTCTCTTCTTCCTGCTGGACGAAAGAGACTACGGGCTTAGGCGGTTCCGCACCCTCGCGAACTTCAATGGTGAGGTGGCCGGCGTAGATGCGATCTCCGGTCTTGATCTTGTGCGGCCCCTTCAGGCTAGTGGCGTTTACAACGGTGCCGTTGCGGCTTGCACAATCTTTCACGAACCACGCGGAATCGTGCTGCTCGAAACACAGGTGATAACGTGACAGCCACGGATCGTCGGGATACGCGAGATCGTTGTCCGCAGAACGGCCCAACGAGAGGGTCGATTTTCTCAATTCGACCTTAGTTGATGAGCCTTCAGGCCCGGAGATCAGGATTTCCATCCGGAAACTACTTAACCTAACATTATTGCTTTACGGAGAACGTTGGGCGAAGAGTGAATCACCAACCGGCGAGAGAACGTTTCGATTAGCGGTGGCTTGCTTGCATTGCCTGATCTTGCCCGACGGCGTTGTGCCGCAGGTTTTGAGAGGCCGCAGATCCGGTAATGAGCATCGCGCCGCGATTGTAGGTGAAATACAAAAACCCCCATTGGATCATCACCAGGATGCGGCTTTCAAATTCCACAATATATAGCAGGTGGATGAAAACCCAGACGAACCAAGCGGGAAAGCCTGACAGGTGGAGGCCGAAGACGTTAGCCACCGCCGAGAAGCGGCCGATCACCGCCAGATCACCTTTATTGAAGTAGTGAAATGGCTTGCGAGGCGCACTGCCGCGTACTCTCGCTGTGATGGCTTTGGCCGCATACGCTCCGCTTTGCATCGCAACCTGAGCCACACCTGGCAGCTGCTTGCCGTGCTCATCCGTCAGGTAGGCCTGATCGCCGACGACGAAAATGTCGGCGTAGCCGGGAATGGTTAGATCTGCATTGACTTTGATTCGCCCCGCCTTATCAGTGGGTGCGGATGTACGCTTTGCCAGAGTCTTCCCGAAATCGGAAACGGCGACACCGGCCGCCCAGATTACGGTGTGAGCCGCGATATGTTCCTGCTCGCCCGATTTGGTTTTGACAGTTACTCCGTTTTGGTCCACATTCGTGACCATCAACCCCGTGCGCACCGTCACTCCGAGTCTTTCCAGAGACTGAACCGCGTGCCGGGACAGATCAGGCGCATAAGCCGGCAAGAGCTGCTCGACTGCATCGAGTAAGATGATCCGGGCATCACGAGGACGGATGGAACGGAAATCGCCTTCGAGTGTGTGATGCGCGATTTCAGCCAGAGCGCCGGCGAGTTCCACTCCCGTAGGTCCCGCACCGACAATCACGAATGTCAGCCATTTCGAGCATTCTGCCGGGTCGGTCACCCGCTCGGCGGCCTCAAAGGCGATGAGGATTTTGTGACGGATGGTGGTGGCGTCCTCGATCGTCTTCAGGGGCGGAGCCCATGCGTGCCACTCATCATGGCCGAAAAACGAACTCTGCGAACCGGTGGCGACAATCAGCGAGTCATAGTGAATGGCGGCCCCATCCTGCAGCCGCAGGGTCTTCGTTTGAGGGTCAATATCGGTAACATCACCGAGCAGCACCTGCGCGTTTTTTTGTTTCCTGAGCACCGCGCGGATGGGAGCCGCGATTTCGCCCGGTGAAAGCGAGCCGGTAGCCACCTGATACAGCAATGGCTGGAACAGATGAAAGTTGCGGCGATCAATCAGCGTGATATCGACGGGCGAGTGCTTGAGTGCCTTGGCCGCATACAAACCGCCGAAGCCTCCGCCCAGGATTACGACTTTATGCCTATTTGCCATAATTCACGACGCGTGGTTCGTTACCTGTTTGGATGCCCTCCGTACCGGCGATTACGCATAGAAATCCACGGCCGGCAGGAATTCCGGCTTACGCCGAGCTTTGCGCGCCTGCTCGAAAGCGTACGCAATCCTGATCAGCTTGGGTTCGCTCCAAGCCGTTCCAAAAAAAGAGATTCCGAGCGGCAGTCCAAACTTGAAGCCGGCCGGAACAGTGATATGTGGGTATCCGGACACGGCCGGCGGCGAAGCGCAGCCGCTTTCAATGCGATCGCCCGTGACCCAATCGGTCATCCATGCCGGTCCCGCTGTCGGCGCGCAGATGGCGTCAAGTTTGAACTTGCTGAACACCGGATCGATTCCCTCTTTGCGCGTAAGGCGATGGTTGGTTGCCAGAGCATCTTTATATTCTTTGCTGGTTAGCGGGCCTTTCTCCTGGGCCATTTCCATCAGCTCCTGTTCGAAATACGGCATCTCCTGCAGTCTGTGCTTGCGATTGAAGGCTATGCAATCGGCAAGTGAGGTGACAGCCGCGGCGCGGTTGCCAAGGTATTTGTTCAGATCGTCTTTGAATTCATACAACAGGACAAGTGTTTCGGTCTCGCGCCAGGTTTCGAAGGATGGAAGATCGGCCGGATCGATGATATCCGCACCAAGCTGGCGCATCAGATCGATGCATTCCTGCATGACGGCGCTCACGGCAGGACCGATGTTGAAGTACTGGCGGGCAATGCCGACGCGAGCACCGCGCAAGCCGTTTGGATCAAGGAACTGCGTGTAATCCGCGTACGATTTTCCGACGGAAGCTTGCGTGGCCGGGTCGCGCGGGTCTACGCCGGCAAGAGCGCCCAGCAGAATGGCGGCATCCGCTACAGAGCGCGCCATGGGGCCGGCCGTATCCTGGCTATGCGCAATCGGCACGATGCCGGCGCGGCTGATCAAACCGAGCGTTGGCTTTAACCCCACGATGCCGCAGACGGAGGAAGGACAGACTACCGAACCATCCGTTTCCGTTCCAACTCCGGCGACGGCGAGATTCGCCGAAATACCAGCGCCGGTCCCCGAACTGGATCCGCACGGATTGCGGTCCAGCGCATAGGGATTTTTCGTCTGGCCGCCGCGGCCGCTCCAGCCGCTTGTAGAGTGAGTAGACCGGAAGTTCGCCCATTCGCTGAGATTCGTCTTGCCCAGGAGGACTGCGCCCGCGGCACGCAGCCGCTGGGTAACGAAAGAATCCTGCGCAGCCGGGTTGCCCACCAATGCAAGCGAGCCCGCAGTAGTCTGCATCTTATCCGCGGTATCGATGTTGTCCTTGATCAAAACAGGGATGCCGTGCAAAGGTCCGCGCGGCCCCTTGGACTTCAGCTCCTCATCGAGAGCGCGGGCAATCGCGATTGCGTCCGGATTCACTTCGATTACGGCGCGGAGAGTAGGCCCATGCGCATCTATTCGATTGATCTGCTCCAGATATAACTCGACTGCGCGCTCGCTTGTCAGGGCTCCGTTTTTCATGCGAGCTTGCAGTTGCGCCACCGTAATTTCATCGAGTTCGAATGGCTCATGCCGCACACCGGGCGCGTGTGCGAGATCTTCGGGAGGCTGCGGCGGCGGCCTGGGAGGCTGCTGTTGAGCTTTTGCAGTGGCGCCGGCAGCTATTGACAGGAAGGTGCGTCGGTCCATTGAAGAGAATTCTTCAATTTATCGTGCAGATGACTAGAAGCCGGCCGCAGTACGTTCGGCGGGAGTGGGTTCAACAGTTCTGACGTCAATCACTGCTTCCGCGATCTGACCCAGGTATTTGCCGTCCGCTACGACATCGGCGGCGACGGCAAGTCTTTGTCGGCTAGCGCGGAAGTCTTTCGGAATGGAGATGGAGACGGGCGCCTTGCCTGTTCCGCCTGGTGGCACGCGCAGCTTCACGGTTGCCGGATCACTGTTCCAGCCGCGCGGAAGTACCAGCGCGATCTCCAGCTCGCTCGGTTTGTCGCGGTGATTGCGCGCATGCAGCTCATAGCGCAGCGTCTGGCCCGGCAGCGCGAGGGATTGATAGGGATAGATCTCAACGCGAGATGGATCAAGGCCGATGTCGGGATCGCGGTCTGCAATCAAGGAGCGAAAGAACGCGTCCTGTTTCTCGACCTTGGCTTTGAAATCGCGCGCCATATTGAGATCGATCATGAACGGCTCACCGTGACCGGGACAGATGATATGGGGCCGAAATTCGAGGATGTTTTCAATCGATTTCACGTAATCACCGCTCTTCACGCGATTGCGGTAGATCAGATTGTGGCGAATCTGGAACGGGCGGTCGGCGTCATGAAAGAAAGCGTCCCCTGTAAAAGCCAGGCGCGTGCCGTCAATGGTGGCAAACAGTGCCATCTGATAGTTGGTGTGGCCGGGAGAGTGCACTGCCGTGAATTCAAACTCTTCCCAGCGAAACGTCTCGTGATTCCGAATCACGCGGTCCACGTGAATGGGCGCACCAAGCGTGCAGCCGAGGTTGTATCCGCAGGGATTCTCCAGTATGTCCACGAAATTTTCGAAGCACCAGATTTTCGTGCCGTGATGTTCGGCAAGGTACGGAAAACCGTTCAGATGGTCGTCGTGCATGTGGCTCGGAATGGCGACATCCACCGAGTTGAGGCCATAATTGGCTTTCAGATTTTCAATGCTGTGTTCGACAAATCGGAAGCGGCCGTACACGCCGACGGCATCCTTGAAGGCGTAGAACGAGTTCCAGCTGGGGCCGCCGTAATCGAGGAACAGGGCCTTGCCGCTGTCGCTGATAATCGCGTAAAAACAGGACATCGTCTGATAATGCGCCACCACATGCGGCGTGAGCTGGCGCGGCTTGTTGTCGAGAGTAAAGCCCCAGCTCTTCCAGTAACTCCACCAATCGCGCAGTTTCGAGATCAGTTCCTGCATGCCGGGAACAGGATCCGGCATTTCGGCTCCGTGCGAAGGGCAGACCAGGTCCGGCGCGAGGTCGATTAATTTCGAGAGCGAATACGCGGCTAGATCGACGCCTTCGTGCTCTTCGTAGTAGTACTGCAGATCGTAAAGGGTCTGGACTTTGCCGGACGAATGGATCAGGTCGCCAGAAAAAACGACTTTGCGCCCATCGATCTGAGTGACCACCGCAATCGAGCCGGGAGTATGGCCAGGAGCAGGCTGGACGAACAGCTTGTGGCCTTTCCATTCAAACGTGTCGTAGTCACGCAAGACTGCGGAACAGGCACATCGCAGGTTAGAGAAAATAAATCATTGCGGACGTAGTAGAGCTCGAAAATCCGCCGATTCCGCCAGAAGTTCTCGACATTTTCGAAGTATTGGCGCTCATTGACCGGGACCGCAATGCGTATTCCGTGCTCGACCGCGAGGGGGTCGCCTTGGGCCTGATCGCGATGGTGATGGGTATGGAGGATCCAGTCCACTTTGGAGATGCCGAGATCCGGCAAGGTGCTTGAGGATTGCTCCTGAACCGAAGTCGATCAGGAGCGCACTGCTTCCATCGCGAATGATATAGACATTGCAGGTATCTTCAAGAACGAACAGGTTGTCTGAGATTTTTCGCGGCTTGGCGTTGTGTTCGAATTGGGAAGCGCGGCTCTGGCCCGTCCTGGATTGAGGCGTTTGCGCAGCGGCGGCGGTGAATGCAGTTGCCTGCAGAAATCCGCGGCGGGAGAGTTCATCATTCTCCGGCATCACTGCTCGAGGGCGTCTACCTCCTTCATGGATCCGGTTTGCGGGTTCATTCGGATGGTCTTGATTTCATACGCCCGGAAGGAACCGGCCCAGCTGCGGCCATTTTGGCGGAACGAAATCACCGCTGAAGCAGGATGGCCATCCGTCTCGTAGGCACGCACGATGAGATCGTCACCGCGTTCGGATTTCTTGATCGCAGATACGATCACATCCGGCGCATCCACGGAGAGAAATGAATCCTGTTGCGCGCGCCGCCCCGGATGAATTCCCTGATAAATCACCGGTACGGGTGAAAGAAACTCTTCTGTTTTGCGCGGCAGAGCGGCTTCCCGCCAGTTGCCGACGTGAGGAACCAGCAGCATGCGAAACGTCTGTACACCTTGATCCTGCCATATGTGTTCGAGATTAGGCTCCAGGACCTTCGGCTGGTGGTTTGCGTAAGCCGCTCCGCGAACAATCGACACGCACATGTTATTGCCGAGAACGCTGTACCCGTATTTGGCGTCGTTGATCACCGACAAGCCATATTCGCCATGTGAGCCGGCGCCCGTTACGTCGATCCAGCGCTGGCCCGGATTTTCATCGCCATTCGTGGCGCGAACGATGTTGCCGTACGGAATTTCGTAAGTCGAGCGCGGATCCGACACAGCAACAGGGAAGCAGAACTTCATCATCCGCAGGTGTTCGTGCCAATCGAGCGAGACGCGCGCTTCGAGCGTGCGGCTGCCGGCATACAGAATCCAGTCTGTGGTGAGCGTGGAATCGCCGTATGTCGAGCGCACCTGTACGCGGCTCCGCAACGGGCCGTTCTCGATCACTCTCCTTTGCGCGTTGCCGAATGCTCCGATTCGCTGGTCGTAGGCGCGAACGCCATGGCTCCAAGTATCGCTAGGATCGTTGAATACGATTGCACGGGCCCCTTCGCCAGCGGAGAAGACCGGCTGGCCGGCATCTTTGTCGAAGATCGAGAGGGCGCCATCCGGTTGAAAGGTGACCCGCAGATGCTGGTTTTCGAGTCCATGGTCATCTGCCGCGATGGCTGGTCCCGAGGCGCTCGTACCCGCTTTGCGGATTCGGACTTGACGATAGCCGAAGGCAGGCAGGTCCACCCGGAAGACGAGCCGCTTGCGCTCCCTGACTTCAGTGGTGGCTCGCACCCATTGATGAGCAATCGGCCGGCCTTGTTCGTCTTCGACAAGACCTTCATCGTTGGTCGGCCATTCGAGATCGTATTCGAGATTTGACGTGACCGGCCAAGCCTCCAGGTTGAATGCGAGCAAGTAGAGCGATCCGGGATCCTCGGCGGGCACCTGCCAGGCAAGCTTTTGGGCGGCTTGGTACAGGTTGCGTCCGCGCCACGGATAAAGCATAGCCATGCCCGTCGCGCGCAGTGGTTTCGTAATGCTCAGGAAGGGCTGTGCCGGCCAGGCTGTCGTGGAATTGCAGAAATAGCACTTTCTTCCAGGCCGCAGTGAAATCCGCGAGCGGATATTTACAGTCCCAAGCCATCGATCCGATTGCTGCCAGCTTTTCGGCCGCAACCAGCCAGGTTTCCGATTCGCGATTCGCTTTTTTCATCTCGGATTCGGCCGTGTAGCAGCCAACCGAGTGATGTTGCAAATCATCTTTTACGACGGGAACGTCTGTAAGATTGGTTTTCCGCAACTCGGCGAAGTATTGGTCGGGCGTGCCGAACGAAATTTTCGGAGCGTTGGGGTCCGATTCGATTTCATGAATCGATTGGATATTCGCTTTAGTCGCTCCGCCTCCATGATCTCCCGCGCCGTAAAAGGCCATCAGGTCCTTCACCGGTTCTTTGCGCTCGGCGACGATTCGCCACACGCGCTCACGGACCGATTTGTCGTCGCCGTATTCAAACGGAATGCGGTAGGTTAGTACGCGCGTGCCGTCCGGCGATTCCCACCAGAAAAGGTCTGCGGGCAACGCCTTTTCCTCCGGCTTCGGGCGCATGAAGACATAATTCGACATCTCCTGCAGCTTCAGGATCTGCGGAAGCGTTCCGGCATGGCCGAACGAGTCTGGATTGTACGCGACCGTTGCGGTACGGCCCAAGAGCTTTTGAAAAGCTTGCTGGCCATACAGCCCTTGCCTAATCAGGGCCTCGCCGCTGGGATATTGACATCCGGTTCCACCCACCAGCCGCCTACCGGATCCCAGCGGCCTTCGGCAACACGCGCGCGAATTTTTTCGAGCAGATCGGGATCGCTTTCCGCGACCCATTCGTAAAACTGCGCCGAACTCGCGGTGAAGCTGAAGCCAGGGGTCTCGGCCATGCGCTCAACGGCAGAACGGAAGGTGCTATCGACAACGGACAGACCTTCAGGCCATGGCCACAGCCACACCGGGTCGATGTGCGAGTTCCCGATCATGTGAATGCGGAAGGTACGAGCATCCGAGGGCCAGGGCTGGGGACCCTGCCCCCATGCGCCCGAAGCCCCAAGCGCAAGGGCAAGCACGCACATTGCCGGAAAATACTTACTTCGTTTCAGCACGGTATCGGGCGCTGCCACAATATAAGAACGCCTATGTCTCTGTATCGCACGCTCGCTACTTCGGATCACTGGCTGGCCGTATCGATTCGAGGATTCCGGCGCGCGCTGTTGAACTTTAGTCTGCCTGCGCCAAGGGTCATTGTGAAGCCGCTGCTGCTTCTATTCGTCACGCTGCGGCAGGTCTGGTACACACTCTATCGCGTGTTTATCTGCGAGCCGCTGTTCAAGGCCTACTGCACAAGCTATGGACGCAACCTGCACACCGGCGTGTTCATTCATTGGGTGCAGGGCAAAGGGCAGATCATACTGGGCGACAACGTTCTGATCGACGGCAAATGCAACTTCTTCTTCGCGGTGCGCTATAGCTCGAATGCGACGTTACGGATGGGAAACAACTCCGGGCTGGGGCACGGCTGTATTCTTACCATCGGCAAACAGATCTCTATCGGCAATGACTGCCGGATCGCCACCTTCGTGACAATCTTCGACTCGCCGGGACATCCGCTTGATCCGGTGTTGCGCCGCGCGGGAGCGCCTGCAAATCCGGAAGATGTGCGGCCCGTCACTATCTGCGACAACGTCTGGATCGGAAGCGGCGCCGTCATTTTTCCGGGCGTTACGATCGGCGAAAACAGTGTGGTGAGCAGCGGCTCCTATGTGATGAGCGATGTTCCGCCGAACACGGTGGTGGCCGGCAATCCGGCGCGGAAAATCATGTCCCTGCAGCCGAAAGAACAGGCGCCGGTGGCCGTCTGATCAGCGCTTCACTACTTCGAGACTGAAATCGACAATCTTTTCCTGAAGCGCCCGGCGGTCGATCTTTCCATTCGCGTTCAGCGGCATTTGATCGACGATGAAGAGTTTCTGCGGCACGGCGTAGGGAGGCAGAATCTCTTTCGCGCGATCGAGGAGCAGTCGTTCGTCGAGAGCATTGCCTGAAACAAAGGCAAGCACCGTATCCGCGCTGAGCTGGTTCAGGGGCCAGCCCACAGCAACCGCATGTTCGACCGAGGCATGCTGGCGCAGAGCCGCTTCGACTTCGCCCAATTCGACACGGTGGCCGAGAACTTTGATCTGGTAATCGGCGCGGCCGAGGAAAATGTATTCGCCGTTTTCGAGACGCACCACGCGGTCGCCGGTGCGGTAGAAGCGGCGCTTCTCGTACTCCGAGACAGGCAGCTCAACGAAGCGCTCAGCGGTTTTTGCCGGATCACGCCAATATCCGGGGCTCGTCTGCGCGCCCGTTACACAGAGCTCGCCGGGTTCTCCATCGGGCACGGGTTTGAGATTCTCGTCGACCAGCAGCGCGCCCAAACCTGGGTAAGGGCGGCCAATCGCGACAACGTCGTTCTGGCAGATGGCGGGTGAATTTTCGGGATCCCATCGATGCACGAAGCAGGCGATGGTCAATTCGGTTGGCCCGTACTGGTTTTCGACCACAGAATTGGGCGCGGCCTCCTGCCAGAGCTGAGCCGTGCGAATCGGCAGCGGCTCACCGCAGAACAGACTCCAGCGCAGCGTGGGCATGCTGCCAGCGGCCAGCGTGTTGCGCCTGATCATCTGGGCGGGAAGAGACGGGACGGAGAACCAGACGGTCAGCTCATTTTTGTTGATGAACTTGGTGGGCGCGAGCAGCTCGATCGTTGAGAGCGAATACACGCAGGCGCCGTTCGACCATGCCATGAAAAGATCGAACACCGAAAGATCGAATGTCTGGTCGAAGGTTTGCGAGAACCGATCGCTCTCCGTGATGCCATATCGCTGCGACATGACATCCATGAAATGCACTGCGTTACCGTTCGTTACCGGCACGCCTTTAGGTGCGCCGGTGCTGCCGGACGTGAAAAGCAGATAGGCGATATCGTCGGCGGTCAGCGGAGGCAATCTGCCCGCGACAGCGGTCTGTCGGAGCTGCCCAGCATCGATCACCGGCGATTCGACACGATCGAACCGGGGCGACGAAAGCTCTGGCGTGAGCACCACCGGCACCGGGATACCGGCCAGGACATTCGAGAGCTGAGCGGCACAGGTCTTATCGACGATGATCGCGTCGAGCGCGGCCTGCTGAATCATCGCTCTTGTTTTCTCGGGCGGGAAGGTCGGGTTTAAGGGGACGAATGCCGCCCCGGAAAAAAGCGCCGCCAGCGTTCCCGTATAGGAAACCTCGCTGCGATAGGCGAACAGCCCTACGCGCTGCGGCTGCTGGCCGGCGAAGCCCAGAATGGCGTTGGCCCAGCGGCTCGCGGTGTCGCGAAGTTCGCCATAAGACCGGGTCGCGCCTCGGACCACGACAGCCGGCGCCTCAGGATTCAGCTCCGCATAACGCAGGAAGCCGGTGCGTAGAGATCTTCCGTCGGTACGATCGAACAAAGCTATTTGCTTGACAGCCTTTGAACCAGCGCTGCGAGCTTGCTGATTGAGGTAGCTTCAACGAAGTCATCGTCCGGGATCTGGATGCCGAAGTGATCTTCGAGCTCCGTCAGTAATTGCAGCGCATGCACGGATGCCATCCCAAGATCCAGGTATAGGTCGGCCTGAGGGTCGGCGTCTTCCGCGATACCGCTGATTCCGCAGACAATCTTGCGAACGTCGCTTTGGACGTCGAGCGTTTCCACCATGTAGTTATGGTACCCGCTATGGCGTTCTCGTCTCAGTCTGTGGCGATGACTGCGCTGTAACGACGATCCAGGGGTTCGCCTTCAGATCTTTGAGTTCGCTGCGCTGCCACTCGAACTCTTTGTGGGCAGCCAGATGCTCGGCCGCGTGAAACTCCTGGCCGCACGGATGACCCATGCCGGCAGTAAACGACATCTTTTCGGCCATGGAGCTATCGGTTACTTTTGCCTGGGTAGTGCCTGCAGGCGCAAAGGGCGGCTGCCAGTGGCCCATGCCGCGGCTGGAACGGTCAATGTGCCCGCACAGCGTGCGCTCGCTTGGGTCGATTTCCTTCGTGACCACGTCATAGTGATCCGTTTCAAACTTCTTGCCAAGCTCGACATCGATCCGCCCTTTGTTCTCGGCCATCAACTGTTCCCAGCGGCGATGACGCGTTTCGTCACCAAAGTTCGGGTCGGTCGGATAATCCGTCTCGGCTACGCGCAACTGCGGATTCACGGGAAAATTGGATCCGACGAAGTAGCCATCGCTCGTGCGCTCGAGCGTGACATACTTCAGCCCAAGTTCAAGGCGGGCTATCTCGTTGGTCTTCCGGTCGCCGACGAGCCAGGCATTCGCGTAACCGCCGTTATTGCCCTTTTGCATGATGCGGCTGAAATCATCGATGGATGCGGCGTACTGCATGGCCTGGCGGGCACGCACGAACTCCGGAATTCCTTTCTCATCGAAGCCATGAAAGTTAGAGATAGTGGTTTCGGTAATCAGAATACCGGCATCGTTCATGCCGAAATCGTCGCCGCTGTGGATCAGGCCGGGAGCGCCATCCATGATGATGTGATGACCCGACGCGGGTACGATATCGAAGACCATATTCCAACGGCTGCCGGTCACGTAATCGGTCCAAATGTTGTGCCCGATGACGATGCGCCCATCCTTGGTATAGCTACCGGTCGCGACAAAAGCGCTGCAGTGTTCGCCGATCTTCACCTCGCTCGGCTTGCCTCTGCCGGCGTTGTAAGGCGTCGTAGTAGTAGGAAAGCTCGAGCGACGCATTCATGACCACGATATCCATCAGATCGAGCTTTGAGCCATGCGCCTTCAGACCGTCCGCTATGCCCAGCAATTCTTCCCGATACTCGGCCGGAACGGCGGGCCACAGGGTCTTCTCCGCAACGGTGCGCATCTCGGCCCAACTGTGTTTGACATCGTGCGTCGTGCTCAGCTCGATGGCAGCCTTCGCGTCCTCGATTTCCGGTGTCAGGAGATATCCGTGCTGAAACCCGATTGCGGAAGGCGAGCCCTGCAGGTGAACGAAAATCCAACCCGCTTCCGTCGGGTTGCGGAAGCCACCATTCAGACGGCTGTCGGCATTCGCCTGCGAGCTCGCGGCTAACGCCGAAGCTCCGGACAAAAGTAGCGCTGGATACACAATCGCAAGAGAAGCAAAGGCGCGCATATCTCCTTAATCTACAGCAGAAGCGCGATTCGGCGTAGGCGATTATAGAAGTGTAGTGCAGGCAGTATCCGGTTCCATCGCAAGAGATCGCGATCTCAACTCACTCGCGGTCGTCACCGTCATAGTTGTACTCGCGACAGTAACCATGACATTCGGCGCCATCATCGCCGTGTTCGTGGTGCGGTCGGAATATCAACAGTTTTGGGGTCACATCCGGATTCCAGCCGCTGCTATGGGTGACCACCACGCTGTTGCTGGCAAGCAGCGCGACGCTGGAGGCCGCGCTAAAGCGGCTGGGGCGGAACAATCAGGCCGGGTTCTTTCGGCTGACTGCGGTGACCACCGGCCTCGGCGTTCTGTTTCTCATCGGGCAGATCAGCGCGTGGCTGCAGATTCTGAACTCAGGCATTGTGCTGGCGCGAAACCCGCACTCGTGGTTCATCTTCCTCTTCACGGGACTGCACGGACTTCACATTTTGCTGGGCTTGGCTGGCTTGGGATATCTGCTGGTTCGGACGCGCGAATCAGCTAGCGGACCCGAAATACCAAAGCAAAACGAGAGCCGTCGCGAACGGCGTCTCCATTTTCTGGCATTACCTGGACTTTCTCTGGGTCGTGCTTTTTTCGCTCTTACTGTTTTGGCGCCGCTGAAGGACTCGGGCTCGCCGCTTGCCAGCCAGCGCTTGACAACGGCCACCAGCTGTTCCGCCTGAAAGGGCTTGGAAAGATAATCATCCATGCCGGCGTTGAGGCAACGTTCCCGCTCGCCGAGCAGGGCGTTCGCAGTTACGGCGACGATGACCGGCTGCTTCTGGCCGAGATGGCGGATATGGCGGCTGGCTTCAAATCCATCCATGGTCGGCATCTGGCAATCCATGAGAATCAGGTCGTAGGGATTTGCGCGATGAGCTTCGACGGCCTCGACTCCGTCGCTGACCAGATCGATCTCAAAGCCCGCCCGCTGCAGAATGAGCTTACCCACTCGCTGATTGATGACGTTATCCTCGGCCATCAATATCCGGCACGGACGCATAGCAGTGCCGTCCGTAGTCGCTTTTTTATCGTGAGGAGCCGATTGCATGAAGAGCGAACAGGAATTACAAAGCTCAGGTCGATTTTCCGGCTTTATCAAGATATTTACCGGATGTACATACCTGAAAAACCGCGTTGTATCAACTAGCTCAGGTCTTAAAATAGCATCCTGGCGATCGAACGATGTTCGCGGCTATTTATCCAGTTCGACTGAAATTAAACGTATGGATAATCAGCCGAGACTAAGTTTCGGCGTGGCGGACAGCTTCGTCGCGCTCAACTTTACCGTCTCGAATGTGAATCATGCGGTGAGCATGAGCGGCGATATCGGCCTCGTGCGTGACTAGCACAATCGTATTACCTTCACGATGCAAACGCTCGAAGAAAGCCATTATTTCGTTTCCGGTATTCGAGTCAAGCGCTCCAGTAGGTTCGTCTGCAAGCAAAATAGAAGGACGGTTCACAAGGGCTCGAGCGATAGCCACGCGCTGGCGCTGGCCACCCGAGAGCTCATTCGGCTTGTGATACATACGCTGCTCGAGATCGACAGCGCGCAGAGCCTCGCGCGCCCTTTGCACCCTTTCCGCAGAGGAAATACCGGCGTAGATCAACGGCAGCTCCACATTGTGGAGAGCGCTCGCGCGCGCCAGGAGGTTGAAGGTCTGAAAAACAAAACCGATCTCTTTGTTCCGAATGCGCGCCAGTTCGTCGTCTTCCATTTCGCTTGCGAGCTTGCCATTGAGGTAATAGAGTCCCTTGGTCGGCGTATCGAGACACCCGATGAGGTTCATCAAAGTAGATTTCCCGGAACCCGGAAGGCCCCATGATCGCAACATACTCGCCGCGCTGGATTTCGATATCTACTCCGGAGACCGCATGAATCTCCTGGTCGCCCATGATGTAGGTCTTCCAGAGATCGTAGGTGCGGATGACAATGCCGTCGAGGCGGAGTTGCTCGCCGCGCTCCTCACGTTCCTTTGGTGTCAGTTCCTGAATGGCTTCCAATGCTGGCATGTGCTTCGAGGCCGGCTAACCCGCGTTCGGCGGAGCAACCTGAACCTTGTTATCTATTTTGACCTTGGCGTCATTGCGGATGGTTCGGATGACCTGATAGTTCCCGGTTATAATCTGGTCGCCTTCCTTGAGGCCGCTGAGTGCCTCAATATCCGTGGCGCCGCTGATGCCGGTTTCGACTGTGCGGAACTCGCGCTTTTCCACCGGCAACGACAAACACTCCCTGGAGTTCCTGATTCGCTGCTTTCTGGGCGGCAGCATCAAGCTGCGCTTTCTGCTGGCCGGGCTTCGGTGGAGGGTCAATCTGGCCCTTCGTCCTGATGGTCAAGGCCTGAATCGGTATGGCGAGAACGTGAGATCGGGTATCGGTCGTGATCTTAGCCGTGCACGAGAGGCCGGGGCGCACCATGTTTTCCGGAATATCCAGAGCGATCTTGACTTTAAAATCTTTCGCTTCCTGGCTCGAGGTCTGGCTCTGCGAGGCAGCCACGCCGCTCGAGCGTACGATGGCCGTGTCCCCGATCTCCATCACGCGTCCTTTGAAGATACGGTTCGGAATGGCGTCGATGGTGACATCCGCGGGTTGGCCGAGCTTCACGCTGACGATATCGGTTTCGTCTACATTCACTTCCGCCGTAATGATGGACATGTCGGCGATGGTCATGATGATGGAGCCGGTCAGGTTTTGCACGCCGGGAATCACCGTCTCGCCTACCCGCATTGGCAGATTTGTAACCACTCCATCCAGCGGAGCGATGGCCTCGTATTGCGCGAGCACGTCATGCGATCGCGTAACCATGGCTTCCGCCTGCGCAACTTTCTTCTGAGCGGAAGCGAGCTGTGCGGCAGCCTGCGCCCTCTGTGCTTTTGACTGATCGACGCGCCGGATCGACTCCTGCAAAGTTGCTTCTGCAAGATCGTAGTTGACTTTCTTGGCCTCGAAATCCTGCGCGGAGATCAGCTTCTCTTTAAACAGCTCCTGATTTCGTTCGAGATCTATTTTCTTCTGCGCGAGGTCCGCGCGGTCGTGATCGACTTGCGCCTGTGAGACCGAGATGTTGTCGTCGGCAGATTTTTCCGCCGCTTCGCTAGCAGCTGAATCGGCGAGCGCTGAGTTCAGAGCAGCCTGCTGAGCCTGCAGATCCGCTGAAGGCTGGATGGCGGCTAGCCGCGCCAGCACCTGGCCTTTCTTTACGTGGTCGCCTTCTTTTACGTACAGCGCCGTGATCGGCGCGGCGCCCTGCGTATTCGCTCCGATATTGATGTAGTTCCGCGGCTTGACTTCGCCGGAAGCGGTAACCAGCGAGGTCAGGTCCATGCGTCCGACCTTCGAAGTTTGGACAATGACAACACCGCGTTCGCTCAGCGTGATACTGGCAAAAACCGCGCCCGCGATGACGAGGAGCAAGCCTATGACAAGAAGGGTTTTCCACTTTTTTTTCAAACGAAGGTCTCCCGTCTACTGCCAGACGAACGGTGGCCCGCAAATGTTCCGGATTTCGCGGTTTCCAATTGAATGTAGCATGCTTCAGTGGTGGTACGGGCGTGCTCGTTTCGCGCAAAAAGCTCGTGTCCCAAGTCGCCGGCGACGTGAGCGGCGCGCCTGTTCGCATTCAGCTTCAAACTCTGCATAAATCCTGTACACTATAGGGAGGTATACATTTGACTTCATTCCATTCCGAACCCTTGGCGCGGGTCATCAGCGCCGCCCGTTAGTCCGGCATGTATCCTCCAAGAAACTTCCCGCCTCGCCGGCCTAAGATCCGAGAGAACGTCAACGAAGCCATCCGAGCACGAGAGGTGCGCGCTGTTTTTCCGGACGGCTCGGCTGAGATCATGCCTACGCAAGCAGCCGTTCGCCGCGCGCAGGAGATGGGGCTCGACCTGATCGTCATTGCTCCCACCGCGGAGCCTCCCGTCGCGAAGGCCATGGACTACGGCCAGTGGCAGTACGAGCAGAAAAAGAAACAGCACGACGCCAAGAAAAAGCAGCACGTCATCCAGGTAAAGGAACTGAAATTCCGGCCGAATACGGATGACCATGACTACGAATTTAAAAAGAACCACGCGATTCGATTTCTGAAAGACGGCAACCGCGTCAAAGCAGTCGTGCAATTCCGCGGACGCGAAATTGCCCACGTGGATCTCGGCAAGAAGCTGTTGCTTCGCTTTGCCGAAGACCTTAATGGTGTGGGAGCAATCGAAGGACAGCCGCGCCTCGAAGGCCGTAACGCGCACGTCATCATCAGTCCCGTCAAAGTGGCCGCTCCGCCCAAGGCAAAAACGGAGAAGCCGAAAGAGGGCGCCGGTCCAGCCGATGCAGCTATGAGCCCGGCCTAGCTGCGGCAATCCGCTTCCAGCGTCCGGGCGTGATCCTGAAGGAATACAATTCATTCAGGTCCCCGGATGCTTCTCCAATTTCCTATCGCGAATACTCCAGAAGTCGACCTGAAGACCACATACGATGCAGTAGTGGTGGGCTCAGGCGCGGCTGGCGGCATGGCGGCTCATGCGCTCACTTCGCATGGCCTCAAAGTGCTTGTGCTCGAAGCCGGCAAGTATCAGGACACGAGCAAGATTCTGCACTCCATGCAGTGGCCGTACGATCACCCCAGGCGCGCAAACATGCCGCCCGATTATCACGCTTTGAATGTGAACGAGTACAACATTCGATCACCGTACGGCAAGAACTCGCCCTATCCGCACGTGGAGTCTTACATTCAGGCCTGGGGATTTTCAGATTACAGCAAGACTCTCGTCGTGAACGAAAAGGAGCATCCCTATTCGGGCACCCGCTATGCCTGGGTTCGCTCCCGAGTACTTGGAGGCAAGACGAACATCTGGGGACGCCTCGCGCTGCGCCTCTCGGACTACGATTTCAAAGCGAAAGACCACGACGGCTATGGCGAGAACTGGCCCATTTCGTATGCGGACGTTGCCCCCTATTACGACCGAGTCGATCGTTACCTGGGCATCTCGGGATTCCCGGAAGGACTGCCGCAGCTTCCGGATGGCATTTTTATGCGGCCGCTCAAACTGAGCTATGCCGAGTTGCACCTCCGCAACACGCTAAAGAGCATGAATCGCACGCTCACACCGTATCGCGCGGGCGTGGCCACCGAAACGCTCAAACACAATAAGTATCGAAGCCACTGCTACGGCCGCGGCGCGTGCGACCGGCACGTCGGCGGCTGCGACATTCACGCAGCATTTGATTCTGTCAATGGCTTGCTGCGGCCGGCCATGGATACCGGAAATCTAACCATCCGGCCCAACTCGACCGTCTACGAAGTAACCGTTGACAAGAATACAGGCAAGGCCACCGGTGTCTCCTTCCTGGACAGCGATTCGAAAAAGAGTTACCAGGTGAAGGCCAGAGCAGTTATCTTGGCTGCCTCGACGCTCGAATCGGCGAGGCTCATGCTGCTCTCGAAGTCAAGCCTGTATCCCAACGGGATCGCCAATTCCAGCGGACACGTCGGGCATAACTTCTGCGAACACGTGATGGGCCCGTCGGTGGGCGGCTTCATGCCCGATCTTGTCGGCAAGCCGCGCACGCTCGATGACGGCCGTCCGGGCGGGTTTTACATCCCCCGTTTCCGCAATGTCGATACACGCCAACCGGATTTCATCCGCGGCTACGGATTCGAAGGAGGTGCGGGCTGCGGAATGATCGCTGGTACGGCGTACACGACGCCTGGGTTCGGCGAAGAGTACAAGAAGAACGTCCGCCGCTTCGCAGGCGCCGTGATCAACATGGGAGGCTTCGGCGAGGTTCTGCCACGCTACGAAAATTCGGTCGGGATTGATCCTGAATTGAAAGATGCCTGGGGCATTCCGGTGCTCCGCTTCAGCTATCAGTTCGGCGAAAACGAGCGGAACATGTGTAAGGACATGGCGAAGACCGCGCGCGAGATGTTCGAAGCCGCCAAATTCGAGATCCTCTCGAACGATGCAACGATTCTGCCCGAGGGCTGGTCTATTCACGAATTGGGCACCGCGCGCATGGGCAATGACCCGAAGACATCCGTCGTGAACCAGTTCCAGCAGGCACACGATGTCAAGAATCTGTTGGTGGTGGACGGCAGCACTCATGTGACAGCGTCGTGCCAGAATCCGACCTGGACCATCATGGCCCTGTGCTGGCGTTCCTGCGATCATCTTGCCGACGAGATGCAGAAGGGAGAAGTTTAGATGGAAACGAACCTGAATCGTCGTGATGTTTTCAAGCTCTTCACGGCGGCTGCGCTTGCAGGTCCGCTGGCCTTGGCGGCGCCCGAGCCCGGCGCTCCTATCTTCTTTACGAAAGAAGAGTTCGCTACGCTCGATGCGCTCACCAATTTGATGGTCCCGACCGACGATCATTCACCTGGCGCGCGCGAAGCGGGAGTTCCTCAGTACATCGATCGGATGGTAGCCGAAGCATATCTGCCCGAAGACAAGAACTCCTGGCGCAAAGGTCTCGCCTCGGTCAATCAGCTTTCGCAATCAATGTTCAACAAGCTCTTTTTGCGGCTGAATGAAGACCAGCAGATTCAATTGCTCAAGAAGATCTCCGACAACGAAAAGGACCCCAAAACCGAGCCGGAGAAGTTCTTCACCCAGCTAAAGCAAACGACTGCATTCGCTTACTACTCGAGTGAGATCGGCATTCACAAAGAGATCGAGTATAAGGGCAACGTGGTTCTCGAGCAATTTGTCGGCTACATGCCGAACCAGGAACTCCCGCCCATTTCGAGCTTAGGTTAGGAATCCATTCGATGAGCGCCGTGCTGAACGCGCGGTTTTGAAAGATGTGACGGCAACCATGTTAGGCCGCGACCGTCTCACCAGAGTCCGTCTTGGGTATACGGACGGCTCCACAGGGTGACATGAAGAATTACAGCTTTGGTCCAGGCATCCTGTAACCGGTACAATTCCTCACCGTCTACTCCGCGTTCGAGGAAAAACCGGCGGGCGGTCAGTGCAACCACGGCACTGAAAGCGAGCAAATATCGAAGCGGAGCCAGCTCCGGCGCGTGAGCGCTATCGGTAACATTCTTTTTCGCCGGCGTATGGCGAAGCCCAATTTCTTCCTGATAATTGAGCCATACCTGATCATGCGGGCGGGTGCAGACATCACGAACCCACTGGACAAAACGCGGCTTTACCTTGGCCTTGTACTCGTCGTCAGGCTCCCCATCCGGCCCGGCGAACCACTTTGCCAGATGTGGTTGCGAACCTATGACCGACCGCCATGAATCTACCATCTCCTCGGCGCGGTCCAGAAAAACATCTTGATATCGTTTCAGCACCTTCTCGTCTTCCGCCGTCCAGCCCGTACTCGCTTCGAGCTGACGCAGTTCACTAAGCGAAACGGGCGACCGCGCGATACCAGGCTTTCCGAAATCGTAACCCGGTATTTCAGCAATGGCCGCGCTTACATCGGAGCTTTGAACTCGATCACTCATAGCTGTATCTCTTGCCTTAAAGCGCTATTCGGGTACTTGCTGAACGAACGAGCGATTCTCGGCGAGAATGCATCCGGATGCGTCTGCTTCCTTGACGTTTGCTATGGCGCCAGGGTCCTTCATCAGAGCTTCTCGATATTGCTCGTAAGCGGTCAGATCCTGAAAGCGAATTAAAGCAATAGCGGTGATTGTGCTGCCGGCCAGCTTCGTGGGGAGAAAATACCCGATAAGTTCTCCGCCGCAGCGCCGGATGGGTTCCGGCCAGTTCCGAGCGTACCTTTCGAAATCGGCCAGCTTGTGATGATCGAGTTGATACTGGATACAAAGCGTGATCATAGCTATTCTCCACAGCAGAAAACGAAGCTCGACAATCCTTACAGCGATGGCCGAACGATTTTCAGATTGAGGCCGTATTGTCGTTCAAATTCGCGCTCGCCTCGCTCAGTGATTCGGACGGCTCGCGTCTCCCGGATTCGAGCAATCCATTTCTCTCTAAGAAACCAATCGAGCAGGAAGGCAGCCAGGCGGCCAGCGAGGTGCGGTTGCCGCTCGCTCCAATCCACACAGGGGCGCGCAAAGGGCGATCTTCGCCGCAACAATTCTGAACGGCCGCCGAGCGCGGAAAACCATTTACGCCCCTTCGCAGTGAAGACATACTCTTTCGGCTCGCTGGCTCTCAGATAGTCCAAGTTCAGAAGCGAATCATGAAGGAGGACTCCAGCAACGCCAGCCAGATGATCGTAGCAAGTGCGCGCAAATCGAAGCTGGCGCATCCGCTCCGAACGAAACGGATCATTGTGGCGCTGTTGCAGAGCGCTCGCCGGTGAGATGGCCGCGAGTGATTCAATTGCGCTTGCAACAGCAGGTCCGGCGAGGCAGTACACCTGATTGCGTCCTCGTCGAGAACAGATGAGAAGCGATCCCGACGTAAGCTTGCCAAGATGGAAGCTCGCGGTCTGAGGTGAAATGTTTGCCGCGATTGCGAGTTGGCCGGCGGACAGGAGAGGCCGATCCAATAATGCGATTAGCATGGTCGCGCGCGCTGGATCGCCGAAGAGAGCGGCAGCCATCGCGATGTCAGGTTCTACAACCATAATTTTCATGTTAGTCATCGAGACGATTTCAACGTTTCAATGGCAGTCGAAATATGTGCAACTCTGTTATGAAGCATCCCGAGAAAATCATTGTTGTTGATCGCTTCGCTCCTTTGCGGGCTCATTTGCTTTCGCTGCTCGCCGAACTCGGTGAAGATGACTGGGCCCGGCCTACAGCGGCACCGCTCTGGTCTGTAAAGGACGTGGCCGCACACCTTCTGGGCGGCGACATCGCGATCCTCTCCGGCAAGCGCGATGGCTTTCGTTCCAATCAGGAGATCCATAGTCACACCAAGCTCATTGAGCTGGTGGATCGGCTGAACGCCGAATGGGTCCTGGCCTTGCGCCGGGTCAGCCCGCGCTTGCTTCGCGAACTTCTCGCTTTCTGCGGACCGCAAGTGGAGGCGTGCTTTTCCTCTCTCGATCCAATGAAGATCGGCGGCGCCGTTTCCTGGGCAGGCCCGGAGCCGGCGCCGGTTTGGTTTGATCTTGCACGCGAATTTACGGAGCGCTGGCATCACCAGCAACAGATTCGGGATGCCACAGGACGGCCGCCCCTCTACGATCGGTACTACCTGGCGCCGGTCCTCGATACATTTGTGCGAGCTTTGCCCCATGCCTTCCGCAACGCTAGTGCGCCCCAGGGAACGGTTGTCCGGTTTCAGATTTCAGGCGATGCTGGTGGCGTCTGGTACGTGTACAAATCCGAACCCGGCTGGACGCTTCTTCTCGATTCACCCGCCGAGCCGAGCGCCTCTGTGGTTCTCCCACAAGAGATAGCGTGGCGGCTTTTTACCAAAGGCATCGATCGCGGGAAGGCGCGCGCCCTTGCCACAATCGAAGGAAAAACTGAGCTTGCCGACCCGATTTTCGCCACTACCGCCATCATCGGTTGAAACACGGACATGATCAAACCTCGCGCGCTTCGCCCGGGAGATCGCGTCGCGGCGATTTCCCTGTCGCACGGTTGGCCGAGTGCGTATCCGCGTGCCTATCAGGATGGGAAGCGTCAGCTACAGGAAGCCTTTGGCGTCGAGGTGGTTGAAAGCCGCTACGCGCTTGCAGACATCGACTGGCTTGCAGCGCATCCTGAGGCTCGGGCGATGGACCTAATAGAAGTCCTCCAGGACCCAACGATTCGCGGCATCATATCCACTATCGGCGGCGACGACTCCATCCGCATGTTGCCGTACCTCGACTATTCCGTGATCCGTCAGAATCCGAAGGTCTTTCTCGGCTATTCCGATTCAACGGTGACGCACTTCGCCTTTTTGAAGGCAGGTGTGACCTCATTCTATGGACCGTCCATTATGGCGGGCTTCGATGAAAACGGCGGAATATCGCCTTACATGGCGGAATCCGTACGCCAGATGCTCTTCGCGCCTTCGCCCACGACGCTCATTGTTCCCAACCCGGATGGATGGACCATCGAGTCCTGGGAATGGGGACACGAACAGCGGAACGAGATACGGCGAAAGCTTCAGCCATCCTCGGGCTGGAGATGGCTTCAGGGCAAGGGACAGCATCGCGGCAAGCTGATCGGCGGGTGCCTGGATGTCATCGACTGGCTCCGGGGCACACCGCTTTCGCCAGAGCCGGTCCAGTGGCGAAACAGCATCTTGTTCCTCGAAACATCCGAAGATCGGCCCTCCCCTACCCTGGTGACCTGCATGCTCCGTGCGATGGCCGCCACGGGGGCACTGGATGAGATCCGGGGCATACTTTACGGCAGGCCCTATGGCGATGAAACGAGCTTTGAAGCCTACGATGACGTCCTCCTGCGTGTTCTCGCCGAGAAAGGCTTAACCTCGATTCCTGTAATCACCCGCATGGATTTTGGACACACCGATCCCAAGTTCACTCTTCCTATCGGAGTTGAAGCAGAAATAGACTGTGATGCTCAGCAGATCCGCATCGTCGAGCCGCCCACAATCTGGTGAGCCCTGGTTAGTTCGGAAGACGCCAAGCGCGCTGCGGAGAGGCGCTTTCGTCCCTCAGTGAGCCTTGTTTTCTCCTGAACGGTATTGCTCGTCAGTCACATGTTCCATCCAGTCAACCACCTTGCCGTTGAGCTTTTCCTGGATGGCGATATGTGTCATGCCCGTCGTCCTCGTCGCTCCGTGCCAATGTTTTTCACCGGGCGAAAACCAGACGACATCGCCGGGACGAATCTCTTCGACCGGGCCGCCTTCGCGCTGCACCCAGCCACAGCCTGTCGTCACGATGAGAGTCTGTCCCAGCGGATGTGCATGCCAAGCAGTCCGCGCACCCGGTTCGAAGGTGACACTGGCGCCTTGAACAAGCGCCGGATCAGGTGCCTGGAACAGCGGATCGATGCGTACGCTCCCGGTGAACCACTCGGAAGGTCCCTTTGCGGATGGTTGCGAGCCAGCTCGTTTGATTTCCATATTCGTGCTCTTCTAGATACTCACAGCGTGGCTGCTGCAATAGGACCCATCTCGCGTGCGGTCGCATAACGCGGATTTCCACTAGCACGGGTGCGCGGCGGGCTGTTCTGAAGGCGATAGGATTGAGACAATCCGGGCTCGCTATGACGCTGTCACAAGATGTTCGCTATAGCCTTCGATCACTCGGGCAGAACCCGGGGCTCGCTGCGACGTGTTTCGTCGTGCTTGCACTGGGCATCGGCGCAAATACGGCAATCTTCAGCGCCGTGAAAGCGATTCTGCGGATCCCTTGCCGTACAAAGACCCGGGGCGGCTGGTCGCGCTGTTTGAAGCGGGAGTAGTAAAAGGCGATGTGCACGATGAGCCCGCTCCAGGCAACTTCTACGACTGGCAAAGAGAATCCAAGAGCTTCGAAGAGATTGCCGCGTATGGCGGCACTAGCGGCAATCTCTCAGGTCTGGCCGAACAACTGCCGGAGCATGTTCAGGGCGTTTTCTGCTCCTGGAATCTCTTTCGCACGCTCGGGACCGGTCCCGCAACAGGGCGCAGTTTTGTCGCGAGCGACGACACTCCAAAGGCCGCGCGAACGATTATTCTGAGCGACGGGCTGTGGAAGCGACGGTTCGCAGGAGACCCGCATGTAGTTGGCCGCTCGCTGCGCCTGGATGCGCAACTTTACACGATTATCGGCGTCATGCCGCGCGCATTCGAGTTTCCGTCGGCGACGGTGCAGTTCTGGTTCCGATGCAGCTGATTCTCCCGGCGGATGAGCTGCGGACACGCAGCGACCATCGTCTCTCTGTCATCGCGCGGCTGCTCTCCGGCGTTTCGATGCGGCAAGCGGCCGCGGAACTGAGCGGCATTCAGTCGCGAATCAGAGGGTACGCAGGCCAAACGGGAACGTCTGTTGAGGTATATACGCTTGCCAGTCAGACGGTGGACCAGATGCTGCGCACCTCGATGTACGTGCTGTGGGCTGCTGTGGGTTGCGTTCTCCTCATCGCCTGCGTGAACGTGGCTAATCTGCTGCTGACACGCGGGACGGCACGCCAGCGGGAGATTGCGGTTCGGATTGCCTTGGGAGCATCGAACCCCAGCATTGTGCGGCTGTTTCTGATGGAGAGCCTGATCCTTTCGGCAGCGGGAGCGGCGGGAGGCATTTTGTTTGCGGACTGGCTGATGCGTGTGCTGGCCGGCATGAGCGCATTACTACCGCGAGCCTCGCGCATGCAGTTGGATTGGACAGCCCTGTTCTTCGCGGCCGGCCTCGCAATTCTGGCGGGGATCGCGGCCGGAGCACTGCCGGCCATTTCGGCGTCGGCTTTCGATCTGAATCAGAGCATGCACGAAACCAGCCGGTCCACCTTTGAATCGCTCAGGCGGGCCTGGTATCGCCGCGCGCTTGTCGCGACAGAGATCACGCTCTCGTTCCTTTTACTAGCCGGGACAGGGCTGCTGCTCAAGAGTTTCATCCTGTTACAGAACGTGGACCTCGGTTTCAATCCGAGCAATCTGCTGACGATGTGGATTACGCTCCCCGTTGCGCAGTACCCGACGGAGGCGAAAGCGGCGGCCTTCTTCGATCAACTTTTGGCAGGCGTGCGTGAAGTGCCAGGCGTGCAAAGCGCAGGGCTGGTTTCCTGGCTCCCCGCGGCCGGGCAATACATGAACACGGATCTGAAGATCGCCGGACGGCCCGCTCATTCTCGGGACGAAATGAACCTGGTCATTCCGCGCACGGCAGACCCGGCGTACTTTCGCACCATGGGCATCCCCTTGGATCGCGGCCGGGTGTTTGAGCCGCAGGAACGCCTGGAGAAAGCGGACAAGGCGATTGTCAGCCGCAGCCTGGTGCGCCGATATTTCCCGAACGAAGACCCCATCGGCAAGTATGTTTCCTTCTGGGACCGGCGCTGGCAGATCATCGGCATCGCCGGCGACGTTCGTAAGAATCTGGATGAGGCGCCTGAGCCGACAATCTATGTGCCGATCGCGAGCGGAGTGCTGAATTTTGCCTCACTCGTGGTTCGGACGGATGGCGACCCGCAGCGGATAGCCATTCCGGTGGAGCGTGCGATTGCTCGCGTCGATCCCGGCCTGGCGGCAGAGAACGTTCTTACCATGACCCAGTTGATTTCGAAGCGAACTGCGAACCGGCGCTTCAGCCTGGTGTTGCTGATGGCGTTTGCGGGCTTGGCCGTGGTCTTGGCGGCAGTGGGCCTTTACGGCGTGGTCTCCTATTCCACCGCGCAGCGGACGTCTGAGTTCGGAGTACGGCTCGCGCTCGGGGCACAGGCGCGGGATCTGATTCGATCCGTTTTGCGGCAGGGGCTCGTGCCGGTTTTGGCGGGGCTCGCAATTGGTTTGCTTGGTTCATTCGCTGTGGGGCGGATGATGCAGTCTATGCTGTTCGAAGTCAAGCCGCTGGATGCGATGGTGTTGGCGGCAGTGGGATGCGTGCTGCTGGTGATTTCGATTGCGGCCAGCCTGGTTCCGGCACTAAGAACGATGTCTATTGACCCGGCTAAGGTTTTGCGCGCGGATTAGCGCAATCTTGACAAAAAGGAAGGCGTTGTTGGCTGGGCGGTTTCGCCGGTGTCTCCCGGCTACTTCTTTGCTGATTGCGCAGCATGCCCGCGACGAACTGCCATGTTGGAGCTGGCGTATCGCGCCACGGAGCGGGTACCGTGATCCGGCAATACGTTCTGCGGTCCAGATCGAAATGGAGAAAGCCGCCTACCGGCACGAATGCCAACTGCCGGTCTTCATCTGTGAAGAATCCAACTTCGACGAGCCCGCACTCAATCGGAACTTCGTAAGTGTTCAGCAACCCGGCAGGCGTTACGAAATAGAATTCGTTTGAATAGCGTAAACCGATCCTGCGCTTTAAGGGGTGCTTCATTTCGCAGAGGAAGTCCGCGCGAGATGTCTTGACCTCATAACAGACCCGCTTGAAAGAAGTGTGGGCGAAGCAATTGAGCGCAAATGCATCCAGGCGTTGCGCGGCGTTATTGCGAAAACCGGTCCCTACCCTCAGTTCGCGAAAAAAGATCCACTCCGATGCTCTGGCGTGAAGGCACGCGTGAATGACATCGAGCAATGTGGTTGATGCGAGCTCGGCTGGCTGATCAACCCGCTGCTCCGAATGAGGAATGCTTACGGATTCGAGATTGGGCGCCGGGAATGTGGCCATACTGGACCATTTTCAACCCGAAAGGGTCGTGCTGGCGAAGATCCGCTGACTGCGTCGCTCAACGTTGGACTCAGTGCGTCGGATTGGATGCGGCGGCAGCCGAGAGCGCATCAGGTTCGGAATTCGGATGATGCTCCAGGATCTTCGCTAGAATTTCCGCACGTGTGCGCACTCCCATTTTGATCATGATGAGCCGGAGGTATGCCTTCAACGTGTTCGGGCTGACGCCCATTTGTTCGGCCAATGTTTTACTGTTGAGTCCTATTGCTATGCCTCTCACCGCCTCGCATTCGCGCGCGGTTAAATGAAACGCAATCCCGACCTCATGAATTGCCTCGAGAAAAGAAGAGTTCCTTTGCAACAGAACGGCGAAAGCCGGGGCGGGATCGCCTTCTTTATATGGCCTCATTTCGAAGACCTGACCAACATATCTTCTTCGGCCGGCACGGAAATGCGTCACCACTGGAGGTGAGGAGGGATGGCGTATTTCGGTGAGGATCTGCTCCGGCACAGTCAATTGAGCGGACGCGTTCACGTTGGGGCTTTCCGGATAGCTCAGAATGCTGACCGCTTCCGGATTGAATGCAATCGGATGCAGCGCCGAATCCAGCAGAATCAGTCCCGGACTCTGCTTGCTCCAAGGACGCAAGGGCGTCGTATCCGTTACGCTTTTGAGATTTCTATCCTTGGAGGCTGGCATGAGCGCCTCGCACCCGCATAGTAAGTTGAAACCGTTTTGATTAGTCACCGTGTAAGAAGAAGTGAGCTTCACAGAGTTAGCGCGACGCCCTTTCCTTAGGCGCTGCGGCGGACGCCAGTTCCTCTTCGATAGCCGCACGAAGTGCATCGTAGCTCACTGCGCCACTCAAAAATCTGCCGTTGATGAAAAACGCAGGAGTGCCCTGCAGGCCCAGTTTCTGTGCTTCCTCAGCCTCAGACTTGATCTTTGGGGCCGTTTCCCCCGAATCGAGGCACTTGTTGAAAGCAGCCGTATCGAGCTTGAGCGAGGCTGCGTCCTGTTTCAAGGCAGGTACCTCGAGCTCTTTGCTCGAGAAGAGAACATCGTGATACTCCCAATATTTACCCTGTTCCCCCGCACACTGTGCCGCTTCGGCGGCCTTTTGCGCATGAGTATGCATCGGGAGCGGCATGTCTTTATATGCGAACGCCACTTTGCCCTTGTACTCGGTCTCGAGTCTCTGTATTGTCGAGTAGACCTGCTGGCAGTATGGGCACTCATAATCGGCATATTCAACCACCGTAACCTGTGCATTCAGCGGCCCTCTGATGCGTGCATCGTTGAGTGGCACGTCGGCGCGTGGAGGAGCCAGGCTGATCATAACGTTTGCAGCTTTTCGCAGTGACTGTACATACTCTGCCTTCGCCTTTTCCAGACGCGTTTCGCGAATATGTGCCAGTATTTGAGGCTTTATTGCTTCAAAAGTCTCTTTGGTGTCCAGGCCCTCGTAGTAAACTTCCAGAGCTTCTTCGCTCGGATCCTTTGGCAGCTGACTCTTGACATGCTTATCAATCAATTGGTCTACGCTCAAATGCTCGCGCTGCGCCTGTTTTTCGAGCAACAGCTGGTCAATATAATCATCCAGCGCCTTGCGCTCCGCCTGGTAATAGCTTGTGCGAGCCTGAAAGATGCTTTGAGAGTTCTTCTGCTCCAGATCTCCCAGTGTGACCTTCTGGCCATCCACTTCGGCTATCACCGAATTTGGAGACGGGGTATTAGCCGTGGTGCTGAGCGAAGTAGCAGCAAGAACGCCCGCATATAGTGGCAGGAGACCGGCGAGCCTGAAAAAGTGCTTCATAGATAATTGCTTCCCTCGAAAATCTAATCTGTTACGAGTTGGTCCACCTGCTGGCGTGCCGGCCCGTGGGCCGGTACACCCCGGCAGGCTGAGTTTAGAGTTACTATTTCGGAACGGCCAACGCACCAACGGTGCATCCAGGGCACATGCCGTAACCGCTGCCGACGAGACCAATGGCACTGCATTGACTCGTCAGTCTTCCCACTTCTGCTGTTGTCAGGGCGAGCTGGGCAAATGCGGTTTCCGTGGTAACAGTGGTCGGGACGAGGTGCGTCTTTATTCCCCAGGCGGCCATACCAGTGACCGTACCTCCCGGAGCCGCTGCGTTGCAGAAGAATGAAAAGGCCGGTGCCGTCGCAAGGAGCTTAAGCGTGATCGAGGTGGGTACCGCGGGGGTAAGTCTATGGCTAATGACCCCGCTGACGAGGAAGTGCTGGGTCTGATCGGGCGAGATGAGACATGAGCAGCAAGCAATCATCTCTTCATGTGGATCGAAGGCATACACGTTCGCGCAGAGATAACCGTTCGAGGTGTCGGCGCCGCCGTTTGCGATGTCGACGACTCCCTCGTGGGTGTCAGTGTTTGGGAAATAACTAATTTGATACGCAGATTGTGCAAGCATAGTCGCTGGCACAACCAAAGATGCAAGAGCAGTTAGGAAAATTCGACACATAGTGTCTTTAAACCTCCGTCAAGAACTTAACATTTGTATGTTAGACCTTCAAATAGAAACCTGTACCAACCCCAACGAACTATGTAATTATTCGTAAGTAAGTCAGATACGGGATTGATTGAGTAAGAATTAGTAAAAGCGTACATTTGAGCAGGAGAGTAAGTTCTACTTTTTTTATACAGCACTCGGTGGGGATCCGTCCATCAATTATTAGAAGCTTAGTTAAGAGCAATGATGACAGGATATGCGCGGCAGAGAAAGGCGCACTTACTTATAGGGTTTTTTTCGCGCGTTGCTCTAAGTAGCAAAATGAAGTTACGCGTCCGTAAGCAAGTGGATGAGATGAGCGGGTCTTGCAGTTACGACAAATATTAAAACCTTACTTCGTTGAAAACTTGAAACCGCTGTCAACCGGCGTCGGCCACAGGGTTAGCAGTGAGGAGGTCCCCCGGGGGGGATCTGAGGCCGAGTTACAAGGAACATAGGCCGAGACCGTGCAGTGTCGGGGGCAGCGGCGAGACAAGGTCCCGTTACAGCCAAGGAGATTCGAGAGCGAGGCGCGCCGACGTGAAACGGTTTTCGAGTAGGTAGGGTAATCCCGCGGGGTACTGACGTGGACCAAGCTGGCGGTCTACTCACGCGGCCTCCGAAATTCTCATCGCAAGCTCAACCCGCTGCGATCAGCCAGTCGTAAAGTGATTGGAGTTTACATCCATCGAACTAATCTGTCAAGGTCATTCTTACTTGTGGGCGCTCCCGGGAATTAGTCCTTTGGACAGGCCCCTGCCCGGCTATTCCGCCCCGTTTGCCAGACGGTCACGAAGGACGAAAATATCGCTATCCCATAGACGTCATTCGGCTTAACTTCATCCGCACCACCCACGCCGATCCGTTTTTCCACGTCCTCATGCTATGGTCAGACACCCTTTTCATGTCCGCTCCCCTGACCGCCGTCACTTCCCCGCTCACCGGCCGCACCGTCCTGCTGCCCGCCGATGAAGCCGAAGCCTACAGCCACCTCGTCGCAAGCTCCTCGAAGCAGTGGGCGCCCGCCACTGACTTCGAACGCATCCTCGTCCAATCTCTCGCGGATACCCAGTGGCGTCTGGAACGGATCCCGCTTCTCGAAGCAGGCATCTACGCGCTCGGCCGCCGGGAGTTTGCCGACCTGTACGTCGCCGAAGACGAATCCACCCGCCGCCATCTCCTGGACGCCAAAATCTACCTTACCTACGAGCGCCAGCTCAAGAACCTCAGCACCCAGGAAGCGCGCCTGCGGCGGCAGCGCGACAAAGATGCCGCTGCACTCCGCGAAGTTCAGGAAAATCGCAAGCGCGCCGAGCAGCAGCACCTCGACGATGCCGCTCGTGCGTACAGGGCCGCCGTCCGTGAAAACCGCGTCGAACAGTTCGACCCCCGCCAGTTTGGGTTCGAATATTCATTGGCAGAAATACAGTCCCGGGCACGGGAATTGGCTTCGGAACAGATCGAAAGCGGCGAATCGGTCACAATCCGTCAAATCCAGCTGAAAAAGCCAAAAGCCGCCTGATCCCGCTCGGATTTCTAGCTGAAACAACAAAAATGCCGCCAACGGGTCCCCCATGGCATCACGATTGCATCTACAATGTAGGTACCCCAAAAGTTGGAAGACCGTGAGCCGCAACCACCCAGGTTTGGCGCGCCGTGAGTTTCTGTTAGCGACTGCCGGCGCCCTTATTGCAGCACGCAGTGCTCGACCGGCAACTATTCTCAGTCCGGCAGCCAAGGCCCTCAAAGCGGACGAACGGGTCTTTCTGGACGACTACGCCAAGCGCTGCTTTCGCTATTTCTGGGAACAGTGGGACCAGCGGACGGGTATTTTCATGGATCGCGCCCGCATTGACGGCACCCCGTCCGGCGGCTACGTTGGCAGCTCCGCATCTACCGGCTTCGGCCTCACGGCACTGTGCATTGGCGCGGATCGAGGCTGGGTGCCCAAGCAGCAGGCCCGCGCTCGTGCCCTCACCACCTTGCGCTATTACTGGTCGCACGCCTTCCATGATCACGGCTGGTTCTATCACTTCTCGGATGCCAGGACCGGCGTGCGCAGAATGAACTCCGAAATCTCGACCATCGACGGCGCCCTTCTGCTCGCAGGCGTTCTGACCACCGCCGGGTACTTTCATACCGATCCCGAAATTAAGCGTCTCGCCAGGCAGATCTTCGAGCGCGTGGACTTCACATGGATGCTGAACGGCAACCCACGGCTGCTCTCACACGGCGTGATGCCCGGATCCGGATTTCTGAGCTCCCGTTGGGCCGCCTACAGCGAGGCTTCTATCCTTTATCTGCTCGCCATCGGCTCACCGCATCACGGCATCCCGGCTGATTGCTGGTACGCCTGGTCACGGCCCGCAGTCGAGTACGAGAAATGGCGCTTTATCAGCGGCGGGCAGTTGTTTACGCATCAGTTCTCGCACGCCTGGATCGATTTCCGTCATCAGAAAGATGGCGATCCGTCCTACATCGACTATTTCGAAAACTCGCAGATCGCGACCTACGCCCATCGCGACTTCTGCATCAGCCTGCAATCGAAATATGGCGATTACGGCCCGAATATGTGGGGCATTACCGTGTCAGACAGCCCGCACGGCTACGTGGATTGGGGTGGGCCGCCTTATTACGGCTCCTATCAACGGGACGCTCGTGCCCTGCGCCGCGGCCGGCTCGCTCATGTTCGCGCCTGATATCTGCCTACCTGTTCTGCGCGAAATGCAGAGCATGTATGGAGATAAGATCTACGGCCGCTACGGCTTCGCCGATGCGTTCAATCCCAGTTGGCAGGACAAAAAGCTTTGGGTCGATCAGGACGTCATTGGCATCGACGTCGGCATCTCGCTCCTGAGCATCGAAAATCTGTTGACCGGCAACGTGTGGCGCTGGTTCATGCGCAATCAATACATCCAAAGCGCCATGGAACGGGTCGGTTTCCAGATCGCTACGCCCGGTACTGTTATGAAACAGAAGCCCACCCGCCTTAGCTGATCGGAAATCCGACCTTCTGACGCTGCCAAACAGAGTTTCGGGAGTCACCTGCATCAGGTGAACTTAGGCGCGACGGCTAAGCTGGCTGTTGTATCAGACAACATATATGGACAGAAAAACCGTTGCAATCGACGGGGCCGCTAAATCCGCCGCCATTGAGGTTAGCGGCCTCGTGAAGCGTTACGCCAAGTCGAACGCGAACGCGGTCGATGGCGTCTCGTTCGAAGTCTCGCGTGGCGAGATCTTTGGTTTGCTCGGGCCGAATGGAGCCGGCAAAACAACCATCATTGGTACGCTCACCACGTTTATTATCCCGACGCAAGGGTCGGCATCCATCATGGGCTTCGACGTAACCCGCAGTCCGATTGATGTCAAGCAGCGCATCGCCGTAGTGCCGCAGCAGAGCAATCTCGACCGCAGTCTCAAAGTACGTGAAATTTTGACTTTTCATGCCGCCTACCACGGCACACCGCGCCGGCAGCGTGAGATGCTTGCCGATAAGCTGCTCGATGAACTCGGATTGGGCGAACGAAAGAATGAGAAGGTGACTCGTTACTCAGGGGGGATGTCGCAGAGGCTGATGATCGCCCGCGCGCTGATGCATGAGCCGGATGTCCTCTTCCTCGATGAGCCAACCAACAATCTCGACCCTCAGTCGCGCCTGTTCTTATGGGAGCGCATTCGCGAACTAAATGCAAAAGGTCTGACCATCCTACTTACAACCCACGATATGGACGAAGCGGACCGGCTTTGCCACCGTATCGCCGTTATGGATCACGGCAAAATTCTGGTGAACGACACGCCCGCCGAGTTGAAAAAGCTCATTCCGGGCGGGACTGTGCTTGAACTGCGCGCCTATGCCGCGGGATCACACAGTTCGGAGACCGGCACGCGCCTGCTGACTGCCTTGCGAGCCATGTCCGGCGTCACGCAAGTCGATGAAGTCCCGCCGGAGGACGGCGAACCTGGCGAGCCCGGCATCCTGAGCTACCGGCTCTACGCCGACTCCGCCAACGCGTTGATCGGGCCGGTCGCTCAGGCCGTGGTGTCCTGCGGAGCCGAAGTCCGCGACGTCAGCGTCAAGCAACCAACCCTCGAAGAGGTTTTCATCTTTTTAACCGGGAGGCACCTTCGCTAATGGCCGACACCATTTCTCCCCCGCTCTCCATTACAGGCGTCCGCTCCACGCAGCGTACCTGGCTGGCGATGAACGCTTTTTTCGCCATGCTGCAGCGCGACCTGGTGGTTACGGGCCGGGAGTTCGTTCCCTTTCTGCTGCAGGCGCTCATGCAGCCGCTATTTTTTCTTTTCATCTTCGGCAAAGTGTTGCCCGGAATCGGCCTCGCCGCAGCCAACTTTGCCTCGCTGATGCTTCCCGGCATCGTCGCCCTTACCGGCATGATCGCTGCGATGCAGGGTGTCACTCTGCCGCTGGTGCTCGATCTTGGCTACGCTCGCGAAATCGATGACCGCCTGCTATCGCCTCTCGCCACCTGGTGGGTGCCGTTTGAAAAAGTGCTGTTTGCCGCCATTCGCGGCACCATCGCCAGTTCCGTGATCTTTCCGCTCGGCTGGTGGATCCTCGGCCATGGCTTTTCGGTTCGTTCCGACAGAATTCCCATGCTAATCCTCATGGTCATCCTGACGGCGTTCGTCGGATCCACCATCGGCCTCCTGATGGGAACCATCATCAGGCCCGAACAGATCAGCCTCATGTTCACGCTGATCTTCACGCCACTGCTGTTTACCGGATGTACCTACTATCCTTGGGGCGCGCTCGGCAACATTTTCTGGTTTCAGGTCGTCACGCTCTTCAATCCGCTGACCTATGCGGCTGAAGGGCTCAGATACTCCATGGTGCCTGCCATCAACGGCCACGACTTCCCTACCCTGCCGCTGCCGTGGATCCTGCTTGCGTTGGGGATTTCGGTCATCGTTATGTTCATGGCTGGAACACGAACGTTCCGCAAACGCGTCGTCAGCTGATTTCTCGCGCGCGGTGCTTTTATATTGGATGCCATTCCACGCGTTCGACACCCGGCGAGCGGGCAACCGTCGCCACGAAAGGAGGTGATTGCCGGTCTTCGGAAGCCGACTGCCACCTGATCTCGAACTCCGCTTCTCTTTTCTGTGAATCGTTCATGACGAGCACACGAGAGGCAACCACCTCGTAACGCGCCTCTTGCAAAACGCGATGAATCTCGCTCTCTGAGGGGCCGTCCCAAGCGGATATCACCGTAAACCTCGCTTTCCTGTCTTTCTTGACCAGCTTTTCGACCCATTGCAGGCACCACAGCACGATCAGAGCGAGTACCAGCGATACCATTCCTAGCGCGATCTGTCCGCCGCCCAGGCAGAGCCCGATGACAGTGGTGAACCATAATGTGGACGCGGTCGTGACGCCCGTCACCAGGTTGCCTCTCCGCACAATGGCCCCTGCGCCGATGAATCCCATGCCCGTCAGAATGCCGAGCGGGAGACGCATCAAATCGAGCGTCGCGAACGAATTTACGGTCTTCCCGGCGGTTCCGAGCAACAGATTCGCTTCAATCATCGAAACTGAGGCCGCAAGACAGACCAATATGGTTGTGCGCAGACCGGCGGGACGGCCATGGCCGCCGCGGTTTAGGCCGATCAAACCACCGGCCAAGAGCGTCAGACATAAGCGCAGGGCAATTTGGTCCCAGCTTAAATTCAGCGGCATGAGCGACGCGAAAACGTACGCGCGCTATTGTCTCAAAACGTTCGAAAGGCTAGTTATCATGCAATCGTTGAGGAGAGGTTTTGAACGGTGAAAAAAGAGGATCGGTACGATGCGCGAGGAACACGATGGATAGAAGACATGCTTACTGACCTGCGATTTGGGTTCCGTACGCTGCGAAAAGCGCCCGTCTTTACCGTCTCCGTCCTCCTCGCACTAGCCTTCTGCATCGGCATCAACGCTGCGATCTTCTCCATCGTGGACACGGCGCTATTTCGCCCGCTTGCATTCCCGGATCAGGACCGCCTCGTCTCGGCTACGGAAGGCGTTCCCGGACTTGGATATCCCGTGCTGCCCTTCTCCTGCCCCGATTATCTGTTCGTCGCGGCGAACAACCGCTCATTTGCTGCAACCGGGACTTATCGTACGCAGGAGTATGAAATCTCAGGCGCAGGCCGCCCCCGGCGCGTTATAGGTGCGCGCTTCACAGCCTCGATGTTTCAGGTCTTAGGCATCGCGCCGGCAGTGGGCCGTACCTTCAGCCCGCAGGAAGACGACCACGCGGCGCGAGTTGCCGTCTTAACCGACGGATTCGCAAGAACTCTATTTGCGACGCCTCAACAGGCTTTGGGCCGGGTGATTCGCTTGAATCGCATTCCGTATCAGGTGATCGGCGTGATGCCGCCATCCTTCGCTTTCCCGATACGCGGATCGCGATTCAACGATGACCCTGCCGGTTTCTTCGTGCCGGTCTCCTGGAGCAAAGACGACAGAATCCAGACGGTCGCCAACTTTGATCACAGTATGCTTGCCCGCCTGCTTCCAGGCGTAAGCATCGCGGAGGCCCGCGCAGACGTTGCGGTTCTGAGTAAGCGCATCGTGGACGACTATCCGCCAAACATGAAAGCGATGATTCGAAGGGTCTCGAATTTTTCGCTGGTGCTACACGTGACGCCCTTTCGCGAGGAATTTACAGGCGATGTGAAACGGCCGTTGTTGCTGATGATGGCGGCCGTCGGCCTGGTTCTTTTGATCGGCTGCGCCGATATTGCGAACTTGATGTTCAGCCGAATGATACGGCGGGAGCGGGAGTTCGCGCTCCGGAGAGCGCTCGGAGCAGGTTTCTGGCGTTTAGCGCGGCAGACCTTAGTTGAGGGTTTGCTTCTCTCTGCCGTCGGAGGCGCATTGGGCTTCTTCCTGGCATTCCGCGCCGTTCCTCTGCTGGTGCATATGGCGCCGGAGAACCTGCCGCGCTTGAATGAAGCAGGATTGAGCTGGCGCATCGCGGGCTTCGTGGGTGCGATCACTCTCGCGACGCCTCTGGTGTTCTGCTTCGGACCTATTGTGGGCACGTTGCGCTCCGCTCTGATGAATCACCTCCGGGGCGAAGGGCGCAGCAGCACGCAAAGCAAACGTCAGCGAGCCATGATGTCCGGCGCGGTGATTGTGCAGTTTAGTCTCGCTTTCGTTTTGCTGACGACAGCCGGCCTTCTGCTGCGCAGTTTCATCAAAGCAAGCAGTGTCAACCCGGGCTTTCAACCCCAACACGTGGTCAGCATGCGAATTGCTCTTCCTGCCACGACCTATAAAACACAGGCCCAATTCTTGGATCTCTTCGACCGCCTGCTTGCGCGCCTGAGTACGGTTCCCGGCGTGCGGCAGGTGGGAGCCATCTCAGACCTGCCGATGGACTCGAGCTCGAATGTCCTTCTTTCAGCGGAGGGCCGTCGGGGCGAGAACGAGCGTGTCGATACTCTGTTCTGTCTGGGCAACGCGCTCGGCGCCCTGCGCGTGTCCCTGTTAAATGGCCGCCTGCTTCAGCCGGACGATTCGCTTGCAAAGCGGCACGTGGCGGTGATCTCAGAAGGGCTCGCGAACCGCTTCTGGCCGAATGAAAATCCGATTGGCAGACGCATCAAGTTCGGGGTGGACGATCCGGTAAACGATGAGCCGTGGTTGACAGTGGTGGGAGTGATAAAAGACGTCAAGGCAAAGCTGACCAGCACCGGTCCGCGCATGGCGATTTTCACCACCCCGACCGACTGGGTAAACAGCATGAACGTGATCGTCAGGACTTCTTCTGATCCGGCCTTGTTCAGTCAAACGCTACGCCACGAAGTTGGCCAGCTCGATCCCGATCTTCCGACCGGCAGCATTCGGACGATCGAGGCGGTTTTAGAGGAATCGCTTTCCGCCGAGCGCTTCCGGACCTGGCTCATGACCTGCTTCGCAGTAGCAGCCATGCTGCTGGCGACCTTTGGAATCGCCGGTTTGCTGGCGTACAATGCTGCACAACGCGTGCAAGAGTTCGGAGTTCGCATCGCATTAGGAGCGAACCGGAGGGATCTTTTCGGTCTGATGCTGGGACACTCTTTCCACCTGTCGGCAGCGGGTATTTCGGTCGGACTGATCGTATCCGCGATGGCCACCAGAGCGCTTTCGGCTTTGCTTTACGATACGAGTCCGCTTGATCTCGCAACCTTCGCGAGCGTGTCGATCATTCTGTTGCTGGTTGCGATGACGGCTGCCCTCATTCCGGCCTGGCAGGTCGTGCACGCAGACCCGATCGCCGCGCTAAGAGCGGAATGAGGAACGCAAGCGCGCCGAATAGCAGCGCAACGCTGGCCGGCTCCGGAACCGGCGTTGCAGAAAACTGAACGGAAAGCTCGGTGTGGCCGATTCCGGGCATGGAGAAAAACTCCAGATACCCAGGATGCGGCAGGAAACCGGCGTAGAAAGGATTTGAATAATAGGCCTGCGCAGTAGCGAAGCCGAAACCGCCGCTCGTCAACTGCGGCCCGGGGCCGGCGAAGACCAGATCGTCAACCAGGTAAGGCTCGTTTCCTGGAATGGACGTACCCGGCGGCTGAAGAGCGGTGATCTTAATTCCATTACGCGTCCCGCTGATGGCAGTGATCAAATAGCCGCCATTTGCATCAGGCTTATCGAGAGTAGTGAAAGTGCCGCTGGCGATGATTTCTGATCCCGAGTAGTCCCACTTCCAGAGTTTCGAAGCATTCGATTGCACAGTCCCGATCGTTAGGGCAAGAGAAGCGGTAAATGCGAATCTCAGGACTACTCTTCGAACCGACTGTGAATGCATGGTTCAAAGATTATCAAGGCCGGCTGGCGCGTTAGTCACAGCGCAGGCATCAGTGCAGCATCGGAAATAGCTCTCGAAGACGTGCTTCATCGGGATGTGCGCCGTATTCGCAGATCTCGAAGGCTTCGTAGTACTTTGTACGGTTTCCCACTTCGGGGCCGTACCATTTCACCAGTGCGGCTCGAACCTCGGGGTTAGGGGGCGTGTACCAAGTGCGCTTGAGCCACGCTTTGCGCTGGACCGGATCTGACGGAACTTGATCCAGAGTTCCGGCCACCCAGGGCAGCCATTCATAGAATTGAGAAACATGTGAATCCATTGCGTTTATCTTTTGATCGATCACGTCATCGATTGACACCGCCACGTCCGGCCTGAACGGATTGGGGCGTTGGAAGTTGTCCTGATAGTAGAAGAAAGCCGGGTTCTTGCGAAGCGCTGGAACATCAGGAGTGACGGCCGGCACCACCACCATGTAAGCCGCATCTTGCACCAACACGCCCGTGTATCGGTGATCGGGATGATAGTCGTTGGGCCGCGGGCCGAGCACCACATCCGCGTTCCAGCTTCTGATTTCACGGATAATCTGCTCGCGTACCGCGAGCGTTGGTAATAGCTGCCCGTCCTCATTATTGAGGACATCGTATTCAATGCCTTGTCTGCGTGCTGATTCCTTTGCTTCGGCGAGGCGCCGCCGGGCCAGTTCAGGCCCGTGCATGGTTTGATGTCCCGCGTCCCCATTCGTCACCGAAACGAACTTGACGGCATATCCGTGCTTCACCCAAAGAGCAACCGTTCCAGACGCGCGAATGTCGCAGTCATCCGGATGGGCTCCGAATGCAATGATGCGGATCGGGGCACTCTGCGCAAAAAGGCCGGTTGCGGCAGCTAGCATAAGGATCAAAGTAATCGAGAGGCGAGCATTCACCATGGTTATTATTGTGCACGGGCCGGGTCTACACGTATGGGAAGGCTAAGCTGGAGCGATGTTGGCGTTTCGGGGAGCTCTCTTGTGGTCACTAATCTGGGTAGGAGCGCTTGCCGGTCAGGAATCGGGCCAGATGGAATGGACCGGCACGGTTCGCGAAGCCGACGGCAGGCCGGCGCGCGGCGCCGAGGTTCATTTGCAGATGAACGGGGAGCATTTCTCCACGTTGGCCGGCGATAACGGAGCATTTCGCTTTAAACCTCTGGCGCGCGGCGCCTACAGTCTCGAAGTACATTTTGAAGGCCGCGTTTTTCGCTGCCCACCTGCGGTTAGTCTCTCGGTCGATAAGCCGTCCACCATCACGCTAATCGAGAACGGTTCCATTCTGCTCGAACCGGAAAAACAGGAGCAGGCAAGCGGCGGCGAAACGCTCTCGAGCAGCTCTGTCACTGCAATTCCGCTCAATAAGCGCGATTTCAGCCAGTTATTGCTCCTCGCGGCCGGAACCATGACTGATACGAACGGAACCACTAACTTTACGCAGCAGTTCGCAGTCAACGGGCAGCGAGGCGTGGAGGCTGTGTTCGCGATGGATGGCGCCGATACGAGCGACCCCGAGATGGGAGGTGCAACGCTTTCGAATTTCAACGTTGACGCGGTACAGGAGATTCAATCGTCATCAGGATGGATGCCGGCTGATATCGGGCACGGCGCCGCTGCTTTCACAAACGTCGTTACGCGATCCGGAACCGATACCCTTCACGGTTCCATGTTTGAATTTCTTCGCAACTCTGCGCTAGATGCCCGGAATTTTTTCGATGAACGCTCGGCCGTCAATCCGGAGCGGATTCCGCCCTTTCGCCGGAATGAGTTCGGCTTCACGCTGGGCGGCCCGGTAGTGCTTCCGGGATATAACGGACGATCGAAAACTCAATTCTTCGTCGAGTATCAGGGCTTTCGACAGGTTCTCGGCACAACGCAAGTCCTGGCTGTGCCGACCGCCGCAGAACGCGCCGGCATCAACACTACCGCGTATCCAGGTGACACGCTGTTCGTACCAGTAAACCCGGAGATCGCGTCGATTCTTGAGCGTTATCCCCTGCCGAATAATCCGACCGGGCCGTTTGGCAGCCGCACCTTCGCCACATCATCGAAGGTGGTGACCGACGCAGACCAGTTTTCAGTGCGGCTCGACCAGCAATTATCGAGCAAGGATCATCTTTTGGGCCGATTTACCTGGGATAACTTGACAGGACCTACGACCAATCCAGATCAGACAGCAATCGACCCCGCGTTTGGCGTAACTTATATCGATCATCAGCGCAATGCGGAACTGAGATGGACGCGCACGCCGTCCGCGACCTTTTCGTCCGACTCTACACTGAGCTACACACGTAGTACGCCGAATTTTCCGACTGCTGATCACACCGATCCCTCAATCGTCTTTGGGCAGGCACTGTACGAGGCGTTCAACGCAGCAGGTGGAAGCGTTACCGCATCCTTCGGGAATCTCTTCCAAGGCCAGCAGAATTTTATTTGGACGCGCGGCAATCACACCATAAAGGCCGGCGGCGAATTTCTGGCAAACCGCGATTCGTCGTTTTTTGGAACGACACCGAATGGACAATACATTTTCGGCGGCGGCCCATCATTCGCGACTACGGCGATCCCTTCAGCGAGTGGCGCGCACAACATTGCCGCCGGACAGCAACTCCCCGATACCTTGAGCGCATTCCTGCTGGGTAGCGCGTTCTCCTACACCGTCGCGGTTGCTCCGCCACAATTTCCGCAAGGCAGCAACATTGGACCCGCGGCCGTCTCGCGCTACGGAATCAACGCATATGTTGAAGACACGTGGAAGATCTCAGATCGTTTCGTCATGGATTATGGCCTCCGCTATGAGCTCTATTCACCGATCAGTGAACGTGCGCGGCGGACGGCGGGTCTGCTTTTCCAGAGCGGCCCCGACGGTCCTGAGCAGCTATACCTGGTCAATACCGAGCCGGTGTATCGCTGGCGAGGACATAATTGGGGTCCTCGCGTGCGACTGAACTGGCAGCCAGCTTCGGGTTTATGGGTTCGAGCGGGCGGAGCGTTGGCAACAATTCCGCCGAATATCTGGCAGGACAATTTGCTCACGGGAGCTGCGCCGTATGTCGACTACCCGCGGATCACGGCAGCGCAAGGTGCGCCCTTGCTCATAAGTACGCGCATCACCCCATCTGATCTGCCGCCGGCTTACACTCCGAGCGGAGTGAATTTTCTCGCATCGGGCAATTCGAAAGCGGTGCCGGTGAATACGGTTTGGGACGTGAATCGCTTCGACCAGGAACTAGCGGCGATAACGCCGAGTCATCTGATCAGTCCATTGAATGCCAACGCGATCTCGCGAGACTTCCGGAACGCGTATCTTGGAACCTGGTCACTTAGCCTCGAGAAGTCTATTAGGGGCTTCAGCGTCAACGCGAGTTACATCGGCACGGCGGGCATCGACCTGCCCGCGGTGAGTTTCCCGAATGCATTTCCCGGCGCCACCGCAGCCTTTGCGCCCTATACGCAGTTCAATTCGGCGGGGCAAATCACGGGTGGATTCGGGACCGACATGCTGATCACCAATCGCTCACATTCGACGTATCATGCATTGCAATCATCCGCGCAAGGTACGTTTGGAAGCCAGGGACCGCGCGTTCAAGCGAACTTTACCTGGTCGAAATCCCTGGACGATACCAGCAGCGTGATAGGACCGGGCGTTGGCAGCACGTCTGGCGCAGCGGCTCTGGCCTGGCCGCAGGATCCGTTTAACACAAGTGCCGATAAAGGCCCCTCGACGTTCGACGTGGAGCGGGTGTTTACCGCAACGGTAGTTCAGGATTTGCATGCCGAATCGGCGCCTCTTCTCAAACGCCTCAGTACGAAGCTCACGCGCGGATGGCAATTGCTCAGCATCTCAACGCTGAGCAGCGGATTGCCGTTTACGGTGTACTCGGGGGTGCAGCAGACCGGAGCAGGATCGCTTGGCACGGATCGTCCCGATCAAACCGGCATACCCGACCTCTCTACCGGCCGGAAGATTCGCGAAGATTACTTCGGCTTGGGTGCAGCGAATGCTTCCTATTTTTCCATTCCGATCAACGTTAGCGGCGGCACCGGGCCGAATAGCGGTGTATTCGGGACGCTTGGCAGAAATAGCTTTCGCGGACCAGCGCTGTACAACTTTGATTTCGCACTGATCAAAGATACGGCCTGGGAGGCGCGCAACGGCAGACTTGTGAACCTCCAGTTCCGCGCAGAGTTCTTCAACTTGTTCAACATCGTCAACTTCGGCTTGCCTTCGAACCTGTTGACGGGCTCGGGATTCGGAGTAATCAGCCGAACCGCGGCGAATTCGCGGCAGATTCAGTTCTCATTGAAGACGATGTTCTGAGCATGGCGAAAGTGCTGCTAACCTCAATCGATGGAATTCGGAAAACGATTCGCTCACGTCGCGTTACTCGCGCTGATCGCGCTGCCGGGCTATGCCCAAACTACTCATCGAAAGCTGCCCGGCGAAGACTGGATCTCGTTGTTCAACGGCGAAGATCTTTCCGGCTGGACGAAGGTCGGGAAGGAGAGCTGGACTGTGGAGAACGGCGTCATTCACGGCAAAGGAGTGACGAAGGACTACGGTTATCTTGAAACCGAGAAAAGCTACACGGATTTCCAATTAGCGCTGCGGTTCAAGTGCGTTGGCGACGGCAACAGCGGCGTGTTCTTTCACTCGGCGTTCAAGCCGGGCACGGCGGACGTGACGCAAGGGATGCAGTTTGAAATCGATTGCACGATGATGCATCACACCGGCGGTGTGTATGCCGAAGCAGGAGGGCACTGGGTGGTTTGGCCTGCTCCTGAAAATGAAAGCGTGGTTCGCATGAGTGAGTGGAACGATTATGTGGTCGAAGTCACCGGCAACCGTTACCGTTCGCGGCTCAATGGAGTGCAGATGGTGGATTTCACCGACCCAAACCCCGGCGCTCCCGACGGCACCATTGCCTTACAACTGCACGCGGGCGGGCGTGGCAACATGGAATTCAAAGATATCTGGATTCGCGATCTGTCGCACCGGTGAGAGGTGCGAAATGCTTCACTCGGACTTGCTCGCCGTGTGAACGGGAGCTTCGCCGTTCAAAATGAGTGTCAACCGTCTATAAACTTCCTTCAGGTAGGGCTCGTCTCCGCCCGGCAGTTCGACGGTCGCCGTACCGTGGAAACCAATTTCTTTGAGCGCGAGATAGATGGCGGGCCAATCGAGATCGCCTTCGAGGAGCGGCACCCACTCGGCAGTCATTTTTTCGCTCCCGCGCTGGTGCGCAAACGAAAAGTCTTTGATGTGCAGCTTCACAATTCTTTTGCCGAGAGTACGGATCCAATCGGCCGGATAGCCATATAGCTGAACGTTGCCGACATCGAAGTAAGCTCGCACCCACGGGGTCTGGAACTGGTCGATATAGTTGGCGAACTCTATGGGACTGAGCAGGAACTTATTCCAGACTTCTTCAATCGCGATGATGACCTTCAGCTCTTCCGCGAGCGGAAGAAGCTTACGGATGCTTGCCTGAGAGCGCGAGTACGCGTCTCGATAAGATGTCTCGGCGTTCACCACGGCCGGTACGATGAGAACAGTATCGGCTCCCCAGAAATGCGCATTTCGCAAAGAAGTGCGCGCGCCCTCGAGACTCTTCTCCACCACGGCCGGATCGGAGGAGGACAGCGGGTACTTCCAGTGATCCATGTTCATCACTGAGTGAATTTTGATGCCGGCCTTCTCGGCCGCTTTCTTCATGGCTTCCGCTTGCGATTGGTCGGGAGTGGTGGGGCATTCGATTCTTTCGAAGCCGGCATCCCGCGCCATCTGGAATCGTTCGGGGATGCTGGCGCTTTCTGGGAGCATGCTATATTCCACGGCTTTGTGGATAGGCAAGGGTTGTTCAGCAAAGGCAGGAGTTGCGAGAAATGCGGCAGTCTGCACAAATGATCGGCGTGTCATGGAAGATATGGAATAGCGCGTTTCTATTCTGGTCCGGTATCGTCGATATTACGCTATAGGGAAGGATAGGAGCGCCTCTCGAGAATGGAAAAGCACCAGACATCTGCTAATCGCCGCGATTTCATCAAGACGGCCGGGACAGCCGCGGGGGCGGCGCTCTCGCTTGGTTTTCCCGCTGTCATTTCCGCACAGACGGTCACAAACGCATTGAAGGTCGGGTTGATTGGGTGTGGCGGCCGCGGTACAGGCGCAGCGAGCCAGGCTTTGCACGCCGACGATTATGCTGAACTCACGGCGGTGGGTGATGTATTCCAGCCGCAGATCGACGCGTCTCTTGCGGAACTTGGCCGAATCTCGAAAATCGCCGGCCACGTAAAGGTGGAGAAGGCAAACCAGTTCGTCGGCCTCGATGCCTACCAGAAGGTACTCGACTCCGGCATTGATGTCGTGCTGATCGCTCCTCCACCCGGTTTCCATGCCCAGCACCTCGCCGCTGCCGTCGACGCCGGCAAACACATCTTCTGCGAAAAGCCCGCAGCGACGGATGCGCCGGGTATCCGTTCCGTTCTCGCTTCGGCGGATAAAGCGGCCAGCAAGAATCTATGTTTGGTGGCGGGGTTCTGCTGGCGCTATAACAACATGATCATCGATACCTTCAAGCAGGTGAAGGATGGCGCGGTCGGCAAAGTGGTTTCCTACTATGCCACGTATTACACGAATCCGGTGAAACCGATGCCGCCTGCCAGCACCCGCGCGGCCGGCATAAGTGAGGCTCAATGGCAAATCGCGAACTGGTATAACTTCGTGTGGCTTTGCGGCGACAGTCTGGTGGAGCAGGCCGTTCACAGCGCAGATAAGATCGCTTGGCTGATGAACGATCAACCGCCTACCAGCTGCGTGGCCGTGGGCGGAAGAGTAATTCCAGCGGAAGGCGGCAATATCTACGACCATTTCGAAGTAAACTACCTGTACCCGAACGGGGTTCGCGCGACGCTTGCCAACCGTCAAATCGAAGGCTGCTACAACGAGAACGCGGATTACATTTTGGGTTCGGACGGAACTTGTACGATGGGCCGCTCGCCTGTTCCGCGCATCGAAGGCAAGACGAACTGGACCTGGTCAGGACCGAAGTACGACATGTATCAACGCGAACATGACGTTCTGTTTGCCTCGATTCGCCAGCATCAACCGGTGAACGACGGTAAGCGCCTGGCCACCAGTACGCTGCTCGCGATCATGGGCCGTATGGCCGCCTATACGGGTCAGGAAATCACCTGGGATCAGGCGCTCAACTCGCAGGAGAATCTGTTCCCGGAGCATCTCACCTGGGATTCGAGCCTGTCTGTTCCGCCACGAGCCGAGCCCGGTATTACGAAATTTAGCTGAACGCACGAAATGATCGCCATCATTTTGGGCGGTGTTCTGTTTGCGAGCGGCCAACCGGCGGCGGTTTCGAATTTTCGCGACGAGATCGCACCCATACTGGAGCAGAACTGCACTGGCTGTCACCACAATAGCGAGGGCAAGCATCTTGATCTGACCTCGCGCGATTTCGTGCTCGCTCATAAGCTGGTGGTTCCGGGGCAGCCGCAAGCGAGCCCGCTCTATATGAGCATCAAGAGCGGAGCGATGCCGCCCTCAGGCAAACTCAGCGATGGCAAGATGGAAGCAATCGCGCAATGGATCCGCGGCGGCGCGGAGTGGCCCAACGGTCTGACGTTGAAAGTTCCGCAGACCTCTGCGGCAAAACCAACGCCCAAACTCTCTGAGCTCGACACCGTCCGCCAGATTCGCGAGCGCATTGCTGCTAATCAAGCCCATGAAGCCGCGCAACCATACAGTGTCACGATTCCGAATACAACCGTGAGCTACTCGATGGCGCCCGTTCCGGCTGGTCACTTCATGATGGGTTCGACTCGCAAGCCAGATGAGCAACCGCCGCACGAAGTGAGCCTGGATGCTTTTTGGATGCAAGCACACGAGGTCACCTGGGACGAATACCGCCTTTTCATGTTTGCGAACCAGGCCGGTGAAATCGCGAATAAAGATGTGACGGTGGATGCCGTCAGCCGCCCGACCCGCCCTTACGTAGAAATGAGCTTTGGTATGGGCATTAACGGGTTCCCCGCCATCAGCATGACGCAGCATGCGGCCAACAAATATGCCGAGTGGTTAAGCGCCAAGACAGGTGAGTTCTACCGTTTGCCGACGGAAGCCGAATGGGAATATGCGTGCCGGGCTGGAACAACGACCCCCTACTATTTCGGCGCCGATGCTTCGCAATTGAAGGACTACGCCTGGTATGCGGCCGATAGCGGCGGCAAATATCAGAAGGTCGCTACGAAGAAGCCGAATGCATGGGGCCTGTATGACACGCTCGGCAACGTGATGGAGTGGACGCTCGACGCCTATGCTCCGTATAAGCCGGGTGCTCAGAGCGACCCGTGGGTGAAGCCGACTGCTCCCTATCCGATCAGCGTGCGCGGCGGATCCTGGAACGATCCTGCTGACCAGGTGACGTGCACTGCGCGCGTAGCCTCTGATCCTTCATGGAAGCAGCAGGATCCTCAGCTCCCGAAGAGCATTTGGTACGAAACCGATGCCCAATGGTTAGGATTCCGTCTTATCCGGCCTGCCAAACTGCCTTCTGCTGAAGAAATGTTCAAGTATTGGAACAATGGCGTTGAGCATGACGAGCAATAAGTTCGTCCTTGCTTTGCTGCTGGTCCTTGCCGCCGTCTTCAGTGCTCATGCTCAAAACTCGCTTCATCCTTATGAAGCGGTAGAACCGCACATGGGCACTCTGTTCCGCATCAAGCTTTATGCGCCAGACGAGAGTTCCGCGCGCCAGGCTTTTCAGGCAGCCTTTCAACGCATAGACGAACTCGACAAGATTCTTTCTGACTATCGGCCGGACAGCGAATTGAGCCGGATCACTGGGGAGGCCGTGAAGCATCCAGTTCGGGTGAGTGATGACTTATTTCGGATTGCGCAAGCTTCGCAACAGTTGTCGATGCGAACAGACGGAGCATTCGATCTCACGATCGGGGCGCTGACGCACCTGTGGCGGCAGGCCCGACGGGACGGGGCGCTGCCACAACCTGAAGCTGTGCAGTCCGCCCGTGCGCGCTGCGGCTACACAAAAATGCATGTGGACGCTGCGCAGCGAACAATCGAGTTCGATCAATCGGAGATGCTCCTCGATGCTGGGGGAATTGCGAAGGGCTACGCTGCCGATGAGGCACTTGCGGTTATCGGGAATCTCGGTCTGCATTCGGCTCTGGTGGCGGCCAGTGGAGATCTGGCATTCGGCGATGCGCCGCCAGGTCAACCCGGCTGGAAAGTCGGAATCGATTCCTTCGATCGCGCGGACAAACCGTTCACGCGCGTGCTGATGCTCTCAAATGCGGCGGTATCAACATCCGGAAACAGCGAGCAACATCTGACGGTGGACGGCAAGACGTATTCGCACATCATCAATCCCAAAACAGGGATGGGGCTGGAGGCTGATTTGACCGTCACCACCATCGCACGCCGCGGCATCACAGCAGATCCGGCGGCGACCGCCATCAGCGTTTTGGGCTGCGAGAAAGGCCTGGCGTTCGCGGCTCGTGAGCCCGAGTTGGCTGTGCTCATCGTGATGCAGAAGGATGGGCATGCAGAGTCGCTTGAATCCGCGACTTTTCGGGATCTTGTTCTCACGAAATCGTTGCAGGGGGCGAATGAATGACCGAGAGACGCGTGTTCCTGAAGAGCAGTTTGGCCGCGATCGCCGCGACGGCGACGCGGTTACGAGCCAACGATAACGGTTCGAAACCACGCTTGGGCGTGGTGGTGGACGTGGCAGGCAAAGAGACGCCCGATAAGGCTATCGCCCGAGTGAAAACCTTCGGCTTGACATGCTGCCAGGTAGGCGTGGGGATGGCGCCGGCGAGTCTTGCGGAACCACTGAAGGCGCGCACTTGCGAAGTACCAGATTGAAGCGACAGCGGTCATGACGCTTGGTCCGGGGAAGATGGTTTGGAACTTCTATCAGGGCCCGTTGACCATTGGCCTGGTTCCCCCGCAGACGCGTGCCGCCCGCATTGATGCTCTTAAGCGAGCATCCGATCTGGCGAAACTCTGCGACATCAAAGCAGTTCACACCCATTGCGGTTTTATACCGGAAGATCCGAATGAGCCGCTTTACGGGGAAACAGTGAAAGCCATTCACGAAGTCGCCAGCCACTGTAAGGCGAACGGGCAAATATTCCTGATGGAGACCGGACAGGAGACTCCGGTTACCATGCTGCGAGCGATCCTGGATACCGGCCTCGATAACATCGGAGCGAATCTTGACACTGCGAACCTGATTCTCTATGGCAAGGGCGAGCCGGTGGGGGCGTTGGATGTCATCGGCAAATATGTTCGCGGGCTGCATGCGAAAGACGGCCTTTATCCAACGGATCCGAAGAATCTCGGGAAAGAGGTGGCGATTGGGAAAGGCAAGGTGGATTTTCCGGAGGTCATGCGGAAACTACACCGGCTAAATTATACGGGTCCCATCACGATTGAACGTGAAATCTCCGGCGCGCGGCAGGAAGAAGATATTCGAGCTTCGATCTCCTACTTACAACAACTAATTGACTCAGCTTACACGCAAGCTTAGGTAGTTCCCGCAAATGACGTTGAACGTCCAGGCGACTGCCAAGTGGCAGTTAGGTTCAGTTACGTTGAGCACCTGATCAGCGTTGACGTCGGTCAGTTTCTGTTTCGTCCCGCTCGGCCAGAGGATTTCTATCGTCTTCACAACAGATAGGCTGCCTAAGCCGAAGTGCACTCCCCAGTCCGGCCGACGACGCATAGCCGAGAGCGGTGGTCATTTCGGCATATTGGTTACCGATTCTAATAACGGCTCCTATGCCGTCGCGATTCGACTTAATGCCATGCAAGCGCAGAATGATCCAGTGCTGAGCCACGGGGCTGATATTTCGCCAAAGCTCTGCCGGTTCGCCAAGCGAAGTGACAACCGCATCTATCCTGCCATCACCATCGAAATCCGCGAAGGCCGCGCCGCGATGAGCCTTGGTCAAGTTCAGACCTGATTCTTGCGAAACATCCTTGAACGTTCCTCCGCAATTGACAAAAACAGTGTCCTTCTCGCGATAAGGGTATGACTCGAATTGTTCGACACGATCGTTCACGTGAGAGTTCGCGGTGAAAAGATCTTTCCAGCCGTCATTGTTGAAATCAAACAGGCCCAGTCCCCAACCGCTATGCCTCACGGCGGCCGCGCCCAGACGCGATGAGTAAGTCGCGTCCAGAAAATTGCCGTGACCGTCGTTTTTGAAAACCGGAAACGTTTCGCCGGCCAAGGCAGTAAAGATGAGATCAGGCTGGCCGTCGTTGTCGTAGTCCTTGAATTCGACACCCATGCTTGCCACCGGTTTTCCGCTGTCGCGCAGGGCCGTTCCGGTCTCGAGGCCTACTTCTTCAAAGGTTCCGTTTCCCTTGTTATGGAACAGAAAGTTGGGCATGTTGTCATTCGTGACAAAGACATCGGGGAAGCCGTCGTGATCGTAGTCGGCAAAGCCGACGCTCATGCCGCGGCCGGCGAACCGGGCCAGACCGGCACGCTCGGTAACGTCCTCAAAGGTGCCGTCGCCGCGATTCCGGTAGAGTGTACTGGGCAGACCCTGGAAATATTTTGGATGGCAATAAACGCGAATGCCGCGATTTGAGTCGCCGCAGTAGCGGTCGTCCGGCAGCTGCCACTTCGTATAGTGAACGACCCAGAGATCGAGCTTGCCGTCCCGATCGAAATCGAACCAGCCCGCCGCGACTGCCCACCCCTTGTTCTTAATGCCTGCTTTCGCAGTTACATCTTCGAACCGGCCATTGCCCAGGTTGTGATACAGCGTGCTGCCATTCACGCCGGCTACAAACAGATCCTGGCGGCCGTCGTTATCATAGTCGCCGACCGCGGCGCCCATGTCGTAGCCTTTGCCGGCGACTCCTGCCTCCTCGGTAACATCTCGAAACTTCATGCCGCCTTCATTGCGGTAGAGCCGATTCCAAAACTTGGGCGACGACTTCACCAGCGACGGCACTTCGGCGCCGTTCGTGAAGAATATATCGGGGCGGCCGTCGCCATCGTAATCGAAAACTGCCAAACCGCCGGCCATGGTTTCGATCATGTGCTTCGTCTCGGTGGGGTTATTTTCGAGGACGAAGTTGAGTCCCGCACTGGAGGCCTGCTCTTCAAAACGAATCGGAAGCGCGGCTCCGACTTCCGCAAGGCTGGCGAACTCAAATAGCAGCAGAACCAAGATAAGTGAGACTAGCCAAGAACGCATTCGAACTCTGCTGGTTGTGCGTTAGCATAATAGCTCAAATGCACCGCAACGGCCTGCTCGCGGGCTGCTTGGCAACTGTTTTGAATTGCGCTGCTGCCAACGTACCCGCGCCTTTACCTACGTTTTACCGAAATATCGCGCCAATCATTTATCAAAATTGCTCACCTTGCCACAGGCCGGGCGAATCGGGTCCGTTCTCACTGTTGAATTATGACGACGTGAGGCGGCATGCGTCACAAATAGCCTCGGTGACCAAGAGGCGCTTCATGCCTCCATGGTTACCCGAAGCGGGTTATGGGGAATTTGAGGAGGAGCGCCGGCTAACCGACAAACAAATTCAACTCATTCAGCAGTGGGTGAGAGCCGGAGCGCCTGCAGGTCGCCTTGCGGACGCGCCGCCCGCACCCAAGTTCAATTCCGAATGGACGCTCGGCCCGCCGGATATGGTTCTGAAAGTCGCTCAACCGTTTCATCTGGGCCCGGACGGTCCCGAGATTTTTTGGAATTTCGTGATTCCTGTGCCGGTGACGACGACGCGTTGGGTAAAAGCCTTGGAAGTTCGGCCTGGTAATCCAAGAGTGTTTCATCACGCGAACGTCATCATCGATCGTTCCGGGTCTGCGCTGCGCAAAGAACCGACGCCTGGCGCGGGATTCCCCGGAATGGACCTGACGATCGAAGAAGACACTTTTGATCCGGACGGCCATTTTCTTTCGTGGAAGCCCGGCAGCCAGCCGGTGGTGGAACCCGATGGCCTGGCATGGCGTGTCGAACCAGGGATGAACCTGGTGCTCAACGTTCATATGCGCCGGTCGGGTAAAGAGGAGACGGTGAGCCCCGAGATTGGGCTGTACTTTACCGATCAGCCGCGAACCAAGTTCCCGATGCTGGTTCAACTGGAACACGACGGCGCTCTTGACATCCCCGCCGGCGACAAAGATTTCGTAGTGAGTGACCAGTTCCGATGTCCGATGGACCTGCAGGTTCTGGCCGTCTACCCGCACGCGCACTATCTGGCCACGTTGATGGAAGCTTATGCAACGCTTCCGGATGGGTCCCGCAAATGGCTGGTCCGCATTCCGCATTGGGACCTGAACTGGCAAGGCGTTTACCGGCTCAAAACACCGCTGATATTGCCCAAGGGAACTTTGATTTCGATGAGCTACCACTACGACAACTCGAGCGCCAACCCGCTAAATCCGAACCGTCCACCGAAGCGAGTGAAAGCAGGAAACGAGGCGACAGACGAGATGAGTCACTTCTGGCTGCAGGTCCTCCCGGTGGGCGAAGGAGACCAGCGCGCCGCGCTTCAGGAAGCACTCATGCAGAGGCGGCTTGAAAAGTATCCGGGCGACTTTGCGGCGAATTTCAACTTGGGTGATCTCATGATGGATCAGCAGAACCCGAGTGCCGCTGTGTCGTATTTCCGGATGGCGGTGATGGCGGATCCGAAAAGCGCTATCGCCGCCGGGGAATTGGGGGCGGCTCTGTTTGCGACAGACAGCGTCTTCGAGGCAGAAGAGCAGTTCAGGCGCGCGCTAGAGCTTGACCCGAAATACACCGATGCGCGTTATAACCTCGCAAGCGTGGAAGCGAACAACGGTCAATGGCAACAAGCCGCGGCCGATTTCCAAGGGGTGTTAGAAGGCAACCCTAATCACAAGAATGCGCGCCAGCACTTAGGAGAGGTGCTGTTTTTGTGGGGTGACGATCTGGCGAAGGCCGGCAATTACGAGCAAGCTGTCCAGCGTTATCGCGAATCGCTCGCGATTCGGCCGGATGACGCCGATCTGCATTTCCAGTTGGCAAGTGCGCTGGCTCAACTAGGACGTCTCCCCGAAGCCAGGACTCAGCTGGAAGCCGTACTCCACCTCAATCCTCAATCGCAGGAAGCCAAACAAGCGCTAGCGCGGATCGATGCCCGCGAGCGGCTATCTAGTAAATAAACGTTAGTCTGTCGTCGAGACTGGTAAAGTTACTCATCGAATCGTTAGCAGGTTTGTCGTAATTTACTAACTACTAGAAAATGTAGTTGCTTCGCTTTTTGCGGTTCCTTTCCGGTCCAGTTTGCAGCTCCCAGGCAGGGCAAAAGAAAGAGGGGAAATGGGAATTTCAGGGCGTCGAGGTTGCAGGGAACTCAGTTTGGTTCTGAGTTTCGTCACGATATTGTTTGGGTTGTGCACATGTCTATGCGGACAGACTCTAGACGGTTCACTCACGGGAGTTGTTACCGACCCCAGCGGCGGCGTGGTTCCAAATGCCACTGTGGCCGCTACTGACATTGGCACTGGCCAGGTCCGGCAGGACAAGTCAGATCAAAGCGGGCGGTACAACATGGTCAATCTGCAGCCGGGAACCTATACGGTTACGGTCACCGCACCGGGCTTTCGCAAGAGTGGAGCAGACGAACGTCACCATCACGCCGAATACGGTTTCGCGCATCGATGTTCATCTGGAAGTCGGCCGCGAGAGTGAACAAGTGACGGTCTCCGCCGAGGCTGTTGAGTTGCAAACCGATAAAGCCGATACCCACACCGAAATCACATCGACAGCCGTCGCGAACCTGCCGATTTCCGGTTCCGGCTATCGAAATTATCAGTCGCTGATTGATCTGACGCCTGGCGCCCAGCCTTCCAGCTTCTATAATTCGATGACTGACGTCCCCGGGATTCCTCAGAATACCCATATTAACGGCGGTGCCGGCCAGACGAACATCACGACCATCGATGGCGCCGAAAGCGTTAACGTGTGGCTGCCGCAGTACACCGGTTACGTAGCTCCCGCAGAAACCATCGATGTGGTCAATGTCACGACCAGCGCCGCGGACGCGTCCCAAGGTCTGGCTGGATCTTCGGCGATTACGGTGGTGACGAAATCCGGCACGAATCAGCTACACGGCAGCGGGTTTGAATATTTCAATGACCAGCACCTGAACGCACGCAATTTCTTCTTGCAGCCCGGCACGGCGAAACCGGTAGCCATCTACAACAACTACGGCATGACGATCGGCGGCCCCGATCAAGAAAGATAAGATCTTTCTATTTCGGCAGCTTCGACGGAACGAATCAGAAACTGAGCGGCAATGGCTTGTTCACTGTACCCACGGCCGATCAGAGAGCTGGAAATTTCAGCGCCTACAATACGTCCGATCTACAATCCGAACACCGGTAACCCGGATGGCTCCGGACGCACGGTCTTTCGCGGGCGGCGTCATACCGGCCGCACTCATTAGTCCCGCAGGCGCTTAAGCTTCAGAGCTATTTCCCCGCGCCCAATCTTCCCGGGCGTGGTCAATAACTACTCCGCGACAGAGGGTCCCATCCTCAATCGCTACCAGACCGATGTCAAGGTGAACTGGAACCGCACGGACAAGAACACCATTTTTTTCAAATACGACAACATGGTCGCAACATCGGGCGGCAACGGCATTTTCGGTGTAGCCGGCGGCCCAACTCCCAGCGGCGACCCGGGTACTGGCCACACCACAGTTCAGGTAGCCGCGATCGGCACGACCTACACGTTTTCGCCGAATGTTGTTCTTGATGCGAACGTCGGGTATGAGCGGCTGAATCAAAACGTGAAAGGAACCGATTACGGCACCAATTACGGAACCGTACTTGGCATCCCAGGGCTGAATGGATCGGACATTCGAGACAGCGGATTCCCGGACATCAATTTCGGTGGTGGCTTTATACGGGTTTCGGCGTGCCCAACTGGATGCCGTTGTTCCGTACCGACGAAACGTACACCACCAACGAGAAGCTGACCTGGACGAAAGGAGCGCATGAGATTCGCTTCGGCTTTGACCTGGTGCGGCATCACCTCAATCACTGGCAGCCGGAACTAAGCGCTGGCGGCCCGCGCGGCTACTTCGATTTTAGTGGCAGCATCACCACCGATAACGCAGCGAACGCGCCGTCTCCCAATCAATTTAATGCCTATGCTCAGTTTCTGCTCGGGCTTTCCGACAACACCCAAAAGGGCGAGCAGTACATCCTGATGACCGGCCGCGAATGGCAGTTTGGCTGGTTTGCGCAGGACCGCTGGCAGGTCAGCCGCAATCTGACTGTGACTCTCGGCCTTCGATATGAACTGTATCCGCTGATGACACGCAGCAACGATAAGGGCATAGAAAGCTACGATCCGTCTAACAACAACGTTTATATGGGCGGCCGCGGCAGTGTCCCCGAGAATGCGTACGTAACGGTCAGCCATAAGCTGTTCGCTCCGCGCGTCGGGATCGCCTGGCGTCTTAAATGACAACACGGTTATTCGGACCGGCTATGGCTTGAACTATGATCCGCTTCCCTACTCCCGCCCGTGGCGTGGCTTCTACCCGTTGACGATCAACGACAGTTACAGCGGCGCAAACTCTTATGTGCCCGCAACCGGAGCTCCCTCATTGGCGGCCGGCATTCCGCCGATCATTGGACCTAACTTGTCCACCGGCATCGTGCCGCTTGACCCGACTGCAGAGGAGCGTGCTCCGCTTGCGGGAGAACTCAAGCGCGGCTACATTCAATCCTGGAACTTTACGGTGGAGCATAAATTCCCGGGCCAGATTGTGGCGTCCGCTGGTTACGTCGGCCAAGAATCCACTCACTTGCTTGCCGATTACGATCTGAATGCCGGCTATCCCGGGTCCGGTACTACCGGACTTGCCTCTATATCAGGCCTTCGGCGATGTCAGCCAGGTCTATAATTCGTCCGGTTATCTGAGTTCGAACTATAATTCGCTGCAAATTGCCGTAAACCGGCAATTTTCGAACGGCTTGATGCTTAAAGGCGCCTACACCTGGTCTCACGCGATCAATTTCACCGATGACGATGGCTGGGCAGAGATGACTTGGTACGGTGACCAATTTCCGCGTAACCGTGCCACTGCGGGCTATGACCGTACGCAAGTGTTCCAACTCGGCTGGGTTTATGAATTGCCCTTCGGTACGGGCAAACCGTACCTGAATACCGGCCTGGTCTCGAAGATCATCGGCGGGTGGCAATTTAGCGGGATCGAATCGTGCTACACCGGCCTGCCGTACACGGTCACCGCAAGCGGTACCTCGCTCAACGCGCCTGATCAAACGCAGACCGCCAATCAAGTAGGGCCCGTCCAATTCATCGGCGGCGTTGGGCCGGGTGCGTTTTACTATAATCCCGGCCTCCTTTGCGCCAGTCACCACCGTCTCCTTTGGCAATGTGGGGCGCAACACTTTGCGTGGTCCGGGAGTCTGGAATACCGATGTGAGCATCGTTCGCGATTTTCCGATCAAGGAGCGGCTCAGGCTTCAGTTCCGGGCGGAATTCTATAATCTGCCGAATACTTCCCATTTCAACCGGCCAGATACAAATGTGAACGACTCCTCAGTTCATGCAGATCACCAGTTCGTACGGCGAAAGGAACATACGATTCGCAGCTTCACGCTCAGTTCTAGAATTGTTTTGATGGTTGTTTTGAGAAGGCGGCTTGCTCTGCAGGCCGCTTTCCTTTTTGCCCTCATTCCCGCGGTACTCCTTTCACAAGAGCAACGATCCGGCGGCAGAATCTCATCGGGCGAAGGAATTGATGGCGGAAAGCCGCTTCGCCGAAGCGATACCCATCTACGAAAATTTGCTCAAGTCTTTCCCCGGCAATGCCGGCTTGCTGTTGAACCTGGCGTTGGCCGAAGAGATGGCCGGTCAACCTGCGCGCGCGATTCCACATTTCGAATCGGTTCTCAAAACTCAGCCGGACAACGTGCCCGCTCTGCTATCGCTCTCCATGGCGAGAATGCAAATGAATCAATCGCGCGAGGCCATTGCACCTCTTCGCAAGCTGATAAAGCTCGATCCCGACAATCTCAATGCTGCCGGCCTGCTCGCTGAGGCAGAGATGAACCAGGGATTGTTTGAAGACGCCGCGGGACATTATCGCGAAGTGACGGCGCGAAATGACACGGATCCGCGCGCCTGGTACGGCCTCGGTAAAGCGTATGAGTCGCTGGCGGCCCGCACTTTTGAACGGTTGAATCGGGATGCACCGCAGTCGCCGTACGTGGCGATTCTGCTGGGCGACACTCGTCTGCAGCGCAAGCAGTACCGCAGTGCTTTCTTCTTTTACCGCGAAGCGCAGAGCAAATCGCCCGATCTTCCGGGCATTCATACTGGTCTGGCCGAGGTTTACCGGAACACCGGGCATGCCGATTGGGCAGCAACCGAAAAAGAACGCGAGCAGACGCTGCCGCGGCCCGATTGCAAGGCGCAAACGCCCGAATGCGCCTTTCTCTCGCAGCATTTCACCGAGGTGACCAAGGCCGTTACCCCAAAGGCCGACGCCAGCTACGCTCTTTTGGGCGACCAAGGCCTACAATGCACTCGCTGTCGAGGCATTCGATCGCCTGAGCCAGTTGCCTGAATCCGTGCAAATCCACGCCTTCAAGGCTCAGATGCTGCACGATCACAAGCAGGACCTGGAGGCTGCAAACGAGTGGCGCGCGGCGTTGAAGCTAGCTCCGGACGATGCGAACATCAAACGGCAACTCGCGGCGGCATTGTTTGATGCGAAAGACTACCGCTCGGCTATGCCGCTGGTCGAAGAGCAACTGGCACAGGAGCCCAACTCAGCCGAACTGAATTATCTGATGGGCGCCAGTCTCTTTCGCACCGAACAACCGGAAAAGGCACTGCCTTATCTCGAACGGGCTGTTCAGGGTCACGCGGACAATCTGCCCGCTGACGTAGCCTTAGGCCTGACGCTTGTTTCTCTCAATAAGAGCGCCGAAGCGATTCCGTATCTGAAGAAGGCGCTGCCGCTCGATGACGATGGCAGCGTTCATTACAGCCTGGCGCGGGCATATCGGGCGGCGGGTGAGAATCAACTCGCGGCAGAGGCCATGCAGCAGTACCAAAAGATTCAGAAACAGAACCAAGAAATCAACAGCGAGCTGGCCAAAGAAGCTGAAATTACGGCTCCTTCTCCCTAGGATCAGCGAGGATCGCTCTGTTCATGCGGAGTTGTGGCTGAAGCGCTCTCACCCGCTAGATAAAATTGTTGGCGTTGCTGCAGATGCACCGCTACTATCCAGTCGGAATCGTTCAGAAGAACATCCTTTGGCTCGCGGCAGGGCTGATTTTGGCTAGTACCACAGTCCTTGCGCAGGCGCCCGCACTGCCGGATGCACCTGGACGCGATGTCGTGCAACGAGTCTGCGGAGCGTGTCACCCCGCGACCGTCGTTCTCGGCCGCGGGATGACGCGAGAAGGATGGGACCAAGTGGTGGCCAGCATGATCAGCCGCGGCGCTAAGGGCACCTCGGAAGATTTCGTGACCGTGACTGATTACCTGGTCAAGAACTTTCCCCCGAAGCAGGCGAGTGGCGGCGCTAGTTCGCGGCGACGCTCCGGCGGGGGCTTCTCGATGGGCCCTGACGATAAGCAGATTGTGGACGCCGACGCAGCCGAGCGGGGCAAAGCGGTATACGAATCCCGATGCGTTAGTTGCCATGGACCGCTGGCAAGAGGAACCGCAAATGGCCCCGACCTGGTTCGCTCCGGTGTTATCCTGCACGATCGATACGGCGACGCGCTAGGTCCATATCTGTTGGAGAAGCATCCCAACCCTTCCCAAGGAGGGGCCATGAGCACATTGTCGCCCGATCAAATAAAAGATCTGTCGCACTTCCTTCATCAGCAGGTGGACGATACGCTGCGCAGTGGACCGTACACCAAAGTGCTGAACGTCCTGACCGGGAATCCGCAAGCGGGGGAGGCATACTTTCAAGGCGCGGGAGGATGCACCGCCTGCCATTCAGCAACTCGCGATCTGGCAGGTATTGCGTCCAAGTATGATCCACCAACTCTGCAACAACGTTTGTTGTTTCCTCGCACGGTGGCGCTTGGGCGTGGCCCAGTCAGTGCCGCCAAACCGGTCACGGTTACGGTTACGCCGGAGAACGGTCAACCGGTATCGGGAACACTCGTGCGCATAGATGATTTCAATGTGGCGTTGCGGGATAGCACGGGAACTTATCACTCGTGGAAACGATCTCCGGAACTCAAGATCGAGATGAATGATCCGTACGCAGCGCACGAACAATTACTGGACCACATTACGGACCAGGAGATCCACAACTTAGTCGCCTATCTGGAGACGCTGAAATGAAATTGCGCCAAATTTTGTGCCCGATTTTATGGTGTTTATGCGCCGCATGGATGCTACCCGGTCAAGCTCTTGATCCCGGTAAGTTGGGGCAACCTCCGGTCGATGCGTGGCCCACTTACAACGGCGACTACTCCGGCCGCCGCTTCAGCACGCTTTCGAAGATTAATACCGAGAATGTGCAAGCGATGAGCCTGGCATGGGTTTATCGTATCAGCGCCGGCACGGGGACGATGGGAGGCATCATTAAATCCACACCGCTGATGGTCGATGGTGTACTTTACGTCACGATACCTGATCACGTGTTCGCCATTGATGCGCGCAGTGGGCATGAAATCTGGCAATTCGCCTGGAATTCCAAGGGCGGCTGGCATCTGGGTAACCGGGGCGCCGCTATGTACGGTAATTGGCTTTACTTCGAAACGCCTGATTGCAACTTAGTTGCACTTAACAGTAAGGATGGTTCGGAACGCTGGCATAAGCAAATTTGTGACTTGGACCGGTTCTACACGGCGAGCGTAGCACCCATCGTGATCGACAATCACGTGATCGTAGGTGTAAGCGGAGACGATTTAGACATCCCGGGCTACTTAGAATCTCGTGATCCGGAAACGGGCGAGGTGCAATGGCACTGGTCTTCCATACCGAAACCTGGCGAGCCCGGTTCTGAAACCTGGCCTAGTGCCGAAGCCATGGCACATGGCGGCGGCATGACGTGGGTCCCGAGCACCTATGATCCTGAGCTCAAGCTGCTGTATCTAGGGACAGGCAACCCGCAACCGGTGATTGCCGGGAAAGGACGCAAGGGAGACAATCTCTTCACGGAATCCATCGTTGCACTACATATCGATACGGGTAAACTCGCCTGGTACTTCCAGCCGTCACCACACGACACACACGATTGGGACGCAGTAGAGACACCAGTTCTTATCGACGGCGAGATCGATGGGCGTCCGCGAAAACTGCTTGCCCAGGCGAGCCGCAATGGATTTTTCTTCGTTCTCGATCGAACGAACGGGAAGAATGTCGTCACTTCCGAATTCGTGAAGACGAATTGGGCCAAGGGCGTGAACGCGCAGGGACAGCCGATTCCAAATCCCGCGAAGCAGCCGCAGGTGGATGGCGCGCTTGTCACGCCCAATCAGGGCGGCGCCACCAATTGGCCGCCTCCGAGTTTCAGCCCCGCGACCGGATTGTTCTATGTCAACGCAAGCCGTGCCTTCAGTGAGTACTACATTTTCGATGACACGGAGAAACCGGAAGGTTGGGGCGGCAATGATCGGGGGGGCGGCGGAGACTCTATGCTGCAGGCAATTGAATACCAGACCGGCAAAATCCGCTGGAGTCACAAGTGGGAAGGTCCGGGCGCGCGCTCGGGCGTATTAAGCACTGCCGGGAATCTGGTATTCGCAGGAGATTCATCGACTAACTTCGTGGCCCTGGACGCCACCACCGGGAAGGCGCTTTGGCACGCGAATTTGGGTGCTCCCGTCAGCAACGGCCCGATCAGTTACGAGCTCGACGGCACGCAGTATGTGGTCGCCGGAGCGGGTGATGCGCTCTTCGGTTTCGTCATGCTGTCTTCAAAATGAAAATGGCGCAGCTAAAACGCCAGCAGCCGTTCCCCTTGTTTCACCAGGTCTTCCACCTGCGGCAGGATTTCATCTTCGAGCGTTGGGCTGTAGGCCACCCAGGTGTCCAGCGCTGCAACCCGCGCTACGGGAGCGTCCAGATTGAAAAAAAATTCATCTGCTATGCGCGCTGCAATCTCCGCTCCGTAGCCCCACGAAAGCATGTCCTCGTAGGCGATCATCACGCGATTTGTCTTGCGCACAGAGGCTGCGATCGTCTCCCAGTCATACGGAGACAGCGTCGCAAATCGATCACCTCGACGGAAATCTCGGGATTATGCGCTTCCATTTGCAGGGCCGCCTGCAGCGACTTTTGCACCAGCGCTCCGTACGTGACGATCGTAAGGTTCTGACCCAGCTTCACCATTTTCGCTTTCCCGAACGGAACCGTGAAATCCGCTCCGGGGTGTGGAGAGCGATTGTACGGCTCCCGGTAAAGCTTCTTGTGCTCCAGGAACAGAACAGGGTCGTCGCATCGAATCGCGGTGCGCAGCAGGCCGCAGGCGTCCAGTGCGTTCGACGGAAAAACCACACGCAATCCGGGGATGTGTGTGAATGTAACCTCCCCGCATTGGCTGTGGTAAATCGATCCGCCGGTCAGATATCCGCCGATGGGAACGCGAATCACCATCGGGCAGGAGAACCCGTTGTTTGATCGCCACCGTATATTTGCGAGTTCGTCGCGAATCTGCATCATCGCGGGCCAGATGTAGTCGAAAAATTGAATCTCGGGAACTGGCTTCATGCCGCGATCGCCATCCCGATCGCACGCCCGACGATTCCTGCTTCAGCGATAGGCGTATTGAAACACCGCAAGCTGCCGAATTCGCGCTGCAAACCGCCGTCGCTTTGAAGACACCGCCTTTGCCCTTTACTGCTGGGAGATTCTGCTCGCGGCTGCAATCGGCAACGTCCTCGCCGAAGACAATCACGTTTGCATTGCGCCGCATCTCCTCTGCGAGCGTCTGGTTGATCGAGTCCACCATCGTGCGCGGTTCACCTCGAAACTGAGGCGCCGCTTCGAACTCGCGCGAACAGGGATCCACCTTTTCCGAGTAAAGGTAAGTGAATACGCCGTTTCTCGCCGGCGGCTCGTGCAAAACACGATCGGTGATCTCCGTCACCTCTTCATCGATCTGCCGCATGATGCGCTCCAGCTCTTCCCGCTCGACAACGCCTTGCTGCACCAGCAGCTTCGGGAAATGTGGTCAGAGGATCGCGAAGAGCCTCCTGTTCCCGTTCCGCCTGCGACTTGTAAAGCCGTTCATCGTCAGAGAGGGAATGCGAGTACGGCCGAGTGACAGGTAGCGTGAACAAGCGCCGGCCCGTGCCCTGCCCGGCAGTATTCGGCCGCGTGCTCAGCGCCCAGAATGACTCCGACAAATTCGTTCCCTCAACCTCCATGCGAAGCAGTCCCGGAAAACCCTTCCAGCAATCGGGCAATATTTCCACTCAGGCGTCTGTCTCTCTACAGGAACTGAAATCGCAAATCCGTTATCCTCGATCAAAGTCAGCAGCGGCAGCCTTTCGAGACAAGCAGCCGTGATGCACTCCCAGAATTCGCCTTCGCTGGTCGCGCCTTCACCTCCCGCGACCAGCGTAATCTCATCCGAGTCCGGATTGACATATCTCTTCGCCTGCGCGCATCCAGCTGCCTGCACGAATTGCGTTCCAGTCGGAGACGATCCGCGTGAAGATGTGCAACGCGGGCGACGACCAGTGCGAAGGCATCTGCCGTCCTCCCGAAGCAGGGTCCCGCGCCGCTCCGACCGCCTGCAACAGCATGTCCTCGGCGGTCACCCCAGAGCTAAGGCCAGCGCCCGGTCCCTGTAATAGGGAACCGTCCAGTCTTCACCGGCACGCATGCACCATCCCGGCAGCCGTTTGCATGGCTTCATGACCTGCGGCGCTGATCTGAAAATAGATCTTGCTCTGCCGTTTGAGCAGAATTTCCCGGTCGTCAAGGCTCGGGCGACAGATACATCGTCCGGAACGCACGCAGGAGTGTCGTCCGGTCGAGTTCCTACGGCATGCCGTTGACGCTCGCCGCCGAAAGGAGTGTGAGCTGAGTCAGGTGGTCACCAATCCGACATTATCTCTCGTGCGGACCGGCGGGCGCGGGCTGTTTCGGCGATGGTTGCGCGAAATGCGGCAAGTCTTCCCTGCTTTCATGCGGAGTACGAGCGGTATATAGAATTTAAGCGGGAGCAATATATCTCATGGCGACTGCAGGCGCAGGTCTCGAAGGCATCGTAGCGACGTCATCCAACATCTGCTTCATTGATGGCGAACGAGGAATACTCAGCTATTTCGGGTATAACGTTCACACCCTTGCCGAAAACGCCACCTTCGAGGAGGTTATCTATTTACTCTGGAATGGCAATCTGCCTAACCCGGAAGAACTTGCCGACTGAAGTCTTCGCTGGTCGCCCAAAGGGAATTTCCAGAGGCTGTGACCAGTTTTTGAAAACGTGCCCCAAGCGAGCGAGCCGATGGACGCGCTGCGAACGGCGGTTTCCATGCTCAGCATGTATGACCCGATCTCGGCAGATAATTCACACGAAGCCAATCGCCAAAGGCCGTCAGCTGATGGCTGGCGTTTCAACTATTGTCACCAGCTTCAACAGCTTCAGAAACGGCAAGCCGGTTGTTCCGGGGGATCCGAAGCTCGGGTATGCGGCCAATTTCCTCTACACCCTCACCGGCAAAAAGCCGGACGATGTCATGGAGCGTGTGTTCGATGTCGCTCTGATTCTGCACGCAGATCACGAGCTGAATGCTTCCACCTTTGCTGCGCGTGTCACTGCCGCCACGCTTTCCGACATCTACTCCGCGATCACCTCCGCGATCGGCGCGCTCAAAGGACCTCTGCATGGCGGGGCGAATGAGGCCGTCATTCAGATGCTGCTCGCGACGGACTCGCCTGAAGACGCCGTCCGCAAAGTGAGCGCCGATCTTGCGAACAAAATCAAAATTCCGGTTTCGGACATCGGGTTTACCGCGTTCTTGATCCGCGCGCGATCCATCTCAAAAAGATGAGCGAAGAGTTAGGAAAGCGCACCGGTCACGAGGATCTGTTTGAAAAATCGACTCGCGGTCGAGCAGACGGTAAGTGAGCAAAATCTTAAACGCCAATGTAGATTTCTACTCCGCTTCCACCTACTACTCGCTCGGCATTCCGGTTGACTTGTTCACCCCGATGTTTGCGGTGAGCCGCATGTCAGGCTGGACCGCGCACGTCCTGGAGCAGTACGCAACAATCGCCTGATTCGGCCGCGAGCGGACTACACCGGCTTCCCCGACGGCCGCCTTGGACCCCGATAGAAGATCGTGCACTGAATAAACATCAGCCCATAGGAATGCACGATCTCAATTTCTTCCGGAATAATCTCGAGCAGGTACGAGAGCGGCTCGCCACGCGCGGATATAGTCTGGACATCGAGCGTTCCAGAGCCTGGATCAGCGGCGGAGACAATTCTTGACTGAAACCGAACAAATAAAGGCAGATCGCAATCAGGCCAGCGCCGAAATCGCTCAACTTCGAAAGCCGGTGACGACACTTCGGAAAGCAGCAGCGAGTGCGGGCGATTGGCGTCCGGATCGCTGAACTCGATGACAGCTGTCAAGAGGCTGGATGCCGAATTTCGCGATTTTCTCGCGCGCATCCCGAATGCTCCGCACGCAAGCGTGCCTGTCGGAAGCGACGAACGGGAGAATGTCGAAGTGCGCCGCTGGGGGACCCCGCGGGAATTCAACTTCACGCCCAAAGCGCACTGGGATCTGGGCCCCGAGCTTGGAATTCTAGACCTCGACCGCGCCGCCAAGGTCACCGGTGCACGATTTGCCGTGTATTGGGGCATCGGTGCAAGGCTTGAACGTGCGCTTATCAACTTCATGCTCGACCTGCACACAAAAGAGCATGGATATCAGGAGGTGTTGCCTCCTTTTCTGGTCAACTCGGCGAGCCTGTACGGAACGGGCAACCTTCCCAAGTTCGCGGACGACCTGTTTCGCTGTGAAGGGCACGACCTATGGCTGGTGCCCACGGCCGAGGTGCCGGTCACAAATCTCTTCCGCGATGAGACGCTGAACGGCGCCACGCTGCCGATCTCGCTTTGCGCCTACACTCCGTGCTTTCGAAGCGAAGCGGGCTCCTATGGTCGTGACGTTCGCGGAATCATCCGTCAGCATCAGTTCCAGAAAGTCGAGCTGGTGAAGTTCACGCGGCCCGAACAGAGCTACGAGGAGCACGAGAAGCTGACGCGCAATGCTGAAGAGGTTCTTGAAAAGCTGGAGCTCCCTTACCGTACGGTCGCTCTCTCCAGTGGCGATTTGGGATTTTGCGCCGCCAAAACCTACGACATCGAAGTGTGGCTTCCCGGCCAAAACGCCTATAAGGAAATCTCGTCCTGCTCAAACTTTGAGGCGTTTCAGGCGCGGCGTGCACAAATTCGCTACAAAACAGGCAAGGAGAAAGCCGACTTCGTCCATACGCTAAACGGCAGCGCTCTCGCAGTTGGGCGAACCTGGGTCGCAATCCTCGAGAATTTCCAGCAGGCGGATGGCAGCGTTTTGGTCCCAAAGGCTCTGCAGCCGTATCTAAACGCCGAACGCATTGACGCAAGCGGCGGGCGCGTGCTGTAGCGTGGCCTTCCGGCACTGCGCGGTCACAGTTCTCGAACATTTCTGTAGTTTCTCTTAAATCACAAATAATCAGTCGCTTAGCTGCCCGCTTGCACTTCCCGCGAGAGCAGGTGAGAGCAAGATGGCCACAACTGGGTGCTTGACTGAAGTCGCCCGAAAGATCTGGGGCGACTTCTTCCTTGAGGCACCATGGTTAAACTTCGCCGTTTGTTGTGGCATTTTCTCCTCTGCGCTACGCTCGTCACCCGCAGCGGTGTCGCGCAATCGACGCTCACCGAAATCAGAGACACAATCGATACTCCCGCCGGCAGCCGGTTTAACGGAACCGTCGTTATTACGTGGAACGGCTATTCCGGACCAAATGGCAGCGTGCAGTCGCCGCTCAGTATGTCGGCGAATGTCTATAATGGCGCACTTTCGGTGCTGTTGGTGCCGACCACGACAGCCTCGGGCGGCGCGTTTTATCAGGTGGTCTACAACAGCAGCGACGGATCGCTCACTTGGTCGGAGACATGGCAGGTGCCGGCTAGCCCGGTGCCGCTCACCGTTGCCAACGTGCGGGTTTCAACGACACAAGGCGGATCGGGATCAGGGTCAGGATCTGGCGGATCGGGATCTGGCCAGTACGCCACGCTCCCCATCTCAATCTCAGAGGTAACCGGCCTTGCTAGCGATCTCGCCACGTTCGGTTCTCAAATAACCGCACTGAATACGACGTTAGCCAGCCTCAGCGCGACCGTTCAAGGATTGCAGTCATCCGGCGCAGCGGGATCCGTTGGTGCGGCATTTGTCGATGCTGAAATACCGGCCGGCACTCTCAATGGGACCAATAATGCCTTCACTCTTTCGCAAACGCCCGCGCCGCAGGCAAGTCTGGCAGTCTATCGAAACGGTCTGATTCAGACACCAGGACTCGATTACACGTTGCTGGGCAAAACAATGACGTTCCTTTCAGGCGCAACGCCGCAGGCCGGCGACGCACTGATCGCGTACTATCGGGCAGCAGGAGCGGCCCAAACCGTAAACTTTGCAGATTCAGAAACGCCGGGCGGCGCCGTAAACGGCACGAACGCTGCATTCACGCTTTTGCATGCGCCCAATCCGGCTGCGAGCCTGAAACTTTACAAAAATGGCGTGCTCTTACAGAACACAGCAGACTACACACTGAGCGGTTCAACGATCACAATGACGAACGCACCACAGCAAGGCGACACGTTATTGGCGGATTACCGTTACTGATACCGCGCACGGGCACAAGCGGTTCGCATCTCCCTCAGCAGTAAGCTATTGGTGTTGTCTCGAAGTTGATAGCTTATCCAGTCCGATTTTGAGGGGGAACGATGCAGCTTGGTCTTGTGGGTCTCGGGCGCATGGGCGCCAACATGGTGCGGCGCTTGCAAAATGGCGGACACAAATGCACCGTGTTCGATGTCAATCCAGCTAACGTCAGCAAACTCGTAAGTGAAGGCGCTGAGGGCGCCGGTTCGCTCGAAGAGTTAATAAAGAAGCTACCCAAACCTCGCGCGGTCTGGGTGATGGTGCCGGCCGGCAAGCCAACGGAAAGCACTGTCCAGACCCTGGCAGCCGCCATGGAATCCGGTGATGCCGTTATCGACGGTGGGAACAGCTTCTACAAAGACGACATCCGACGCGCCGCCGAGTTTAAAAAGAAGGGCGTTGACTACCTGGATGCGGGAACGAGCGGCGGCGTTTGGGGCGTTGAACGCGGATATTGCCTGATGATCGGCGCGTCCGACGAGGCATTCAAGCGCCTGGAGCCGATCTTCAAGACGCTCGCGCCGGGGCTCGGCAACATAGCTCGAACGCCGGGACGCGAAAAGGTTGCCGGAACAGCTGAACAGGGCTATTTGCACTGCGGCCCTCCCGGCTCGGGGCACTTCGTCAAGATGGTGCACAACGGTATCGAGTACGGGGTCATGCAGGCTTACGCCGAGGGTTTCGACCTGATGGTGCATAAGGATTCCGAAGCGCTGCCCGAAAATGAGCGATTCAAACTGAACGTGTCGGATATCGCGGAAGTCTGGCGTCGAGGGAGCGTGATCGGTTCCTGGCTGCTCGATCTCACAGCCATGGCGCTGGTGGAAAATCCTGATCTTTCGAACTACAGCGGTTTTGTCGAGGACTCGGGTGAAGGCCGCTGGACCATCGAGGCCGCCATCGAACAGGCCGTCCCGGTTGAAGTGCTGGCGTCTGCGCTCTTTACCCGCTTCCGCTCACGCCGTGAGCATACCTTCGCGGAGAAAGTGCTGTCCGCGATGCGCTTCAAGTTCGGCGGTCACGTGGAGCGGCCCACCGGCGGCTGAGCGCTATTCGAATTCCGGACCGCTAGGCGTGATTTTTATGGGGAAGGCAGTCGCGGAGAGGGTTCTTCGGCCGAGAAAATCCACCTCCGCGACCTCGCCGTGCTGCGTCGCCTGGCGCTGAAACTGATCGAACACGAAATTCCCGAGCGAATAGAAGATAATGCCGCCGCGATATTGTTCCTGCGGCTCGCTGACGTGCGGGTGATGTCCCACCACCACCGTTGCTCCAGCATCGATTGCGGCATGCGCGAAGTCGATCTGAGCTTTTGCGGGCTTCACGCAATACTCAACGCCGTTGTGGACGGAAACGATCACCACATCCACTCGTTCTCTTAGCTGCTGGACATCCTGCGCAACCGTCACCGGGTCAGCGTGGGCGATGCGAGGATCGAGATCGCGCCAGTTTCCGTTCTGCTGATCGTAGGTATAGCCGAGAAAACCGAAGCGTAGTCCGTTCCTCACAATCACCACTCCACGATGCGTATCAGCTTCGGATTCACTGCTGCCTACCGGCGCTACCCCGTGGCAGCGCAGCCACTTCACCGTGTATTCCACCCCGTGGCTTCCGCAGTCGCGCGCGTGATTGTTCGCCGTGGACGCGACCGTGATACGTGCCAGCATGAGCCCCTCAATCATCCGCGGCGCTGCATGGAACACCAGGCCATCTTCGTGATACGGACCTTGATCCGAAAACGGCGACTCAAGATTGATGAACGAGATGTCCGCCCTTGCAAAAAAAGGCGCGATCTTCCGAAATGGCAGCGCGGGATCGTGCGCCGCGAGAATCTCCCGGCGCACGCCGCGCGACAACATCACGTCCCCAGCAAAGATAACTCGTGTAATGGAAGTGTCGACACGGGGCAGCGGCGGCAATGAGACTTTCTCGCGCGAGCAGCCCACAAGAAGGAGAACACAAGCGAACAGAGCGCGGCGTGCGTCACAATTTAGCCGCTGCCGCTTCATCCAGAAACCAAATCGCTCTCTCGTCGCGGCTCGCAATCTGGCAAGGATAACTCATCTCGTCCTTCTCGCCGGTGAGCACCATTCGAAGCGCATCGGCTTTCTCCGCTCCGGAGACCTGCAGGACCGTACACTTCGCCGCGCGCAGCACTCCGGGCAGAAGCGTAACGCGATCCATCTTCATCTTCTCGACCCAGACGTGAGCAGCGATATCGGTTTCGTTTTTGATGAGCGGCTCGCCCGGGAAACAGGCTGGCTGTGTGGGCATCCGGACCCATTCCGCGGTGCAGAACATCGAACGCCGGCAGCTTTGCATCTCCGAAGAACTGCTTGATTCTCGCTTACGTATCGCGCGGCGGCTTCGTCGGGCGGCAGTTCGCCATAGACGCGGTGCACGTTCTGCGGTTGAATTTTCGCCGGGCGCAGCAGGGTATCTTCGGCGAGCTTGTAATTGCTGCGGTCGTCGGTTGGCGGAACGCAGCGCTCATCCACCCAAAAAATGTGCACGTTCGACCAATTGAAATCGGCCTTTGCCATATCGCTAAACAGCAGCCGCGGAGTGCTGCCGCCGGAGATGGCAATGGTCGCTCGCGTGTTGCGAGCGCAAACGTCTCGGCAAGCGTACTCAAAATGAACTGCGAACAAGCCGCCGCGGCCTGCTCCGGCGTCTCTCGAATCCGGAGTTGCGGGAAATCGTTCGCCATCAGGCCAGTTCCTGCGCGCGCGCGAATGCTGTATTAAACGCCGGGTCCGGGCCGATGACCGACAGTTCTTCGGTCATAAGAGCGGTCAGACTCGGCTCGCTATAAAGGTATTCGCGCTGCCGTCCGTTGGTGCTGCGCAGGATCATGGTATCCGGCCCGGTCCGTTCGAATTCGATCGTTTCGATGTCTGAGTGCAGAGCGATTCTGTGAATGCCCTGCCCCGGGCTATCCGCTTTGCGGAGATTCGACTTTGCCCTTATATGGCGCCGACAGCCAACCTGCCGCATAGAGCGCCGAGGCAGATGGCCGGTCTCCCGAAGTGCGTGACTTCAAAACTGTGGAATTTCGAAAATCCGTTTGTACGCTGAACGTTGTCGAAAATGTGAGCGATCGGTTCGCGCCACGCGCGTCAGCCGCGTCCATTCGAGATCCGCGATGACGTGCCCCTCGGCTCGCCAGCGTGCAATCAGTTCCAGCACGGAGCCGGTATCGCAATCCTGGCTATCAACGATGACTTTCGTCGCGAGATTCATGATCGCCTCGAGGCCGGCCTTCTGATCCGCGTGTCGCGTCTGGTCTTAACGCGCGCCTTGTGCCGGCACCAGAAAATTACAGGCAGGTCCGCCGCGGTCAAGCCGATCAACGTTGGTCCCACATTCGGCCAGTTCTCCGGGCGCGCGGTGATTTCGATCTGCTCGCAACAGATCTGCTGCGCTTTGCCGAATGGTTTCCAGCACTGAGCCAAAACGCGCGCCTCGAGGCCATGCTCCGCATCAGGCGAAACGGTCAACACAATGCCCCGGCTTGGATGCTCGCGCATCAGCTCCGAAATGGTCTGCGATTCGTCGAAACCCGGTCCTCCCGGTCAGTGGCGACAATCAAAGTCATGGCGCAGGCCCGCAGGACCGTCGGCTCGCCCTGCTGCTTTTCCTCCTGGCCGAGCGAGGTCCAGAGCTTGCCCAGGCCTTTGAGGATCTGCTCCGGCTGCGCGGGAAAGATAACCGCTGCTCATGGCACTCTCCAGACGTGCCCCTGGCGCGCGAGCATTTCATCCGACGCTTTCGGTCCCCAGGTTCCAGCCGGATAATTCGGGAAATCGAATTTTGTGTGCTCCCAGACGTCGAGTATGGGCTGCACGATCTGCCAGCTTGCTTCCACCATGTCCTGCCTGGTGTAGAGCGTCGGATCGCCCGCCATCGCGTCCACCAGCAGTGTTTCATAGGCGGTGGGAGTGCGTTCGCCGAAGCTGGAACCGTAATTGAAATCCATCGAAACCGGACGCACACGCATGCCGCTGCCAGGACTCTTCGAGAGGAAGCGGAGAGAAATACCTTCTTCCGGCTGAATGCGCAAGTACCAATAAGTTCGGCCGGACTTCGCGCGGTCCCGCTTTCGTCTCCTGCGTGAACAGCCCGAGCGGCGGAGAGGAAACTGGATGGCGATGTCCGTTACCCGCTTCGGCATCCGCTTACCGGTCCGGATGTAAAACGGCACGCCGGCCCAGCGCCAGTTATCGATGAAGAACGTCACGGCAGCATAGGTATCAGTCTGCGAATTCGGGTCCACGCTCGGCTCCTGACGAAAACCGGGAATATCCTGGCCGCCGACTTTGGCCGGGCCGTACTGCCCGGCCACGGCATATTTCGGCACGTCTTCGGGCTTCATAACGCGGACAGCCCGCAGCAGTTTGGCGCGCTCATCGCGTACGTTAGTGGCGTCGAACACCGCCGGCGGCTCCATCGACACCGTCGCCATCACCTGGCTCAAGTGATTCTGGATCATATCGCGCAGCGCGCCCGCTTCCTGGTAATAACCGCCGCGGCCTTCGACGCCGATCGATTCGGCCGCCGTAATCTGCACGTGATTCACGTAGCGGCGGTTCCACAAGCGGCTCGAACATGCTGTTACCGAATCGAAACGCAAGAATGTTCTGAACCGTTTCCTTGCCCAGGTAATGGTCGATGCGGTAGACCTCGGATTCGTTGAAGACCTTGTGAATCTCGTCGTTCAGCTTGCGGGCGCTTTCGAGATCGTGACCGAACGGCTTCTCAATGATGACGCGGCGCCAACCATTGCCGTGGTTCAAGTTATGCTTGCCGAGTTCTAGAATCGCTTCCGCATAGTGACTCGGCTGCGTGGAGAGATAGAAGAGCACGTTTCCGCCCGTCTGGTGCGATTTCTCCACCTCATCGAGCTTGTTGCCCAAATCGTCATAGGATGCCGGGTCGTTCAGATCACCCGGGACATAGAAGAGCAGTTGCGCGAACGACGTCCAGACGTCCGCATCGAAAGGAGCGTCTTCAAGAAACTTCGAGACGGACTCCTTCATCCGGTCCCGGAACTGCTCGTCGGACATCGGCGTACGCGAGCTGCCGATCACGGCGAAGTTAGGCGGGATGCGGCGCTCGTAAAACAACCGGTAGAGCGACGGGAGTAGTTTGCGCTTCGAAAGATCGCCACTCGCTCCGAAGATGACGATGGCACAAGGAGGAACGCGCCGCGCGAAACGCAGGGAGTCCTGTAACGGATTGACTTCAGGTGCGGGTTGGACGACGACGCTCATAGGTATCTTTGATGATAAGACCACGGCGATGTTTTCGGGCAATTGAGGCGAAATTGCCTGTACTCGCATCTGAACTCTGGATGACGAATCAACCGCCGAAGATAATCGCGGTCCTGAGCGACCTGATGTTCACTGTCAAAATACAGGAGGCCGCAAAACGGGCCGGCGTGGATGCCGTTTTCGCGAAAACGGCGGAGCAGGCCCTGGAGCATGCGAAGGAGAACCCGGCTGCCGTGATTCTGGATCTCAACAACACGGAGTGCCGACGCGCTGGAGATCATCACGAAACTGAAGAGTAACGCTGAAACACGCGACATCAGTTTGCTCGGATACGTTTCCCACGTGCAAGCCGATTTGAAGCAGGCGGCACAAGAGCGAGGTTGCGACGTGGTGATGGCCCGCTCCGCCTTTTCGCATAATCTGCCGGTGATTCTGCGCCGCTACGCAGGCCCGAAGGCGGGGTGATATCGGGCCGACCTTTTGCCACATCGAGCACTGCACCGAGTCGAAGATCATTGTGGCAACGTCGTGATCCGTGCTGACCTGATTTAAGTTTCAATTCACGCGCCCGCGTGGGGCGCGACGTGCAGTCCGCTGAGACGCAATGCGGCTTTCTGGTTTCAATCCACGCGCCCGCGTGCGGCGCAACGATAAAGCGATATCGTGGGGCGCGTAAATCCAACGTTTCAATCCACGCGCCCGCGTGAGGCGCGAGCAAAGACTACTTCGCAGGGCACGATCAATTTCCAGTTTCAATCCACGCGCCCGCGTGCGGCGCGACGTCAGTGAGTGTCTTCGGCTGATACTTTTCGAGGTTTCAATCCACGCGCCCGCGTGGGGCGCGACAATCTGGTCACATACACCCATTGCATCGGAAAACGAGTTTCAATCCACGCGCCCGGGTGGGGCGCGACCGCATTGGAGCTGAAACAGCAGGGGATCTACACCCATGTTTCAATCCACGCGCCCGCGTGGGGCGCGACTACCCAGTTCCCGGTCAGTGCAATAGTTTCACGATGTTTCAATCCACGCGCCCGCGTGGGGCGCGACAAGAGGCCGAGCGGGATGATCTCGTCGAGGAACGCGTGGTGCGCCTCTTCCTGCTTGCGCTTCTGCCAGGCATCCAGAACGACGCGGCGCGTTTCGGAAGCCATCGTGACAGCGCCATTCTCGGCGGTGTGGAATCCTCTTGCGGAAATCTGCTGCGGGTTGATCAGGCTGAGGACAAGGCGGTCGGCCAGGATAGCGCGGAACTCCTCCATCAGGTCCAACGCCAGGCTTGGCCGTCCCGGGCGATCGGTATGAAGGAAGCCGACGAATGGGTCAAGGCCTACGCCTTCGGCCGTGAGCCGATTCTCCTCCCACTGCTGTTCAACGTGAATGAGTGCCCACTGTCTCTCGCAAAAGACCAGGTGCTGAAGGCCGGAAAGCGGGAGAAGTTCGGCCTCGGTGTACATCAAGCAAGATTCCAGAATCTCACGCCTGATAGAACCTCTGCGCCATTTGGAGGCGCCGTTACTCGGGCAGGATTGAAGGCACGAGCGGCCGGCTCGGGCGCGACCTGCACCATCGCCAGCAGTTTGTGAGATGGAGCGTTGCCCAAATAGCTCGAGTGCTCGAACGCCCAAAGTCCGCACACACGCATCTCGCCTCGCGAGGCAGACCGGTCCAGCTCGACCATTTCTTTAGCGCCTTAATCAAAATCAGAAGATCGCCGTTCGTGAAATTTGTATGTTGCGCGAGAAAACAGAGTAAATGTGCGTGCGGTAGAGACCGTATGCAACCGTGTGCTTGCGGCCCATCTGGCCGGTGGCGGCCTTTTCATCGCCATCGCCTGTTTCGGCGGCCTCCCGGCCGGTATCTGTGCGGTTTGTCAGAGCCACTCGCGTGATGGTATGAGCGACGGAGAAAACAGGATCGGTTGATCGCGAGAAAGCAACTTGCACCGGGCCTCGGACCTGGCCGCAGTTCCACTGCCGGACCTTCCGATCCTTTGAGGAGCTCTTCCGGCCGGCATTTCCGTTGCCGGACGAGGAGTCATCCTCAACCGCGGCTTTCCTCATCGTCATAACCGCGCCAAACGCACGGACGTCGAAGAAGTTTTTACACATCCAGGCACGAGCCTGTGTGTTGGGGCGATCCGATCCTTCGTTGATCCCGAGCGAGAGGTACGCTTTCTTGCTCATCCGCCAATATGCCGCGTTCTTTCACATAGATGTCGTATGGTGGCGCGTAGCTTTTCGTCGACGCGACAAAGTTACGAATTTTTCGCTTCAGACAGACGTCGGTAATCAGCCCGTGACCCGTTTCAATGTCTACTCGGGGCGCATTGTCTCCGTCGGGGTCACCGTTCGGGTTGCCCTGTGTCACGTCGAGGAAAAAAGACCAGTTCGTAACGCCGGTCAAGCACTGCGGCGGATTCGTTCTCAAGACGTTCCCAGCATAGATCTATTCGTCACCTTCTTCTTCCGTTCCAAAAAGTTGGCTCTTCCGTTGCTCCATTCATCTCGGCGGCGGCAGTGTCTTTGTTCCAGCGGGTGCGCTGCTGATGAAAAAATCCCAAAGCAAACAGCGCCTGCTCATCGAGCGGCAAAGTAGCAGGCAGCGCGCCGGGCGAGATGTTATCCAGAATTTCCGAAAGCTTTCCGCGCAGGAAAGTACCTTCCCCCCTTCTCCGAAGCTGCGAGAGGTGAAGTTCGGTAAGGCGCATAAGCGGGCCAAACACAAAGCGCGGACGCGTGGATAATGCCGGGAAATACCGGTCGACAATTGTTTTATTTGCGCGGCTGGATGATTTTCTGTATTGCACGGATTCGCAAACGGCCAGCAGCCTCCCGAGCTGGTAGCCGACGGAATCGTATGTGGGGTCAAGGCTCACGAAGATCTCCCTTCGGGGTGTTTAAATTGACGGTTTGCCCAGAGCTGCAGAGCGGCGGCGCGGGCTGGGGATACATTGAATTCGGCGCGAGAGCGCACGAGAGCGGCCTGGATGACCGGAGCATGGATTTGCCGGCCGAACAGGGCAGCCAGATAAAGCTCGCCCGCCCAGCTATCCGGCAGCCGCTCTGTCTTGCCCTGAACGGCGAGGCCGCTCAGAAGCTGCATCAGCGCGAGAGGGCGCTCCAACCCGACCTCGGTTTGGTGGTACCAATCCAGCAGATTTTGCTGAACGTTTGCGATGGTGTCGAAGAGATAGGATCGGACGGTAGCGCGGCCTTGGGCTCCTTGCAGAAGAAGGCAATGAAATAGAAACGGACGAGACGTTATTCCGTCGCGCTTGTGCGCAGCGCTGAACAGTGTCACGTGTTGCGGGTCAGTGAGATGGCGTTTGCTACAGC
>CAWJVA010000020.1:0-67727 GCA_963846185.1 uncultured Acidobacteriaceae bacterium | reverse complement strand
AGCCCTCGACAACTTTCTGCAGATTGCCAAGGCAGCCGGCGTAAATCGCCTCGATGATGTGGAGATTGAAACCGTCGACTTGTATCGAGCGAAACGGGCAATCTCGGCGCTGACCTGGACCAAGGAATTAGCGATACTGCGGAATTTTTTTGGATTTTGTGTCAGCCGGAAATGGATGCTATTCAATCCTGCTAAGGAAGTGAAGTCTCCAAAAACAAAACCGACGCCGAAGGAGCCTTATACCGAAGACGAAGTCTTGGCTATCCTCTCTGCGTGTGATCAACTCGGCCGCGGAGCATACGAACGTGACAGAGCAAGAGCGATGGTCTTCCTGCTGCGCTTTACCGGTCTCCGTATAAGCGATGTGGCGACTCTCGCGCGTGACCGCGTTCGCGATGATCGCATCTACCTCTACACCATGAAAAACGGGAAGCCAGTCTTCCTGCCCATCCCACCTGTGCTCAAAGAAGCGCTTGAGGCGCTCCCTACTCCGAAAGGCACCGTTGGGCAATCGAAGCACTTCTTCTGGAGTGGCAACGGGACTACCCGTGCCTTCATCCGAGGAGTGACGCGCACCCTCGCTCGCGTGTTCGAATTATCAAAAGTGGCGGGCGCGCACGCTCACCGCTTTCGGCACACCTTAGCAACTGCATTGCTGGAAAAGGGCTGGACAACCGAGGACGTATCTATTGTCCTTGGCAGTACACCAGACATCATTCTCCGGCACTATGCGCAATGGACAATTCAGCGTCAGGAACGTATTACGAGCCTGGCGCAGGACGTATCGTCTGGCAAGTTTTTGGCAACCTCAAAAAAGTTGGCTGTAAGTGCTGAGAATAAAAGGGATACTCTGGTGGACGGCATGGGATTCGAACCCACGACCCCCACGTTGCGAACGTGGTGCTCTCCCAGCTGAGCTAGCCGCCCATCGTGGCAATCCATGTTGCGACAGCCGTTGGACGGAACCGCGTGTCCCCTGTCGTAACCCTCTCAGAATACCATCCGAGCTTAAAGCCGCGGCCGCGCCGCTCTTCTCATTGCTGCGGAGGAGATTGAGTCGTTGTGCTCGGAGCAGTACCGCCCGTGGTAGTCGTGTCGCTCGAACTGCTCACTGTCGACGAACTCTGGGTTGTCGAGTTCGAGTTGGAATTTCCACCGAATCCCAGCGAGTTGTTGCCTCCATTATTCGCTGCAGGCTGCGCCGGAACACCCGTTGGCGCCCTCAGGGTATCTTGGGTTGGATCGTAATAAAACTCCCAACGCGCGTACTTGTGCTGATCATTTACTGCCTTGATGGCAGCGCCCGTCACTTTTTCGGGAATGGCGACGCCCGCTATTCCTCCCGCTGCTAATCCCGTGCCCGTTCCAGTATTCGTCTGTCCGCCCCCGTTGCTCATTCGGTTGACCATGTTTTGAAGATTGCCCGGCGCATTCTGAGCTTGTCCGTTCTGCACATTTTGATTGTCGCCAGGCTGCCCATTCGTTCCGTTCGCGGACGCCTGCTGCGTGTTCCCGGCAGCCGAAGCGGGTTGGCCGTTTCCAGTCGCCGTTCCGTTGCCGGCCGGGTTCGCTTGCCCGTTCGAAGCAGTTTGCCCCGACACGTCTGTCTCCTCGCCGGGAGTTGCCGCAACGAGAGATGCCCCGGGATTCTCCTCACCGGGTGCAGCACTCGCGGTTTCCGACCCAGGCGCTGCGTTCGCAGCAACGGCCGGCGGCCGTTGAGGAACAGCCGGAACGGTCGCAGTCGATGCGGATGCTTCCGCCGCAATGGAACCAGCCATCGGAAAATCGGGCTCGCTTGTACCGTTGTTGGTCTTGTTGTTGTTTGCCGAGTCCTGGCTCGCATTGTTGCTGTTCGAACCTGTGGTCCCGTTCGATTTTCCGAATCCGGCCGCATTCGTATTCCCTTGGAACGTAGTGGCGGTCGCTGGCTTTACCTTGGAATCCAGCAACACGCCGCCCGGTCCTGCGTGCAGCAGGCGCCAATCGTCCTGCCCGGTCAAGGGATCTTTGAATTTATGCCGGAGAAACCGCATGTTGTTCGTATTCTGGAGTTCATCAATGGAAACGGGATAGCGCCCCACCTTGCGCACGAACAGCTTCACGGCATGCGCATACTCTTTGCCGTGATCGATCGTGATCTGTTCCTTCCGCCGCTTTGCCTCAAAAGCCGCGACGGGTAGCTCCGTGTAGAGCATAATTGCGACGATCGCCGCAAAAACAAAGACGATCAACAGCGCTGAACCCTTCTCGGCATCGCGTGTCATTGCTGCTCGGCTGCCTCCGGTACCACCTGCAGAGTTTGGCTCTGCTTCATCTCTGTATCCTCAAGCTTCGCCGAGCGGGCATTGAGTTCCACGACTAGATAGCGCTTCTGTAACAGCTCTCCTTCAGAAGCGACGAGCACGTTGTCGCCGTCGAGAAAGAATCCTGAATTGGGCGTACTGTCTGCCGACTTCGCGAAGCCGTAGTACTTCAGGGGAATGTTGATTGGCGGCGGTCCACTGCTCAACTGCGGGTAACTGGGCGGCTGTACGGGACCAGGCACGATTTTCGGCGCCTTGATCTGGGCCGCTGCTTGCGCTGCAGCAATCGGGTCGGGGCCGGCCTCGAAGATGTTGCGCTCGCCGGCAGGAGGCTCGAGGTTTTGCAAGCGCGCCAGAAGCCCAAGCCTCAGAGTGGGATCTACATTTCCGCTAGATGCATCAATGGGCCGCACACGGAGTGAGCCGCGATCGTTAACCGCCGTGGTCGGCCGCCGCGTTCTGCCCGGGTGCGTTCTCAACGTGGTGGGTGAGGCCGACTGCGCGGCAGGGACGTGTGACCCGGCGACGCTCGAGGTTTCGTCCTCTCCGCGCGAGTTGTACCAAAACAAAGCGCCCGCAATCGCAACGAGACCCAAGACCAGAATCTTCGGGTCCACGCCGAGCTTGATGCCGAAGATCTTCGTCTGGGCGGCAGCGCTCATTGCTGACCTCCCACCGTTGCAGCCGCGGGTTCGCGGATGATCGCCTGAAAGCGGATGGAGGTTGTAATCATACCGGCTCTCTGCTGCGGCGAGGCGGTCATGGAATCGAGCATGAGCAGCATCGTTGACTTATCGGCTTCATAAAGGAAGCGTGTGAGGCTGGGATACGGCCCTTCATAGTTTGCAGTCACGTTGAGCAGTGAGAGATCGTCCGTCCCTTCGATCGGCTCCTCACTGAACACTGCATCCCGTTCTTGCAGAGCCGCCGCCTGGGCCATTCTCTGAATCTCCGCCAGCACTGTTTCGTACGCCGCGCGGCGCGCCAGGAAATATTTTGATTCGAAGCTGGCCGACTCCAGACTGCCGGTCTGTACTTTGTTCGAGACGGTTTCAAGCCTTCGTGTTTGCGCTTGCGCAGCCGCAACCTGCATCCTCACGCTCTGGTTTAGCGCTTGTAGCTGCTGCCGAGAACCTCCAGGCGGATCGAGATAGAGAAACAAGGCAATGCCGTTCAAAACAGCCATCGCCACCACGCCTACCTTCAGCCAGAAACGCGGTCCTCGCGGCTCACCATTTCCGGCCAGCGATCTGAAATTAAAGCTTCTGGGCATAAGGCACTGTTACTCGGTACTTATAAAACGGATCATTCTGCGTGGGAGGCGCTTGCGTAATCACGGCGGCCGCCCCGAACAAACTTGACTCCTGCAGCTTCTTGAGCAAAGTAATGACCGCTTCCGGCCTTTCGCTGCCGACTACCATATCCAGTTGCACCCTGTTTGTTCCGCTGGCGTCTTCCTGCGGGATCTGCGGCAGCCTGATTGCCAGCAGGCGCATGTTCGTCGGCAGGACGGTGCCGAGGTCTTTGAAAACGCGCGTCCAGCTCACCCCTCTGCGCGCGATTAATTCATTCAAGAACACGCTTTGCGAGAAAACATCTGCGTTCTCGGGCCGGCGCAAAATACTCGAATATTTGTTCTGCTCTTTCTGCAGACTGCGCAATGTGGCGGTTTCGGCGTCGATCTGCTTGCGTAAGTCTCCGGCTCGTGCACGCGCGTGCAGGAAGAGACTCACCAGCACCAACAACGAGCAGGTCAGCAAAAGACAGATGCCGGCGAGCAGGGCGTTTTCTGCGCGCTCCCGCCGGAACGGCTTCGATGCCAGATTGATTTCAGAGGTCGTGTTCTTGATCATGCCGCGTACCGCTCCAAAAGCCCGAGCAGTCCCGCATTGTCCTGCGAGGCGATTCCGAATTTCGAATGAACGGGCGCAAACGGCAAGCCGAACTCTGCCTCCGCCGTCTGGCCAAGCGGAGCTGTAGCCGGGCCAAAACCGCACAGCAACAGTTCCGACGCCGGCTTGCCGATCTGATCTTCCGCATACGCTAGCGTTTGTTGCAGGAACGGCAGAATGCTCTCGAGCGGAGCTCCGTCCGGATGCGGATCCTCCTCTCCCAAATCAAGAGAGCGAATCAGCCGCACGTGTGCATTCTCAACCAGCAGTACAGTGACCGCTCTGCCCGCCGCTTTCGCCAGCACCTTCAAGTTCGGGTCTTCTTTCCCGCATAGACGCAGCGCGGCCACGCAGGAGGGTAGGACCATTCCAAGCCGGAAGCCAGCATCCACAAAAATGGATTCATATTCTGCAAGAATCGGGCGAGCGATGACGACCACCAGCACGTCCACATGCTGTTCGCGCTGGAACTGGATCGAATAGCTCACCTGCGCTTCATCGATCGGGAAGGGAACACTCTTCCGCAGCCGGAAACGCAACAGCGCCAGCCGCTCCGCTTCGCCTGCCGGGAACTCATCGAAATCAAGCGTGGCCATTCGCACTGCATAGTCGGGTATAACCAGTGCCGCATTTATCCGTTTCGACCCTGCCGGACCCGCCAATCGAGGCAGAGCATCGCGGTATAGCTGCGGCTTCAGCAGATTGGGGGCGCTGGGCGAGGGCACCAATCCTCTTTCGGCCAGCAGTTCCTGCCGCTGCTCGCGGGGATTACGAGGCGAAACTGCCGAAAGCGAGGTCTCCGTGATCTCGAACAGATGATCGGGCGGCGGCTCGGCGATCCAGTATTGCAATTTGTCGATAAAAGACAAACCTATCCTTCCTAGCTCTCAATAAAGGTCACTTTGTTCGCTTCGCGCAGTGTCGTAATCCCCTGCCGCACACGATCGAGCGCTGAATCACGCAAGAAGCTCATCCCATCCTGGCGCGCCACGCGCTTGATTTCGGAGGTGGGCCGCCGTTCGAGAATCAGCTCGCGAATTTGCTCGGTTAGATCGAGCACTTCGTGAATCGCTGTTCGGCCGCGGAAACTCGTTCCGCTGCACTCGATGCAGCCGCGTCCTTCGTGGAAAGGAAAATCGCGCCAGGCATTCGGATCGAGACCGCTCTCAACCAGGAATTCATCATCGTACTTCACGCGCTGACGGCAATGAGGACAAATGACGCGCACCAGCCGTTGCGCCAGGATACAGTTCAAAGAAGAAACAAAGTTGTAGGGCTCGACTCCCATGTTCAAAAATCGTCCCAAAACGTCGAGCACGTTGTTTGCGTGCACAGTAGTAAACACCAGGTGTCCAGTCAGCGCCGCATTTATCGCGATCTGCGCTGTCTCCTGATCGCGGATTTCGCCGACCAGAATCTTGTCCGGGTCATGCCGAAGAATCGACCGCAATCCGCGCGCGAACGTCAGACCCTTCTTCTCGTTTACAGGAATCTGCGTGATCCCCTTAATCTGATACTCGACAGGGTCTTCGATGGTAATGATCTTGTCCTCATCGTTCTTGATCTCGCTCAGCGCGGCATACAGCGTAGTGGTTTTTCCCGAACCTGTGGGGCCTGTCACCAGCACCATGCCATACGGCTCCTTGATGAAGCGCCGGAATTTCGCCAGGTCTTGATCCGCAAATCCCACCACATCCAGCGTCAGCCGCGAGAACTTCTCGCTCATCGACTCCTTATCGAGCACGCGAAGCACGGCATCTTCGCCGTGTATGGTGGGCATGATCGAAACGCGAAAATCGATCAGGCGTCCCTTATAGCGCACGCGGAAACGGCCGTCCTGGGGTACGCGGCGCTCGGCAATGTCCAGCTCGCTCATGACCTTGATACGGGAAATAACGGCCGAATACCATTCCTTGGCAATCGGATTCATCGCATATTGCAAAACACCGTCAATACGGTATTTAATGGCGAGTTCCTGATCGCGAGTCTCGATGTGGATGTCGCTCGCCCGGCGCTCGAGCGCGTTGAAGATCGTCGTGTCAACCAGTTTGATGACCGGAGCGATGTTGCTCTCGTCCGACGTGAGCCGGTCGATCGAAAGATTTTCATCCGCGCTCTCTTCATCGCCTACGACATCAAGCGTGAATCCTTCCGTAACTTCTTCGAGAACGCGCTGCGACTGCTCGGTTTTCTTCAGCAGATCTGTAATCTGCGAGTAAGTCGCAACCTTGATCTTCAGCTTCTTTGCCAGCAGAACCGACAGTTCGTCGATCGAGACGATCTGTCTCGGGTCGGACAGTGCGATTTCAAGCGTTCCGTTTTGCGCCTGCAACGGCACAAAGTGATAGCGGAACATCAGATCCACGGGCACGGTACGGAACAGTTCGTGATCGATCTTTGCGGTCTTCAGATCCACAAAATCGCAGCAATACCTGCGCGCCATAGCCTGCGCCTGCTGCGTTTCTTCTTGGGGATCTTTCAGCCTGATAGTTTCAGTAGCCATCGTCGCCTTACCTGATTGTGTTTGCGAGAGAGAAGATCGGGAGATACAGCGCGACGAGCACAAACGCCACGAAGATACCCATCGAAATCATGATCACCGGCTCAATCAGTGAGAGAAGAGCCGTCATGCGAGTAGAAACATCCTCTTCGTAAAACTCCGCCACGCTGCTCAGCATCTGCGGCAGCGCGCCTGTGGATTCGCCCACCTCCATCATGTCAATCGCCAGTCCGGGCACGATGCCGGTGCTCTTGAGCGAGTTCGAAAGCGATTTGCCTTCGCGGACCAGAACAGAGGTCTTATCGAGCGCCTTCTTCAACAGCACCGTGCCGAGCGACCGTCCCGCCGTTTCAAGCGCCTGCACCAACGGAATGCCACCCACCAGCAGGGTGCTGAGAACACGCGAAAGCTGGGCGACCTGGTACTTCGTCCAGATCTCGCCGGCAATTGGCGTCGATTTCTTCCAACGGTCGAGAGTCTCCTGGGACGACTCTCGCTTCCCCCAGAAATAGAGTGCGACCGCCGCACAAATGAGCACGCCTGCTGCCACTAGCACATAACTGCGTGCCGTAGTGCCCACCGCAATCAGAATCTGCGTAGCGGCCGGCAACTTCGCGTCCATGCTGTTGTAAAGCGCCGCAAAATTGGGGACAACATAGGTCACGAGAAAAACGATCAACGCGATCACCAGGCAGATCAGCACACTCGGATAAAGCAGCGAAACCAAAAGCTTCTTTTTGAGCGCGAGTGTGAGCCGCTGGTACGTGATGTAGCGCTCGAGCACTTCAACCAGCGAGCCGCTTTTTTCTCCGGCCAGCACGGAAGTCACGTAGATCGACGGAAAGACGCCTTGCCGCGCAAAGGCATCCGATAGCACCGTTCCAGTCCGCACGTCATCGCGGACCGCTTTGATATGGCGGCCCAGCTTTTCATCCGTCAGCCGATCGGCGAGTAAATCCAGACCTTGCAGGATCGGCAACCCCGCCCGCACCAGCGTCACAAACTGCTGGTTGAAGATGAGAAACTTCTCCAGATTGACGGTCTTCTGGCGGCGAACGCCGCCTCCCAGCCGCGCACCGAGATCTTTCGCTCGGACGGAATAAACAAGGTAACCCTGGTGCGCCAGCCTTTCGCGTGCTTCCCGCTCGCTCGGCGCATCGGCGACCTGCTCGTGCATCTGGCCGCGAGGGTCCGCGTATCGTAATAAAAACTCTGCCACGCTATTTACTTTCCTTGTGACCCGTATGCGATGGCGTTCACCACCTCAGCGCCGGGCGGTATCACGAAATGAAACACAGATTCGGGAACCGGCGGATTCAGGACTTCGTCGCTGAACCGATACTCTAAAAGTGATCCGTCCCGGCCGGCCACCCTCAGATCCGAAATCGCGCCGTCCGGCTTGACCAGCATCTCGACTCGCTCGTAAGGCGCCCGATCGTCCTTTGCCTGTGCTGTCAGCAAAGCTCCGCGGTCATCGGGCTGCACCCGAAAATCGCGGAATTCCTTCTTCATATCCAGACGGCCCAGCAGGAACGCCAGCGGGGCACGCATATCGGCCGTGTCTTTCAGGGGTACTTTTTCTACTCTATTGTCGCCTGCCGTATATAAAAAAACTGTTTTGCCATCTGAAATAAAGAGCTTGCCGGCCGGATGCGTGTAGTCCCAGCGCATTTTGCCCTGTTTTCGCAGCGTCAGCGTGCCCCGCTCGATGGGACGGGAACGGCCCTGAATGCTGTATTGCTCACTGAAGTCCACCTTTAACGTGCTGGCCGAATTGTAGCGGTTCTCGAGGCGGCTGATCACCTGGTTCACCGCGGACGGTGAGTCGGCACATAACGCAGCCACACTGAGGGCCGTAAAAAGAAACCAGCGGAACACAATCAACAGACGTGCCGGGCAACTAGTACGTTGAGTCAAGGTGACAGGCGCTCGATAATCCAGGCTCCAACCTCGTCTTTTCTGTACCTTAGCCGGTCATGCAGGCGGTTTAGACGCCCCTGCCAGAACTCTATAAATTCCGGAGTCACGATATACCCGCCCCAGTTTTCGGGCACGGGTATCTCGTCCGTTTCGGCGTACTGGCGTTCCAGTTCGGCCAGCTTGCGTTCGAGCGGCTCGCGGCTGGGAAGCACCGCGCTTTGGTTGGAGGCCAATGCACCCAGCCGGCTCCCTTTCGGCCGCCGGCGGAAATAGTTTTCGGATTCAGCCCGCGATACCTTGCCGGCCCTTCCTTCGACCCGAACCTGCCGCTCCAGTTCCGCCCAATAGAAAGTGAGCGCGCACAGCGGATTGGCGAGCAATTCCTGCCCTTTGCGGCTGCAGTAATTGGTATAAAAAACGAACCCGAGGTCGCTAACTTCCTTAAGCAGAACGATGCGCGCGGAGGGCCGCCCGCCAGCACCCACGGTTGCCAGCGTCATCGCATTTGGTTCTTTCAAATCAGCAGCTTTGGCCTGCCGGAACCAGTTCTCGAATTGCACGATCGGGTTCGGGTCGCAGCTCCGTTCGGCGAGTTCTCCAAGCCGGTAGTTCTCGCGCAGGAGGGCCAGCGAAAGCCGGTGGGTTCGCTCGACAAGGTCGGCCATCGCTTCAGTGTCACATCCTGCCACCGGCTGCTCAGTGTCACACCCGGCTATCGGCTGCTCAGTGTCACACCCTGCTATCGGCTGCTATACTCGAATCTTGTAAATGCTGTACGTTGTTACCGCCCTGCATATCATTATTTGTTTCTTCCTGATCATTGTCGTGTTGCTGCAGAGCGGCAAAGCGGCGGATCTGGCGGGGGCTTTCGGCGGCATGGGTTCACAGACGGTTTTCGGCCCGCGCGGAACGGCTACGGTGCTGTCCAAGGCCACCACGATAGCGGCGGCGCTCTTCATGGTTACTTCTTTGGTTCTGGTCGTGATGGCGAACAATCGGGCGCCCGGAGTAAACAGTGTCCTGCAGGGACGCCGTCCCGCAGCCGTGCAGCAGCCTAAAGCGCCAGCAGCGCCGAAAACCACGACTCCCAATACGGCACCAAAGAAGTAGTTTCGGCAACGCGGAGATGGCGGAATTGGCAGACGCACTAGCTTGAGGTGCTAGCGGGTAACACCGTGGGGGTTCAAGTCCCCCTCTCCGCACCAAACCACACGATTTTCCTCACAAGTGCTTCCGAGCTTTAGGCGTCCTGATGTCAGTTGGCCGCGATGGCGAGTGAGATGGTGAGGGCCTCGTTACTTTTTTCGGGTCCGGCGTTCTGCACCATACCGGCCGACGCATTATCATCGTGGAGAAACCCTGGTACACAGCGCGTGCAGCAGCCACTCCTCTACGAACTACTGGCGAATGGGTTTTCGATCCTCACACCTGAGATCGTTTGCCCATTGTTCAGATCCTCGGACAGAATTCGATCTGCACCCGCCTTCAACGCCGCGGCGACGATCAGCGCGTCCCAAAACCCGATACGCTCTTCGTCCTCGATCCGGAAGGCGGAGAGATTCCCTCCGAAGTGGATGTCCACGCACCAAATCACATAACTGCTTACGATAGCTCTGGCAGATTTCTTGGATAATGGTGACGGGATTTTACGGGTAGCATTGACATAAAATTCTTGGAGCACTTGTGTACTAAGGGCGCCCGCTCGCTCGCTCCACAGTTGCTTCAGAATTCGTTTCGCGATATCGTGCTTAGCCGCGGCATCGATGTCGTGGGCATAGATCAGAACATTCGTGTCGATAAACGCCTTAGCGTTCATGCAGTTCATCCCGGCTGGCCGTAATCATTCCGCCCAAGCGAAAGCCTTTTTCCAGCAACTCCAGTGCTGCGTGTTGGGAGCGCTCATAGGCTTCCTCGCTATCGACAAGCGATTCGATCTGTTCTACAAGCAATCCGCTGATCGAGGTGGAGCGCTGGGCCGCAAGCACCTTGGCCTTCTTTATGATCTCGGGACTTAAGCTGATCGTGATGTTTTGCTTTTTCCTAGCCGTGTCTGCCATATTCTTTGGTCCGTTTGTGGCCACGTATCTCGCGTGCTACACGCATTTTACGTGAACGGCCTGTTGGCGCAAGGACCGTCTGGGGGGTATTGCGGGAATGACGTCTGGGTCACTCGGCGCGAAGCGCCTCGGCCGCATCGACCGACGCAGCCCGCCGCGCCGGAATAAAGCTGGCGATTAGTGAAGCCACCGCGAGCAGGGCGACAATTCCGGCCATCGTGGCTGGGTCCCACGGGCTGACGCCAAACAAGAGTTTCCGTAGAAACCTGACCGCGAGCGCCGCACAGAGTAAACCGGATCCAATCCCAATGCTCGACAGCCAAGCGGCTTCTCGCAGAATCATCCGGTGCACCATGCTAGACTCGGCGCCCAGCGCAATGCGAACCCCGATTTCGCGCGTCCGCCGGCTTACCGAATATGCGATCACGCCATATAAGCCGACGATCGCCAACATCAGCGCCAGCCCCGCGAAGCCTGCCGTCAACCATGTCGCCGAGCGATGGATGTAAGACGCGGGAGATTGTTCGATGCGCTCCACCATTGTCGTCCCATGTAAGGCAACGATTTCCGGATCGATCTGACGCACGACCTTGCTCAAATCCGGCAACAACGAACGTTCGTTCTGTGATGTCCGCACAATCAGCGTGAAATACGTGTCGGGGCTCTGGTTGTAAGGCCGGTAGAGGACCGGCGGAATTTCCTCCGAGAGAGGGCCTTCCCGCACATCTTCAACCAGCCCCACGATCTCGACCGGTGTCGGTTTGGCGGATGCCTGCCCGATCTGCTTTCCTATAGGATCTTCATTTGGAAAGTACTTGCGGGCAAATGCCTGATTGATGATCGCCACCTGCGGCTTTGAACCGTCTTCGTTCTCCTCAAAGTATCTCCCTCGAGCGAGCCTCGCCCCCAAAGTGGTGAAGTAGGCTGGCGAGACCTCGCGTTGCGGCACTTCGATGTGCGTGCCGTCCCAGGGCCGGCCAAGAATTCGAATCCAGTTTGTGTTGCCGTTGTGAGTCAGCGGAGCCCCGTCTTCGGACAGACCAGCGGAACGAACACCAGGAAGATGCGCAACCCGCTCCAAGAGCGTGCGTGTCAAGGCAATACTTTGCGCTTCTTTCGCATACGACGCATTCGGCGCGGCTACGTCGATCATAATCACATGATCGGGCTGTAGTCCTAGTCTGACGTGCAGCAGGTTGTAAAGGCTTTTGCTCAGCAGCCCCGCACCGGCCAGCAACACCACCGCGGTTGCCATTTCGAGCACGACCAGTTTGGATCCGAGCTTTCGCCAAACCCCGGTCGACGCGCGCGCCCCTTCGATCAGTCCACTCCGGATTTCAGGCATGCGCAATCGGAACGCTGGTGCGATTGCAAATAGCACGATCGACAGCAGCGAGATCGTGAACACAAACGCTGCAAGTCTCCAATTCCAACCGAGAGCATTCAGAAACGGCATGCCCGCAAGCATGTCCTCCGGAAGAAGGCTTTCCAGCAGCCGTATCGTCCAATGGGATGCCACCAGGCTGGCCGCAGAGCCCGCTAGAACCAGCAACAACGCTTCGATAAAGAATTGGCTCAACAGCCGCTTCGATGACGCGCCGAGCGCCATGCGCACAGACACTTCGCGCTTTCGGTTCTCCGAGCGCACCAACAGCAGGCCAGTCACATCGATAATGGCGATCAGCAGAAGCAACACCGCGCCCGCCATGAGCACGAGCAAAACAGGTTTAATATCGCCTGTGATCACCTCACTTAACGGCACAACGTTGGCGCCCTGGTTCCGATTCGAATCCGGGTGGATTTTTTCTAGCACTTTTGCGATCGAGACCAAGTTAGCCAGCGCGGCAGACGCGCTGACGCCGTCTTTCAGGCGCCCCACGCCGGACAGACTATGGCAGCTTCGCCGAAGATCGCACTCGCTTTCCGGGTGGAAGGGCGTCCAAAACTCTGCGAGACCAACGGGCGCGAACTGAAAGTCTTTGGGCAGCACGCCCACAATGACTCTAGGTATTCGGTCGAGCACCACCGTCTTGCCAAGTACGTTCGCTTGCCCGCCGAATTGCCTTTGCCACGTTAAATAACTCAAGATGACCGTGCGAGCGGCGCCGGGTTGATCCTCGCCTTTGTAAAAATCCCTGCCAAGCCTTGGAACGACTCCGAGTGTGCGGAAGAACCCGTCGCTCACTCGCGCTCCGTGAACCGGCACGGCTCCGGAGTGATCCGTCATGGTATAGCCGCGTGCTTGGAAAACATCCAGCGAAGTCAGCGTGGAGTTCTCCTTCTTCCAATCGAGATAGTCCAACCAGGAGAGATTGCAACGAGGGCACCAGGGATCTATTCTCTCGAAGACGCCCAGTAGTCTCCCAGGCTTCGCATACGGCAACGGCTTGATCAGAGCGGCATCGACGAACGCGAAGATAGCGGTGCTCGCGCACATCCCCAGTGCCAGCATCACCATCGCGGTCCCGGCAAACTCGGGACTGCGCCGGAACTGGCGGCGCCGCGAAACGAATGTCGCTAATGATGTGATCGAGCAGGTTCAATCCGCGCATGTCGCGGCAGTCCTCCTTTCGTTGTTCCAGACTGCCGATGGTGCGAAGAGCTGCCTGGCGAGCCTCTTCCAGGCTCATCTCGGCGGCAATGTTTTGATCGATCTCTCGTTCCAGGTGATAGCGGAACTCTTCGTTGAGATCCTCTTCTACCTGCCTGCGGCAGGAACAAGGAGCGAAGCCGGAGACGAACCGTGGAAGCAAGCCGCATCTGTTACACCGCTTTCACGACTGCTGCGAGGCGCTCCCAGGCGGCGCTCTCTTTGGCCAGAGTTCTCTGTACGGCTATGGTGAGCCCGTGGACAAGATCGGTAGGTTTGCTCAATCCTTCCCCTCAGTAACTGACAACACTGTATGCGAAAGGCAGCTTTGTGTCAAGGCGTCATTCGTCCGCGTTATTTGTCGGCGCACTGCAGAACGACCCTTTTCGCCGCCGCCTCCATGTAACCGTTCTTGATTGTGGAGCGTGCAGCGAGCTTAGCTGGGTTCGGTCCGGTGTGCGCAAACACCTCCGCATCGAAAAGCACCAGATGTAACCGTTGCGACCGACGCTTGATGCTACACACGCTTGCCGAAACGACGCCGAGGTTGAAGAAATGTGGGGAACGAGCGCCCCACCCGGCGATGTCACCGATCTGGCTAGATACCCCTTAATGGCTGAATGCCCAGACGTATGCCGCAACTGCCTCTAGCTGGTCTGGAGTGAGTTGTGCCCCACCCATGGGCGGCATCGGGCTGCGATATTCCTTCGGGTTCGCCACTCCGTCTCTGATCGTTTTCAAGATTCCGGCATAGCTCCCATCGCTCCATAGCCACTTTTTCGAGGTGAGACCAGGACCTAGACGGCGTGCCCGTAGCGTTCGCGCCGTGGCAACCCTACACGGCGGCTCCGCCTACTTGGCCGTGGTAAATGCGATCGCCCAAGGCGACCATCGCCGGCGTAGCTCCTTCGGGAACGGGAAGGTTCGCGGTTTCAGCGGCACCTGCGTTGGCATGCGTTCCCTCCGGCGGTTTGGCGGTAGTTTCCATCACTTGCCGGCCGTAGCCGATGCACTCGGGCATGGCGTGATCATCGCCGCTGTGCGCTGCCAACTCCACCTTTATAGACAATCCGATAAATCCGGCCGCGTATATCGTCGGAAACATAAAGTGACCCCTCCGGGCGCCACCGCAAGACCGGAAGGACGATGTGCGGCGCCGTCGGGAGTCTTGTCTGGTCCTGCGAAGCCGTCGGCAAAAACCTCGCAATTGCCCGATGCATGCTCGCCTTCGAGTGGCTGAAAGACTACGTTATATCCGCCTTGCGGGTATGGCGCGCGATCCCATGAGCCGTGAAACGCAACGAAGACTCCGTTGCGATAGCGGGCTGGGAATTGTTGCTTTCGTAGCGCGCTAGTGCGTTCGGCGCCCAATGAGCGGGAAACGACGGCAGCCGGCGCGATCTTGTTGGCGCAAACGCCGACTCGTTTACCACCGTCGCCGCCGTATTCGGGCGCAAGAACAAGTTTCTGCTGCACACCGTCGTAGTAGCATTCGGGCCAGCCATAATCTCCGCCGGGCTTCAAGAGCAGCAACTCTTCAGCAGGCAAAATTGCTTCCTCTTCAGGCTTGTAGAGCTTGGGCCAATTCGCATGCAGTTGATCTCGTCCGTGTTGGGTGGCAAATAGCCTGCCGCTGGAATCGAACGCAAAACCTTCAGCATTGCGTATTCCCGTGGCGTAACGCGCCGACGGCGAAAACTTCTGGTTCGTTTTATTTGCGTCATAACGCCAGACCCCGCCACGCGTTTCGAGTTCAGTGCATGGATCAGCGCCCGGCGATCCCGGCTGGCGGTTTTTTACTTGGCAGGCATTCGTCGCGCTGGCAACATCGACATACATCGATCCCTGGGCGTCGATGATGAACGGATGCATCGGATGATCGCCACCCAGCGGCAGACCGGAGACAATCGTTTCCGGAGCGCCTCGGGGCACGATCGAGCCGGCCGGGAGCGCATACCTCACGATTCGATCGTTGATCTCCGCGTAAATCCAGTCCTTATACAAGTCCGATGCCCGTCCCGCCGTGCCCGCCGGTCTGAGGCAGTTTCACCGAAGCGCTCGACGACATCGGCCTTTCCCGCACCGCTCTTGTCCTGGAGCGCTACCAGGAATCCGCCCGGATGCGGAGTATCGTTGCCGTAATATGTACCCGACCAGGTGTTAACGTACAGCACCCCGCTTGCCGACACCACCATTTGCCGGGCATGACCAATGCTGTCGGCAAATACCGTCGCGCAAAAGCCAGCGGGTAATTTCAACCCGGCTGTCATCGCTCGGGCACGCTGCGGTGTTCGTTTGGTTCGCAGACTTCGATTGGCTACGGGCAGAGGCATCCAGCCGAACAGGCACAACCCGGCAAGGCAAAACAACAGAGTTCGATAAATCCGGACCAAACGCATGGAACCTCCCTGACATGCGAAAAGAAATCGCGCGGCCATTTCATTGACGTCCGATAACCGCAGAGTTGCGCTTCTACCGATTTGCTACGTGAACTTTTGTGAAACTCCGGCGGCCTCTGCCCACGGAAGTGTTATAGATAAGGCGCAGGCAACCCCAAGCGGGCGCGGTGCTGACGCATCTGTAGCTGTTCATGCGTGCGCACTCGTACATCACTGCGGGGCTTGGCCGTGCAGAGGAGCACAAAGCCAGCCTCTCTGTCCTCAGAAAAATAGGAATTGGCGGCTGTCTGATCTATCTTTCCACTCAGCAGCCGCCCGGCACAGGTCAGGCAGCGTCCTTGATGGCAAATAGCGGGAAGCACAATACCGTTTCGGGCAGCCGCATTCCAGATGAACTCATCCCGGAAGCAACGAAAACCTGATTCACCTTCCGGTGTTTCTAAAATGATGAAGTAAGCCCCGTCTTCGACATGTGCTTCCACGATTGCTCAGCAACCGCGGCTCACGGATTATAGAACCGGCGATTCTTGCTGTACGGCGCCTCGCCTGGTTCGCCACGTCGAAAGTGCCCGGACGGAATCGACTTGCCGTCGCGTTCATGGGCCAGTAACTCGATAAACCAGGCCTCGTGTTCGATCTCCTCATTGAGTATCCGGGCCGCCATGTCATACGTCCTGGGGTCTTTCCCAAACGTCATGTCGCACACAGCGCTCCAACTGCGAATTGCACAGCGTTCCGATTCGAGGAGTACCGTGAGAATGTTTACCACAGTTGGAGGATTGGGAAGCTTGGCTGCAATGCAGCCCGCTTGATTGTGGAACTCCGGTAAATCGTTCGGCAACTCTCCACCAAGTTCGTAGATGCGCGGCACGATCAATTCCCAGTGCGCCCGGTCTTCGAGTCTCGCATCCTCGCAGATTTCCTTATAGTCCTCGTATCCAGCAAGGTGCATACGAAGGATCGTGTAGTAATAATAGGTGCTCGCAAATTCGGCAGCAGCATTTGCGATCAGCATTTTTATGAGCTTCTCGACATCTACTCCGCGCGCACGGATGACTTCTACACCTACTCTTTGCGTGACATCGCCGTGTGGCACTGACGTTGCTGTTTCAGCCATAGATTACCTTTCCTCAAACAGATTACCCGAATCGTATTTTGGCTAGAGGCTGCACGCCTTCGACTACTCAAATCCGAACCGGCTGACGACGAACCTGGTTTACTTTCCAATTTTGCGTCCCCTCGAAAGATACACCGCTTCGTATGATTAGAGACTAGGGCACGGTGATTTATGGTGAACCAGTTTTACTGGCCGGAACTTCAGTGGGAGCAATGGAAAGACACTGCCAATACTCTGCACATGTTTATGCAAATGGTCGGAAAAACGCGAGTTGCGCTTACTCCGCTCCAGAATCACTGGTGGAACGTGGCCTTTTATGTCACAGCTCGCGGGCTCACCACTTCGGCGATGTCAGTGCCTAGCGGCGGGTTGATCGATATCGAGTTCGATTTCATCAGTCACGAACTAGTCTTTCGCCTCAGTTCTGGCCGAACACAACGGCTGCCTCTGCGTCCGCTAAGTGTCGCTGACTTCTTCGCCGCGTACAAGGCCACGCTTGCCGATTTCGGCCTGGAGATCCAGATTGACTCACGACCCGTGGAACTGAAGGATCCGATCCCGTTTCAGAAGGACACCATACATAAGAGTTATGATGCGGATGCAGTTGTCCGCTTTTGGCAAATTTTGGGTAATGCCGATACGCTCTTCAAGCGCTTCTCCACAAATTTCTATGGCAAAATCAGCCCGGTGCATTTCTTCTGGGGCTCTTTAGACCTGGCAGTTACGCGCTTTAGCGGCCGCAGAGCGCCTGCGCGCCCCGGAGCAGACGCGGTCCAAGCCGAAGCGTATTCTCACGAAGTCATTAGCGCTGGCTTTTGGCCGGGAAACGGTGGATACGGCCAAGCAGCTTTCTATTGTTACGCCGCCCCGGTTCCCGAGGGGCTCAAAGACATGAAGCTTACGTGCCATGGATCTTTCAATCAGGAGCTCGGTGAGTTTCTGCTGAACTATGAAGGCGTCCGCCGATCTGTCGATCCCGCGCAAACCGTTCTTGATTTTCTTGAAGAGACATATTCAGCGTGCGCCGATATCGCCAAGTGGGACCGGGAGAATCTGGATCGTCATGACAGGATCGCAGAGGCGGCCACCCATTATTCAATGCCTTCCGTCGGCGCTCGAACCCGACCGTAACTCACAAGCAAGACGGTTTAAGAATCTTTCGTCGGAAGAAGCACGTATTATGCAGTGATGTGTGACCGATTCCGAATTCGATTCTTCCCTCGCATGTTCTGGAATGATACGTGCTTTGAGCTAACGTGCTATGGCCAGCCTTGCTAACGGTATGCGTCGTTCGCGCTCAGCGTTCGTCACCAGATCTCGATCTCGGTCAGGAGGAAGAGTCGCACCCGCGAGTCAGAAGCCTGATCCACGCCGCGAACCCGCGCGCACCCCGAAGCAGACAGTCTTCGATCTGCTTTATGATTCGTATCTTCCGTTCCGGCTGTACACAGATTACATGCTGGGTACGTCGCCGGCAGAGTTGGCGCGTCAGTTCGCCCTATCCGAGCACTGGGTCACTGAACGCATTGAAGCCGTCCGGCTGTGCGGGAAGCAAGTTCGGCTAAATCTGCTCGACGCGGCAGTCTAATCCGTAGGCGGGCCGCTAACCGGTAGGATAATGGGCTAACTGTTTCCCTACTTGAATCCCGGCCAGTGCCAAACTGGAACTCCAGCCTCAGCACTCCGTTTTTGCCGGTGGATCTGGCCCGAATCGAATCAAAACGGATGATGGATCAGTGTCCCGAGTCTTTCGCATATTGCGGATAACCCGTTGCGATCACTTTTAGCTTGACCTTACCCGAAAACCCGGCTTTTCCTCCTGCAGGGTTAACCAGAGCCAGGTCGTCCAAAGTCCTGCCAGCGGCATTGCGAATGATCACACGATCTCCTAACAGCTCGACCGTAAGCCGGTAAATCGGTCCAGCCGGAATATCGTGCGCGACGGAGTAATCGGTCTGAAAGCCTGGACTGCGTTCGCTTCGGTGTAGACGGTGTTCATCGATCGTGTAAAGCACGCGATCACCTTCGCTACGATAATTGATCACCAGCGACACCTTTTTGGTAGTGAACAGACCAGCGGACTGCAGGATGTCGAAGACGAAAGTCCCGCGTCCTGCACGCAAAAAGCTGTAACCCGACTGTTTGTGTGACCACCACCCGTTCGCCTCTACGGTCCAGTTCTGCCCGTCTTCGAAGACGTCGGCCGGGTTCAAAGCCGAGGAGATCGCTTCGAGTTTCCACTCGTATGAATTGTCCTCACCTGCCCCGATTGCGATCTGGCTCACCAGTGGTTTGAAGCCGCTGGCGATGGCGGTGATCTCGTACGCGCCGGCAGGCAGCAGGCAGGATTGATTATTGCCGCAGCCTTGAGAGCGGGGATCGTCCTTTCGGCGGCAGATTATTTGCGCTCCCTGAGGGAACACGTGGAAAGTAATCTTGGCGAGAGGCATCAGGACTTGCCCACCGATGACGTTTGAGGCGCCAACAGTGGACAAATCGGGGGGAGGAAGCGAAGCAACCGCCGAAGTTGATGGCTCAACAGCCGGCAATAGCCTAAATTGCAATTGACGCCGTTGTTCGTTGCCGCTAATAAGCAACCGCTGTTCCGCGGAATCGTGATAGCCCGCGTGAATGAGCTTGATGCGATACTCGCCGGCACGCAGGCGCAACAGGCCAGCAGCTTGGTTCAGTTTGCGCTTCAGCTTCTGGCCATTAATGACGATGGTGGCGTCGTTTACATTGGCGCGTATTTCGATGGGAACGAGCAGATCATCGGGTAGCAAGAGCGTGCGCGACCTCAGATGCGATTCGATCTGCAGTTGAGTTTCAGATTCTGCCGGAACATGCGACTGGTTGGCGGCAGCCTGATTCGGGGCCGGCGCGGAAAGCGGTACTGACTTGATAGCGGCTTCAGTAGATGGCCGGGCAGAGGACCGTCTCGCGGCAGCTATAGGCAGTTGCGTATGCCGTAACGCGGCCGCACGATGCAGAAAAAAGATTAATGCGCCCAATGCTGCGAGCACTAATACGCTCAGGCCGACAAAAACAATCGGTGGTTTGCGAAATGTAGCAAATTGGTTCGCATACTTGCCCGCTCTGAAAACGAGTTTCTTTCCCGTCTGAACGGCGCGGGTCAGCGCGTTGGGTGCAGCAGGCCGCAATCCCAAAGGATCGGTGTTGCATACCGTGCGAACTTCGAAGTTCGAAAAAGCAGTCAGCACCTCCGAGAAGCTACCCAGGCGTTTCGCCGGATCCTTCTCCATCATTTCGTCGATAATGTGTGCAAACTGCCCCAGGTCGGGACGAAGTTCCGCCAGAGGGCGCGGCTTTGCTGTCAGGTCGGCGTGCCACTTGAGCCACAAGGCAGGCGAGCCGCTCTGAACCTGCGAAAATTGCGCAAAAAACAGCTGCTTTCCGATTAGAATTTCATAAAATATGAACGCTAATACATAACAATCAACCAGCTCGCAGGAAGAGCTTCCAGTGGTACCGCCAAACGCCTCTGGCGCGGAGTACTTAGCAGATCCGAATGCAACCGTGTCGGTTGATTTACGAGGCCGGTTCGAGGATACAAGTTCTGGTTGACCGGAATCACTCAACCGAATCGTTCCTGCGGACAAAGGCAAATGCGAAGCACCGGCTGCGTGAATGGCGCTGAGAGCTTGAACGACGCGACGGAAGATCTGCAGTACCGAGGAATCGGCCGGTCCATCGCCGATATAAGTAGCTAGCGTGTGATCAAGCGTGGCGCCTTTGCGCGCGGCTTCACTTCCAACAGCATTCGGAAAGAGTGTGCCAGAGACTTGCCGCATAAACAGCATTCACACACGGACAAAGCCGCCGTTTCCGCCGGCTCGTGACCGTAATTATCTTCGAATTCCTTCAGGTCCGTCGGTCAGGCCCTTGGCCACGTGCCCGGGTTTTCAGTCTACCAGCTTTTGAAGAAAGTGTTCGCTCCACTGCAGGACGGAGCATCTCCAGCCCTTTCGCGTGCATGCGCGAAACCCAGGATTTTGAAAGCCCCAGTCGCTTGCCGATCTCGTCTAAGGTGAGGTCTTCGAAGTAATATGCCTCTAAGATCTTCCGGTTTTTTTCGGGGAGCGTCTTCAAGGCTTCCCTGATTTCTTTCTGCTGCTCCTGCCTGAGGAAAATATCGAGTGGCGCCTCGCTACCTGGAGCATGCGGTTCGGCCGGAAGCTTTTCCAACGACAGAAAGTAGCTGGCGACGATTCCCGATGCCACATTTTTGATTTCAACATCGGAGGGAGCGCTTGCGCCGGCGGTGTAATCCAGCATGTATTCATTGGCTGCTTGCTCGAAGCGGCTGGCTTTGACGCTTTCTCGAAGCAGGTCGAAGACGGCTCCGCGAATTCGATAGTAGGCGAAGGTAGTGAACGCGACTCCTTTGCTCGGATCGTAGGCGTTGGCCGCCTGCACTAAGCCATATTCGGCCGCTGCACGTACGTCCTGCCGGTCGATATGGCTTGGAAAGCGGGCCAGCAATTCAGCGGCCACTGCATGGGCATACGAAATGTGCGCCTCAATTAAGTTCGTCATGATGAGCTGCCGGGGCAGAATGGCAGTCCGGGGCTGCTCTGCTAATCAGGAGCGGCTTTCACACAGCACTATATTGCATGAACGTCAGCGCTTTGCAGGTTAGCGGCGGCGTTCTGACGCAACTTTCCAATCCGGCCATCGATAACTTTGATAAGAGCATGTCTTTACTACCCGCAAGCGCGCTCACAAACGCCGGACAGATTCTCGAAAAACCGGCCGGCACAGCTTTGCCGGGCTTTCCAGACGTGTTCAACAAGGTACAAGACCGAACCGGGCCGCAGGTGCAGGCCGTGGGCCAGCAATCATTTTCCGCACCCGGGGCCTCCGTCTTACCCGGCCCTGGACAGTTTGCCCCCACCGATGTTCTGAGATCTAAATTCGAATACGCCGGCAACTCGCTTTCTAGCCTGAATACCCGGGTCGGGTTGATAGGGCCGGGGACGGCCGGAGAGTCATTGAGCAACCGGCTTGATCTGCTGAATTCCCGGTTTCGCGTTCTCGGCAACGAGCTCGAGAAGAGCGCGGCGCAGAACGATCCAATGCAATTGCTGAGGCTGCAGAACGACATTTATCAAATTGACGAAGAACTGGAACTGCTCTCCAGAGTTGTCGACCAAACCACGGGCGGCATTCGTTCTCTTCTGCAAACTCAGATCTGAGGTACTAGCATTTTAAGAAGGACGATGAAGCGCTTCCTTTTGCTCGTACCGTTCATACTGCTGCTGGCGGCCTGTAGCCACACGATTGAGACGGGCTTATCGGAGCGTGAAGCGCAGGAGATTGTCGTTACTCTCCGCGAGGGGGGTATCGATGCCTTCGCCGAACCCGACTCATCAGCTAAGAAAGACAGTGCTCTGTGGCAGGTAAGAATCAGAGGTGGGGGCGAAAAGACGGTAACTGCTTGGAAGCTCCTTCGCGAACACGGACTGCCACATGAAAAAGTTGAGGGATTGGATGAGGTTTTCAAGAACTCGGGGATGATTCCTACGGCGGCTGAAGAGAAAGCGCGAATGGTGGTAGGCTTGGCCGGGGAATTGACGCGAACGCTTCGGTCGCTACCGGGAGTAGTAGATGCCAGAGTGCACGTGGTGCTTCCCGATAACAATACGCTGATTGACGAAAAGGACAAAGCTGCCACAACTGCTTCCGTTCTGGTCCGTTATCGCGGCGACCGCCCGCCGCTGACGGACGATGAGATTCGCGGACTGGTGGCAAAGGGCGTCGAAGGCCTGGCAGCAGAAAACGTCGACGTGGTGCAGAAAAAGTCAAATGAAAGGCCACTGCCTCCCGAGATGGTAGGACCACTGGCGACCCAGGAGTGGACCACCATTGGCGCGCTTGCGCTCTCCGCCATCACAAGCGTCGGGGCCATTACCGCCCTGGTGGTGAGCAAGCGGCGAGCTTTTCAAATCAAGTCACTCGAACGCCAACTGGCACAGCTTTCGGAAAGCAACAGCCGGCTCGAGGGAAGTACCTGATGACGCAGGTGGAAGTCTTTTCGTACGCTCTTGTGTTGAGACGTGAATCATGTCGTCGAATGTAATCAAGGCGCGAACGCTCGAGGCGGTAAATCGACCCGCCGTAGTCAAGCGCCAAGTCCAAATAGCTTGCCAGCAGGCAAATGAGATCCTCGCGCGGGCCGAGGATGAAGCCCAACGGATCGTGAGCGAGGCGCGACACGAGGCACAAAGTATTCTCGATTCGGCGAGGGAACAGGGTTATCAGAGCGGCGCTGCTCAGTGGTATGAAGTGCTCGCAGATACATGGAACTCCCGCGACCGCTATCTCGCAGAAAACGAGACCGCGCTGCTCAGATTAGCGGTTCGGATTGCCGAGAAATTGATCGGCGAAGAGTTACGGACCTCGCCCGATACGGTCGCGGGCGTCGTGAAGCAAGCTTTGTGCTCCGTACGCCGGGCCAAGAGCTTCACTGTTCAAGTGCATCCGGGTGACGCAGATTTTGTAAGCCAACGCCTGCCCACGTTACGTGTGGCTGGTGGCGCGGCTCACGCGATCGAGGTTGTTCCGAATGCTTCGCTATCCCCTGGCGATTGCATTATCGAGACTGATATTGGAGTTGTCGACGCGCGGCTCGAAACGCAGTTGAAAAACATGGAACGCGTACTCACTCTTAAGATGGCAACATGAGCGCAACATCTGCGCTCGATATCGGCAGATACCTGAGCACCATCGATCGGACATCGCCGGTCAGTTCGCGAGGGCGGGTCAAAGAAGTTATCGGTCTGCTCGTGAGAGCGACCGTTCCCGAGGCGAGGATTGGTGAATTGTGTCTGATCCACAATTCGCGTGTGCCCGCAGCAGTTAAGGCCGAAGTCATCGGCTTCCAAGGCGGCGACGTGCTTCTTATGCCGCTTGGGGAGCTTGCGGACATTGGCCCTGAGAGTGAAGTAGTTCCCACCGGCCATTCACTCACGATCCGGGTAGGGCAAGGACTGCTGGGCCGCGTACTCAATGGCTTAGGCGAGCCAATGGACGCTGCCGAACGGGGACCGCTCAACTGTTCCGAAGAATATCCCGTGTATAGCCGGCCCCCCGACCCGCTCGAAAGGAACCGCATAACCAAGCCCATATCGATCGGAGTTAGGGCGATAGATTCGCTGCTCACCTGCGGAGAAGGCCAGCGAATTGGTTTGTTTGCGGCGGCAGGAGTCGGCAAGAGCACTTTACTCGGGATGATTGCCCGCAACACCGAGGCGGAGGTGAATGTCATTACGCTAGTGGGTGAGCGCGGCCGTGAGGTGCGCGATTTTCTGGAAGAGAGTTTGGGCAGGGAAGGCCTCCAGCGCTCAATCGTGGTATGCGCGACATCAAACGAACCATCTCTCGTGCGACTGAAATGTGCCTACGTCGGCACCGCAATTGCCGAGTACTTTCGGGGATGTGGGAAAAGAGTGCTTCTCATGATGGATTCCGTCACTCGTTTTGCGCGCGCGCAACGCGAAGTCGGGCTGGTCTCCGGCGAACCGCCGGCAAGAGCAGGCTACACTCCGTCCGTTTTCGCGGAGCTTGCTAAGCTTCTCGAACGGACAGGCAATTCCGCCAGAGGCTCCATCACAGCGTTTTACACCGTGCTGGTTGCGGGCGACGACATGAATGAACCAGTGGCCGACGAAGTCCGATCCATTCTCGACGGGCATATCGTCCTGTCGCGCGAACTGGCGGCGCACGGACATTATCCGGCGATTCGACGTGCTCGAGAGCGTGAGTCGCGTGATGCCGGCCGTGACAGACGATGCTCACCAGCAAGCCGCCGCTAAGATGCGGGAGGTGCTCGGCCACTTACGCAAAGCAAAAGGATTTAATTCTGCTGGGCGCCTACCGGCAGGGCAGCGATCCCAAGGTGGATTTCGCGATTTCCAAGATCGACGCCGTCAACTCTTTTCTACAGCAATCGGTCACGGATCGTGCATCGGCGGACCAAACGGTAGAGCGGCTGAAGTCAATGTTCTGAGGGCCGGAATGCAGGCATTCACCTTTCGATTGCAAGCACTGCTTGACCAAAAGCTGGACCTCGAGGCCAAAGCCAGGGTTGCCGTAGCCGAAAAAGAACGAGCCCTGCATGAACAGCGGGACATTTTCCTCAGACTGCTGGAAAACGAAAAACGCATTGAACTGTTTCTGTTTGGGGCGCGGAAGGAATTGCTGCTGACGCACGTAACGAATATGGGCGCCGATATCCAGCGTAGGAACGATTATGTGGCGGCGCTGGGAGAAGATCTACGTGCGGCTCATGAGCGGACGGTCGTCCAGAAGTTCGCGGTCGAAGAAGCAGAGATCAAGCTGAACGAAGCGCAAGGTTATGCCCTGGAATGTTTCCGCGAAGCGAAGAAGCTGGTGAGATATCGCGAGAAGCTTGAAAAACGCTTTCTTGCCGAAGCGGCGAAAAAGGAAGAGTTGGAGCAAAACGAGCTCGGAACCACCATGTACCTTAGCCGGAGAGCCGCCCGATGAGAATCCAGAAGGCAAATTCGGAAGGTCGTCCAGATACTGCGAGTTCTAAAGGCAATACGGAGAAGGGGAACGATCGTTTCGCGAAGATCCTCGAGGAGAGGCGCAAGGAATCAATGCCTCAGTTCAATCTGCCCGCTGGAGACCCGAGCTTTCAATTGCAGCCCGCTGCGCAGCAGCCGGAGAGTGTCTCAGCATCCGCCAGCACCGGCGATTATTGACCAGCTAGCCTCGGAAATTGTGGACCACATCTCTTCTCATCAAGCGGACGGGATGCGCTCGGTTGAGATTCAGTTCAACTCGCAAACGCTCGAAGGTTTGCGAGTGAGCGTGAAAAGTGAGCAAGGATCGATTGCCGTGAATTTTCAGACTCCGGTCGCGCGCGTCGCTGGTTTGTTGCAGAAGAACCTGGGGGCGCTTCGGTCGGCACTTCATACGAAAGGCATCCGCATATCGCAACTCGCAATCTCCAGGTGGGCGGGATGAGTTTGCTTGAATGCAATGCCGGCCTGCGCATCTTCGAAGGATTGAAGTCCTATTCACGAGCCGACGTAGAGCTAATTAACCGTTTTGGAGATCTGTTCGGCGCAGACGTCAATTGGCGGATGTGGATTCAACAAGGACTAGGCGCATTACTCGAGGTGGCAGGCGATCGCGTTCTACTTCTGGAGCAAACGAATCAGGTTGAGCCTGGTGAAACTCGGAAGCTGGATTTTCAAAAGGACGAAATAGGCATAGGCCGGGAACAGGACAATGACGTGGTGATTCCGTTTCCGGGAGTGGGTCGTCATCACGCGCGAATCACAAAACAAGGCAGCCGCTATTTTATTGAGGATCTTGGCAGCGCGAACGGAACTTATTTGAACGATGCGAAGCTTGAGCCGCACAAGTCCGTTCCTTTGAACGATGGCGCGCAGTTCCTCATCTTTCCGCATCAGTTTACTTTTTCATACAGGCAAGCTTGGATTCCCGAGCCGCCCATTCGGGTTACCGGCAGCGCCGCGCGGGTTATCACGTGGAATGAAGGCTGGTCACGCGAGTTTGGCGGCACGCGGCTTCTCAGCGTCAAGGTGTCGCCCGGCATTGGGTCGGCTGTCCTGCGGATACCACACGATTTTCTGAAAGCTTTGACGCATCGCATCAGCCGAGCCGAGATCAACGACTCCGTGCCAGCCGATGACGGCCTGTTCGAATTTTTGCTGCTATCCGTGCTGGAGCGTGCGAACCGTGAGCTAACATTCCCCTTCCGCTTTTCGCTTGTTCCGTTTGAAGCACCAGAGGAAGGCGTACAGGGGGTTTCAGTCGAATGCGCTATCGGCCTGACAGGAGCGACCGGCGTCTTGGAGATTTTCTTGCCCGCGAGATTGCTGAAGGAAATCCAGTACTCCCCCATTCACGGTGAACAACTCGGAATACCGGTCTTTTGGCAGGTAATGGCGATCAGCGGTTACTCCGATCTGACCTTGCAAGAATTAACGGGCCTCGAAGCCGGGGATATTTTGCTGGTCGCGTCAGCGCATAAGTTGCTTTTACCGCCGTCACCTCAAGAAGCGAGCAAGGATGGCGTGCAGTCTTGGCGGATTCAGATCCTCTGCGGCTGAGGATCGAAGATTATTTTGAAAGGAGTGATTTCACGATGGACCGCGAACCCGAACCACCCACGCAAGGCGATTTGCAGAAGCCCAATCTGGCCGCGTTGCCGGTTCGGGTGCACGTAGTGCTCAGCCAGCTTGAAATGACGCTGGCGGAACTGCATAATCTGAGGCCCGGAAGCATCATCGAGTTGGATCGTAAGAAATCGGACTCCGTGCAACTCGCGGTAAATGGGAAGATCGCAGGTGAGGGGGAGTTGGTAGAGATTGAAGGCCGTTTCGGCGTTCGCATCGCAAACTGGAATACGCAATGAATTCGGTTTCGATTGGTTGGGGCGACTATGCCAGGCTCATGCTGGTGCTTTGCGGTATTCTGGCGCTCGCGGTGGTGGCGATTCGCTCTGGCTTCCTAAGATCTCTATGTGGAACAAAACGCCACAGGGGCCGATTGAGATCTGCGCTCGTCTTCCGCTGGAGCCGCGCCGGACCCTTTACATTGTAAAGGCTGCCAATTCTTACATACTGCTTGCCAGTTCAGAAGCAGGCGTGCAGCACTTGGCGGCACTCAGCCCGGCTGAGTGGTCTGGCTGGCGTGAAACGGCCGAAACGCTTCGATCCACAAAAATGTGATGCCACGCGTGCCGCTGATTCTGCTTTTGCTGTTGGCGCCACACGCGGCAGTGGCCCAAGGCGCTAGCGCACAAGCCTCGCCGGGCTTACCGAACCCCGTCGTATTGGTGATCATCTTGGGGGGATTGGCTTTGGCGCCTTTCATACTGATCATGCTCACTTCGTTCGTGAAGATTTCGGTTGTTCTCTCCATCCTTCGCAATGCGCTGGGCACTCAGGCAGTTCCGCCCAACCAGGTTATTACCGGGTTGGCATTTATTCTCAGCCTGTTCATCATGACTCCTGTGGCGCGCAATATGTATCAGGAAGCGGGAGGCGTCGGGAATACGCGCGATATCTTTTCTGAGGCTAGCGTTAAGAACATCTTTGACGCGGTGGACAGGGGAAAGGAACCGTTACGCCGCTTTTTGGCAAAGCACGCTCATCCGCAAGATCGTTTGATGTTTATGAATTTGGGAGCGCGCTTGGAAGAGGGTAACAAGAACCCTGCGGCTCCGGCGGGCAATGCACAGCAGCCAGGCAAGGATTACTTCCAGGTCCTGATTCCGGCCTTTGTGACCAGCCAACTGAAGGAGGCGTTCCAGGCGGGATTCCTGATTTTTCTGCCGTTCATCGTCATAGATATGGTAGTGGCGAATGTTCTGCTTGCGATGGGAATGACCATGCTCTCACCTAGCGTGATCTCGCTGCCTTTTAAGATTCTGCTTTTCGTTCTGGTCGACGGCTGGTTTCTCGTGGTCCGCGGCCTGGTGCTCAGTTATGCGTAGGTGAATACGTCATGGACTCTAGCGCAATCATTACGCTTTTGCGAGAGGGGCTGTTCCTCATTCTGTTGCTCTCTGCCGCGCCTATGCTGGCGAGCCTTATCATCGGCCTGACGATCAGCATGTTCCAGGCAGTTACACAGTTGCAAGAACAGACTCTAAGCTATGTGCCGAAGGTGGTGGGCGTGTTACTTACGCTCGCGATTCTTGGTCCTTGGATGATCACGCAAACTGTCCGTTTCGCGCAAACCTTGTTTGACAGCATCCCGCTGACGCAAAGATGACCTTACTGTCGGCGGCGCAGTCTCTGCTGGACGCGCTAGGTCTGCACTACGATATCCGCCTTTGGTTAGGTCTATTCGCCTTGGTATTCGCCCGCGTGACCGCAGCTGTCATTTTCGCTCCTTTCTTGGGTGGCCAGTCGGTGCCCGGCCGCGTCAAAGCTGGCATCGGCCTCGTACTCAGCGCTGTCATGCTGCCTTCTTTAGCAAGCAGCGCCGCAACCTTGCCCACCTCAGCCTTGGTGTTTTTGGCATTACTGGTCAAGGAAGCCGTAGTGGGTTCCACCCTCGGTTTCTTGGCGCAACTCGTCTTTTACGGCGTGCAGATGGCAGGCACCATTGTGGATACACAACGGGGGCTGAACCAGGTCACGTTCCTTGCACCGCAACTCGAGGGTCATCCCTCTGCTCTGGGCGCTTTGCAATTCCAGGCAGCGCTGGTAATCTTTTTTGCCCTGCAAGGGCATCTGATGTTCATCGGGGCATTGATGAGGAGCTTCGGACAACTTCCGGTTTGGAGAATCCCGCAGATGGCTCCCGGAGTGCTACCGCTCGCGGACCAAGCCGCACGGACCAGTGCCGACGCGCTACTGCTAGCGTGCCAGATAGCTGCGCCGGTTGTTCTCGCCATTTTTCTGGTCGACGTAGCCTTCGCGAGCGCGGGGCGTATTGCCTCGCAAATTCGTATAAGTCCCGAATCGTTCACGGCGAAGGCCTTAGTCGGCCTGGGTTTCGTTTTCCTTATCACGGCGGCTTTCTTCAACCAGCTGCAGCCTGCTTTTGCGGCGCTGGCTCGTAACCTGGACCGATTTATGGAAGCGGTGCAATAGCGGCTTGAGGCTAACCGTTGTAGAGAACCGTGGCGCCGTTATTCAGACCGGCTTGCAAGGGCGCGCGGAACTTATCGTTGTCGATCTTTGTTGACAGATCATAGAACGCTCCCGGATCGTAGCCGTTTACATTGATGCCGTGGCTCGCCAGCTCGTGAACTGCAGCCTGAACATCCGATGGCCCCGATCCTGAGCCGGAGTTCACTAAGAGAGTTACTGCTTCACCGACGATGGCTGTGCCCACGGAGGCCTCTGGCCCGGCGGTTCCAACCACGGCCCCACCGACGGAGAGGATTCCGTTGATCAGGTTTTGGGTGCTTTGATCAGCTTGAGCCGCTCCGTTCAGAATGGAAGCAAACGACGCTTTGAGCCCGGCAGCCATTGCCTGAGCCTGCTCGCCCAACGATTCCGCGTATGCAGTCTGCTGCTGGGACGGTTGTCCATTGGAAGGCGCGCTCTTTGCTTCAGCGATATAACTCGCCAGCCTGCTTTGAATGGTTTGAACGGCGCCCAAAGCATACGCGCTGGGAGGCGGACTGAAAACGGCGTCGGCGAAGAATTCGCGGAAAGCGGACATGCCGCTGCTGCTTAGCTCGCCGTCCGGGCCACTGTAAGACTTCACAATCGAGGCGTAGCTTTGAGTGAACTCGGACGCCAAAGCATCCTTCATGGAAACGCCCTGGCCGGAAGGACTTTGCGTGTAAAAAGACTTCACGGCCGGATCGCTCTCCAGTGTGCCTACTGCTGCCTTAAACAACTTAGTATTGAGGTCTTGCGCCTGGCTGGACGAGAGCGGAGCGGGTGCATACCGATCGCCAGTGCCGGCGTATGCGGCATCGAACATCAAGTTCGTCAGGCCGGTAAGCGGGGCGCCCTGCCCATTCTGGGCGCGGAAAACGCCGGTCTTGGCGTAGTCATCCAGGGTGGGTGGGTTGCCGTAGGCTGCTTCGCCTTGCATGGCGGCCTTTACCAAGGTATTGAGCTGACCAGCCGGCAAGCTCTCCAATTGGGGGAGGGGATTTGACGTTTGGGAGAGTGCCTGCATGGCATATGCTGCCATGGCCTGACCCGCGCTGGAGCCGGAATTCTGCAAAGCGTAGTTCTTCGCCGATTCAAAGAACATCTGATTCACCTGTGGCGAAGCGCTGCTTAGAACGTCCTTGGCAAAAAAGTTAACCTGCGGGTTCGTTTTCGCAAATTGTGTGGCGAACTGATCCATATCGCTCTGGCTGAAATCGTTGTTCTTCGCCAGTGTCGATAAAGAATCAGCGATATTTTGATATTCCTGCTTGAGCTGCTGTGGGTTTGCCGCGCCGCTTGTGTAGTTGAACGGCGTTTGTACATTTCCCAGGCTGGCGATATTGCTGAAGATCTGGGCCGTGCGGCTCGAACCGAGAGTGCCTAGATATTGTTGCAAGAACGCGGGGTCATTTTTGTGCTGGCCCAGTGTTTGCGCGGCAAGTTGGGCTTCGGACTGCGGATTGTATTCAGGCCCAAATTGCTCCATCCGCAACAGCCCGTTTGCCGCAACTCGTCCATTATTGCTGCTCAAGTCGGCCGGAGTGTTGGGATCGTACGCCGGATGGGGGTCGGATCCGAATGTCGAGCTTGGCGCGCTGGTGGAAGGAGTGGAGCCGCTGCTCGGTTTAAACGCGTTTTCGCTGACGAACCTCGCCCAATTATCCGAATACTGAGGCGATACCGGCGGGAAGTTCGTCGTCTGATTCTTCTGACTGGCGGATGTGACGTTATTCGTAGTTGCACTGGCGCCTGACGAAGGCACTCTCTCTAGCATGGTGTGAACTCCGGCGTTTTGTTTTGCAGGGAAAATTGTCCCGTGCTTCAGTCAAGTTATCGATGTTCCAGATGACTTCGTTGCGTTGTTCTTTGACCTCGCGCTCAAAAAAGACGTGGGCGCGTGTAGACAGGTCTCCCTGGAGACTCGATAAATTAGTAGTGGCTTTCTGAATGGCGGAAAACAAAACAGAAAAGCCGACAGAGAAGCGGCTGCGTGACGCCCGCAAAAAAGGAGAGGTCTTTAAGAGCGCGGATCTCACCCACGCTTTTCTATTCCTCACCGCGGCGGCGATCCTTGCGTTGGGTGGAGCGGTATTTGTGGCCCAATGGGAAGCCTTCGCCATCGATTCGTTTAGCGTTCGGACGATCAGCCAACCATTAGAGAACGATCCACTACTTCACCGGACCTTCAGTTTTCTGATGCAGTTCTTCGCTCTCATGCTGCCCCTTCTGGGCGGCTTGGCCCTGATAGCGGCCGCAGCCAATTTTCTGCAGGTCCGCGCATTGTTTGCCACCGAAGTACTTGCTTTCAAATTCGAACGCATGAACCCGGTCACAGGTCTTCACAGAACATTTTTGGATTCCCGCACCTACATCGAATTTGCGAAGACCGTAGTGAAGCTGATCGTCATTTTGTGTCTCGCTTACGTGGTTTTGCGCGGGATGCTTCCTGAGATTCTGCTCAGCAGCCGGCTAGGGCTTGGCCAAATCGCCGCCCTTGCGTCTCGTGGCGTTTTCATTCTGTTGTTCTCGATTGGAGGAACCTTTCTGCTGTTGGGTGGGGCTGATTATTTCCTGCAGCGCAAGCTCTACATGAAACGAATGATGATGAGCAAGGACGAAGTCAAGCGCGAGCACAAGCAGGAAGAAGGCGATCCGCAGATTCGGGCACGGCGCCGCCAAATACACCGTGAGATCCTCACCCAGAATATTTTCGAGAGAGTGCCTCGAGCTACGGCCCTTGTAGTAAATCCGACTCACCTGGCCGTTGCCCTCCACTATGACAAGACCACTGCGGCGCCCGAAGTGACGGCTAAAGGGCAGGATCAACTTGCGGAGAAAATGATTAGGCTGGCTAATGACCATGGCGTACCGGTAATTCGCAATGTCCCGCTCGCCCACAGTCTTTACCTGCTGGATGTCGATACCCAGATTCCTGAGGAACTGTACGACGCGGTTGCAGAAATTCTGACTTGGGTTTACGATCTTACGCAAAGAGAGTCGCTTTGAAAATCAACTACACTCTTCCCGGATACAGGCCCGAAACAGACCTGGGAAAGGATCTGGTTGAATCCTTCGATTCGCCCTTCAAGAGCCGGATGCAGGCGTTCGAGCAGCGACAGCCAGTGGGCTGGAAGGAATTGCTAGGCCTGAATGTGATGCCGCCTGATCCATCGCAACTCGTGCAGCCCCAATCGGGATCCAGCGGCGTCGTGGATGCGGCCGTATTACGGCAGCAGTGGCGAGACCTAATGAGCCGCCACGGCGGAGAACATGAATTGCAGAGCTCGCCGGAACCTGTCCGGCGCATGCTGGAGTTACTTGAAAGTTATCAACGAGAATCCGATGGCCTGTTTTCGCGCGGGATATCGGAGGCACAGGCTTAGAGTCGTGCCCGCATCCTGGACGAATACAGAGATCCAGCTCGTTGCTGAGCTGGCATATCAGCTGCACCTGCAAGGTAAGCATCAGGATGCGGCAATCATTCTCAAAGGACTTCTCGCAATCGACCCCCGCAACGTATATTGCCTGGAGGCATTAGCCGCCCTCAGCCTGAAATTGGGGTCGGCCGAGGAAGCGCTGGAATACGCAAATCGCGCTTTGGACTTCTCGCCCAACCAGGTAGAGGCGCTTGCCTGCCGCTGCGAAGCAAACGTTCTGCTGAATCGTTTTGCGGAAGCACAACAGGACTTGGAATCTATGCGACAACTACCGGCCGGAGCCCATGTAATACGGCTTGCGATGCGAATCGCCAACGCCGAAAGATATTTGTCAAATTTGTCGCCGGACGCAACTTTGCGGGAACTTGATCGATAACTTGGGTGGATCGCAAAGAACGATCAAATCCCTTGGAAAGGAACAGAGCGTACCATGGCAGCAACAGTGAGCGCGCCCAGCACTGAATCGTTTTCGTCTATAGCGGCGTCGGAGCAACAGGCGTTGGCGGAGCAAGAGCAGGCATACGCGCAGCAACAGCAGATCGAAACTCAATCGGCGATCATGCAATCGCAGCATGACACGATGATGGCCGTTATCCGAGCCATCGCCCAATAGAACATTTCATAAGGATTGCGTTTGTTTGCGAATACTCTCCCAACCAGCGCAATCCAATAATCAATTTCAAAAGAAGTACTACTATGAGCTACAACACGGCGATTACAAGTATCGAATAATGTGGTCTCAGGTCTCGAGAACGTGCTGATGCAAAGCATCGAACAAGGCGTGCAGGCGAGGCCAGAGTACGAACAGCGCGACCCTTCAGCAAGAAATGCAACTGCTGACTGAACTCTTGAATCAATCGGAGACGGCCGGAAACGACCCGAGCCAACAGGCAGTAGCCAACCGCAAACCGGCAACACCAGCCAGCCCGCGGTCAGCAATGCTAATGGCAATCAGGAAAGCGGCAGCACCGGGCCCGAGAGAAAGCTCGATACCTCTTTAGAACAGGACATCGCGAGTCTGCCTGCAGAACGGCCAGGATCCACCGAATAATAACGTTCTCCAGCAGGAGATGAATTTATTGATTCGGCTCCTGGGCCAAAGCGCGTGAACGCGCCGAGCCCAGAATGGCCGGCTCCTGTTAGCAGACGGTTCGACTGCACCGTGGATATCGATCGTCTTCCGGCCTTTAAGGCGCTTACGGGCACTTAGCGCTAACCCTCGGATATAACAGATAATTAAACAGATGGCCGGGTAATGATGGCTGCTAATAGGCTGCGCGATTTCAACAGGTTAAGAAAACACTGCTTTCGGGAAATCTGAATGCGACGCTTACGCGCGCCAGCGACCTCATTTTAGTCTCGTGCGTCGCGCTCATGGTCGGTCTGATGATCGTGCCGCTGCCGACGTTCCTGCTCGACATCTTTCTCACCATCAACATCACCATCGCGGTCACGGTGTTGATGCTCTCCATCTATATCTCCAACGCGGTTAGCATTGCGTCCTTCCCAACATTGCTTCTGATTACTACTCTTTATCGCGTTTCGCTGGACATTTCTGCAACACGGCTGATCCTGTTGCACGCCGATGCCGGCGAAGTCATCCGATCGTTCGGCAATTTTGTGGTGGGCGGCAACTTTGTGGTCGGCGCGGTGGTCTTTTTGATCATTACTCTGGTTCAATTCATCGTCATCACCAAGGGATCGGAACGAGTGGCGGAAGTGGCGGCGCGCTTCACACTTGATGCGCTGCCAGGCAAACAGATGAGCATAGACGCCGACATGCGGTCCGGCCTCATAGATTCCGAGGAGGGCCGCCGCCGGCGCTACGCTTTGGCGCGGGAGTCGCAGTTCTATGGCGCCATGGATGGTGCGATGAAGTTTGTAAAAGGCGACGCCATCGCGGGTATCATCATCTGTGCGATCAACATCGCCGGAGGATTAATTATCGGCATTGGCATGAATGGCATGTCGATTACCGACGCCCTTCAAACTTACTCAATCCTCACGATTGGTAGCGGCTTAGTTGCGCAGATTCCCGCTCTTCTCATTTCCATTTCTGCGGGGATGGTCATCACCCGCGTGGCTTCCGAAGATGGAGAGACGAATCTCGGTCAGGACATCGCTGCACAGATTTTGGGCCAGCCTAAAGCGATTGGAGTCGCATCCGCCGTGCTGTTTATCATGGCGCTTGTTCCGGGTCTGCCGACCATTCCGTTCCTCATTCTGTCCTCGGTCACCGGCTTCATATCCTACGGCCTGTTTCGCGCGGCGAAGAAGTCTGAAACGAAGGAACGCGAAATGCCGGCCGCGCTGGGCGCAGAGCCTCAAATCACAATTACTCTGCCAATATTCATTCAGGTCGGGCTTGATCTTGCGCCCTCCGTCGATCTACAGACGCCTACTGGGCAGGCTTTTTACCGGAAGCTTACCGAGTTGAGAAACACCTTGTACGTGCAGTTGGGGATTATCTTTCCGCCCATTCAGATTGCGGCGAATCAACCGCGGGCTGCGGATCAGAATTTCGTTATTTGGCTGAATGAGGTTCCGGTGGCTAGGGGCCTGGTGCGGACGGATAACGTTCTGGTGAACAGCGACGCTGCCAAGTTGGAGGCCTGCGGCATTGCGGGCGAGCAAACTGCTAATCCGGCCACCGGAAAGCCGGCGTGCTGGATTCGGGGCAGTGAGCGCGCCAATACTGAAGCGGCTGGTTTCCAGGTTTGGGATACGCATGAGGTTCTCATCCTGCACCTTGCCAGTTTTCTGCGCAGCCATGCGCACGAGTTCATCGGTTTGCAGGAAGTGCAATGGACGCTGGCCGCCATAAAGAAACACTATCCCGCGCTGGTGGACGAAGTGGTGCCGAAACCGATCTCACTTCAGCAACTGACCGAAGTTCTCAAGCTGCTGGCCGAAGCCGAGGTTTCCATACGCGACATGAAGGCGATCCTTCAGTGTCTCGGCGAACACGGGCATACCACACGCGACTCGAACGAACTGGCCGAGCGCGTTCGCGTGGCTCTGAGGCGCAAAATTTGCTTCAGTATCACCGAAGGCAAGCCGCTATTGTTTGTTTACGAGCTCGACCCCAACGTACAGGATTTGTTTCATAATTGCGTCCGTCATGGCGCGAATGGCCCATATCTGTCAATGGACCCGGAAAGCATCGAGCTTGTTATGAAGGCGGCGCAAAAAGAAATTGCCAAGCTGCCGGCCACAGCGCAGCGGCCGGTTATTGTGACCAACAAGGAAATTCGCCGTTTTGTAAAGCGCGTGCTATCTCGCGACTTCCCCGAAGTGCAGGTGGTCAGTTACGAGGAGTTGGCGCCCGAAATGAATGTCCAACTGCTCGGCAAAATCGCCGAGACTGCGGTGGCAAAAATCGATCATGCTCCGCCTTTGATAGCTCCCGAAACGGCGATAGCAACACTTTATGCGGCCGAACGATAACTGGTTATGACGACGACAAATCCGGTTGATCAAATCACTCTCAGCGACAGCATGCAAACGGCGCCGCCGCCGAACCCGCAACCCAACCGAGCCAGCAAGTTTGCGGGCGCTCTGGGCAAAATGGGCGCAGTCGCAAGCAACATCCTTCTGCCCGGCTCGGGCGGAATTTTCCTCGATATGCTTCGCGGAATGGGCGTGGGCGCCGTAGGATCGGATCCGGTGCAATATTTGCGGCTGCAAGAGCGCATTCAGGCGGAGTCGCGTGCCTATGAGGCGGTCTCGTCCGTGTTGAAAGCGAAACACGATGCGGCCATGGATTCACTCCGGAATATCGCTCATTGAAGTGAAACGCGAAGACTTCATGGCGCGCAACATCTCGCGAGAATCGTCCGCCACTGGATCGTGCTCCTTCTCCAAAGAAGATTTAGCCGCTCTTATGAAAGCCGGAATGATGCACCGCGACAGCCAACGCTTCAAAGAAGCGCAGAATATATTCTCAACTATTCGAAATATTTGTCCGGGCGAACCGAATGCTGAGATCGGACTTGGGTCTACTTGTTTTTCTGAAGGGCAATTCGGCACCGCTATTAACCACTATCGGCGGGCTTTGAGCCTAAGCCCGTGTAATGCATACGCGTATGCGCTGCTGGGCGAAGCTCAAATGTTTCAGGGTGAGTATCCGGCGGCGAGAGTAAGTCTCCGGCGCGCGTGCGAGCTAGACCCGAAGGGGCCTTATGGGCGGCTCGGTCAGCAGTTGTTAACCCTTTTGAGCTTGCTGCCAGAGCATGAATTTCCAAAGCAGGATCGGCAAATATGAAAATCAATCCGGATCCGCCGGATTCTCAGCCGCAAATAGACTCTGCGACGACTTCATCGCAAACCGGGAAGGCGTTTGGTAATAAGCTGACGTCAAAGAGCCAGCCGAGCGGCGGAACCTCGAACACCGAGGCGCTCACAGCCGCTGCTGAGGGAGTCAGTAAGCGCGACCTCGCAGATCCCATTAAAGCCAAGGCTGCTGTGGATCGAGCCGTTCACGAGATGCTGGAAAGAGAGTTCGGCGGCATGAGCACTCTGGATCGCGAACGGGTGGCTGCATGGCTGCGTAGCGATCCCATCGTGTCGGCTGCGTTGTTGAAACGCCTTATTTCGCTGGCACACTGATATCTACTCGCAGTTGGCTTCAATGAAGCGTTGCGGCCACTCGTACCTATATAAAACGCTGCAGGCCCTATTCTGAGTAGTGGAAGGCCGTTACCCATGGTGGCCGGCCCGAAAGCAAAGTAACTACTCTAATTCATTGCGAGCGGGTATAGGTGCAAGTAGACCTGATCATCAGAAAGCAAAGCGACTCTAATGCCTACACAATTACGTGCGATCTCGCAGAACGGTTAGTTTTTGGGCGCACTCTCGGCAGCCCGGTTAATCTCTCAGGTTCTGAGATCTCGCGCGAACATTTTGCTCTTTTTTGCCGCAAAGGCGAAATCTGCGTCGAAGACTTGAGCAGTAATGGCACGATCGTAAACGGCAAGCCAGTACCGCAAAAGAAAGCACAAAAAGTCAGTTCAGGCGACGTAATCTCGGTGCCTGGATATGAGATCGAGGTCGGGAAACGGATTTTGCCGGCTGCCAATCCGCATCAGCACGTTGTGGTCTCCTCCGCAGCTCGAAAGAGCCGCTTCCCGATTTAACGAATGGCTTACCGTTTGGGAGATCATCGTGATCGCGGCGGCGATCGCGAGTTTCGCGCTGATTGTTTTTTATTTGACCCGCTGAGCGAACATCCAGAGCTAATTCGATTGCGTCGCGACGCGAATGCTGCTCAACCGGACTATCTGATCCTGTTCGATGATGAACCCGAACTGAAGTTTGGGCTCCGAATAGAGGTTGGCGCCAACAGCCGACAAAGGAGAGCCGTTTACCGTGAGAGCAATACCCGAAGGGCGAATGTCGGCCTCAATGTTCTCAGAATTTTTCCCGAGGTTCAATGCAAATTTGCCCTCCTGCCGTTCACCGCCTACGATTGAACTCCAGGAAATGCCATGTTCCGCGATCCGGAACGTGACGGAGCGCATACCGTCAGAGGTGCGGAACACGAGATTCAGCGATCCGCCGAACCAGTGTACGAGTGTCTTCGGGCGCTCCCACTGTGCTTGGAAAGAGATGAGCGAAGCACGTTCCGGAAGAGTTTGGAAAATGGGGCCGGGTTTGTCCCGTACCAGCCAGCCGGCTTGCGGATCCCAACCGGGCCAAGAAGCAATGGTCAGGATGGCGGGAGATACTGCATTGAGCCGCAGCGAGAAGGCTTTCGTTTCACCCGCATTCACGGTTACAACGGAGGAGGCGGGCACCCGGCCTGGCGCCGACGCTTCGAACTCGTAAATTCCCGCAGGAAGCTCTGTCGCGTTTCCCGATAGCGCATGACGAACGGGAATTCCTGGCGTGGAGTAACTGAGTTGCGCATTCGGTGGATCAACGGTCCAGGTTATTTTCGCTTTCAGTTCCTGCAAGAGGATGGTCCGTTGATTCTCCCCCTTTACGAGAGTGACTGTCTGGCGTGCTTCGGCAAAGCCCTTATGCTGTAGCTGCAGCTCCGCCGGGCCCGCGGGGAGTTGAGAGAGATCTAGAATTCCACTCTGAGGCACCATGCCGGCGAACTTACCGTTCACGGCCACCTCCGTCCCGGGTTGGGATTGCAGGCGCAAGTGCGCGCTTACGGGTACGGGAGTGAAGGACACCTGTTCGGTTGTATCCACGCCGGGCGTGATGGAAACGCTCACCGCTGAAGGATTCGCCGCGAAGCCCGGCTTATTGACGGCGACACTATAAGTGCCGGGCCTCAGCAGCCGTCGCCAACGGCCTTCCGTGGCGGGCCGCTTGGAGGGATAACCGTTGACGGAGACATCGAAGGTATCTTCGGTCCCCTGAATCATCAATCCGCCGAATTGCGCGCCCGTCGAGATGAAAGCAGTCAGTAGAGGGCTGGCTTGATAATTGAGGCTATGCACCGCAACCTTCCGCGACCCCTCCAGTAGCGTCAATCTGTGGTTCCCTTCGGAGAGCGGCGGAAGATTCGCACCTACAGTGGTGCAAGCGACCGGCCGGCCCCCGTCGACTACAAAAGCGAGCCCCGGACGCCCACACACGATTCGAGCACCGTTGCTGGCTAGCGCAGCCAGAACTGGCGTTCCGTAGCCGGATGATCTGGGCACACCGAGGGTCCAAACCGAATCGCCTCCGAGAGTGAACGCGAATGAGTAGCGGTCATGACCTGCCGTTACGATTGTGATCGTATGCGATCCCCCCGGCGCCTCCTGTGTGAACTGCCCGCCTTCTAGTGTTCCAGCGTGCTTTCCATCCACAAGCACGGTCCCTGACTGAAGATCGGTTTCGACATAAATCGCTGGCGGTACAGGAACCGGCACAAGTGCAACATCGAGCACTTCGTTATTACTCGCTGAGATCTGGACGGACCTACTGAACGGCTTATAGCCGGGGGAACGGACCTCGACAACGTGCATTCCGGGTTTGACAATAAGCGTTCCGTTGCTAAGCGAGGCGGGAGATCCGTCAACGAACACTTGCGCGTCCGGGGGAGCAAGATGAATCGGTAGACTGGCGGGGGTTGGGGTGCGCGGCGGAGCGGCTGTGGTACGCCTGATCACGGGGGTGGCGTGCGGCACATTAGCGGCATGAGGATGCAGGCGCGCAACGACCAACGCGAAAAGGATTGCAACGGCAACGATGCTGCCGGCAATAGCCACGAGTGCGGCGCTCGAGTGAGGTAGCCATGAGATGCTGGCCAACGCACGCAGGCGCGAGATCCTGGCGAATGCGGGCTCGCGTTCGCTTGGAACGGTCGAAGGCGTACCCGCATTGGATGGAGTTTTTTCGGCGGAAGCGACACCCTCGCCCGCGCTTTCATCACGTACGGATGACGGAGCCAGCGATCGCTCGCGAGCAAGGCCCGAGTTAGCCCGAGGACGAGAAGCTAGAGCAGATGCCTTTTCCCAGGCGGCATGCAGGAATGCACGGGCGGGAGCAATCTCCAGCGCATGAGACGGCTGCGGGGTAGGTGATTCGGCGGGTTGGATTGCGCGGTCCACACGCTGCCTCAGGCGTGCCGCCGTTTGCACAAGCTCAGGATCCCCGGCATTTTCCGCCAGAGCCTGCTCTGCCAGAAGCAGCGCGCCGTTGAAATCGTGTGTTGTCTCAAGCTCGCGTATGCGACTGTTAACTTCACTTATGTCTTGGCGGCGACCGCGCTCCTGAAGTGTTTCCAGAAGCTTGTACGCGGTATCGCGTCCAGGGGCAAGCTCGAGGGCCTGCTTTAAGAGTGCTTCGGCACGGCGGCGGTCTGTGTCGAAAAGAGATTCGGCCTGCTCGACAAGAACATGATGCCGGGCTGCCGTGATCTCCCTTACTCGCAAATTAAAGCGTCTGCTTCGTCCAGCGCGCGTATGGCGCCATCGTAGTGACCATCCTTCGCCAATTGCGCGGCCAGATCCAAAAGATGTCCTATACGCCTTTCACGCTCAGCGCCTTCTTCAGCAGCCGCGCGCAAATCGGTGAGTTCGGAATGATCCTCCGATTCGGATCCTACTGTCTTAATGAGATGGAGCGCGCCGGCGAATTCCCCAGCAGCAATGGCATTACGGATGTGGTTAAGGAGATCCTGACGGCGCTCGTAATCGGTGCAAAGACCGGTACATTGTTGGAGACGCTCTATATTGGCATCGAGGCCCGGATAGCCTGGATGAACCGATCGCACACGGTTCCATTCCTCGAGCGCGTCGGCCAGGCGATGTTCCTCTTCCGCCGTGCGCGCCTTGACAGCAAGCGATTCCGCAAACTCGCGCTTTTGGCACGCCGCGCGATAGCTGACGGCGAAATGCTCAACCTGTGGGAAGCGCTCGGAGGCCGATTTCAAAATCTCAATCCGGCGATCCAGATCCGGTTCCTCATCGACCTCGCGCTGCGTTGCGGCGATCGAAAGAGCAACCTGCTTCCGCTGTGCATCCTCAATATCCAGCTTCAGCGTGCGAAGACCAGTGTGTTCCGGCAAGCGGGCGAGGGCCTGATCGCAGCAGGCTAGAGCGGCATTGAAATCGCCTGACCGGTACAATTCACGCGTGCGTTCGATAGACTGCTGCGCATCGTGTAACGCAGAATGAATCCGATTCGAAAGATTCAGGAGCTGATCTGCAGTGCTGTTATCAGACTCGGGCGCCTGCCGATCTAAATCGAGCGCGCGCTGAATCGAATTCAAAGCTGTTGCCGGATCGCAGCGGTTCATGGCCTGTTCGGCCCGGCGCGCCGCGCGTCGCTTTTCGCTCAGAACAGCGCTGTATTCCTGTTCGTCTTGCTGGATGCTGGAGCGGAGGTCGAGTGCGGCCGGCTCGTTTGGGCAGATCTCCAACGCTTGCTCGACCATTTCCTTAGCTCTGTCAAATTCGCGATTCGAAGCGAGCCGTCGGGCTTTTCCCAAGCGTTCGGTCACATCGTTTTCGGCGCGGCGATGTTCAATTTCGCCCCATAGCGCGGCCGCTTCAGAATTCCGCGGATCCAATCGCAACGCTTCTTCGACTTTCTGAGCGGCTAGAGCGAATTCCTCCGCCTCGATTCGCGAGCGTGCGCTGACCAATAACGAAGAAATCGTTCTTTGGTCCCGGATGCGTTCAAAATCCCGCTTGACCTCGGTAATCCGTTCGTCGAGCCAGCCTTGCAGTTCGAGCTCGTTTAAAATGTCACCGGCCAAGTCCAGATCGCCGCGGACCAGCGCGGCGCGCGCCTGTTCGATTCGCATCTCGATTCGAGCGGGATCAAGTAGAGCGATCGGCTGATTGAGCGCTGCCTTGCGAAGCGTCTCGCCGAACTCGCGCGCCGATTGAAAGCGAAAGCCCGGAAGTTTAGCAAGCGCCCTCTGTAGCGTCTGGTCCACGGCGGTATTGAGTTGCGAATTGAACCGCGACGCAGGCGGAGGGTTGCGGTGGACAATGGCGTCAATTAAATCCTTTTCCGTTCTGCCTTCGAACGGTCTGCGGCCTGTGAGGGTTTCATAGGCGACCACGCCAAGGGAAAAGATGTCCGATAACGGAGAGATAGCGTGCATTGCCACCTGCTCCGGGGCCATGTACATGAGCGTTCCCTTGCGCGTGACGGTTAGCAGGTTTTCGGCATCATGCGCCACGCCGAAATCGATCAGCTTGACCGAATCGTCTTCAAGAACAAAGATGTTGCTGGGCTTGATGTCGCGGTGGATGAGACCGGCTTCGTGAGTAGCCTGCAGTCCTCGGGAGGCCTCGACCAGAATTTCGAGAGCGCGCTCCAGAGGCAGGCCGCCAGGCGACTTGAGGATCAGGCTGTCCAGTGTCCTGCCGCGCAGAAACGGCATTACCAGGTAAGGCTTTCGTACCCCGCCTTCCTCAATTTCACCGACGTCGCGGATTTCCACGACATTGGGGTGCACGATTCTCGCCAGCTTGTCACATTCCTCGCGGAACATGCGCAAAGCGGTGGGATCAGCGGTATCGGCGAGTGTTTTCAGCGCGACATCGGCGTTGATCACAACGTCGCGCGCGCGATACACGACTCCCATTCCGCCCGTGCCCAGCTTCTCTTTCAGCTGATAACGGCTTTTTACCTTCCTAGAGGACAATAGCGGTAAAAACTCCCCTATTCAGATTAACGGCGATGAGCTGGCCGAGTTTACCTTTGCATTGCATCACAACCAGCGGAAAGCCGGCATTGCAGCCTTGACGTTAGCACGCTTAAGACGTCGTCCAACGAAATGTCGTTGTACGACAATCCAACAAAATGCGAGGAAGAGATCGCACCTTTTCAATACGCTGGACAAGTAAAATCTGTAATTTATGGAGAGCAATGACGGTTTCAAGTCCTGGTTCCAGTCAGGGTCGGCTGGAGCATACTCCGCGCATAACACGCCACATGTGCGACGGTTCCAGGTGTCGCTAACGAGGTACCCGTATGGAACCTGAAATTTTGTTTTCTCGTGAGGAGCAGTTTGGCGTTGTGTGTGGGGAGATCACTTTGAATCGACCCGATAAGGGAAATGCGCTTACGATGCAAATGCTCGAGCGGCTGAATTCGATTGTTGCTGAAATCGAGGCAGACCGCGAGCTTCGAGCCGTTGTTATTCGAGCGCGCGGACGCTTCTTCTGCACCGGCGGCGACATCGATGCCTGGGGCTCTCTTTCGCCGTACGATATGGGCCGGCATTGGATTCTGTATGGCATCAACGTACTTGAGCGCTTGGCTGCGCTGCCTCAGCCCGTTATAGCTGCGGTTTCGGGTCACGCCCTTGGCGGCGGGCTGGAGCTGGCCATGGCTGCCGATTTTCGAATTGCTGTGAAATCGGCAAAATTTGGATCGCCTGAAGTAACTCTGGGCATGATCTCCGGATGGATGGGTATTCGGCGCATGGCCGAGCTCATCGGTGTGGCCAGGGCACGCCATCTGATGCTGCTCGGTGCGCCAATAACAGCAGAAACGGCGCTGAACTGGGGTTTGATTACGGGCATCGCTGATGAGTTCGATGATTTAGAGCGGCAACTGAACGGCTGGCTGGAGAGATTGTGCGCGAACGGGCCCGCAGCAATGGCCCTTACAAAGGGCATCCTTGCGACTATGCACGCTGACTTACGTCAGCATCATGCCAGTGCTGCCGCCCAAGCGCTCTCCACTGAAGATTGCAAAGAAGGCGTCCGAGCATTTCGCGAAAAGCGAAAGCCTGCCTTTCAGAACCGGTGAAATCTGAATGAGCACAGCGAGATTCATAAACGCCCGAGAGGCTGCGGATCTCATTCGTGACGGCGATACCGTCGCGATCAGCGGCAATGGCGCCGGAATGGTTTCAGCGGAAGCCATCTTCACAGCGTTGGAACAGCGGTTCCTCGAGACGGGTCAGCCGCGTGACCTGACGCTGGTCCATTCACTCGGATTAGGTGATCGCGACGCGCTTGGAACGAACCGGTTTGCGCATGAAGGAATGCTGAGCAAGGTGATCGCAGGTCATTTCACCTGGTCACCCAAAATCCAGCAACTCATTCGTGAAGAGAAAATTGAAGCGTACTGCTTTCCGGGCGGCGTGGTGCAGCAGCTGTTGCGCGAAATCGGCGCCGGGCGGCCAGGCTTGTTCACCCATTCAGGACTGGGGACCTTCGTCGATCCCCGGCACGACGGCGGCCGATGCAATGAGCGCAGCCGCGATGAGTTGGTCGAGCTCATGCATGTCGACGGTAGGGAAATCCTGCGCTACAAACCATTCAAAGTGGACGTCGCGATCATCCGCGGTACCTACGCCGATACGCGCGGAAATATCAGTCCTGAAGAAGAACCGATCGACATGGATATTCACACGATCGCACTGGCGGCCCACAACAGCGGCGGCAGAGTTCTCGCGCAGGTTCGGCAACTTGTGGAATCGGGTGATTTGCATCCGCGGTGCGTGCGTGTTCCGGGAATCATGGTCGACGCAGTCGTGGAGGATCCACAACAGCGGCAGTTCTATTCCCTGGATTACGATCCAAGCATCTCCGGAACTCGTCGAGCTCATCTGGGGCAGATGACGGCCGCTCTTCCCGACAAGCTGGAACGGCGTATCATCGCCCGCCGCGCAGCGCTCGAACTGCGAAACGGCGCCTCACTAAACTTCGGGTTTGGAATTCCCGGCGGGATCTTCGGCGTTATCGCCGAGCAACGTACCTCTGGCGAACTGTGGATGAGTGTGGAGCAGGGCGTGCACAACGGGCGAATGCTGGACGACCGGCTGTTTGGAGCGGCTCGTAATCCGGAAGTGATCGTTTCATCCATAGAGCAGTTTGACTATTACAGCGGCGGCGGAATCGACATCACGTTCCTCGGGATGGGGGAGGCTGATCGTTTTGGAAACGTCAACGTCTCGCATCTAGCGGGAAATCTCATCGGGCCAGGCGGTTTCATGGAAATCGCGCAGAATGCAAAGAAGGTCGTGTTCTGCGGAACCTTTGACGCGCAAGGGTCAAAAGTCTCCTGGTCGCACGGGAGCCTGAAGGTGCTGCAAGCTGGCAAAATTCACAAATTCGTCGACCGTGTCGAGCGAATCACATTCTCGGGAGATTTTGCGCGAAAACACGGACAGAACGTTCTATACGTCACAGAGAGAGCAGTGTTCCGTCTCGCGTCAGAGGGGCTCGAATTGATCGAAGTCGCACCGGGAATTGAAATTGATCGCGACATTTTGCCCTTTATGGATTTTCGGCCTTCAATTTCCGCGGTGGGGACTATGCCGATAAGCGTGTTTGCGTAAGTGAGCTAAGCTTTCTGCTCCTGCCAGATTTTGTCGGCAGCCCTCAGCGCGAGAGCGCCGATTGTGGACGTCGGATTTACCGCGGCCGAGGTCGCGAACGAACTCCCGTCGACGATATACAAATTCGGCACGTCGTGCGCTCGATGTGATGCATTGACGACTGACCTGCGCGGATTAATGCCCATGCGTGCCGTTCCCATCAAGTGGTACGCAGGAGTAACGGGGCCGCTGTCCAGGATCTCGATTGCGCCTGCTGCCTGCAAGGACTGACGAGCCATGTTGCCGCCGTGGTCCAGCATCTTCAGGCTGTTCTCGTTGTAGCTGTACACTACGCGTGGAGCAGCGATACCGCTTGTGTCTTTCAGATTCGGGTCGACCTCAACGCGATTGCGCTCTTCCGGCAGGTCCTCGCCCATAACGGTGACGCGGATCAGATGCGGGAACCGCTGGCGCATCGCTTTGTGGTGATTCTCTCCCCAAGCAACAGGATGATTGGAGAAGCTGCCCCATGCCTGATGTAGCGGGCCAAATGAGCGCTCCAGAAGCAGCGTATAGCCACGAACGAAGCCGCGATTCGTATCGGTCTCATAGAACTGCTGGCTCATTGCCGGAATGCCGAATGGACCCAAGTGTCCGTCCATCGGTGCTTCAAAGACGCCCTCTAAGGTCCGAAACGGATGGGTCATGAAATTCTTTCCCACCAGTCCCGTCGAATTAGCCAGCCCTTCAGGGAACACATTCGATTTCGAGTTCAAGAGGAGCCGCGGCGTGCCGACGCCATTACAGCAGACGATGATCACTTTGGCGGTTTGCTCGTGCAGATTTCCTTGGCGGTCGTAGTAGATTGCGGACTTGGCTCTGCCAGTTGTGCTCACGGTGATCTCGCGCACCCGCGACCATGGCTGAAGCACAGCTCCTTTTCGAATCGCTTTCCGCCAATGCGTGATGTCCGTTGATGCTTTCGATGCAATCGGACAACCGAACATACATTTGCCGTGCAGACCACATGCCGGCCGGTTGTTGTAATCGCGCGAAATGATGGCGTTGTCGGATGGCCACCAGTGCCAGCCGAGCTTGTTGAAACCTGTCCCGATCGTCGCGCCGAGAACTCCGATTGGTAACACCGGTGTCGGGCGAGGAGAGCGCGGCGGGTTTGCAGGATCTCCATTTAAGCCGGAGACACCCCAGTCGAGATCGTTCTGTTCGTAGTAGGGTTTGAGCTCTTCGTAGCTAATCGGCCAATCATCTGCGACCCCATCCAGGGTGTGCACTCTAAAGTCGGACGGATGAAAGCGCGGGAAATGGCCGGCCCAGTGGTGAGTGCTCCCGCCAACAGCGTTGAACATCAGGACCTGCGGCGGATTCGCGCCTGTCTCCATCACGGGATAGTCTTCCCACCGCCTGCGAATATTAGGGCTGAAGTTGAACGCTCCGCGACGGAGTTGAATCTCCCAATCGGGACGTTCGGATGGATAGTCGCTCGGCTTTATCCAGCCGCCCTGCTCCAGGCACATGACCTTCGCGCCGAGATCCGTCAGGCGATTTGTGACCACCGCGCCGGCCGCCCCCGCTCCAATTACCAGAATGTCGATCTCGTTGCTCTGCACGGCTAGGCGTCTCTGTAGAGCTTTGGCAGTTTTTGGACGTTCGCAAGTAGCGAATCATCGAACGGCTGAAGATGAGGTCCCGCGTGATCGGTCGGGTAGAGTTGGTAGCCGATCAGTTTCCAGATCGCGGGCTGAGTGTAATAGGATTCGTACACATATGCTCTCAGCGCATCGAAAACACCTAGAGCCGAATCCTCCATTTCTTTCAGGACAGTAATCTGCTCATCCTTTTCGAGTTCACCGAACGGCTTGCTAAACGAGCGCTCACTGAAAGCATCCGCCACATCCAGACCCTTCGTGATGTCCGTTGCCGCATCCTCATTACGCTCCATCAGGCGCTCCAGATACGCTAATCCGCCAGCCTCACTTGCTGACGGCATTCCGTCCGATGCTGGAATCATCATGTCCATCACGGTCTTGAGGCTGCTCTGGGTATCTCGCGCCAAAGCGCGAGGCGCCGTCTGAATTACCGTAATCAAAGTTGGCGTGGCCGCGCTTGCTGCGAGGAAACGGCGCCGAGTTGGCTTCATGATTTCCGACACGTTATCACAGTACGTGCAAGCGGGCCTGGAACGCGATGAGAAGAACTCAGTGCTGTTTAGCCCCGGTTGTCCTTTGACACAAAAACTGAAATCGCTAATTGAGAGCGCCGCGCCGGCCGGCGGCGTTATCTTCAGCGTGTAAATGTCTCACATGCTGACGGTGTGCCGCTGTTAAATCCGCGAGTAAACCATTGCACGCGCTGCGCCGAGGTGCCGTGCGTGAACGACTCCGGACTGACCCGGCCGGTTGTCATACGTTGCAGGCGATCGTCGCCGATCGCCGCGGCCGCATTAATAGCCTTCTCGACATCGCCCGCTTCCAAGAGCTGGCGTTGCTGAGTTGAGTGTCCCCAGATTCCCGCAAAGCAGTCTGCCTGGAGTTCAAGGCCCACCGAAAGTTGGTTGCCCGCGCCTGGATGCGCACGCTGGAGTTGGCGTACTTTTTGGTCGATCCCGAGAAGGTTTTGTACGTGGTGGCCGATTTCATGGGCCAATACGTAAGCCTGCGCGAAGTCGCCTGAGGCGCCGAAGCGATACTTCAGTTCGTCGTAGAAGCTAAGATCGATGTACACCTTCTGGTCTTCTGGACAGTAAAACGGGCCAGTAGCAGATTGCGCGAACCCACACGCCGAGTTCACCGCGTCGCGAAACAGCACCAGCTTGGCGTCGCGATATCGAACTCCGTTTCTTTCCAGAATCTGTCTCCAGGTGTTCTGCGTATCATCCAACACGAAAGAGACGAACTGGACCATCCGATCCTCTTGGGCATTCTGCGGGTTTGCTCGGTTTACGGTTGCGGTGGGCGATCCGTGCTGCTCACCCTCGAAAAGCGCGAAGAAATCCTGCCTGAAAATAATGCTAAGTACGAGAACAATTAATGTGCCCGCGCAGCCTAACCCAGCGCCACCTCCACCAAACCTGAATCCGCCCGTACCGCCGCGCTCGTCTTCGATATTTCTGCTTATTCCGCCTGGTGTCCAGCGCATGAGTTCGGCTCCGCCGCCAATCAGAAGAACTTCTGCGCCATGCGCTGCCAAAGGGGCCAATCGTGGCGCTCTCCGCCGGTCCAGACATCGAGCCAGTGAGGTATGCCCTTCGAACCGAGCAGGTGGGCCATATTGAAGTTGTCCCCCAGGCAAATATCCCAATCGCCGACGGCCAGCACGATCTTCATCTGCCGATAGCGATCGAGGAACCAGGGATCACTCATGTTCGGGACGTAATCGACCGGGTTATTGAAGTAGAAGTCCTGGTCGTAATAGCCGTCCATAAAGGAGCGCATGTCGAAAGACCCGCTCATCGCAACACAGGTGGAGGTCAGATCGGGGTGGCGAAGCGCGAAGTTCAGTGCATGATAGGCGCCCAAACTGCAACCCGTTGTGGTGAACTGTTGCGACCCATTCACTCCTTTGATCAGCGGGGTGACCTCGTAAAGGATGTAGTTCTCGTAAGCGATATGGCGCATCACGCGGTCGTGCGGATGGATCGCTCGGTTATACCAGCTCTCGCCATCGGCACTGTCGACACAGAAAACCTGCAGCTGGCCCGCTTCTATTTTGCCTGTGATCGCATGAATCATCCCCATGTTCTCGTACTCGTAAAACTTTCCCCGGGATGAGGGGAAAACGAGCAGTGGACTTCCAGCGTGCCCGTAGATGAGCAATTCCATGTTGTGACCCAGTCGGGTGCTGTACCAATTGTGGTAATCGCGGCGCATAGACGTCACTTCCGGTGCTCGACTGCAGCCCGGCTAAGTACATCCCTTCATACTATGGCAACGCGCTCCGCGGCCGGATGCCGGCGGGCATTTGCAACTTCCGGGGGCTATCGAACCATCTAAACGGTTGGAAGCGAAAGGGATGCGAAATCCCGAGCATTTGCTATGCTGTCGTTGTCTGTTACTCGCTTTGCGCTTCCATCAGGAAGTGACTAAATTGTTTCTTCATACATTTAGGAAATTCTCACTGGCCGCAGCCGCCTTTGCGCTGCTTCTCTGCCGTCCCGCGGCTTCCGAGCAGCCGGACGTGTACAGCGGCGCAACGGATGCGCAGTCCGCCCAAATCTTAGACCGATACGTTCATGCGACGGAGACCCCGGATCGCGGCAATCCGGAAGGATCTGTTTGGATCGACATCCAGGCGTCGCTGCCGAAGCTTCAAAAGGCCGGCCACCTCACGGCTTTGAAGAAGATTTCGAATGTAGGGCACAGTACCTATCGAGTGCTGTCGTTTCAGGGCGACAGCGCAGTGAAAAAGGAAGTGATTGCCCGCTATCTACAGGTGGATCAGAGCGGTCAGAAGGATCAGCAGCTCGCCGTCATTCCCGCCAACTACAAATTCAAGTTCAAAGGAAAGCGCAGTCGGAACCTGGCAGAAGAAGTTTACGTATTTCAGGTTTCGCCGCGTAAGAAGCGCGTTGGACTGTTCAAAGGCGAGCTGTGGGTGGATGCCAGCAGCTATCTGCCTGTTTACGAAAAGGGCCGCCTCGTTAAGAACCCGACTGTGTTTTTCAAGAGAGTGGATTTCGAGCGCGATTACATCATTCGGGACGGCGTGGCCGTTCCCGAGCACATTCTGAGCACAATCGATGCTCGTATCGTTGGCAGGGTCGAGTTGAATGTCGAATATTCGAATTTTTCCCCAGCTCGAGTGGAAGGCCAAGGGCCGGACGCTGACGCAGTAATGGCCGAAGCCTCTCAGTAGCGGCGTGCGTCCACTGAGTGCAGCTATTGCCTGTCGAATCTCGCTAAGTCCCAGTCGACCGGATGTAGTTGAGTCCAAAGGTCATAACAAAGTAATCTAGAAGTTAAGCCAAGGGAGTCCATGAGAACGCTTTTTCTGAATCCCCCTTCATTTGAAGGGTTTGACGGTGGTGCTGGTTCGCGCTGGCCTGCGGCCCGTGAGATCGAGTCCTACTGGTACCCCGTTTGGATCTGTTATCCCGCCGGCATGATTCCGGACAGCAAAGTCCTGGATGCTCCGCCGCACAAAGTCTCCATCGAGCAGACCGTCGCGATGGCTTCTGATTTTGAGCTGCTGGTGCTTTTCACCTCAACTCCTGGTTTCACCGTTGACGTGAAAATCGCCGAGATGATGAAGGACGTCAACCCGAAGCTGAAAGTCGCATTCGTCGGACCTCCGGTGACGATCGAGCCGGAAAAGAGCCTGCGTGCTTCACTCGCCATTGATTTTGTCGTCAAACGCGAGTTTGACTATCCGATCCGGGACTTCGCGATGGGCAAGCCACTCGAAGAGATTCCGAGCGTAGTCTTCCGCAAGAACGGAGGGTTCCAGCACAATCCAGAAGCACCCGTGATTGAAGATCTGGATGCGCTGCCCTGGGTGACAAAAGTCTATAAGCGCGACCTTGATTTCCGGCGCTATAACGTTCCGTTTCTACTGAATCCCTACATCTCGTTTTACACGACGCGCGGCTGCCCGGCGCAGTGTACCTTCTGTCTCTGGCCACAAACGCACTCGGGTCATCGTTGGAGGCTTCGCTCGTCAGATGACATCACGAACGAGTGCCGGTGGGCGCTCGAGAATTTCCCTGGAATGAAGGAAATTTTCTTCGATGACGACACCTTCAACTACCAGAAGGCCCGAACGATCGAACTGTGCGCAAAGCTCAAAAAGCTGAACTTCACCTGGAGTTGCACGTCGCGCGTTACCACCGATTACGAAACGCTAAAGGCAATGAAAGATGCCGGCTGCAGGCTTCTGATTGTTGGGTATGAGTCGGGCGATCAGCAGATTCTGAAGAACATCAAGAAGGGCGCGACGATCGATATGGCGCGCCGCTTCACGGCGAACTGCAAGAAGCTCGGCATCACCATTCATGGCGATTTCATTGTGGGCCTGCCGGGCGAAACTCGCGAAACCATTCGGAAGAGCATCGATTTTGCGAAGGAGCTGGATGTTCAGACCATTCAGGTTTCAATCGGGCATCCATTTCCGGGAACCGAATTCTACGATCACATCAAGAAGAACGGCCTGATCACACTTGACGAGATCATGACCGACGAGGCGGGGCATCAGCTTCCGAATTACCAATATCCGGGGCTGGACCGGGCGGAATTGGTCGACTGGGTGGAGCGGTTCTACGGAGAGTTTTATTTCCGCCCCAAAGTCGCGCTACGGTTGATCGGCAAGGCGATGTTCGATAACAGCGAACGCCGCCGCCTTTACAAAGAAGCGCGCGAATATCTTACGCTACGTTCCAAGCGAAAGCAGTTTGTTCGGGATCAGAAGAACCAGAAAGAACAGCAACCGGCCGTTGTGGGTTCCGGAGATTAGTTGATCGCAGAACGAGAACTGAGTGTCGGCGTTCCAGTTGTGGACCGCTCGACCAGGTGCGGGCGAGCACTCAAAGCACAAACACTCCTGCTGGCTTCGCTGGTCGTCCTGCTGAATTCGTTCGGCAACCTGGCGCTTACGTGGGGCGTGCGGCATAGCGCTACCGTGGGTTCAAATCCACTGGCCTACCTGACAGCCCTGACCAACCCCTTTGTAGAGCTTGGTATCTGCCTGCTTATGTTGTGGATGCTGACACGCATGGCACTGCTGAGTTGGGCGGACCTTACCTTTGTTCTGCCAGTTACCGGAATGGCGTATGTCCTTGCTGCGGTGCTCGGGAGTGTGTTCCTGCATGAAACCGTCAGTGGCGTTCACTGGCTTGGAATTTTTCTGATTTCCGCCGGAACGGCTATGGTCGGAAGCACGAATCAGAGGACGGAGATTCATAAATGAAGTGGGTATTGCTGGCCGTGATTGTGGTTGCCACGGTGCTCGCCGATCTACTGCAGAGCCATGAAATGAAGCGAAGCGGCGAGCAGCGGGTTGACGCGCGTGGCCTCGGCCGGCTGTTGAGAATGCTGGTGAGCCGGCGCTATCTGGTGCTGGCCATCGTGTGCATGGCGTTTTCGTTCTTCGCCTTCCTGGCGCTTGTTCAGGTTACGCCGCTGAGCTTTGCGGTGCCGGCTTCGGCCGCGACGTTCGTCCTCGAGACATTGCTCGCGAAGTTAGTGCTGAAGGAAGCAGTCGGGAAGCGGCGGGCTCTCGGAGCGATGTTAGTGCTGGGCGGCGTCCTTTTGCTGGCACAGTAGACCTGCACCCGGGCACCCGTGCCTCTGTTCTGGATTCTTTTTCTTCCGGCCATCGGCTATCAGCTTCTGGCCATCGCTTCGGCAATTCGCCATGTAGCACGGCGGATCGCTTACAGTCCTCCGAATTTTCGCCCCGGTGTTTCCGTCCTGAAGCCTCTGCGCGGCACTGACCCGAACATCAGCGAAGCTTTTGCGTCTCAGATCACGCAGGACTATCCGGATTTCGAAGTTCTCTTCGGTGTGAGCGATGAAAGTGATCCCGCCGTCAATGTTGTACGGCTATTGCAAGTGCAGTACCCGGACGCCGCGATTCGTTTGGTCACCGGAACAGAACCGGCTGCTAACGGTAAGGTCGGGGTGCTGATGCATCTCGCGCGCCATGCACGCCACCCCGTCTGGGTCGTCAACGACAGCGACATTCGGGTCACGCCGGATTACCTGACCCAGGTCGTCTCCGTACTGGCAGACAACTCCATCGGTGTGGTTACGTGTCCTTACCGGGCAAAGGCTCACACCGCTGCTGCGGCCTGGGAGTCGTTGGGCATTGCGACTGATTTCATCCCGAGCGCACTGGTTGCTCAATTGATCGGCGTCCGGGAATTCGGGTTCGGCTCTACTCTGGCCTTTCGCGCCGCGGATTTGGAACAGGCCGGCGGTTTTGCGGCGCTGGCCGGATACATCGCTGACGACTACCAACTAGCCAAACGGATCACCGCATCCGGTAAGCGCGCGCTGCTTTCCACCTATACCGTGGAGACTTCGCTCCGGGACGCGACCTGGCGGGGCATTTGGAACCATCAGCTGCGTTGGGCACGCACCATACGTGCCTCAAAGCCAGGCGGGCACCTTGGGTTGCCGATCACTCAGGCCGGCGTTTGGATTATTGTGGCCATGCTCAGTGGTGCATGGCTCCCCGCAGGACTGCTTGCAGCAACACGAATTATCGCAGCTCTGCTGTCGGCGGGGTTTGTCGTACAGAGCCCGATGACGATCTTCTGCTGGCTTGCGCCTGCTTGGGATTTGTACTCGTTTGCCGTTTGGGCTGCGTCGTACGCTGGATGGGAGGTTCGCTGGCGTGACCGGGTGATGACTCTTGACGCGCAGGGCCGTATCAAGGTCGATTCCAGCGCCAAGGACTCTGCGTGTTAGGCTAATGTCTTCCGTTGGTCGGAATTCGCGAGTCGAGCCCACTTCCGCACCATGAATCCATTAGGAGCTTAAGAGTACCGAATGTTTGCGAAAGTCTGGAGCACAGTGCTCCTCACCGCTGCGTTTTCTGTCGTGACGCTTCATGCACAGGCCCCGATACAGCCGGCAAAGGTGGCCATCATCAATGCGCAAAAGGCCGTTGCGGATACAAAGGAGATTCAGAGAGCTCAGCAGACGCTGCAAGCAAAATATAATCCGCGGCAGCAGCAGATCCAAGCGCTACAAAATGATCTCAACACCATTCAGCAGCAGTTGCGCGGCCAGAATCTCACGCCCGATCGGGAATCACAGCTACGCCAGACCGGAACCGAAAAACAGAAGCAACTGCAGCGTCTGACGGAAGATCTACAGAGTGACGTAAATAACGAGCGGCAGGACATTCTTGGCCGCGCCGGCCGTCAGATGGCGGACGTTGTGAAAAAGATCGCAGAGGCCCGCGGCATCGATGTGGTCATCGATGTAACGAACACGATCTATTACAAACCGGCGCTGGACATCACGGCCGAAGCGACTGTGGAATACGACAAAGTCTATCCTGCGAAATAGAGAATCCCAGCCGCACGCTCACTCGACGGGGGAATTATCATGGGGAGCTACCTGCAGCAGTACGGAGCGGGAGAAGAGAAGCGCAATCGGGTCATCCGCAACATCATTCTGTCTGTTATTGCCGTCCTGATCCTGTGGTGGATTCTTTACCTTATCTTTCATAACTACCCCGCTAAGCAAACGGTCAAACACTTCCTGGCCGAAGTGAACGCGCACGAGTATCAGAAGGCCTACGCGGACTGGGGCTGCACCGCCGCAAACCCCTGCCCGAATTACGACTATCATCGGTTCCTGGAGGATTGGGGCGTGAAGACAACCTCCAATTGGAAAATCGTCAATGTCGATGGCTGCAAGACCTTTGTCACGGTGAACGTGCAGGCCGGAGGAACGCCGGTTCAGTCGCTGGGTGTTGAGCGCGGAACGAAGACTCTCATGTTCGCTCCAGCACCCGAGTGCCAGGAGCCGCAGTGGCGCTGGAAGCAGTTCTTCCAACGCATTTTCGGCGGCGGAAAAAGCGGATAAGCATTTGGTCGACCTGTTCGCTACGTCATCTACGGCCGGGGTTCCGCCAAATCTGTCGCATAGGCTGGAAGCCTATCGCCATCTCTGGCAATCCAGGTATAAATGGTTGGCAAGACGTAGACGCTCAGCAGCAAGGTGGCGCTGAGACCGCCCACAATCACGATCGCAAACGGCTTCTGCGAATCGGATCCGATGCCGGTCGAAATAGCCGCCGGGAGCAGCCCAAGTGTCGCGACGAGCATGGTCATCATGATCGGTCGAAGGCGAAGCACGGCTCCCTCAACGGCTGCATCTCGCACGTCGTACCCTCGCGCGCGCAGTTGATTGATGTACTCGATCATAATTACACCTGTTTCCACCGCTACTCCAAACAGCGCCAGAGTTCCGATACCGGAGGAAACGCTGAAGTGCGTCCCCGTGAAGTACAGAGCAAACAGCGCGCCTATGGGTGAGAGCGCTAGGCTGACCATTGCCAGCGCGGCCCATTTGAAGGAGCTGAACATCGAATACAGCAGGAAGAAGATCACGGCTACCGTTACGGGCACGATCACTGCCAGCCGGGCATTTGCGCGCTTGGCACTGGCGTACTCACCGGCCCATTCCAGGTAGTAACCAGGCGGCAACTTCACTCGTCGATTGACATCGCGGATTGCTTCCTCCACGGTGCTCCCTAGATCGCGGCCTCTCACACTGTACTTCAGGGCCACGTAGCGAGTATTGTTCTCACGATAGATCTGGGAGGCTCCGTCTCGCATTTGAATGTCACAGACCTGATCGAGCGAAACACGTTCGCCGGAGGGCGCCAGTAGACGAATATTCTTGATGTCATTGACTGTTGTGCGGTAATCCGGGAGGTATCTCAGAACCAGGTCATAGCGCTGCTCTCCCTCGAGTACCGCGCCCACAGCTTTTCCGCCGATATCGGTTTCAACAGAATCTTGGATATCGGAGATATTGAGACCGTAGCGATCCGCTCTGGGGCGATCTACGACAATATTGAGATTCGGCTGCCCGATGACGCGAAACATCCCCAAATCTTGTACACCGCGAATACCCTCCATAACGCGCAGAATCTCGTTTCCTTTTCCTTCCAGCAGCTTCAAATCGTTGCCAAAAATCTTAATAGCGAGTTCGCCTTTTACTCCGCTGACAGCCTCTTCCATGTTGTCCGCGATGGGCTGAGAGAAATTCCAAAGCACTCCCGGCATTTTCTCGACTTCGCGATCCATGGCACGGATGAGCGCGTCCTTATTTTCGTTGAAGATCGGTCTCCATTGTGCCTTGGGCTTCAAATCCACGAAGTACTCTGTGTTGTTGAATAGGGCCGGATCGGTCCCGTCATCGGGCCTGCCGACCTGGCTGACCACCGTCGTCACCTCCGGGAAGCTGGCGAACACCAGCCGCGCCTTTCTCATGACGCGTTCGCCTTCCTCCGGACCTGTGCTCGGCGCGAGCGTGCCGCGCGCCCAAATGGCGCCTTCGTCTAAATGAGGCAGGAATTCAGAGCCGATTGCGCCGCTCACCATCAGGTAAACGGCAGACGTCAACAACACTCCAGCCGTGCCGACCACGATCATCCGCCGGCCGAGCGTGCTCATGAACCATTCAAGTGAGCTGCGATATCCGCGAGTAAGCGCGGACATAATCGGGTTGTGCCATTCTCGAGTGTCCGGGCGGAAGAGCATCACCGAGAGCACGGGCAGAATCGACAATGAGAAAATCAGCGCTCCAAGAAGAGCGAATGCGACCGTCAACGCCATGGGACGAAAGAGCCGGCCTTCCACGTGCTGGAGCGTAAAAATTGGCAGATAGGCCGTAATAATGATTGCGCGAGCAAAGAATACCGGCCGCTGCACTTCGTGGACCGCATCGCGAACGATCTCCATGATTGTCCGCTCGCCGTGCCGGTAGGCCGTAATGTGGCGCAGAACGTTCTCCACAATTACGACCGATCCGTCGACCACCATGCCGAAATCCAACGCGCCGAGCGAGAGCAGGTTCGCGGGCACCTTATCGAGGTCAAGGCAGATCGACGCGAACAACAGCGCGAACGGTATGGTGAGCACCACGATGACTGCTGATCGTATGTTTCCGAGAAAGAGGAACAGAATGACCGAGACCAGCAGGATGCCCTCAGTCAAGTTGTGCATAACCGTATGCGTGGTGAAGTGGACGAGATCACTGCGATCCAGAAAAGGCACGATCTTCACGCCCGGCGGGAGGAAATGTGCATTTAGGTAATTCACCTTTTCGTGCAGCGCCGCGAGCATGGCATCGCCATTCGCGCCTTTTCGCAGCAGGACAATGCCTTCCACGGTATCGGGCGTATCGTATATTTTGCCGTCCGTCCTGTGAATCGCTTTTGCGATCTGGCCCAGGCGAATTTTTGGTCCCTGAGTTACGAACGATATGTCGCCGACGTAGACCGGTGTCCCATTCTGTGATTTCAGAACGGTCCGGTTTATATCTCTTAAGTCTCGAACCAAACCTACCTGGCGCACATTGATCTGCTGCGCGCCGCTCTGGATGAAGCTGCCGCCGCCGTTAGCATTTCCATTAGAGAGCGCCTGCTCGACATCCGCCACACCTAGTCCATAGGCGATCAGCCGATTCGGATCCATGCGGACCTGGTATTCGCGGGTGATTCCGCCAAAGCTCGAAACGTCAATTACGTCAGGAACTGATTTGAGCTGCTTGACAATAACCCAGTCCTGGAGAGACTTCAGCTGCATGAGATCGTACTGCGGGTTCGTGCTCGTCAGCGTGTACCAATAAAGCTGGCCGACAGGGCTGTAATCCGGACCTATGGATGGCTGGAGATTATCCGGCAGACTTACACCGGAGAGACGCTCGAGTACCTTCTGACGATTCCAATCATTGACGGATTCGTCGTCGAAGTTCATAGTCACAACCGAGAGTCCAAACTCTGAAATCGACCGTACGGTGGTCAGATGGGGTATACCGCTCATCTGGATCTCGATGGGAATCGTGACCTGTTGCTCGACTTCTTCCCCCGCACGTCCCGGCCACTGCGTAATCACCTGCACATAATTGTTTGCGACGTCAGGATAGGCTTCGACCGGCAGGTTCTTGAAGGAGATAATTCCCCACGCAAGCAGCAGAGCTCCTACGACGAGCACCAGGAATTTATTTCCAAGCGAATAATCAACAAACGCGCGGATCATGGGTTATTGCTCGCTCTCGGCATTCAGAGCGAGAGCATCATTGATAACTTGAGTTCCGGGCGTAATGCCCGAGAGCACAGTCTGCTGACCACCGGCTACGTTCCCGGCCGTGATTTCAGTTCGCCGGAACTGTCCATTGCCGATGGGTACGAATACCCAGTCCCGATCGTGCAGATGTAAAACGGCCTGGGCGGGTACGGTTGGATAGCTGCGGCCGTGCTGCCCGTACAGGGTTGCTGTCACAAACATACCTGCGCGCATAATGCCCGGATTGCTGAGTACGATCCGTACCGGTGCGGCCCGCACATTCGCATCCAAGACCTTGCCGATATTTACAATGCGCCCGGTGAACGTGCGATCTTGATAAGCATTCAGCCGGATCTGCGCCGGGTCGCCCAGCCGTACCTCCGGCAAGTCGTTTTCGTAAACGTTACAAATGGCCCAAACTGTAGAGAGGTTCGCGATCGTGAATAGGTTTACCTGGTTATCGGGAGTGCGGATGAGTGCCGAGCTAACAACGTTCTGCTCGACGATAGTGCCCGATGCGGGTGCATAGATACTTACAGTTGGATCCGGATGGTCTGGATTCGCTCCCATGTTCCGCAACATGTCGCGCGCCGCAGTCACAGCAATGGCGGCTTTGTTCTCGGTATTCTGAGCAACCTGAAGGTCATTCAGCGAGATGGCGCCGTGATCATAGAGCGTTTCGGCGCGTTCCAGCTGCTTGCGCGCGAGTTCCTCGTCCGCTATGGCCTGCTGGAACGTCTGAAACGCATTTGCAATATCGTTGCTCATTACCTTCAAAAGCAGTTGGCCCTTGGTAACGTCGTCGCCGAGTTTCGCGTAGATGCCAACCACGCGTCCGGACGCGAGCGAGATGACGGGAATCGATTTTCCAACATCGGGGTTGATAACGCCGGTTGCCTGGAGCTCACGCAATTCTTCGCGTTTACCCGCCGTGACCAGGCGAAAACGCTCGGGACGATCCACCTTGACAATGTTCAGGTCAGGCTCCGTGATTACCTGCGCGGTCGGAGGCGACGTGCCTTGGGCGTTGACCTCCTGGGTTGATCTGCATGAGCAGAGTGCCAGTGTTGCGAGCACAAGAGCAGCGCAGGCATAGCTGGCGTTCATTGAATCACCTCACGTCCAACAGAGAAGTTCACTTGGTTGGCAGCGGAAAGGTAGGCGCCCACCAGGTTTAAATAGCTGAGTTCGGTATTCCGATACTCCTTCTGTGCATCCAGGTAGTCCAAGAGGGATGCCGCTCCATGCGCGTAAGAGAAGGCGATCGTATCGCGAATCTGTTTGGCTTCCTCCAGATATTTGGATTTGTACGGCCGGAGGAGTTGCAGCGTGCTCTCGAGGCTTGCGAATGCTGAGTCTATGTCGCGCAGGGCTGTGGTTTCAGCCTGATCCCTTAATTTTTTGTTGCGATCAATATCGATCAGCGTGTGCAGCTTGTCGCCCTGATTCTTATCGAAAATGCGTAGCGGGATACTGACGCTCACGCCCAGCGTGTTGTTGGCATACGGATTGTTGAACGAACCGTTATGCGTCCACCAGGCGCCGAACGTCGGATCCGCCGAACCGTTTGCGATAGCGAGTTGATGGTCGGTCCGTGCTTTATCAAGGGATTGTTGCGCCTCCTTCAGATCTGGCCTCGTGCTCAAGGCGATGTTTTCCAGTTCCTGAAGGGTCGTCGTCGTCTCGCTGTAGTCAAACTCTCCCTTTACGTCGAAATCTTCTACCGGTGTACGATCGCGAATCAGCGCCTGCAGGTCGATCTTCGCGGTGCGCAGATTCACCTGTGCCGTCTCGAAATCCGATTCATACTGCACGCGTTGAATATCGATCCGTTCGAAATCGACTCTTGCGAGATCGCCTACTTTCAGCCGCTCTTGATTGATTGCAATCTCCTTTTCGATGTAGTCAAGGTTCTCTTTTGTGACTCCGAGGACGGCGTTCGCAAGCAACACACGATTGAACGCATCACGCAAGTTGAAAATGAGAGTGCGCTCCAGATCGGACTGTGCCGAAACCGCGATCTCGGTGGCTTGTCGCGCGCTAGCTAGTCGCAGCTCACGCTTGTGCTCCCGCTCATGCAGATAGCTGATACCCGGCGAAAAGAAAGTACCCGAGAACGGCCGCCAAAGACCCTGGTAGGGGGTGATCTGGGTTCCGTCCACTGTGAGACCGAAGTCCGGATTCGGACGGAGGTACGCCGTGATCTCATCCGCCCTGTCTTCGTCTATGGATTCTTTACCGGCTAACAGGGTCGGGTTGTTCGCTCGAAATACATCTTCGGTCTCCTGCCAGGTGAGAACCCGCGCCGGAGGGGCTGTCTGAGCAACGCAGCCGGCGATGAACAGGAGACCGATGCAATAACGCCAGGGATGGCGTCGCATCTATCCTCCTACTAAGATGACTGGGGTTCGAATTCTACGCGAATGCAAGAACGGGTGGCGACCGGCCGCTCTCCGAAGGCTCGCTGTGCGTGATGCACCTCAGCACGGGAGCGATCACAAGAGCGACAAAGAAAAGTACGAACGCGATTGCCTGGACACGGCAAACCAGCGGCGTATCCAGAGTGTCATAAAGCCGGATCAAGGTCTGGTTCTGCGATTGTCTCGCCGGACGGCTCTGGTCATGATGCTGATCGAGCGTTTGGATGCTGACGATATCGTCCGTAGCCGAGATATACGGGAACAGCGCCGCCAGCACCAGTGCCAATCGAATCACGTGAAGTGATGTCGAAGTGACTGATCGACGGGGATGGCGCCGAAATCGGGCGCGCACTGTCCACGTCACGGCGCAAGCGCCGAGCAGTAGCCACAGTGCATTCAGCGCCGTGTCAAACGCCATTGATTTTAACCTACCATGCCGATTTCACTAGTGAATAAAGAGAGAATAACGGTTGCGCTGCATCACAGGCATCCTGCGGTTCGGGCTAGGATGTCGTTAGGACCCCTTGGCGAGTAAATTGCCCTTCCTGTGAAACTGGCAAATCGAAGCATGCCTGCGTTTTCACGAACCATCTGTGCGTTTGCGGCCTTAATTCTTCTTGATTCGCCCCGCCCATGCGGTGCGCTGCCTCAGGACGCAACGGCCGATGACGCAGCAGGCCCAACCTACTATTGGCGCGATTTGAGTCTTTCCGGTACAGCGATATTGTCTACACTCTTCTGTTGCGCGGTGTCTCCCTCCGGCCAGCCCCCTGCCGCTGATCGGAGTTCGCTGCCTTCAAGGAGCATTCCACTGATCGCAATTCTCCGCGATACCCTCGGCGATTCGAACCCGGAAAATGATCGGCTGACTTACGTTTGGCTGCTCACGTATGAGCGCCCGAACCTCGCGCAACGGCTGTTGTCAGCGCTCCCGTTTTTTTATTGGCACGTCGGTGCTGGCCCGGACGGCGAGCACCAGAACGACACGTCACCGCTGCTGAACCTGCAGAGTCCGGAGCATGCGATGGTTTCGGATCTCGGCCGTGACCTGATGCAGTGGACTCTGCTCGACCCAAGCACGATGGCGATCCGCTCGACTTCGCGCGCGTATCGGACGAACCAACTCGATCACGAGCGGCTTCACATCGAAGAGGCCATCAGCTACCTGCGGCAGGCGCCCGTTGCGTCGGGCAGCAGCGGCCTGACAGCTACAGAGTTGAACACCGTCGTTGCGCGCCTGCAGCTGCGGAAAAAGCTGCTCGGAGGATTGGTGAGCCAGAAGCACGCGGCGCGTTTAGGTGAACAGGCCTCCTTCGGGCAGCAGCGGATTCGAATGCGGAACTGGGAACTGCTGCGGCAGTGTGCGGAGAAGACTGGTTTGCTGTTCGAACCGCTGGCGATCGGAACCACCTCCGGAGAGTATGCGATGGTCTCCTTTCCAGCAATCGAAGCAGAGGAGCCTTCCGGAACATCCACCGCTTCAGTTTGGAAACTGCTGGGTATCGCGAATCCCTGGGACGATGCCGCACTGCGAAGCCGGCATGGCACACAGCCGGTTCGACTCGGTGTCTACAGTCTTAACTATGCGAAAGCTCCGCTGTTGTTGATTGATTTCCGCAGGAAGCACCGTGTGCGATGGCATGAGATTACGCAGCGATCTATCAACGAGATCACCGCAGGGGTAATCGGTATTTCACATTTCACGAATTGGTACTACTACGTCGGCGCCGATCTATACGATTTCTACATAGGTAAGCACGGCGTTGCGACGGACCAGGCCGCACGTCTCGATTGCTATGCGCAATTTCGTGTTGAGCTCGCGACTGACGTTCGCCTCGATCCGGGTCTGCGGAAACAGATGCAGGAGCGAGTCGAGTCACTCGAGATCAATCCACTTGAATCGAATCCGAGCCGCGAAATTGCCGCAGCTTCGGCGCGTTATAGGGAACTGGTGGAAGAAGCCGGTTCCAATGGCCCATTGCTCGCTCGCGTAGAGAAGGATCGGAGGGCGGAACTGGCGGCCTTCAGCGAAGGGACGAAGACGATTGCCTTCGAGCGTTTTCTTCACGAACTTAGTTTCGGGCTGTATGCTCATCGCGCAGAGCCCGGTCCTGATGAGCTCGAGACCCTTGATCGGTATCGCCGGATCCAGTATCAGCTGGCGTTTCTTGACTCCTTGGTGAAAGCCGGAACGAGGCCGGAGATCGCTTATGACAGTTCCCGGATTCAGGAATCGTTAACTGAGCTGAGCGCCCTGATAAGCCTGGTCAATTCACGTCCGGTCTTGGCCCACACAGCGGAAACATTGCAGAAGCTCAAGGAGCTTTCACTTGACCCCGAGGTTGAGGCTGACTGTTCACGGGCCGTTGCTGCGCTTGAACAAGGCACAAATGAGGTGGGTGGCGGCGGCTCACCGTCTGCTTTAGGCCTGACATTCAGATTGTCTGGCTCGGAAGAAATGCGCCCGCAGTGAGGTTGGCACTCGCAGTTTCTCTTTTCCTTTCGCTGGCTACGGCAGCACGAGACTTACGCGCAGCGGCGGCGAAACGGCTCGTAATCCTAAAAATCGACGGTCTCAATGCAGATCTGCTCTATCGCACGATGGCGCGAATCGATCCGGCGAGTGGAAAATCATATCTCCCATGGTTTCAAAACATCTTCGCTGAGAACGGCGCAATTTTCGAGAATTTCTATACGCGCGGTATCAGCTTGTCGGCGCCATCATGGTGCATGCTTGACACCGGCCGTCACTCTATCATTCATGGGAATGTCGAATACGACCGTTACACAGGCGAGACATATGACTACCTGAACTTCTTCCCTTTTTATCTGGGCTATGCACGAAGCCGGAGCGTCGACATGCCGGCTGTCGAAGTGCTCGATCGTGCCGGCATCCCGCTGCTGATTGATTCATTCGGATTTCCTCACACGGACCAGAGTTTCCAGCTTTTCCAGCGCGGGGTTCGCTGGACAACGCTCGAGCAGGCTCTTAAGCGCCGTCTATCTGGAAAAACGATCTGGCTTGGGCTTGAGAGCGGCGGCGGGCCATCACTCAGTGCCACGCTTCTTGATCAGGAGGAGGCTGAGCTCGAACGCAATCTGGCCAATCCAGAAGTTACTTACCTTGACTACTACACAGGAGAAATCGACCACGCAGGCCACGAGACAAATCAGGAAGGCGCTCTGGTCGAGACTCTGCAACGAATCGATGCCGTCGCAGGCAGGATCTGGACAGCCATTCAAAATAGTCCGCTCGCCGATCAGACATTGTTTGCAGTCGTTTCGGATCATGGAATGAACAACGTTCCCGGCGTGTTCAGCCAGACATTCAGCTTGCCCGATTTCTTTAACAGTCCTGCGGGAGGCGGCCACCACGTACTGACAAACCGCGAGCAGTTAAGCGACTACAAGCTGCGCGGGCTGAATCCACTTGTGCATCGCGTCATTACGCCCAGCACGGCTTCTTCCTATCTCAAAGGGCAAGCCGACGAGTACCCGACCGTATGGCTGGATATGGACGGGAATGAGCGAGCATCAATTGCTCTACGCAATAGCGATCTAAATGAAATTCAAATCCTGCTCGAGCAACTGCAACAGCCTGCTCTGAGCATTCCGCTTCGCGCTGCAACAGCCAAGACAGTTCAATCCGTTATCAATCGCCATCGCGCTGAGTGGCAGCAGACCACCGCGCAGCTCGACGAAGAGATGCATGCGCTAACAATCGAGATAGCGGCCCGGAAAGACAAGATTCGTGAGCTTCCGAAGAAGTGGACGCACGAAGAAGAGTCGAGAGAAGAGGATAAAGTTGCCAGGCGGCTTGAACAAGAGCTTCAGGAATGGGAACGCGAAGAAGCGGCCTATAGCGCTTACTCCGCCCATTTACGCGCACTCCTGAATGTACATCTGGATGAGCGTAAGATCCTGAATGTCGCGATCCCGAGACTTGTTCCCGAAATGTCTCTGGGCGACGTCAACACGCTTCGGGAACTGGAGCGGTACGTAGTCGGTCTGTCAGATGCCGGCCTTGTTTTGAGGCCGGACGGCGGGCTGGATGAGGAGCGAGCTTTCCGGCGGCTCGATTATCTGCAGTTACTGACGGCGCAAAGGGCGCACAACAATCCGCAGCGGGCGTTATCATCGCAGCCGGTCGATTTCATAGCGCTTCCGCTACCTGGCGGAAAACAATACCTGCTTTATGGCTCGAGTGAAGCTGAGCTCATTATTCGAACCGACGAATCCCGGCGGATCCGGGTGATTCCGGTCAAGTGCGCGGCTCAAGATGACGCTGGGAATGTGACATGGACCGATCAGCCATGGAAAAGCGGGCTTCCGCTGCATTTATTCGAAGACGCGGAGCTGCAGGTTCCGACGGGGCAGGAAAGAGCTGCGTGGCTTTCTGAGTGGCACTCCGAGACAGAGTGGATGCGTGCGATTCACCATACGCGTTACTCGAACGGAGTCATTGGAATTACCGAGGATCTGTCTCCGGTTGCGGTTGACATACCTGGAGCGCCGGATCTCAACGCAACTCTCCTGCGTTTCGAGCGCCGGAGGCGGCAACTGGTGAGGCCGGACCTTGAGGTCTTTGCCGCAGATCATTGGAACTTCAATGTTCGATTTCCGAACGCCGGTGGAAATCACGGTGCGTTTTTCCGGATATCTACACATTCTGTCTGGATGCTGGCCGGGGCCGGGATTTCAGCACAGCAAATCATTGAGCCATATGACAGCCTTCATTTTGCGAACACTCTGCTCAGTCTGATGGGTAAAAAGGTTCCCATGCCGGACCGAGTCGCCGCGTTTGCAGGTCAATGAATCGTGACATCGTCTTCATTCAAAATGTTGTCGTTGTCGAGCATCTCCTGGCAATCGACGCAATAGGCGGCCCAAGGAATGGCCAGAAGGCGCTTCTCCGGAATCATTTCTTCACAACGCAAACAGATACCGTAAGTCTCGTCGTCAATGCGAGTAAGAGCCGATTCAACATGCTTGAAGAGCTTTGAAGATCGATCCAGATTCCGGATCACAACTTCCCGGCTCAATTGCTGCTGGAGGCTTTCCAGTTCGTCGGCTGACCTCTCAATCATGATTTCGTCACGGTTGCTCGTGCTAACAAAAAGTTCGGAGAGCTTCGACTCTAACAACCGCCGGTAGTTTCTTGCATTCGTTCCTGACATCCGATTTTCTCCTTTGAACCGCAGGCCGCTTGTGTCCAGCAGGTTTGCGATCGCACTATGTACCGTTTAAGATGCATGAGCCGGAGGGTGAGGTTGCCGCTCGCGATGCGTGTTTACAAGAACGTTACCAGCTGTACACGAAATTAGTGGCGTGACTTGAAGTCGCGGCTCAACTTGCCGGCTTTCTCTGGTTCCTGGCAAAATCGAGCAATTCGTGCATGTTCAGATCAGAAACAGCCCAATACGTCATATGAGACTGCGTCCAATGCACTAGGTTATAGCCCTTCAGGACGCTTGATTCCGGATTCGAGTCCCGGGCCGAAGACGGCCAAATAAAAAGATTGATTATGTGTTCGCGGTGCTTGTAGATGAGTGCCGCCACGGAACGGTTATCGATATAGTCGAGGCGCCCGCCTATCAAGGGGAACCCGTTTTGGGACAGATCTTTCACCGGCGGGGCGAAATCGAGCTTGCCGTTGAACCACGGCTTAACGGTGTGCCGGTCTGAAGAGACGACATCCGTTACATGACCCGCCATGAGCGATCGAATATGGGATGACACAACCTGCTGAGTGAGCATCGAACGCGGCGACGAGCGCGCAAGGAGCATGAGCAGCGGCGTACTCAAGCCAGCTACGAGTACGATTCCAGCAGCCGCAGCCCAGGCGCGCCATGGCCACAAGCTTCTTGAAATTCGCGGTTCGCGAGTTCCTTCTGCCAAGTGGATCTGCGCACGAATACGATTTTCGATTCCTTCTGGCAGATCGAAATAGGGAATTCGCGATTTCACCGATAGGTGCAGACGGGCATAGTTGTCCCGAACGGCGCGGCAGCTAGCGCATTCCACGAGATGAGCCTCGAGCTCCTTCTCATTGAGAAGGTCTAACTCGCGGTCGAGGTGAGCATCAAGCAGTTGCTGTATGTCTTTGCAGCTCATCGCTTCACCTCACTCATCATCTGCTCTAGCTCAGCGAACAGGCGCCGGCGTGCGCGAGCCAGGCGTGACATCACGGTACCCAACGGAACCTCATAAGCTGCGCGATCTCCTTATAAGACAGTTCTTCCACTTCGCGAAGAACAAGCATTTCACGATATTCAAGCGGTAGGTTCTCGAGCGACTGGCGTACGATTGCGGAATCAGCCTGCTTTAGTAATTCCGCTTCGGGGTCAAGGCGTGGTTCGACCGGAGAAAAGACTTCCTCATTCAGAGAGACGGTCTGGTCTAATGACCGATTCCGCCGCAGCGAGCTGAAGCAAGTGTTACGAACAATCGTCAGAAACCAGATTCGAGCATCACGTCCGCGGACGAAGGTGTGGAATGCGCTCAGTGCACGAAGACATGCCTCCTGCAGAACGTCCTCGGCGTCATGCTCGTTCCTTGTAAGCCAACGCGCAAAATTATACGCCGGTTTGAGATGAGGGAGGATCGTCCGCTCAAACTCGCTCTGCTGACCTGCTCTCACACTTTGCGCTCCGTTCCAGCGTGCGACAGCTTAGGGACGGAGTTGTGAGAAGAAGGCAAATACATTGTAAACAAGCTGCCGGTGGAATTTGGGCGAGAGATCTTGTAACCGCTGATCAGATGCGCCCGGAACGGCATGTAGTGTGGCGCATAGTAAAATTGAGAAGTTTCCACCGAGGGGCGGTTAGCTCAGCCGGTTAGAGCGCCTGCCTTACAAGCAGGAGGTCGATGGTTCGATCCCGTCACCGCCCACCATTAAAATCGGATGGCTCTATCGGGGCGACTACAACAGTGCTGTTCTCGCGGAGTTGCA